>CANMKA010000152.1 GCA_947498355.1 uncultured Paraglaciecola sp. | reverse complement strand
ATCCGAAAGAAAACGGTTATCCCAGCCAGTGAATTTCACTTCGACCCGACGAACAATAGTTGTGTTTGCCCCGCGGGTAATATCATCAGTTTTAGAGGACTAAGAGAAAGTCAAGACGGGGTAAAAACAGCCTACTTCGAAGGCAAATTACTGCAATGTCGCAATTGCGACAAAAAGCATCAGTGTATGCATAATCCTGCATC
>CANMKA010000151.1 GCA_947498355.1 uncultured Paraglaciecola sp. | reverse complement strand
CATCCAGTTGCCAATGCAGCTTATTTTCAATGTGCCAATGGCTGCGGATGGCATGGGCGATAAAGGCGGCGTCCTTGTCTTGATGACTGGTGATGTAGTAGCGCCGTTCATAACTGGCGGGCGCATCGCCCACTTGTCGCTTACTCTCTACAACTGCGATGGCGTTGATACTCTGCCACTGAGGGTGGCGTTGATGCAGCCAGT
>CANMKA010000150.1 GCA_947498355.1 uncultured Paraglaciecola sp. | reverse complement strand
AAATCTTTCGCAACAAAATACGGCAATAGCCTCTCTAGCGCAATCTTTCGGCCCGTTTGAACTCAACCAACAGTAAAAAAATTGTTTAAAACGCTGATCGCACTATTTTTTCAGAGGTTTTCGTTACTTTCTGTGAATGCTGGGCAGCTTGAGTGGACTCAAGGTATTTGAGGTGTATTGCCTAGGTGGTTTATATGGTTATGCTGATT
>CANMKA010000149.1 GCA_947498355.1 uncultured Paraglaciecola sp. | reverse complement strand
ACTGCGTTAATGCGCTTTTGAATACTGGTGTGGTTTGAGGTTTCTGGGGTATTAGCCATCTTGGCTCTGATGGGGTTCAAGTCAACATAAGCCATACAGGCAAGTACGGCTGCTTCATCCGCTCTTTACCTTAAAGAAATGCTTGAGATTTAAACCTGCCTTCCCACTCATTTTTCAGGAAAAAATGAGAACAGCTTTAGCTGGCCCGAAG
>CANMKA010000148.1 GCA_947498355.1 uncultured Paraglaciecola sp. | reverse complement strand
TACGACATAAGCTGGTTCATGCGTAACCTTAATGAATATATTGCTAGAGAAGCCAATAAAGAAGACAAATGTACAGGACGCTTCTGGGAAGGCAGGTTTAAATCTCAAGCTCTATTAGACGAGGCAGCCGTACTTGCCTGTATGGCCTATGTGGATTTAAACCCAATCAGAGCCAAGATGGCAAGTACGCCAGAACAATCTGCTCACACTAG
>CANMKA010000147.1 GCA_947498355.1 uncultured Paraglaciecola sp. | reverse complement strand
AACATATTAAAAAATAGCAGGCCAATAAAGCCTGAAGAAAAGTAGTGCTTGATCTTCAGGGAGCGTCCATATATGTCCATCTAAGCTTCACAAAGCATGCTACTAATCAGTAGTCAACTGAACTGACTTATAATCGTAGGGCAAACGGGTTTAAATCATACAGATGTAAACCCGACGGTTAGTACCTTCATCATATAGTCGTTGTCCCAGCCA
>CANMKA010000146.1 GCA_947498355.1 uncultured Paraglaciecola sp. | reverse complement strand
CACATACCTACCATTTCAGACAGCTTACCTTCCTTATAGCGCCCCTGATAACCGCCTATCGATTGCTTTAGTTACGTGATGAACAAAAGGTGCCAACCAACCTACATCAAACCGATACGGACAAGGTTATGATAAACCGTATGGGTGATTCTCAATTTTAGGGTGTGTAGGTTCGTATTACATCAGGGGCGCTATAAAATAGTTAAGCCCGAATATA
>CANMKA010000145.1 GCA_947498355.1 uncultured Paraglaciecola sp. | reverse complement strand
CGTAGACGAGGCGTGGCTCGGAGGGCTGTAAAATTAAATTCGTGGGGATCCCTCAGGGTCAGAGTTGTTGATTTTTAGTTTAATCAAAGGGGTCAGAGTTGTTGATTTTTAGTTTTACCTTGCTATATTAACGTAAGTCTCAAACTTTGGTGCTTTCTCTCAGAAAATGGCTCGTCTACCTCGGTTGAATCTTCCCGATATTCCTCAGCATGTTGTGC
>CANMKA010000144.1 GCA_947498355.1 uncultured Paraglaciecola sp. | reverse complement strand
ATCAAGTTTCATATGAACAATAATAGTGAGCAATCCATGACAGTATTAGATCATAAATCACTACTTATTGGTATTATGTATGCCACCAACCAAGGCTCAGCGGCAATGCCCTAAATGTCAGCATGTTATGCGCTGCACCGACATTTGCCGACCGAGTTAGCCCAAAGGCAAAACAGAATAAGGATAATGGCAGTAACCTAAACACTGGAGGAAATATC
>CANMKA010000143.1 GCA_947498355.1 uncultured Paraglaciecola sp. | reverse complement strand
TTAGAGGTTCCCTTTACCGATATCGTAATTGCTAAGACTGGACAGCCAGTAAAAGGGGAGATAGTCGTGTTTAAATCTAAGCAGGCTGACGAGCGTTTGGTTAAGCGTGTGATAGGTGTTCCCGGTGATAAAGTCGCTATGCATAATAATGTGTTGTCGATTAATGGCCTAGCTAGCAAGTATCAAGCTGGCCCTCGTCCAGAAACAAAATGGGAAATAAC
>CANMKA010000142.1 GCA_947498355.1 uncultured Paraglaciecola sp. | reverse complement strand
CGGGCCGAAAGATTGCGCTAGAGAGGCTATTGCCGTATTTTGTTGCGAAAGATTTAATAATGGCTGTCTTTTTTTTGGAAAGCGGTGCATCCAAGTCAATCTCGACATCAGTAATCAATGACGCGGCACTATCTTTCGTTGAAACACTGAGAGGTTGAATTCGTTCTGGATGGTTTTGTATATCATGACCTAAAAATGACAAAAATGCATCAAGGGCTGGG
>CANMKA010000141.1 GCA_947498355.1 uncultured Paraglaciecola sp. | reverse complement strand
TGGCCGTCAGACAAAATCGTGCAAATTTGTTGAACCAAACACGTGTGAACATGGTGAACACCGCTTGGTGATGCAACATTTGCGCAAGGAGGACGTACAACACGTCAGGTGTTTGTAGGTCATCCTCTATAAGTCTTTACATTTAATAATATGTAAAAGCTGATGGCCATCTTTAACAGATGCGCCGTAATCAATAAACGAGTACTTCGCTTACTCTATAA
>CANMKA010000140.1 GCA_947498355.1 uncultured Paraglaciecola sp. | reverse complement strand
GCATTAACGCAGTTAAAAACAAACAAAAGCAACCTAAACGTTTACTGCCTTTTGTTGGAAACCCCAGACAAGATATACCCAAGGGCATAGCGTACAGCCTAAAAGACTACTGTGAATTGGTAGACTGTACAGGCAGATGTATACGGGCAGACAAAGCAGGGTATATTCAAAATACGCACAGCCCTATTCTAGAGCGACTAAACCTAGATGCAGAGCAGTGGTT
>CANMKA010000139.1 GCA_947498355.1 uncultured Paraglaciecola sp. | reverse complement strand
CGTCCCAAGGAAGTAAAAAGTAATATTACTGACAATGAGTCAGCCAAAATGACCACCAGTAAAGGCACGATTCAAGGGTATAACGGCGTGGCTACGGTAGATAAGAAACATCAAATCGTAGTAGATGCTAGCGTGTTTGGTGAAGGGCAAGAGCATCACACCTTAAAGCCAGTATTAGAGCGGATCCAAGACAGGTTTAAACGTCTGGCGATAAGCGATGACATCTT
>CANMKA010000138.1 GCA_947498355.1 uncultured Paraglaciecola sp. | reverse complement strand
CGTATTAGCGGCGATGGTAGTTTGGGGTTTCCCCATGCGAGAGTAGCACACCGTCAGACTCCTATTTAGAAGAAGGCCTTCCGTAATCGGAAGGCCTTTTTTGCTTTGGGGGTAAATAAGGTCATTGTTCTTCAAAGTAGTCATACCATTCCATCGTAAGCGTCCGGTAAACCACGCCTAGCAGATACATTTAATTGTTTTCAAAATACCTTCCTTTTACGGTTAAGGAAG
>CANMKA010000137.1 GCA_947498355.1 uncultured Paraglaciecola sp. | reverse complement strand
CCTCTGCGCATACCGTTGTCAATAAAGGTACTGAACATTCTTGGTGCCATCCCTTGAATGGTTGGAATTTCGTATGCGGCAACCGCTGTTTCTGTCATATCGAGTGCGATCAACCAACGGTCGATATCGAACTGAGAGTCTTGCTTGTACCCCAGTAAAAGTAAGGTATTCTCGCCAGAAAAATCATCTGGAATTTGCACCTTATCACCTTCCAAACTTTGTCCTGAAGCAC
>CANMKA010000136.1 GCA_947498355.1 uncultured Paraglaciecola sp. | reverse complement strand
AAAACGTCAGTTCCCCATGTTATCCAATGCGGTAAACGCACAGAGGTGGTGGCTAGGATTTCACCTTCCAGACCCAACTTGGCTTAACATGTGGGCGAATAAATTAAGTCCGGTATCACCCTCCATTCAGAGAAACACTGGTTTATTATCCAACCCCTAACACTGGCTGAATGACACCGGGAAACTAGCTAAAGGCGCGTTCGATATCGAAGGCCTGTTTATTCGTTAACATATAA
>CANMKA010000135.1 GCA_947498355.1 uncultured Paraglaciecola sp. | reverse complement strand
GTTGAACAAGCCCGAAGCTGTGGAGTCTGCTTTATATAGTAAATTGCTCGGCTGAGCGTGAAGGGTGCGTGCGGGGTGTACTTTCTTCGGGCCGCAATGGTCCGTGACCTTATTGAAATGTCAATAATATCAGCGTGTTATCTTATTGTGTCATAGGGTGATGATATTTCCTCCAGTGTTTAGGTTACTGCCATTATCCTTATTCTGTTTTGCCTTTGGGCTAACTCGGTCGGCAAATG
>CANMKA010000134.1 GCA_947498355.1 uncultured Paraglaciecola sp. | reverse complement strand
GAAAAGCTAGGCCTCAATGACGAACAGTGGCTCACTCTCTCGACCGAATTCGAACAACACTTTTGCTACGCAGCTGGTAGTGAAATCATGATGCGTAACTTCAGCCAACACACCCATCACAAGCGCATGCGAGGCATGGGTAAAGCCAAAACCTTACTCAAAAACGGCTGAGTAAAGTCAACCCTCCAAAAATTCAGAATCAATTCACGTATTGAAATAAGCCCCTGCCAGAAAACCAAA
>CANMKA010000133.1 GCA_947498355.1 uncultured Paraglaciecola sp. | reverse complement strand
GCTAGCGCAATATTATACAGCATCATCGAAACAGCAAAAGCGAATGACCTCAACGTATTCGATTACATCTTGCAAAGCTTAGAAACACTGAGCCATAAAGGGCCTAATATCGAAGGACTTTTACCATGGGCCATAGCTAAAAACTAGGTGGGATCACCGGACGGATACATTCCATCTTAAGTGTTGCTCACATCCAACCAGTCTCTATTGCACATTTTCGTTACCCGGTTGAGGTCACCAACAA
>CANMKA010000132.1 GCA_947498355.1 uncultured Paraglaciecola sp. | reverse complement strand
CCTACACACCCTAAAATTGAGAATCACCCATGCGGTTTATCATAACCTTGTCCGTATCGGGTTTGATGTAGGTTGGTTGGCACCTTTTGTTCATCACGTAACTAAAGCAATCGATAGGCGGTTATCAGGGGCGCACAACACCCACTCGGGCTCTAAGCCCTTGTCCAACCCGAGCTTCCCTGATAACCAAAAACATTAATTTCATCATTTATGCCGTTTGCTGTGGCATGGTTTTGTATGATTCTT
>CANMKA010000131.1 GCA_947498355.1 uncultured Paraglaciecola sp. | reverse complement strand
ACTCATCAAAAAAGCGACATAGAATACAAACGCCATTTCAAGGAGCTATTTTTAAAATGGGTGTCTTTGTTTGGTTCACATTTGAGACTCTAGGCATGAGCTTACTAGGCTTGAGCTTAGAGGGACACCCATTTTACAAATACTAAAATGGGTGTCGGAACAAAAAAAAAACAGCCATTATTAAATCTTTCGCAACAAAATACGGCAATAGCCTCTCTAGCGCAATCTTTCGGCCCGTTTGAACTCA
>CANMKA010000130.1 GCA_947498355.1 uncultured Paraglaciecola sp. | reverse complement strand
GTGGTGGAGCTAAGCAGGATCGAACTGCTGACCTCCTGCGTGCAAGGCAGGCGCTCTCCCAGCTGAGCTATAGCCCCAGGATATTTCTCCAAAATCTTGCTTAATCAAGGCATTTAGTGAGGACGTGTATTCTGTTTATACACGACGAGCTAAATAACGCAGAGTAAGGAAGATTTGGTAGGCTTGGGCAGACTTGAACTGCCGACCTCACCCTTATCAGGGGTGCGCTCTAACCAGCTGAGCTACAAG
>CANMKA010000129.1 GCA_947498355.1 uncultured Paraglaciecola sp. | reverse complement strand
CTATGTTCGTAATTTTGACCTGAGTACTTATCTACACCACATAAAAAAGACCGCCTCACACAGCGTGAAACGCAGTGACAAAATTTGTAAGGAACAAATTTGAACAGCGTTAGCTGGCTTCGAAGAAGTGAATAACAGGGACGTTTTTCATAGAATAAGGCGTATCAACAAGGCTTATTTGGCTTTTACGTGATTGAGGCATGAGGGAACACCTTTAATGAAAAAACTAACCTAAAGCTTAGTTCCAACCATC
>CANMKA010000128.1 GCA_947498355.1 uncultured Paraglaciecola sp. | reverse complement strand
TACTCTTTGTTTTTCGATTACTTTTATCAGCTTTCCATATTGTTAAAGAACATTGTCGTGCCTAAGCACTGACAATTGAGGTTTAAAAAACCTTAATCAATAAACATTACTTAATGCGTATTGATTAAGGCTACTTAATCTTTTTCCAAGAGACTTAATTCTTGCTTAGGCAAGGCAGATGGGGAAGACGTGTGTCTTTATACACGACGACTCATCTAACGAAGCATAAGTGAGAATTTGGTAGGCTTGGGCAGACTTGAACT
>CANMKA010000127.1 GCA_947498355.1 uncultured Paraglaciecola sp. | reverse complement strand
CACTAAATGCCATGAATGTTCCCCACTCATTTAACTATCTTCATGATTTATATAAATTATTTGTGGGGATTCCTCAGGGTCAGAGTTGTTGATTTGCAAATACACGCAGTAATCCTGCTCTGCAAAGAAGCACACCTGACGGTTATTACCGCGCTGCACAACATGTTGAGGGATATCGGGAAGATTTAACCGAGGTAGACGAGCCATTTTCTGAGAGAAAGCACCAAAGTTTAAGACTTACGTTAATATAGCAAGGTAAAACTA
>CANMKA010000126.1 GCA_947498355.1 uncultured Paraglaciecola sp. | reverse complement strand
CGACACCGATCAAGGATGAGGCTTGTTTGTTGGTGATATATCCCAGCTCAGGCATGTTGCTGAGTAAGCTAAAAGCTACCACTTTACCAACACCTGGCATCGACTGAATGATGTCATTCTTGGCTTGATATTCAGGACAGTCTTTAATGGTTTTATTCATTAATACATCGACTTTTTCAATTTCGCACATAAGAAGTTTAAGGACTGCATTGATGCTTTTATGAAGTGTTTTAGGCAGTATTTTCAGCCTATTTTTCTCCATAG
>CANMKA010000125.1 GCA_947498355.1 uncultured Paraglaciecola sp. | reverse complement strand
TGAGTCGCACAGTTTGCGCTTCGATTATTGTGATAATCGAACAATACAATATTAGGTATGGATGAGCCTTTTACTTTACCTTCGGGCGAGTCAGCGCCTGTAGCATACAGCCACATATAGCATTTTTGTTTATTTTCCTTTGTTACTTTAAGCGTGGTTTCATCCGCATGAATAACGCTTTGCTGTAATTTAATCAAAGGGGTCACCCATAAGTCAGCCGGTGTCAATAGTGCGCTAAAAGTCGGATCGCTTTTTAGCAAACATTAGC
>CANMKA010000124.1 GCA_947498355.1 uncultured Paraglaciecola sp. | reverse complement strand
TTCGATGCTCAGAGATGGGGTGATGTGGGATGAGAATATGGCGAAAATTCAGTGATTGACACCATAGTCACTTGTTATGGCTGGCAGGCAATTTCAATACTCTTAATTTTATCTTTACCACCAATACGATACCAACAACTGAATTCATCAGGTAGGGCAAACGGGTTTAAAACAACCAAAGTGATTCAAATCTGCCCAAACAGCCCAATAATGTTAGCGATCGTTTGACGGCAAATATTGATCGTGGTTTATAGTGGTCTTTGCCTGTTATAA
>CANMKA010000123.1 GCA_947498355.1 uncultured Paraglaciecola sp. | reverse complement strand
TTGAATTGCTGTAGCATGTGGTCACTGCCTACAGCGGTTGAAAAGTGTTGTTCAAATTCTGTGGTGAGGGTCAGCCATTGGTCTGCGTCTCAAGAAAAAAGACAGCCATTATTAAATCTTTCGCAACAAAATACGGCAATAGCCTATATAGCGCAACCTTTCGGCCCGTTTGAACTCAACCAACAGTAAACAAAGTGTTTAAAACGCGGATCGCACTATTTTTTTCAGAGGTTTTCGTTACTTTCGGTGAATGCTGGGCAGCTTGAGTGGACTCA
>CANMKA010000122.1 GCA_947498355.1 uncultured Paraglaciecola sp. | reverse complement strand
TGTGTGTTCCGTGTCCTCTGTGGTTCAACATCTTGTTTTTGTTTTGACTGTTTAAAGATTGGATTCCAGATCAAAAGACCTCTGGAACGACGAAAATAAGGGCTTGCTTGTCTCCGCTCTTCTCGCTCTCGCTTTCACTACCTCCTATCTCCTAGCTACTATTTACTTTCCCCTGCTCTTATCTACCTTTCCTCTGTGAACTCAGTGTCTGAGGGATCCCCACGAATTTTCCAATTTAAACACTCGTCTGTGGTTTAGTGATTAAGGAATTCAGTT
>CANMKA010000121.1 GCA_947498355.1 uncultured Paraglaciecola sp. | reverse complement strand
ATCGCCGCTAATACGTTTCACTTCTGAGTTCGAGATGGGATCAGGTGGGACCGTATCGCTATGGCCGTCAGACAAAAACTGTGTCGTGCTAATTCATCGAAGCAAATTGCGTGAACGTAGTGAACACTGCTTACTGAGATGACATTAGCGCAATGAGGAATCAAGTACAGCCTATTGGCCGAGCTTTATTCATCATTACTTAAATAATATGTAAAAGCTGATGGCCATCTTTAACAGATGCGCCGTAATCAATAAACGAGTACTTCGCTTACTCTATAA
>CANMKA010000120.1 GCA_947498355.1 uncultured Paraglaciecola sp. | reverse complement strand
AAGCGTAATAGCTCACTAGTCGAGTCGGCCTGCGCGGAAGATGTAACGGGGCTAAGTAATATACCGAAGCTGCGGACTTGCGCATCACTTAAGTTTATTTGAATTAGAGCTAACAGCAACGTGCAGACTTTTTGCTTTTTAAAAAGACTGGACCTGCTGGTAAAGCGTTTCAACACAGTTGAGAAAGAAGTAAATTTAAGGATGCGCAAGTGGTAGGGGAGCGTTGTGTAAGTGGCTGAAGGTGAGCTGAGAGGCTTGCTGGACATATCACAAGTGCGAATGCTGA
>CANMKA010000119.1 GCA_947498355.1 uncultured Paraglaciecola sp. | reverse complement strand
TCGAATTCGGTCGAGAGAGTGAGCCACTGTTCGTCATTGAGGCCTAGCTTTTCTAGAATGGGAGATTGGTGTTGGTCTATATAACCCCGCTTATCATCCCGAATCACTCGACCTGTTATATCTACCAGCTCACAATAATCTTTGAGTGAAAAAGCAATACCTTTAGGCATGTGTTGTCTGTGGTTGCCCACGAAAGGCAGTAAGGCATTGGTTTGTGCGTGTTTATTGTTAACCGCTTTAAGGCGTTTTTGGATACTGGTGTGGTGGGAATCTTCTAGGTGTTTGGCCA
>CANMKA010000118.1 GCA_947498355.1 uncultured Paraglaciecola sp. | reverse complement strand
ATGATTCATTTTCAGCCCTGTTTTCAGATCCCGAAAGCTCTCTTCAATTTGCATGCGAGTGGCATATATTTTCATGATCCTGTTTGACGCAGTGTGTGTTTTATTCAAAGAGGTCGCAAGTAACCATGGCTCTTTCTCTCGTTCAGCATTGGTTCTAGATTTCTTACTTTTTCTGGCTCGCTCACCTGTCGCTGTTTTATCTTTTCGCCCTTTAGGTTGACGGCATACAACTACCAGTCTCGATTCAAAAGACTGCTTCATACCTTGCAGGTATTGTCCTAAATCTTTAGGTCGTAAG
>CANMKA010000117.1 GCA_947498355.1 uncultured Paraglaciecola sp. | reverse complement strand
AATGGTGATTTATCACCAGTAGAATATGAGCAAAGTTCCTTAAGAAAAGTGTCCTGATTTAGTTGTGCAGAACATTTTTAAAGGCAGGCTAGGTAGCGGTCTTAATATTTATTCGCCTGACACAGGATTGTGAACAGTCTTTAATTACTATAGCGTCGGGATACTTTCAGATAAGTTAGGCCAATTTTTTGGAGTGAGGTTTTTTCTAGCTTTGCTAAATTTATTAAATTTGGGAGATTCTAAAATATGGATGTAGTAATCATACTTCTATTTTTTGCTGTGATAACATCGTTAATAGGCTCAAGGAAAGGG
>CANMKA010000116.1 GCA_947498355.1 uncultured Paraglaciecola sp. | reverse complement strand
GCCATGATGCTAGCCAAATTGCTTAAGTCCGAAGACTTAACGCCTATCTATGTACCAGAGCCTGAGGATGAAGCCATACGCGATATATCCCGCGCTCGCGAAGTGGCAATGAAAGACTTAAAAGATGCCAAATACCAACTCAAAGCCATGTTATTGCGCAATAACATAACCTGCAAAATAAAAGACAATTGGTCTACAGCACACTTACGCTGGTTAACCGAACTGGTGTTGCCACACCCCGCCCAACAAATTGTATTGCAAGAAGCCATTCAAACCATTACTGAGCGTATGAAGCGCTTAGAGCGACTAGTGAATGAACTAGAG
>CANMKA010000115.1 GCA_947498355.1 uncultured Paraglaciecola sp. | reverse complement strand
ATCACCTCCTTACTAAAAATTGATAGCGCTTGCGTTGTTGAATGTTCACACAGATTGTTTTGTTGTTGATAAAAGAAAGAGCAAAAAGAAGTGCTTGGGTTATTCAAGCAAATTCTTTGCGCTGCAATCATCGTTTATTGCGATGATTTTTGTTCTAGGCGAACCGGCTTTTGAGCGAACGAGGGCGTGTACAAATTGTACATAACCGAGTGAGCGAAAAACTAAGGTGAAGCATAGGGCGAAAAGCAGAAGCAAGAAAGGCTTGTAGCTCAGCTGGTTAGAGCGCACCCCTGATAAGGGTGAGGTCGGCAGTTCAAGTCTGCCCAAGCCTACCA
>CANMKA010000114.1 GCA_947498355.1 uncultured Paraglaciecola sp. | reverse complement strand
AATTATCAAGGCTATCTGCAAGTGGATGGTTATGCGGGTTATCATGCTACCCAAGCGACACTCGTGGGGTGTTGGGCTCATGCGAGACGTAAGTTTACCGAGGCGAAAACAGCACAAGGTAAAAAACCAAACGGCAAGGCGGACTGGGCACTTAACCATATTCAAAAGCTGTATCGCGTTGAACAGCAAATCAAAGACAAAACCGTGAATGAACGCTATCAAGCCCGACAAGACAAAGCCTTGCTTCTACTCGAACAGTTTGAAACGTGGCTCATCAAATCTGAACAACAGGTATTACCCAACACCAAACTGGGAGAGGCTATCACTTACTGCTT
>CANMKA010000113.1 GCA_947498355.1 uncultured Paraglaciecola sp. | reverse complement strand
CCAAATACACGCAGTAATCCTGCTCTGCAAAGAAGCACACCTGACGGTTGTTACCGCGCTGCACAACATGCTGAGGACTATCGGGAAGATTCAACCGAGGTAGACGAGCCATTTTCTGAAAGAAAGCACCAAATTTTAAGACTTACGTTAATATAGTAGAATAAAACTAAAAATCAACAACTCTGACCCCTTTGATTATGCGTTTACCGCATTGGATAACATGGGGAACTGACGTTTTGATTGCGGGCTTCCTGCCCTCCACCTGCAGGCCATCCTTCGGATGTTATGCTTTGCTCCAGACAAAGCGTTGTGGCGCACTAACGTGCGTGGGGAATTGGCCTTTAT
>CANMKA010000112.1 GCA_947498355.1 uncultured Paraglaciecola sp. | reverse complement strand
GTTTCTTGTCTAGTATATTTTTGAGTGATTAAGGTGCCTTTGTGTATTTTTTCCCAGCGAACTAGTACTTCATCTTGTGACCACTTATCAGCTTGGTCTTTATCGACATACATTACCACGTGGCAATACTTCAGGCATCCTGCCTTACGCCCTTCGGGCCAGCTAACGCTGTTGTAAAATGCTCCCGACATTTTGCTGATTACTCATCACCGCATACGCGGCAATATCAATTGAAAATACCGAAGATAGAAATAACAAACGAGCCTCAACCCACCCTCGCCTATGTTCGTAATTTTGACCTGAGTACTTATCTACACCACATAAAAAAGACCGCCTCACACAGCGTGAAACG
>CANMKA010000111.1 GCA_947498355.1 uncultured Paraglaciecola sp. | reverse complement strand
ATCAATGGTTGCAGGGCGTTTACCTTGTAAGGTTAAATGGTTAAGATGAGACGTATAAAGTTGGTCGAAACGGGCTTGTTGCTGTGAATTCATTGTTTGATCTCCAATCCACTACCACTATGGTAATGGTTCATAGATCATTATCGGATACTCACACACTCTGCCGCGAAGCGGCTTCGTTCAACAAGTGACTATGGTGTCAATCACTGAATTTTCGCCATATTCTCATCCCACATCACCCGATCTCTGAGCATCGAATTTAAGATAACAATCATCTTTCTTAGACAGGCAATAATAGCCACTTTTTTAGGCTTTCCTTGCTCAACTAATCGTTGATAAGTGGACTTGAAAACAGGGTTACATTGCATAGC
>CANMKA010000110.1 GCA_947498355.1 uncultured Paraglaciecola sp. | reverse complement strand
AAGATTCCCACCACACCAGTATCCAAAAACGCCTTAAAGCGGTTAACAATAAACACGCACAACCCAAAGCCTTACTGGCTTTCGTGGGCAACCACACACAACACATACCTAAAGGTATTGCTTTTTCACTCAAAGATTATTGTGAGCTGGTAGATATGACAGGTCGAGTGATTCGGGATGAGACCAAACAAAGACACCCATTTTAAAAATAGCTCCTTGAAATGGTGTTTGTATTCCATGTCGCTTTTTTGATGAGTTGGAGGCTGAATATATTCTTGATTAAGTGGTGAACAGGTTGAATTTGGTGCTAGTTCCCTGATTTGTTTGGTTTTCTGGCAGGGGCTTATTTCAATACGTGAATTGATTCTGAATTTTTGGAG
>CANMKA010000109.1 GCA_947498355.1 uncultured Paraglaciecola sp. | reverse complement strand
CAATATCCACATTAGTCGAGCTAATTTGTGCGCCGTTGCGACAACGGCTTTGTTTTTACCTCGGCGCTCAACAAGGGTGGTTACCCACGTGTTGAGTGCATCATCTTTTTTATGAGCATGATTGACAACGGTTCTTGCTCCATGAATGAGTTGCTTACGCAAATAAGCATCTCCACGTTTAGTTATACCTGACATACGGCTGGTTTCACCCGAAGCATATTGCAAAGGGGTAAGCCCTAACCATACAGAGCTTATAACTATGGCTGTCTTTGTAATATTTGGTCTTTGTAATATTTGATATTTTTTGATCTGCTTTAATTAAACAGGACACTTTAATAATGGAATATAATCCAATTATTGAGGTGTTAAATGACAAAACGA
>CANMKA010000108.1 GCA_947498355.1 uncultured Paraglaciecola sp. | reverse complement strand
TCTGTTTCTAACGGTAATTGTGGCATAACAATGTCCTCAATTGGTCGAATGAAACAATGGTAATGCATTTGCATTACTATTGCCAGTATTGATTAATTTAGACGCTGCTCACTCAACGCAGATGGATGACTTTTACTGTACACCTCCGTCAGTTTTGCACGAGACACATGTGTATATATCTGAGTAGTCGAGATATCGGCATGACCTAGCATCTCTTGCACATGACGAAGCTCTGCGCAGTTGTCCAGCATGATAGTGGCCGTAGCATGTCTAAATAAATGACAAGCACCACCTCTTTTCATACCGCCGAGTTTCACATACCTACCATTTCAGACAGCTTACCTTCCTTATAGCGCCCCTGATAACCGCCTATCGATTGCTTTAG
>CANMKA010000107.1 GCA_947498355.1 uncultured Paraglaciecola sp. | reverse complement strand
CATGCGAGAGTAGCACACCGTCAGACTCCTATTTAGAAGAAGGCCTTCCGTAATCGGAAGGCCTTTTTTGCTTTGGGCGGTAAAATGTTTAGGTTGGTCAAATACACATCCATGATGATCGGCACCCAATCCCAACATCCATGTTGGTATGAAAAGCGGAGCGGAACTTCGTTCCTGAAAAGACCGCTTTTCCCCTGATGAAGCTCACCCAACCTTGGCATCCTTGCCAAGCTGTTAACCTAGATGGAGCTGTGCTCCAGAAAACCCTAGGTTAACCCATGATGGTATGCACCCGGTCTTGCCATCCATGGCAAGCCATTATACCATTCCATCTTAAGTGTTGCTCACATCCAACCAGTCTCTATTGCACATTTTCGTTACCCGGTTGAGGTCAC
>CANMKA010000106.1 GCA_947498355.1 uncultured Paraglaciecola sp. | reverse complement strand
ATTTCAATTTCCCAGCGGTGGGCATATAAATCCACAATCTCTGCACTGGGGTATTTCATCGGGTCTACCATAGAGGTAAGGATGTGGACGTCTTTCCCCTTGATTTTTCGACTGACTAATCTCGCTTCCATGGTCATAGGTAACCCTTCTCGTTTCTTTCTGGCTTGGGGCGTAGTGGTCAAACGAATGAGTGTGTCTTGTTTTCCTAAACGTCTGACAACCTCATACTGCGTGCCTTTTTTCAAAGGAAGCAGCCAATGGGTATTGAGTCCTTTTTCTTGCCAGTCATGCAATAAACCAAGTGAATAGAATCCTTTGTCAAATAACGTCAGGCTGTTATCGGGTAATCGTTTAATCAGATGACTCGCCAAATTCATCTCATTTTCAGACACACTGTCAAAGGC
>CANMKA010000105.1 GCA_947498355.1 uncultured Paraglaciecola sp. | reverse complement strand
GCATTAAAACGGGTGTGTGCCGATTGTAAGATAAATAAACACATCAGCCCTCACTCTTTGCGCCATTGTTATGCCACCCACTTGTTGCAGCAAGGCGTGGATTTGCACTCGCTACAAAGGTTGTTAGGTCACAGCAGTCTAAATACCACAGCCCGTTATACCCGTTTAACCCAAGTAAAGCAGGCCAATACCCAACAAGCGATTAATCAATTGGCTGACACGCTCGTGTTACAGTGGCAAACACAATGAGCGCCTTTATTGATATATTGAACCGTCATAATGCCTCTTTTTGCCGTGCGTATAAGCAAGCGCTCTCCTTGGACATGCGCCAAGCCATCAGCCGCCTGTGCCGGTGTCAAACCCATAGAATGGGCTGCTCACATTGGCAATGCAGTGAATGCGAG
>CANMKA010000104.1 GCA_947498355.1 uncultured Paraglaciecola sp. | reverse complement strand
TGAATTGCTGAATTGCCATTGGCTTTATCCAGCGTGCCTCGCATCACTTTACCATCCAAGGCAACAATGTCGTCCTTGAGTTTCCCTAGTTGGCTGACCCAATGGGTAAACGCCTGAGCAAATTCGTTCGGATTGAGGCGGTTGAGTACATCACAAAAGGTATCATGGCTGGGAATACCGTGGGGTAAGTCCAAGAACTCGGCAAACCACTCTTGCTTGGACTTGCCGTATTCTTCGATTGAGCAAAAGTCGTCACATCCACCAATGATGGCGCAGATAGAAATGGTGATAATGTTAATCAACGGATGGCGTTTACACCTGTCCATACGCGGGTCGGTGAGGGTGGAAAAGGCTTGGCTGATAGTGGTTGGCTTCATCTTTTATAACAGGCAAAGACCACTATAAACCACGATCAATATTTGCCGTCAAACGATCGCTAACATTATTGGGCTGTTTG
>CANMKA010000103.1 GCA_947498355.1 uncultured Paraglaciecola sp. | reverse complement strand
TAATGCCGTTCACTTAAGGTGAGCGGCTTCTTTCTTTTTAGCCACAGGGTATCGATTTTTTGATACCTTCAATGTTCGTGGATAACTTCGTTCTCGTTTACCCTCAAGCTTGAATTGTGCCGCATTTCGTTCAATATCGAGTATCAACTTAGGCACGTTGCCTGGTGCGTAAATGGGCATCTGGGTCAGTTTATGGATGATATGTGATGAGGCATCTCTAAAGCTCAGCTGATTCGGAAAAACACTTTTCAGCGATTTGGCCATCAGTATCATCTTGTACCGGATGAGGTTGTAGGCCAGTAATAGCCCCCATAGCTCTTGGTAAATTAACTCTGGGAGCTGGCTACGCAGAGTAAACCGGCTTTCCAGTAGATGCTGCTTCATTTCACGATATCCCATTTCAATTTCCCAGCGGTGGGCATATAAATCCACAATCTCTGCACTGGGGTATTTCATCGGGTCTACCATAGAGGT
>CANMKA010000102.1 GCA_947498355.1 uncultured Paraglaciecola sp. | reverse complement strand
TTTTACCGTGGTCAACGTGGCCGATAGTACCGACGTTTACATGCGGTTTAGTACGTTCAAACTTTTCTTTTGCCATTGTCTATTCCCCAGCAAAGTACATTAATAAAATTATTTTTTGAGCTGGGGAGAGAAAGAATGGTGCTAATAGGCAGATTCGAACTGCCGACCTCACCCTTACCAAGGGTGCGCTCTACCAACTGAGCTATATCAGCACTTGGAGCGAGCAGTGGGAATCGAACCCACATCATCAGCTTGGAAGGCTGAGGTAATAGCCATTATACGATGCTCGCACAACTTGCTCTCGTACCATCTCAAGCAAAAAGTGGTGGAGGGGGCAGGATTCGAACCTGCGAAGGCTGAGCCGGCAGATTTACAGTCTGCTCCCGTTGACCGCTTGGGTACCCCTCCAGGATTGATGGTGCCGACTACCGGAGTCGAACTGGTGACCTACTGATTACAAGTCAGTTGCTCTACCAACTGAGCTAAGTCGGC
>CANMKA010000101.1 GCA_947498355.1 uncultured Paraglaciecola sp. | reverse complement strand
CGTTTTGTCATTTAACACCTCAATAATTGGATTATATTCCATTATTAAAGTGTCCTGTTTAATTAAAGCAGATCAATATTTCCAGCTACTGAGAATTCCTGAATCTCTGATGCAAATGAGAGAATCAAACCAATCATGGCAAAAGCAACCAAAAGACTTACAAACTCGCTACCGCTTAACTTCTCTGCCAATAGAAGAAAATAGCCAAACTTGGCAGTGACCAAAAAAATGGCAAGCCCCAGCACTGATAAAAAGATCCTCAAATATAGTCTCCGAAATTGTAATAACATAGTATCTTAACGCGCGTTAAATAGCCTGTTGAACGGAACCCGTTCAACCTGATTAATTTGGTATGACTGATGCTAATGGAGTTTGTATTTTTTAGGAAGTACTAATGGGTAACTTAATTCCTAGCCTCTGTGTGTTCCGTGTCCTCTGTGGTTCAACATCTTGTTTTTGTTTTGACTGTTTAAAGATTGGATTCCAGATCAAAAG
>CANMKA010000100.1 GCA_947498355.1 uncultured Paraglaciecola sp. | reverse complement strand
CCTTGGAGGATGGTCCCCCCATCTTCAGTCAAGATAACACGTGTCCCGACCTACTTAATATGGAACATAAGACCCGTCGTGTACGGGGCTATCACCCTGTATCGCGGCACTTTCCAGAGCCTTCCACTACGTCTTACATTCTCGGCTGCTCCCCGTTCGCTCGCCGCTACTAGGGGAATCTCGGTTGATTTCTTTTCCTAAGGGTACTTAGATGTTTCAGTTCCCCTCGTTTGCCTCTACACACTATGTATTCATGTGCAGATAGTCCCTAAGGACTGGGTTTCCCCATTCGGACATCTGTGGATCAAAGCATTTTGTCGGCTCCCCACAGCTTTTCGCAGACTTACACGTCCTTCATCGCCTCTAACTGCCTAGGCATCCACCGTATACGCTTAGTCACTTAACCATACAACCCCAAATGACCTCGTCATTACGTAATCGTAATGATACGTTGCTCTTAACAGTAGACAGTAACAGCCTCTGTTATAAAACAACTC
>CANMKA010000099.1 GCA_947498355.1 uncultured Paraglaciecola sp. | reverse complement strand
GGTATACCAATCAGCAAATGTACTGCGTGAAGCAAACAATAGAAACATCACGAACAAAAATCCCCAATTTTCTTTTAGTAATGCAGTTAACCTGTTGTTCATATTTTTTCCTTTATGACGTAAGAAACGTGAGAAACGTAAGAGACTTGAAAAACTTGATTGATATGAACGTCAGAAAAGTAAAAAGTTTAAAGCGGCAATGTAAGAAAATGTGTCAAATAGACAAGCGAAAATAAGCGAGAGTGATTAGCATGGAAAATGCCAAACCTTTACATGCAAATTTAGGGATTGTTCGAATTGAGCAAGCTAACTAGCTGGCAACTCAACACGAGGAAGCGATAAAGGCCTTATACCTCTTGGCCATCATACTTTGCTGCCAAGTCATCGAGTTCTGAACAAGTGTAGTCAAACCCTTTACCGTCGAACTGATATTCAACTCTCACCGAGTCAGAACCATTAAATAACTTAGCTTTGACTTTTGCCACAGGCCAATGCTTCAG
>CANMKA010000098.1 GCA_947498355.1 uncultured Paraglaciecola sp. | reverse complement strand
GCCTATGTGGATTTAAACCCAATCAGAGCCAAGATGGCAAGTACGCCAGAACAATCTGCTCACACTAGCATTCACAAGCGCACTCAAGCGATTAAACAGAAAAAGCATCAACCCAAAACACTTATGCCCTTCATAGGCAATCCCAGACAAGATATGCCCAAGGGCGTAGTATACAGCCTAAAGGATTACTGCGAACTTGTGGACTGTACAGGCAGATGTATAAGGGCAGACAAAGCAGGGTATATCCAAGATAATCAAAGCCTAATACTAGAGCGACTAAGCCTAGACGCAGACCAATGGCTGACCCTCACCACAGAATTTGAACAGCACTTTTCAACCGCAGTAGGCAGTGAACAAATGTTACAACAATTCAAACAGCATACCGACCATCGACGAATACGAGGGATGGCAAAGGCCAAAACCTTATTCAAATCAGCATAACCATATAAACCACCTAGGCAATACACCTCAAATACCTTGAGTCCACTCAAGCTGCCCAGCAT
>CANMKA010000097.1 GCA_947498355.1 uncultured Paraglaciecola sp. | reverse complement strand
CTTCCTTAACCGTAAAAGGAAGGTATTTTGAAAACAATTAAATGTATCTGCTAGGCGTGGTTTACCGGACGCTTACGTAATAAGGATTTTAGTGGCGCAAAACAACACCTGCGCAAGGATAATTATATAGGGGAATTGGGGTGCACGATTCACTATTAAACCTCACTGTGGATCAAAGTATGCCAATTAAAACTTCGGCGCTTTAAACGTCTTGAGCTGGCTAGCGAAGCTAGTGAGGTACAGGATGTACCGAGTCATTCATTCCAGATGAATTAATCTAAAATCTTAGCAACAATATCGGCAGATATGACCGCAAGTGATTGCGGAAATGTCGAACATGCAGAGATGCAATTACCGACCTGTACGGCCACGTTACTCCGGGCATCCTGCCCTTCGCCTCCTCGAGGTCAGCCTTCGGCTGGGCTATTTTGTTCCCGACAAAATAGTCACGGAGATATCCGCTTGGGGCTATACAGCAGGAGCCGGTTTTTTTAGACACAAAAAA
>CANMKA010000096.1 GCA_947498355.1 uncultured Paraglaciecola sp. | reverse complement strand
TAGACATAATGACTCCCCACGAGCCACCTTAAAAAGTGCTGATCTCCAATTAATCGTGGGTTAGCTAAAAGCCAGAGCCATAATAGTTGCTTTGAACAAACTAATAAAAGGAGATCAGCATGAACAAACATAACATACTTTTTATTGGCCTTGATACTCACAAAGAGTTTGTCGAAGTGGCCTACATTGAAGACCAGCGTGGAGCCAAGTCTATACACCTTGGACGACAACCTTGCAGTAAAATAGCCATTAAAAAACTGGCTCGTCAGTTTGAGTCAAAGTACCCAGATGCCACCTTACATTTTGTGTATGAAGCTGGGCCTTGTGGTTATTGGATATACCGCTTTCTGACTAGTTTAGGCCACTGTTGTTACGTCGTTGCGCCATCCCTCATCCCTAAAAAACCAGGGGATAGAGTCAAAACAGATAAACGTGATGCCATGATGCTAGCCAAATTGCTTAAGTCCGAAGACTTAACGCCTATCTATGTACCAGAGCCTGAGGATGAAGCCAT
>CANMKA010000095.1 GCA_947498355.1 uncultured Paraglaciecola sp. | reverse complement strand
TTCGCAAACCCAGTATCGGCGGTGATGATGGTTTGAGCTTGTAAGATGTCATCGCTTATCGCCAGACGTTTAAACCTGTCTTGGATCCGCTCTAATACTGGCTTTAAGGTGTGATGCTCCTGGCCTTCACCAAACACTTGCCCATCGATGATGATTTGGTGCTTCTTGTCTACCGTGGTCACGCTGTTATAGCCTTGAATCGTGCCTTTACTGGTGGTCATTTTGGCTGACTCATTGTCAGTAATATTACTTTTTACTTCCTTGGGACGCTTGCCTTTACCATCTGACCACCATGGATGGTGGAAATGCAGATTATGCAGGAGCAATTATCTGCCTTGGACTGGCTTCCTTTAAGAAGGCGTCGACTTTATCGTGGGCCTTATTTAAAGTAGCTATCGCTTGCTCTGCTCGCTGCTTACGGACTTCATCTGCCGCTTCGTCCTTATCTAGTTTTTGATGCTCATTCATGTGGTAGTCAATTTGGCGCTTTAACTTCGCCCGCTTGTCTTCTAATTC
>CANMKA010000094.1 GCA_947498355.1 uncultured Paraglaciecola sp. | reverse complement strand
TGGCACAGCTTAAAACCTATTTCGTTGAGCTGATTGCTAGCCACTCTTGGAGTACCGTCAAACTAGACCGCAATGGCTTGCAGTTCTTTTATAAGTTTACCCTTGGCAAACAATGGGAATGGCTCGATATCGTGAAACCGCCCCAAGTGAAACGACTCCCTGATATTTTGTCTGTGGCTGAGGTTAGTCGAGTCATCAGTATGACCCGCACCCGCCGTTATCAGTCACTGTTTTTTACGCTGTACAGTTTGGGCTTGCGTTTAGGTGAAGGGTTAAGGTTAACCATTGCCGATATCGACAGTGCGCAGCGCCAAGTGCATGTGCGCGATGCTAAAGGCGGCAAAGACCGTTTAGTGCCTTTGCCTGCCCGCACCCTTGGGGTGTTGCGTCGGCATTGGCTGCAACATCGTCACCCTATTTTGTTGTTTCCGGGCGAAGGTAAGCATCATGACAAACCTATGTATCGAGGCAGTGTGCAAAAGGCATTAAAACGGGTGTGTGCCGATTGTAAGATAAATAAACACATCAGCCCTCACTCTTTGCGCCATTGTTATGCCAC
>CANMKA010000093.1 GCA_947498355.1 uncultured Paraglaciecola sp. | reverse complement strand
CAAGCTCATTTTCTAATTTTATCATTTTTTCTCTAAATTCAGGAGAAACTTTTATTCCTTTTTTCTTATATTCAGTCCATTCATAAAATGATTTAGAGCCTTTCGATGTATTGGCCGTTTTGCTAAGTCCAATGAAATTTTCTGGATCATTTAATATTGCTTTTTGTTGAGCCATGGTTAATTCGTCAAATCCAGCCATTCTTGATATTTTGTCCATAGAAACTATATGGTCAGCCTCCAGTTTACCTGTGACAGTTAGGCTTGGTAGCGCTTCATCTGGATATGGAGGCTTCTTGCCTTTATTTACTTGATTTCTTATTTTGGGTGAAGGGGTAGACTTTCTTAGCTTGTCATATAATTCATTGCTAACTCTTCTTTTATTGGGCTTCCCATTCTTTACCTTCATATCATTGCCTTTAGGCGCATCGAGTTCGTCGGCTTTCACTTTTTTCACATCGCCGGTTTTACCTACACGTGGCATTTCACCTGTGTATTCATCTAGTGCTTTTTTGACTTTTCTTTCAATAACTGCGGTGGCTTCTTCTATGCCTTTATCGACTTTGGG
>CANMKA010000092.1 GCA_947498355.1 uncultured Paraglaciecola sp. | reverse complement strand
AAGTGTTTTAGGCAGTATTTTCAGCCTATTTTTCTCCATAGTTTGCATGGTGATGAGTTGTTTTCGTCTTGCGAGCAAGTCACTCATGAATTGCATGGTTTCTGGGCGTAGCTCAGATATGGCAGGCTTTATAGCCTCACTATAATGGGCTATAAGCTGTGCATCTAACTTATCCGTTTTAGCCAATCTGCCAATGGCACCCGCAAACTTTTTGATATGAGCAGGGTTGATGATAGAAATAGGCAGCCTGGCCTTTTTACAAGCCACAGCAAAAGCAAACTCTAATCGTCCTGTTGCTTCAATCACGATGCGCTCAGGGCGATGTTTTTTGATTTCTTTTATGGCGTGTTTTATGCCTTCATCATCATTGGTTACTGATAAGTAAATGTCTAGCGGACGAATATAAATATCGAGTTGTGTTTTACCTGTATCCACCCCGACATTAATACTTTGATTTGTGTTTATGTTCATAATAAGCTGACTCTGCCTTGCTAATTCGGGCTCGAGGCCCAGTTGACTATCCGAGTTTTAATGCTTGGAGTCCTATGCAGCGTTCGTACTTGTTAA
>CANMKA010000091.1 GCA_947498355.1 uncultured Paraglaciecola sp. | reverse complement strand
CGTAAGTTATAAGCTTTCATCATTGCCTTGCTTACCAAATCAGTTGTCATGCGCTTATCAATATGCCAACCGACAATACGGCGGGAATATAAATCCATAACAATAGCCAGATACATCCAGCCTTCGCCAGTTCTTAAGTAAGTCACATCACCCGCCCATACCTGATTTGGAGCAACAGGGTTAAAATTCTGGTTTAACAAATTATCAGCAACAGCATCACTGTGTTTACGTTTGGTTGTAACCTTGTAAGCCACTCGCTGAGTGACGACTAAACCAAGTGTTGCCATTAGCTTCCGAACGCCATAATCACTCACATCAAAGCCCTCTCTGCGTAACACCTTTCTAAGCTCTCGATAACCTAAGCTATTTCTGCTTTTCTCGAAGATAACCTTGGCCCTTCGATGCAAATTAAGCTGCTCCGCTGTAATGACCTGAGCGGGCCGATTAAGCCAAGCATAATAGGCTGAACGACTTACCTTCATTATCTTGCAAAGTTTCACTATTGGAAAAGATGAAGATAGCTGCTTAATCGTTTGAAACGTTACTTCGTTTCCCTTAGCAGGAGGGCGCTGGCCTT
>CANMKA010000090.1 GCA_947498355.1 uncultured Paraglaciecola sp. | reverse complement strand
AATTTAGACCGGCTGCATACCGCTAACAACGATATGTCGCCAATTAACTATGAAAATTCCTTTAGAAAAGTGTCCTGGAAAACTTGAGCAGAACATGCTACTGGTCCCACGAATAACAAAGCATTCAAGCGGATAAAAATAAAGAGCAATTTTTACCGCTTAATGCGGTGTTATAGCGCAAAGAGATGAAAACGTATCCAATTGAAAATGAGCAAGGTAAGCTACACGCATTTGAGATTGATAATTTCAGAATCGGTCGGCGTGGTGCAACGAAGGTCATTGCGGGCGTGCCCGGTGTAGTGATGCTTCGACAGCCCAAGAAGTTGTTCTCTTGGTTTCGTGAAGAGGTCTTTTGTGAATTTGAACTAAAGGGCATCTGCTTCCAAATTGATGAGCCCTATGGCGATAACTCTAGATATTGGATCGGACAAAAGGAAGAAGGGAGTTGGTCTCCACAATTAGATATTATTCATCAGGCCTTTCTCAGCGTTTAGGTATGCGCTATAACAAATAAGGATAGGTGTCGCGTAGCCGACACCTTATCTGGGTGTTGAACAAGCCCGAAGCTGTGGAGTCTGC
>CANMKA010000089.1 GCA_947498355.1 uncultured Paraglaciecola sp. | reverse complement strand
GCTTCGCCTAGTTCAATGATTTTTGCTTCCCATTCTGCTTCGCCTTCTAGGGCTTTAAGTGCAGAACCTTGGATTACTGGCAAATCATCACCTGGGAAGTCGTATTCTGAAAGTAACTCACGTACTTCCATTTCTACTAGTTCTAGTAATTCTTCGTCGTCTACCATGTCACATTTGTTCATGAATACTATCATGTAAGGAATACCAACTTGGCGACCTAACAAGATGTGCTCACGTGTTTGTGGCATAGGACCGTCTGTTGCAGCAACAACTAGGATACCGCCGTCCATTTGCGCAGCACCAGTGATCATGTTTTTAACGTAATCAGCGTGTCCTGGGCAATCTACGTGTGCGTAGTGACGAGTAGGCGTGTCGTATTCAACGTGAGATGTTGCGATAGTAATACCACGCTCACGCTCTTCTGGTGCGTTATCGATTTGATCGAATGCTTGAGCTGAACCGCCGTATGTTTTTGACAATACAGTAGTAATTGCAGCTGTTAATGTGGTTTTACCGTGGTCAACGTGGCCGATAGTACCGACGTTTACATGCGGTTTAGTACGTTCAAACTTTTCTTTTGCCATT
>CANMKA010000088.1 GCA_947498355.1 uncultured Paraglaciecola sp. | reverse complement strand
AGCCATTTATTCCTTCCCCCAGATCGTAGTTTGTGATCCAATAGATAGCATCAATTAGGCACAGGAGCCTCGGTGATGCCGCGATTTATCCCGCTCAATTATCAACAAAATTCCATGGTGGTGATCAACTATCTGGATCAGCTTCAATCTGGCACGTTTGAGCATGCCATTCATTATTTAATCGACCATAAAATTGATGTGAGTGTGTTTTATCCTAAATACAAAAATAATGACATGGGGCGGCCAGCTTATGATCCGGCGGCTTTGTTAAAGATAATCTTGTTTGCTTATTCAAAGGGTATTACCTCAAGCCGCGAAATTCAGTGGTGTTGTGAAACCAATATTATTTTCAAGGCATTGAGCTGTGATTCGGTGCCGCACTTTACGACGATTGCCGAGTTTGTGAGTGGCCGTCGTGGGGAGATTGAGTCGGTATTTGAGCAGGTGTTGCTGATTTGCCATGAGCAAGGTTTATTGGGTAATGAACTGTTTGCCATTGATGGTTGTAAAATGTCGTCCAATGCTTCGAAAGAGTGGTCGGGTACCTTTAAAGAATTAGAAGACAAGCGGGCGAAGTTAAAGCGCCAAATTGACTACCACATGAATGAGCATCAAAAACTAGATAAGGA
>CANMKA010000087.1 GCA_947498355.1 uncultured Paraglaciecola sp. | reverse complement strand
AGAAAGCACCAAAGTTTAAGACTTACGTTAATATAGCAAGGTAAAACTAAAAATCAACAACTCTGACCCCTTTGATTCGACACCGGCTGACTTATGGGTGACCCCTTTATTCCGTTAAGCAGGAATTGAAATAAAAGGTCGTGCGAGGATATACCATCCACCGAAACAAAAAAAGAACGCCACAACATGTTGCTTGGCTGCATGAATATTATTAAGTGCTCTGTATTTATTTATATAAAATTCAACTAAATCTCTCGTATAAATTTTTCTAAACAAGAACATAGGAACGATAAAAGCCACAATTATCCCCCCACCTACAACGACATCAGCAAGTACCCATGAGGGTACTTCGGGTTCAAAATAAAAAGTAGTATTGACTATCAGTCCAATAATATAAAACGTACAAATCACAGCCAAACCATCCCTTGCTTTACTGGTTTTCACATCATAATCACTGCCTATCATCCAACGACGGCAGATTGCAATCAATAAACCAAAAAATTCCCTAAACATACTAAGCACCTCAAATACTACTTAAATATTACATTATTCAAATTCAATTTTGGAAACGGAACCAAGGGGGTCAGAGTCTGAGGAATCCCCACAAAATAGACATAAAAAACAATTAGATAATTGAAAAATAAAATGAACATTCA
>CANMKA010000086.1 GCA_947498355.1 uncultured Paraglaciecola sp. | reverse complement strand
GAATCCCCACAAAATAGACATAAAAAACAATTAGATAATTGAAAAATAAAATGAACATTCACAGTGTTTGGTGATCAATTTTATCGCCAAACAAAAATCATCACGGAAAACACTATGAATGTGAAACAATTATTATCAAAGTATCTATCAGATGTCACGCCAACCATGCATAAAGTTCGTAGGTTGAGCCTATTTGCCGCCGTTGAAAGCACCATTAATGGTGGCGCACTCTCCGTGACTGGATTAGGCCGTAATATTGATAGTCGCGCTTATGAAAAACATCGAATTAAACGTGTTGACCGATTGTGCAGTAATATCCATTTGCAGCAAGAAATTCCGCTCATTTACAGTCAAATTTGCGCCTCTATGGTGGGTCAACATACACAACCTATTATTCATGTTGATTGGTCAGATATGGATACGCGTAAGCAGCATTTTCTTATTCGGGCATCGATTGCGACTCAAGGGCGTTCGTTAACTTTGTACGAAGAAATCCATCCATTGAGCTTAAAAGAAAAACCTAAAACTCATCGGTTATTTATGCAAAAGTTAAAGGCAATGTTACCGAAAAATACGAAACCAATCATTGTCACAGATGCAGGTTTTAGGATCCCTTGGTTTACGCTTGTCGAATCATTTGGCTGGGACTTTGTTGGCAGAGTAAGAAATA
>CANMKA010000085.1 GCA_947498355.1 uncultured Paraglaciecola sp. | reverse complement strand
AAGCAGACTCCACAGCTTCGGGCTTGTTCAACACCCAGATAAGGTGTCGGCTACGCGACACCTATCCTTATTTGTTAGGTTTCGACTTCACTATAATCTATCGACGGGTGTTTTTTTACCAAATTTTTAAAGAATGCCTCTACATCAAGTGGAATATAATCGTCAAATAACAATCTCTGCCCTTCCTTTGATATTACAAAAAAACGGATCCTATCAGAGTAATCCATTGTACCTATTTCAGTTTCTTTCAGAATAGAAGAAATCTCGCTCAATTTAATTAAGTAAGGCTCGCCTAACGTGCCTTTAGGCCGCTCAAAATTTAATTCCCCTTCTGAAGTAACTTCAATTATCCAATCCTGTCCAGACTTCCATTCTTTGATTCCTACAATCATCAACATGAAAAGTGCCCGCCAACATACGAATACAATGAATCCAGCTATACTTATTGGTATTACAGCTATAGTCAAATCCAACCAATCTGCATCAAGGTACCCTGCAACAAACTTATCCTTTGCACCATAACCAAACCATAACGGCCCACCAACAAATATTGAAATAAGCAATATGGAACTAAATACGGTTTCTTTCCCTCTAGTTTCCGAACAATAAACTTCACGCATAATTTGATAGAAACCTAACGAGGCTGTAGAAAAAGTCATTTTCGACTCACTTGTTTTCAGCCATTTATCAAATTTTAATATGATTCAACTT
>CANMKA010000084.1 GCA_947498355.1 uncultured Paraglaciecola sp. | reverse complement strand
AATTTAAACACTCGTCTGTGGTTTAGTGATTAAGGAATTCAGTTCATCAATCGCCGCTTTCCAGTGCTTTTTTAATAGCCTGAATTGTTTATCTTTATATGCTCGTAGTCCAATAAATTGGTTGGATAGTACATGGCGGTTTTTAATAGAGTTGGCCTGATAACGTCGATGCATTCCCGCTGCTTTTGCCGCTAAACCTATCAAGAACAATAAATACTGTGCCACCAAAGCTATGAGAAGTAACACCTGCAGTCGTGGCAAATTTCTAGAGCCACAATGATTCATTTTCAGCCCTGTTTTCAGATCCCGAAAGCTCTCTTCAATTTGCATGCGAGTGGCATATATTTTCATGATCCTGTTTGACGCAGTGTGTGTTTTATTCAAAGAGGTCGCAAGTAACCATGGCTCTTTCTCTCGTTCAGCATTGGTTCTAGATTTCTTACTTTTTCTGGCTCGCTCACCTGTCGCTGTTTTATCTTTTCGCCCTTTAGGTTGACGGCATACAACTACCAGTCTCGATTCAAAAGACTGCTTCATACCTTGCAGGTATTGTCCTAAATCTTTAGGTCGTAAGGTACCCAATTGATAAAGTGATTTCACCGGAAGCCACGTAGTATCACGTTTCTTCTTACAAAATGTCCTATTTCTTACTCTGCCAACAAAGTCCCAGCCAAATGATTCGACAAGCGTAAACCAAGGGATCCTAAAACCTGCATCT
>CANMKA010000083.1 GCA_947498355.1 uncultured Paraglaciecola sp. | reverse complement strand
CAGGACACTTTTCTAAAGGAATTTTCATAGTTAATTGGCGACATATCGTTGTTAGCGGTATGCAGCCGGTCTAAATTGTAATATCGCATGTAAGCTGCGACATCGTTTTTCATATGCTTTCTTGTTAGTTGCGGTACTTTGAGTAGCCAATCATGTTTGAGACTACCGAAGAACCGTTCGACAACAGCATTATCCCAACACGCACCTACATCGCCCATACTAGCTCGCACACAATAACTAGCTAGCAGCTTGCGATAGTGCTTGCTGGTGTACTGTGAGCCTCTATCAGAATGAAACACCAAACCTTTAGAGGGTTGGCGCAGGTTATAAGCCTTTATCATAGCTTTACTTACTAAGTCGGTGGTCATACGTTTATCAATGTGCCAGCCCACTATTCGCCTTGAATACAAGTCCATAACAATCGCCAGATACATCCAACCTTCACCTGTTTTTAAGTAGGTCACATCACCTGCCCACACTTGATTAGGGGCAACAGGATTGAAGTTCTGGTTCAGTAAGTTATCTGCCACTGCATCACTGTGTTTACGCTTAGTCGTCACCTTGTAGGCCATGCGCTGTGTGACCACTAGCCCCAGTTTGACCATCAACTTTTGCATACCATAATCACTGATTGTAAAGCCCTCATTGCATAACCGTTTGCGTAGCTCTCGATACCCTAAGCTGTTGCGACTCTCCTTAAATATTGCCTTGGCTCTGCGGTACAA
>CANMKA010000082.1 GCA_947498355.1 uncultured Paraglaciecola sp. | reverse complement strand
CTCTGGCTTTTAGCTAACCCACGATTAATTGGAGATCAGCACTTTTTAAGGTGGCTCGTGGGGAGTCATTATGTCTATATACCTTCTATAGGGGAATACTAATATTATGAAAATAAAAACAATATTTACAGGCGCGTTACTTTTACTTGGTATAAACAAGGCTCAGGCTGTGTCATGCCCCTCTGTTCATAATTTTTGTGAAGTCTATGGTACAGAAATAAGTGCAGTTTACATAAATAGCACAGGTAAAGCATTGATAGGGCTTCCAAGTGTGGATGGCTGGCTAACCCTTGGTGATATCAATAATGATACGGTTAAAACAATGTACTCTACAGCGCTAGCTATAAAAGCGTCAAGTTACAAAGGTGCTTGGGTTCGGTGGGTGAAAGAATCAAGAAATGTAACAATAGTTAGCTACGATTACAAATGATCGGTATATAACACATATGAGCCTCTGGGTAGTCAATAGGTACTGAGAACTTAGTGACTCAACAAAGACACCCATTTTAAAAATAGCTCCTTTGAAATGGCGTTTGTATTCTATGTCGCTTTTTTGATGAGTTGGGGGCTGAATATATTCTTGATTAAGTGGTGAATAGGTTGAATTCGGTGCTAGTTCCCTTGACCAAACAAAGACATATATGGACGCTCCCTGAAGATCAAGCACTACTTTTCTTCAGGCTTTATTGGCCTGCTATTTTTTAATATGTTTTATGCCTAGTTTTCGTTTTGAACGGTACAAAAATGTATTGCTCTG
>CANMKA010000081.1 GCA_947498355.1 uncultured Paraglaciecola sp. | reverse complement strand
CGTTGGTATGACTCCCCACGTCAAGCAGAACGAGCGATATCCTGCTTCTTTTTAAAGCCATTTTTTAGTTTATTAAAATGAGTTAACCCATCGAGTGAAGCAAGTAAATTCGTCGGTTGTCATGCTGATATCCGTGGATTATTCATCAATTTGATGAACAGCGCCTACCTTACTTAATCCGTCGTGACACCTGTCTTCAGTCTATGTTCGTGGTTCAATAACCGTTAAGTTATTGCCATCCTAACGCCCTCGGTGGTTGTGCCACAGCCGATGCTTGACCCAATAGGTTAACTCAAACTCTTTTCTCATGCCGGTACTCTAGATAAACGTAATTTAGGATTGACCGGTGTTAATACTACTTCTCGTGATATGGCCCAGATATAGGCAATCATTTCACGGGCAATGGCAGTGACGACAACATTGTAGTGCTTCCCTTTATGCATGAGTCGTTGATAGCGCCTGCACAGTCTAAGTTGTGCCTGCCATGCAATCTCTATAATTTCTTTCGGTAACCCTTCTTGCCGTTTTTGTAGTTCAGTGGATATATTGGCGCTATACCGATAACTGTGAGCCCCTTCAATGAGTAATCGTCTTGCTCTGCCATTACCACATTTGGTAATGGCACCTTGATGGCGTTTGCCACCACTGGAATGTTCACTGGAGACTAGCCCTACATAACTCATCAACTTTCTGGGGTGGTCAAAACGATTCAAATCACCTAGTTCAGCAACGATACCTGCTGCAACTAATAACCGCACGCCACGCATAGCTTGTACGGCTTTGACCACTGGATAATAACGCCAGCGCTTGACGTGAT
>CANMKA010000080.1 GCA_947498355.1 uncultured Paraglaciecola sp. | reverse complement strand
TGTGTGTTCCGTGTCCTCTGTGGTTCAACATCTTGTTTTTGTTTTGACTGTTTAAAGATTGGATTCCAGATCAAAAGCCCTCTGGAATGACAGGAAGGGGGGGCTTGTTCAACACCCAGATAAGGTGTCAGTTGCGCGGCACCTATCCTTATTTGTTAGCCATGTTTGTTTAATACAGCCCACTGCTCAACTTTTTGTGCAAAAATTAGAACTGACGCCACCCAATCTTTAGCGCCCTCAATAACTTGTAATTCTCCTATTTCAAAGTCTGCATATGTCAGATTACGCTTACAATAAGATGTTCGAGTAGGCGCAAATCTATCACCAAATAACATTTCTTTAATTATTGCATTAGATTTTGCGGTTCCTCTTAACGGCAAGAGCATATCGACAATGCAATCCGAATCCAACTTATCATTAATGGCCTTAGCTATTTCACAAATCCCATGACCGTTTTTAAAATTTTTGTGTCGAAGCTTTTGCGTAGTATATAGCCCTGCTTCGGTAGCAAAAGCTTTTAGTGATATTTCCAAAGATTGAATCAGTAAGTTCACAAATACCGGAATTGCTGCTTTTTCACCATTTAAGAATTCAGCATTTGGTTCCAATAGTTTTCTTGCAGAATTTGCGTGTGCAATAGCTAACTCATTAAGAGAATACATTCTCAAACAACTCTCCGCATGGCTAACACCGCAATAAAGGGCAGCAACTTGCTGGCAAACATGCCGAAGGTGCTAGCGAGTTGGTGTCCCAGCGCCCAAAGGGTGCGTTTTGATTGATTGTTAGGCGCCATGCTGAAACTTCCTAAAATAGTTTGTTGAACGAAGCCGCTTCGCGGCAGAGTGTGTGAGTATCCGATAATGATCTATGAACCATTACCATAGTGGTAGT
>CANMKA010000078.1 GCA_947498355.1 uncultured Paraglaciecola sp. | reverse complement strand
AAGTCGAGCACAGACATCGACCAACTCCTACCATGGAATGTTAATCTAACCTAGACGGTGATCGCCGGACGGATACCGTTTACCGCATTGGATAACATGGGGAACTGACGTTTTTGTGGCGCACTAACGTGCGTGGGGAATTGGCCTTTATAGGTTGACGACTAGAGCCAGATGGGTGACTGTTGCGGATAGATTATCCAGCACAACCAATAGAAAAACAGAGTTAGCGGATAAAAACCGGGCACGCTACAGAGTACACAAACGCTAATGTTTGCTAAAAAGCGATCCGACTTTTAGCGCACTATTGACACCGGCTGACTTATGGGTGACCCCATTGATTCATTGAAATACGCCGATATTAATATGGGCACAGAAGTTATACCGTTTTATTTCTTAACCATTCCTCAATTTTTCGAACGTCACTTCCAGCAAAACTAGCTATATTGATAAATTCCTTCGAGCCAGCAACATTAAGTTCGATGAACGCACTTCTGAATTTTTCTGACTTATCAAAAAAAACCACTCTATAGTCAGTAATTGTGTTTGCATTAAAGACTTTCTTTGGAAAAGTTGGGAAACCAGTCGCCCTATATGACAAAGAATCATTGGATAAAGTAACCTGATAACCGAATATCTTGTACTCAAGAAAACCTATTAACAGGGCTGCCAGAAATAACATCTTAAGCCCTTCTAGAGGCTGAAAACTACCCCAGAAATTAAAATCAGGCAGCGCTAAGAACACCATGATAAATGGCACCCAATAGATCGTTGCCCGATTTTTCCAACTTGATTTTATAATCATTTTAACATGCGTCATCATTACTTTGACAGGTGGCCAAGGCTGCTGATGATGTAGCTGCTTGCCCCCCACCTTTCACAACGTCTGCTGCGACTGCTTTAGCGTATCCGTCCGGTGATCACCGTCTAGGTTAGATTGATCTGCTTTAATTAAACAGGACACTTTAATAATGGAATATAATCCAATTATTGAGGTGTTAAATGACAAAACGAA
>CANMKA010000077.1 GCA_947498355.1 uncultured Paraglaciecola sp. | reverse complement strand
GATATTTCCTCCAGTGTTTAGGTTACTGCCATTATCCTTATTCTGTTTTGCCTTTGGGCTAACTCGGTCGGCAAATGCCGGTGCAGCGCATAACATGCTGACATTTAGGGCATTGTCGCTGAGCCTTGGTTGGTGCCACACATAACACCTTCATGCCTAATCGCATCAACAATAACAGCACCTGTTGGCGCAGTGGTTTAGCACTGCCATGCATTAAGCCGTATTCTCTGACACGCTGAAAGCCTTTGGGTAACACATGCTGGATGATTAACCATAAAAAATTGAGTGTGGGTAACGTGCGGGTTTGCCATTGCTGCGTCTTGCCCTGTCGATAACGAAAGGTGACCTGGTTATCGTCACTACATACTATGTCTTTGTCTGGCAGTACCCCGCGATACAGGTAGCGGGAGAGGTACTTGAGTACAGATGGTCCTCTACCGATATGACGACAATCCACCACCCAGTTATCAGGGAGTAACCTTGGCAAGCTTAATTGCGGGTGTTGATGGATAGCTTCTAGCATTCTTGCGCGCCATACCTTGGCCAGGGCAAAGGCGTTGTACAAATAGCGTTTGTTGCCCTTGTGCCACTGACGTTTGCGTGTGTGATAAAAGCCAGCGGGTACCACCGCATGAATATGTGGGTGCATGTCGCGTTTGCGGTTGTGGGTATGTAGCACAAGGGTAAAGCCAGACTGCCCACCGTGTTTGCGCTTAGCAAAGTCTTTTAATACCGACGTAGCCACGTTGAACATGGCCTCGTATAGGGCTTTAGGCTGTTTGCCCGCCAAAAAGCGCAATTGTGCGGGTAAGGTGAAGGTCACCATAAAGTGCGCGACCGGTAACTGACTGTTTTGCTTACGTGCAAGCCAGTCAACTGTGGTGCGATGCTGGCATTGGGGGCAAGCGCGATGACCACAGGATAACGGGTGTGTATCATGATGCTCGCATTCACTGCATTGCCAATGTGAGCAGCCCATTCTATGGGTTTGACACCGGCACAGGCGGCTGATGGCTTGGC
>CANMKA010000076.1 GCA_947498355.1 uncultured Paraglaciecola sp. | reverse complement strand
AAGCAGTGCGATAAGCAATGGCAGTGGTAGCTTGGTTGATATTGTTGCTACGCGCTTGGTGTTTGCGACTCAGCCGAGTAGCTCGGTGTCTGGTGTAAGTTTGGGCACACAGCCAGTGGTGCATGCGGTGGACGCAGCGGGCAATCTGGATAGAGATGTGACAGACGTGTTGACCTTAAGTGAGAGCAGTGGTGGCAGTGTTAGCAATCAAACGGCCAGTGCGGTTGCGGGTGTCGCGACCTTTAGTGGCGTGACGTACAGTGCAAGTGCTGATAATGAAGCCTTTACCTTACAGGTTGATGATGAAGTAGGAGGCGCGGGAGGTGATTTAGCCTTGGCAACGGCTAATACGCTTACCAGTGATGTGGTGGCCACGCGCTTAGTGTTTATTCAAGAGCCAGCCCCTTTAGGGGTAACCAGTGATGAGAGCAGCAGTTTAAGCACAGTCCCTGTAGTTGCAGCGCAAGATGAACAAGGGATACGTGACTTAGGTTATGTCACGGCTATTCAACTTGGGATGATTAACGGTGCAGGCAGTGTTGAATTAAGTGGTACAGGCGACACAGACGGCAATATTCAAACTGTGACGTTAACGCCCAGTGCAGGGCTAGCCAGTTTTACTGGGTTACAACTTACCTACAGTGCCTCTAGTGGTGCGGCTGAAACGTTTAACTTAGGAGCCCGTTCAGGCAGCCTGACAGAAGCAAGCAGTCAGGCCTTTAGTGTAAGCGCTTTCGATAGTGATGCCAGTTTAGTCAGTGCGTCAGGGGTTATAGAGCCGGTGGCGCTAAGTAGTACCTTAGATACCCAAGGAGAGGCGATAGGGGTATTGGATTTCACTCTAGTTGATGGGGGTACCAGTGATGGACGAGAATTGTTGGTATCGGGTATTGACGTAAATATCAGTGGTACTGTGCCACTGGGTCAGCTGACGTATTTATTATCAGGGCCAGATGCAACTAGCGTGCAAGGCACGGTATTGGGCAGTCAAGTTAAGTTTAGTGGTTTGAGTCTATCGATAGGTGATGGCCAGAGTGAGGTGTACACAGTCAGTGTCTATTTCAA
>CANMKA010000075.1 GCA_947498355.1 uncultured Paraglaciecola sp. | reverse complement strand
ACTCTGAAAATCCTCAAGTCAGCCTCCGAGTTCATGTTCAGCTATGCTGAAGGTGCTCAAACCATCACAAACTGGAGGCTGTTATGTCACTTTACTGCGGCATTGACTTACATTCAAATAATCACGTTGTGGTGATTATTGATGAAGAGGACAACAAGATTGTGGATAAACGTATCGACAACGACTTAAACATGACACTCGCGTTACTTACGCCCTTTAAAAATGAAATAGTGGCGGTAGCGATTGAGTCAACATTCAATTGGTATTGGTTGGTGGACGGTTTGATGGAGCAAGGCTATCAGGTAGAGCTAGTCAATACAGCAGCGGTCAAGCAGTATGACGGGTTAAAATACAGTGGCGACCATCAAGATGCGTTTCATCTAGCACATTTAATGCGGTTAGGGATATTGCCTACTGGTCATATTTACCCTCCAGAGTATCGCCAGGTGCGCGATTTATTGCGCCGTAGGCGGCAGTTAGTCAAGCATGCATCGAGTCATATGATTAGTATCCAAAATCAAATCTGGCGTTCGTTAGGCTATCGCGTCAACTGTGTTGATATTCGTAAAAAGACCTTTACGTTACCGTTTGAGCCTGACAGTTTTCTATATCACTCTGCCAATAGCAATCTGGTCATGCTCAAAGCATTGGATAAACAAATTGCCATCATAGAGCAACAAACGCTAGAAGCGGCTGAGCTCAAAGAAGAATACAATTTGCTCACCACAGTCACAGGAATTGGTCCTATTTTAGGCCTGACCATCATGCTGGAAACGGGGGATATTAATCGGTTCAAAGCCGCAGGGCATTACGCCTCTTATTGCCGATGTGTAAACAGTCTGCGTGAAAGCAATGGCAAGAAAAAAGGGACAGGCAACCGTAAAGCAGGTAACAAATATCTGTCATGGGCGTTTTCAGAAGCCGCACATTACCTTGTGCGGTTTGATGCCAAGGCGAAACGTTTTTACGAACGTAAAAAACAAAAACGCAACGGTATTGTAGCCATTCGCGCGGTTGCCCATAAAATCGCCAGAGCAGTGTTTTATATGTTAACGAATAAACAGGCCTTCGATATCGAACGCGCCTTTAGCTAGTTTCCCGGTGTCATTCAGCCAGTGT
>CANMKA010000074.1 GCA_947498355.1 uncultured Paraglaciecola sp. | reverse complement strand
ACTTTTGTTCGATATGCTCTTTGACACTAGGGCTAACTTCTACGTGATGACCTGAAATGTTTATTTTCATAGTTTTTCCTTTCTCGATTAAATTTCACTAGCTTGTAATAGACCTTGGGGCATTAATAAAAGTTTAAAGCTTTTTCTGCTTTTATTTTTAGTCCAAGGGCAAAAAAGCCAGCTTATCTTAACTATAGCCAATAGACATAAATTGAGCGGGCTTAATTTCATATAATCTATTTTTTCACCTTGGGCGTATCACAGTTCATTAAGTTATTAACGGCAAATAAATATGTTGATTAAATCGTTTTGGGCCTTGTGTGTCGCCTGTGTACTAGTGAGTTGCGCCAATTATGATTATGCCAGTCAGGTGACAATTGGAGAGCGAATGGTGAGTGCTTCAGGACAAAGTTTGGAAGGTGATAAGGTGCAAATTCCAGATGATTTTTCTGGCGAGAATACCTTACTTTTATTGGGGTACAAGCAAGACTCTCAGTTCGATATCGACCGTTGGTTGATCGCACTCGATATGACAGAAACAGCGGTTGCTGCATACGAAATTCCAACCATTCAAGGGATGGCACCAAGAATGTTCAGTACCTTTATTGACAACGGTATGCGCAGAGGGATCCCTAAACCTTTGTGGAAGGGCGTGATAACTGTTTACGAAGATGGTGATAAAGTTCAGCGATATACGGGCAATCAAAACCCCAATAATGCTAGGGTGATTTTACTAGGGCCCGATGGCTCGGTGCGTTATTTCTACGATCAAGGATTTGCGGTTGCTCCCTTAAAAGAAATACGTACCTTGCTTGGCCAAAGTAATCTGCTGTCTCTTGACTAGGGCACTCGCCTTAATGGTAGGGATTGAGCGCCTAGCATTCGGCCAAAAATTCAACCCAAAAATTACCACACGTGCTTAACATATTAGCTAACACCTTGAGAATTAAAATATTTTTGGCTTGTTGCCCCGTTCTTGACATAATTAGGGCTTAAGCTCGTTACCCTTTTGTTTAGGCTCTCAATTATGAAAACCGAAATTAGCTACCAATTTGACTCGGCGCAAGTCGCCAACCGTTTTTTAAATGAGCTGAAGCATTGGCCTGTGGCAAAAGTCAAAGCTAAGTTATTTAATGGTTCTGACTCGGTGAGAGTTGAATATCAGTT
>CANMKA010000073.1 GCA_947498355.1 uncultured Paraglaciecola sp. | reverse complement strand
TTGGCTTTGGCCATCCCTCGTATTCGTCGATGGTCGGTGTGTTGCTTGAATTGCTGTAGCATGTGGTCACTGCCTACTGCGGTTGAAAAGTGCTGTTCAAATTCGGTAGTGAGGGTAAACCACTGCTCTGCGTCTAGGCTTAGTCGCTCTAGTATTGGGCTTTGAGTGTCTTCAATATACCCTGCTTTGTCTGCCCTTATACATCTGCCTGTACAGTCCACAAGTTCGCAGTAATCCTTTAGGCTGTAAGCTATGCCTTTTGGCATATCTTGTCTGGGATTGCCTATGAAAGGCATAAGCGTTTTGGGTTGATGCTTTTTCTGTTTAATCGCTTGAGTGCGTTTGTGAATGCTAGTGTGAGCAGATTGTTCTGGCGTATTTGCCATCTTGGCTCTGATTGGGTTTAAATCCACATAGGCCATACAGGCGAGTACCGCTGCTTCATCTAGAAGGGCTTGAGATTTGAATCTGCCTTCCCAGAAGCGCCCTGTACATTGGTCTTCTTTATTGGCTTCGCGGGCAATATGCTCATTGAGGTTACGCATGAACCAGCTTATGTCGTAAAGGCGTTGCCGGTATACCTCGATAGTCTCGTCAAACACAATACGCTCACTTTTGGTGAGCGTTTCTTGTCTAGTATGTTTTTGAGTAATTAAGGTGCCTTTGTGTAATTTGTTCCAGCGAACTAGCACTTCATCTTGTGACCATTCATCTGCTTGGGCTTTATCAACATACACCACCACGTGGCAGTGATTACTCATCACCGCATACGCCGCAATATCAATTGAAAATACCGAAGATAAAAACAATAAACGCTGCTCTACCCATTCTCGCCTATGTTCGTAATTTTGACCTGAGTACTTATCTACACCACATAAAAAGGACCGCCTCACACAGCGAGAAACACAGTGGTAATAAGGCGTATCAACAAGGCTTATTTGGCTTTTACGTGATTGAGGCATGAGGGAATACCTTTAATGAACAAACTAACCCAAAGCTTAGTTCCAACCACCGATTTTACAAATACTAAAATGGGTGTCCATTTAAGCTTCACTAAAATGGGTGTCCATTTAAGCTTCAATTGAAAATACCGAAGATAAAAACAATAAACGCTGCTCTACCCATTCTCGCCTATGTTCGTAATTTTGACCTGAGTACTTATCTACACC
>CANMKA010000072.1 GCA_947498355.1 uncultured Paraglaciecola sp. | reverse complement strand
CTGAGGGATCCCCACGAATTTAATTTTACAGCCCTCCGAGCCACGCCTCGTCTACGCTCGTGTTGAACCACTTTATTGTTCGTTTCCACTGGCTTGGCGTAAATCGTATTCGGGCCGCCAATGCCCGGAGTCCCAAGGTATGAAAAGACAACACCTGTTTCGTTGCTGTATTGGCCTGAAATCGCCGATGTTTGTTGGCGATGGTCAATACCATGCCGAGTAATATTACGGCCAGTGACGCTAAGGTGGTCAGCAGAATCAAAATGCTTAACCGAGCGGGTTTAACGCTATTATTTTGCTCAAAACCTAATCCGAAACGCGTGCTTTTCATGTCTCTAAATCCCTCCTCAATCTGCATTCGCTGGCGATAGATGGCGACTACTTGTTTGGACAGGTTTCGATGCGCTGGTAGAGACGTTGCCAGCAACCATGGGTCCTCGGCACCTTTGGCATGGGAGAGTGATATCTTGGACTGTTTACGTGACCCGTCCGGGTTGGTTGCATGACGACATTTGGTCTTTTGCTTGACCAATACCAACGTGCATTCAAAGGGTTTAGAGCGGGCAATGTGTGCCTTGTAAAAACGCTTTGGTCGGCATGTCGCTTGTTGGTATAACAGCGTGATACTTTGCCACTGCTGGCCGTTATCAAGTGAGTAGAAATGAGGCTTGCGTACACGCCCGACAACATGCCAGCCCAGCGCTCTGACTTGCCGGAACCAGGGGGATTTGTATCCTGCATCCGTGACAATAATCGGCTGACAGTCCGGTGGTAGCATAGCGTGTAACGTAGTTAGAAAGCGTTGATGTGTGGTGGGTTTTTCTTTCGTTTTATTGCCGTGTACTTCTTGATACAAGGTCACCGGTCGGCCTTTCACAGTCATTGCCGCTCGCAGCAAAAACTGACCTTTATGGTCATCCAAATCAGACCAATCTACCGAGATTACCGGACGTTTACTGCGGCAAAATAGAAAGCAAATAGCGGCATATAACTTGGGCGTTTCACGAAGCAAGTTAGGGTTAGACAGTAATCGGTCAGCACGTTTAATGCGATGTTTCTCAAATGCACGAGAGCGAATACCTCGCCCCATGCTGGTGACGGACGCCGCGCTACCATTGGTCAGGCTTTTCACGCAGGCAATCAGCGCTTTTTGCCGAGCCTTATGCATATTAAAACTGACAAGTGAGACGATTTTGGTCAAGATGGTATGGGCATTCATGGTGTTTACCGGTTAGGGATGTTTGGCGATTGATCTGATCACTAAATGCCATGAATGTTCCCCACT
>CANMKA010000071.1 GCA_947498355.1 uncultured Paraglaciecola sp. | reverse complement strand
CTCTGGCTTTTAGCTAACCCACGATTAATTGGAGATCAGCACTTTTTAAGGTGGCTCGTGGGGAGTCATTATGTCTAGCTGCACAAGTTTTAAGCCAATGGATATCGATTAGCATGGAAAAGAAAGCAACCATACTACTAAGCATTTTTGGAGTACTATTTCTCGGGATTATTCTAGGGGCTAGGACTTCTTACGTCCCTTTTGAAGGCTTAGAGTCGTTGGTATTTCCTTCTTCACTGCTTATCCTTTCAGCATTCATCTTGGCTTTTTCCTATTTCCGAGGTACTACTGAGAAGCCTGCAGGATTTAAGTATTTAGCAGTTTCTTACAAGGACGGGAAATATAAGCAGTTTGTCCTTTCTTTGATGGCAATTCCATTATTTAGCTTTGGGATGGGGTATTTTATTTATATGGTGGCAGCAACTCTGCCAGCATATCCAACAAAGATGATAACTGGATTAAATCAGTCGACTACCGCTACGTGCTTGAGAACAGGAAGGGATAAAACAAGAGGAAGCTGGTCATTGTTTAAACTCAATAATGGTGAAGAATGGAAAGTTGCAGGTTTCGGTCATGTTTGTCCAAATTCAAAAAAATATTGTGATATCTATTTTATGAAAGGAGCAGTTGGATACTATGTACATGGTATTAAGTGCAGCTAACAAGTGCATCATGGTGGGAATTTTACTCGCTGGTAGAGCGCTCCTAAAATCCCCATATGTTAAACGTTATGATGAGAGGTGAAAGTTGAAAGTTTGTACGCTGATATTTCTATTGCTAATTAGTTTAAATATAGTAGCTACTTCTTATCCGCCACCACCACCGATCACTATTGAGATACCAATAAAAACTGCAAAATGTTTAGGTTTCAAGATTGTTAATACCGATGATTCAACTGTTTTAGAAATTGAATATCCAATTTTAATTGATAACCGCCTAAAACCGAATTCAATTTCGGTAGATTACTATAAAAAAGAAAACTTACTTTTTTCGAGCTATGCAATTTATAAAGAAACTTCTAATAGTCATTCCTTATTCATTGTTTTTCATCAAGGTTTTAAAGACAATGACGCATCATTATCTATTGGTTATCAAGAAGTAGATAAACAAGAAAGTAGACCTAAAGGTAAGAAAACATTCATATATAAAATTAAATCTGTAAAAGCTTTATATGATGCAAAAAATAAAGCTATGGCTTGCAAGTAAGTCTCATCATAACAAATAAGGATAGGTGTCGCGTAGCCGACACCTTATCTGGGTGTTGAACAAGCCCGAAGCTGTGGAGTCTGC
>CANMKA010000070.1 GCA_947498355.1 uncultured Paraglaciecola sp. | reverse complement strand
TCCCAAGCGAATGTCAATGCGTCTGTTAATGTTGCCTACGAGTATGATGCTGATAACCAACTCGAAGCTGATGGAAGTCCAGATATTCGTTATGAATTGGATTTTGGCCCAGAAGGCATGGCGGTTGATGCCCAAGGTATGATTAGCTGGACGCCCACGCTTGTTCAGGTTGGGGTGAACTCAGTCCAAATAAGCGCAAGCAATGCGTTTGGTAGTGACACCCAAAACTTTGATGTAGTGGTACAAGGTCCACCTGATGCCTCGGTGCTTAACTTTAACGACTATACCCTAGCGTCTTATGCTGGAGGACAAGATGCGAATGGCACGGCTACTGTAGCTGATGGCGGCGCGACCTTAGTAATGCTGGGTAACACTTGGAAAAAAATCGATTTTGCTTACACCATTACAGAAGATACGGTTTTAGAATTCGACTTTAGTAGCAATGCGCGAGGTGAAATTCACGCCATTGGACTAGATACAGACCTTAACTTAAGTGCTAATCGCACCTTTAACTTGTATGGCTCTCAGCGTTATGGGGTGAATGCCTTTAAGTACAGTGGTAGCAGTGATGTTGAGAGGTTTGTGATCCCTGTTGGCGAGTTTTACTCAGGGGAAGTAAGCAATATGTTTTTTGCGATGGACCATGACGTTAATAACCCGACTGGACAGAGTGTGTTTAGTAACATTCGATTATATGAAGCAGGGCAAGCGCCAGTGGTCACGCTACCCAGTATTACCTCATCACCTAATCTAGCGGCGACAGTTGACATAGCGTACGAATACGATGCAGATAGCAGCCTAAGTGCGTCAGGCACAGAATTGATTACCTATTCATTGATAAGTGGCCCATCAGGCATGGAAGTAAGCCCAGATGGACGGGTGAGCTGGACGCCTAATGCTAGTCAAGAAGGCGTGCAGCCAGTGGTTATTTCAGCGACAAATAGCGCAGGCACAGACACTCAAGAGTTTGATATTGTGGTTTCAGCGCCAGTTGATTTGGCTTTCATTGATTTTAATCAAACGCCCCCATTGAGTTTTGGTGGGAGACAAGACGTTGGGGGAACGGTTGGTATAGAAGATGGCGGGGCCACGCTCTTTTTAGAGGGTAACCTGTGGAAACGAGTGGACTTGGAGTATAGGGTTACGCCAAATACAGTATTACGCTTTGAGTATAAAAGTACGAGTCAAGGCGAGGTGCATGCAATTGGCTTAAACAACAGTTTATCTTTGAGTCATTTACGCACCTTTAAGTTGTATGGGTATGATAATTATGGCGTGCGTGATTTTACTTATACGGGTAACGGTGAGTACCAGACATTTGAAATCCCTGTTGGGCAGTATTACCAAGGCG
>CANMKA010000069.1 GCA_947498355.1 uncultured Paraglaciecola sp. | reverse complement strand
TCAATATACCCTGCTTTGTCTGCCCTTATACATCTGCCTGTACAGTCCACAAGTTCGCAGTAATCCTTTAGGCTGTATGCTATGCCTTTTGGCATATCTTGTCTGGGATTGCCTATGAAGGGCATAAGTGTTTTTGGTTGATGCTTTTTCTGTTTAATCGCTTGAGTGCGTTTGTGAATGCTAGTGTGAGCAGATTGTTCTGGCGTACTTGCCATCTTGGCTCTGATTGGGTTTAAATCCACATAGGCCATACAGGCGAGTACTGCTGCTTCATCTAGAAGGGCTTGAGATTTGAATCTGCCTTCCCAGAAGCGTCCTGTACATTTATCTTCTTTATTGGCTTCTCTAGCAATATATTCATTAAGGTTACGCATGAACCAGCTTATGTCGTAAAGGCGTTGCCGGTATACCTTGATAGTCTCGTCAAACACAATACGCTCACTTTTAGTGAGCGTTTCTTGTCTAGTATGTTTTTGAGTAATTAAGGTGCCTTTGTGTAATTTGTTCCAGCGAACTAGCACTTCATCTTGTGACCATTCATCTGCTTGGGCTTTATCAACATACACTACCACATGACAGTGATTACTCATCACCGCATACGCGGCAATATCAATTGAAAATACCGAAGATAAAAATAACAAACGAGCCTCAACCCACCCTCGCCTATGTTCGTAATTTTGACCTGAATACTTATCTACACCACATAAAAATGACCGCCTCACACAGCGAGAAACACAGTGGTAATAAGGCGTATCAACAAGGCTTATTTGGCTTTTACGTGATTGAGGCATGAGGGAATACCTTTAATGAACACACTAACCCAAAGCTTAGTTCCAACCACCGATTTTACAAATACTAAAATGGGTGTCCATTTAAGCTCTGTAAAAGAATAGACCAAGACGTTCGTCGAGAAATTAGTCAAGACTCTACCAAAAGTGACACACCTAAATATAAGCATTCAGCGCTGGATGAAACACTTTCTAGTGCTATCGCTGAACAAATTAAGGCTACATTAAACGAATCTCAGTTGTATACCGACCCAGATTTGGACTTGAGTAAACTGGCTGAGCGTACAGGTTTTTCTAGAAACCAGCTCTCGCAAGTGTTGAATGATGCCTTAAATTCTAACTTCTATAATTTTATCAACACGTTGCGAGTTGAGGAGGCACAAAGGCAGCTTAAATCTTCCCCAGAACTCACCGTATTGGAAATTGCTTTGAACGTTGGTTTTAACTCGAAATCGAGCTTTTACAACGCCTTTAAGAAAACGACTGGCGTCACGCCTACCTCTTACAGAGCATCTTGCTTACATTGATTTCAATCAAAGCAATCAGTGGGGTCACCCATAAGTCAGCCGGTGTCAATAGTGCGCTAAAAGTCGGATCGCTTTTTAGCAAACATTAGCGTTTGTG
>CANMKA010000068.1 GCA_947498355.1 uncultured Paraglaciecola sp. | reverse complement strand
CGTAAGCGTCCGGTAAACCACGCCTAGCAGATACATTTAATTGTTTTCAAAATACCTTCCTTTTACGGTTAAGGAAGGGTTATGAGGCATAAAACACAAGATGAATGGGCGGTGCTAATAGTAGAGCAGCAATCAAGTGATTTAACCATTATTGACTTTTGTAAAGAGCATGGTCTTGCCACGTCGAGTTTTTATAAGTTTAGAAAACGACTTCAACCACAAGATACTACTCCGAAGTTTATTCAGGCGAAACCTGCTGGTACGTCAAGCGCAATAAGTGTCAATTTAGGCGATATTTCGGTAACAATATCGTCTTCTTGCGAGCCAGTTTGGTTGGCGAGTTTTATTAAGGCCTTACAAGTATGAAAATGTTTGTTGAGCCAGAAGATATCTATTTGCATGTTCAGCCGATTGATTTTCGTAAATCGATTAATGGTTTGCTGGGTATTGTAGAAACGGAACTTGAACTCAATGCTTTTACCGGCGCTTTGTTTGTATTTTGTAATAAAAAACGAGATAAATTGAAGTGTTTATACTGGGATAAAACAGGCTTTGCTTTGTGGTACAAGCGCTTGGAAAAGCATAAATTCAAATGGCCAGTGAATACCCGTTTGCACCCTATGCCGCTAAGTGAATTACAGCTTAACTGGTTGTTATCTGGCTTTGATGTCATTGGCCATCAGCCTTTACATTACCAATCCTCAGGCTTATAAGATTAGATCATAAGCAGCGATTAACGATCACAAATCAGTCTAAATAAAGTAATAGAATCAAAGCGTTAATACGAGATAATAACCTCATGAATACGCTTGATTACCAACACCGAATAGCTGAACTTGAGAAACACGTTCAGGCACTAGAAAACCGAAACCAATTCTTGGAGGAGCAATTTCGCCTTGCCCAACATAAACAGTTTGGTCAAAGTAGTGAAGGTCACCCAGGCCAAGGCGAACTATTTAATGAAGCTGAGGAATTAGCGGTTGATAGTGAAGCGCCTGAACAGGAAGTCATTAGCTATACCCGTAACAAACCTAAGCGCAAGCCACTACCTAAAGATTTACCCCGTGAAGTGGTGGTACATGACATTGCTGATGAAGAGAAAGTCTGTGATTGTTGCGGGTCGGATTTACATCAAATTGGTGAAGACAAAAGCGAGAAGCTCGAATTTATTCCCGCTAAGGTCAAAGTGATTGAGCATGTTCGTCCTAAATACGGTTGTCGAGCGTGTGAAAAAGACGGGACGAGTAATTCAATTAAACAAGCGCCCGTTCCCCACAGTGTTATCCCCAAAGGGTATGCCACACCAAGCTTGTTAAGTCAGATTATCACCAGTAAATACCAGTTCGGTTTACCGCTTTATCGACAAGAAGCCATGTTTAAACAACATGGTATTGAAATCAGTCGTCAAACCATGGCCGATTGGATAATCCGCTGTAGCGAATTATTTAAGCCACTTTATGACCAGCTTCACCAACTGCTATTAACACAGCTTGTGATACAGGCAGACGAGACCACGTTAAAAGTGGTGAAAGAGGATAAAGCAACCAATTA
>CANMKA010000067.1 GCA_947498355.1 uncultured Paraglaciecola sp. | reverse complement strand
TAAAAAACAGCCTACATTTACCGACATCCCCCATCTGACTAGAAACACTTTTAGACCTATACTCATCAATAGCCGGATAGTGGTCGTTTGCCTTTTGGAGATATAGATCCCGTCAAAAAACCTGACCCAGGGAAAGCTGCGGACCCGATGTTGGTGGCATAGACCCCGTTTAGGAAAGTGATTAATCCGAGTTCCCATCCGGTCATTTCAATTTAGTTGAGGTCATTATGTCTAAATCAAAACGAAAATCTCAGTCTCTCCCCGTTATCAACCCGGATGCCGCAGGGATCGATATCGGTGGTAGTTTCCATGTCGTTGCCGTTCCTCCAGATCGCTGTGAAGAGCCTGTCCAAACGTTTAAAGCGTTTACAGGTGATGTTCATGCAATGGCACGATGGTTAGCCGATTGCAAGATAAAAACCATTGCTATGGAATCAACGGGCGTATATTGGGTGCCTGTATACCAAATACTAGAAGAACATGGGTTTAATGTTGTGCTATCAAATGCTCGTGATACTCGCGCGGTTCCCGGTAGGAAAACCGATGTGGGTGATGCGCAGTGGATCCAACGACTTCATGCTTGTGGTTTGTTAAAAGCAAGCTTTAGTCCTGATGCATCGATTGCTGAACTTCGTTCTTACATGAGGGTAAGGGAGCGTCTATTAGATTATGCCGCCGCCCATATTCAACATATCCAAAAAGCGCTAACGTTCATGAATATCCAGTTAAATATTGTTGTATCGGATATCACTGGCGTGACTGGCATGAAGATTATTAGGGCAATCATTGCAGGAGAGCATAAGCCAAGCAGGTTGTCCAAATTTAGAGATCCTCGTTGCAAAGCGGATGAGAAGACCATTTGCGCCGCGCTAGATGGCAATTATCAGCCCGAGCACCTATTTGCACTTCGTCAAGCAGTCGTAATGTATGATGCATATCAGGTACAAGTAGACGAGTGCGATGAGCAAATCGAAGCTGTACTAGACAAGCTTTGTGTAGATGCGAGTGAGCCTGAAGCACCATTACCAAAACCCAAGCATCGAACAAAACAACCAAATGCGTTGAACTTTGACGTACGTGAAAAGCTTTATCGGCTGATAGGAACAGATCTGACACAAATCCACGGCATTGGTCCATTTTTAGCTTTGAGGTTAATATCAGAATGCGGCACTGATATGAATAAATGGCCAACTGAAAAGCATTTTACTTCATGGTTAACGCTATGCCCGGGTTCAAAAGTGAGTGGCGGCAAGGTGATGTCTTCTCACTCAAGAAAGAGTAATAATCGAGTTGTTGCCCACCTGAGGTTGGCGGCCACCACAGTTGGTCGGTCTGCTACCGCACTCGGTGCTTTCTATCGAAGATTATCATCTAGAGTAGGCAAGGCTAAAGCTGTGACGGCTACCGCGAGAAAAATAGCAATATTGTTTTATAACGCTATGAAGTATGGCACGAAGTATGTGGATCCCGGTGCTGAATACTATGAAAAAAGATATGCTGAACGTGTCATGAAAAATCTTAAACGTCAGGCAGACAAGATGGGCATGGTTTTACAGAAAAAAGAGATGTGTGTTTCTTAGGAAGGC
>CANMKA010000066.1 GCA_947498355.1 uncultured Paraglaciecola sp. | reverse complement strand
GTGGTAGGGGAGCGTTGTGTAAGTGGCTGAAGGTGAGCTGAGAGGCTTGCTGGACATATCACAAGTGCGAATGCTGACATGAGTAACGATAATGGGGGTGAAAAACCCCCACGCCGGAAGACCAAGGTTTCCTGTCCCATGCTAATCAGGGCAGGGTAAGTCGGCCCCTAAGGCGAGGCGGAAACGCGTAGTCGATGGGAAACGGATTAATATTTCCGTACTTGGTATATCAGTGAAGGGGGGACGGAGAAAGTTATGCAAGCCTGGCGTTGGTAGTCCAGGTGAAAGTGTGTAGGGTTGGATCTTAGGTAAATCCGGGATTCTATATGCCTGAGACACGAGACGAGACACTAAGGTGTTGAAGTTGCAAATACTCTGCTTCCAGGAAAAGCCTCTAAACTTATGATATATCGAACCGTACCCCAAACCGACACAGGTGGTCAGGTAGAGAATACTAAGGCGCTTGAGAGAACCTGGGTGAAGGAACTCGGCAAAATCGTACCGTAACTTCGGGAGAAGGTACGCCGCTGATTGTGATTGGACTTGCTTCATGAGCGATTGGCGGCCGCAGTGAAATGGTGGCTGGAACTGTTTATTAAAAACACAGCACTGTGCTAAATCGAAAGATGACGTATACGGTGTGACGCCTGCCCGGTGCCGGAAGGTTAATTGATGGGGTTAGCTTCGGCGAAGCTCTTGATCGAAGCCCCGGTAAACGGCGGCCGTAACTATAACGGTCCTAAGGTAGCGAAATTCCTTGTCGGGTAAGTTCCGACCTGCACGAATGGCGTAATCATGGCCACGCTGTCTCCACCCAGGACTCAGTGAAATTGAAATCGCAGTGAAGATGCTGTGTACCCGCACCTAGACGGAAAGACCCCGTGAACCTTTACTATAGCTTGGCACTGAACATTGACCCTACATGTGTAGGATAGGTGGGAGACTATGAAATACCGTCGCCAGATGGTATGGAGTCATCCTTGAAATACCACCCTTGTATGTTTGATGTTCTAACATTGTTCCCTAATCGGGAATGTGGACAGTGCCTGGTGGGTAGTTTGACTGGGGCGGTCTCCTCCCAAAGCGTAACGGAGGAGCACGAAGGTTGGCTAATCCTGGTCGGACATCAGGAGGTTAGTGCAATGGCATAAGCCAGCTTAACTGCGAGACAGACACGTCGAGCAGGTACGAAAGTAGGTCATAGTGATCCGGTGGTTCTGAATGGAAGGGCCATCGCTCAACGGATAAAAGGTACTCCGGGGATAACAGGCTGATACCGCCCAAGAGTTCATATCGACGGCGGTGTTTGGCACCTCGATGTCGGCTCATCACATCCTGGGGCTGAAGTCGGTCCCAAGGGTATGGCTGTTCGCCATTTAAAGTGGTACGCGAGCTGGGTTTAGAACGTCGTGAGACAGTTCGGTCCCTATCTGGTGTGGGCGTTGGATGATTGAGGGGAGCTGCTCCTAGTACGAGAGGACCGGAGTGGACGAACCGCTGGTGTTCGGGTTGTTTTGCCAAAGGCATTGCCCGGTAGCTACGTTCGGAATCGATAACCGCTGAAAGCATCTAAGCGGGAAGCGAGCCCCAAGATGAGTCATCCCTGTACGTTTAACGTACCTAAAGGGTTGTTGAAGACTACAACGTTGATAGGCAGGGTGTGGAAGCGTAGCAATGCGTTAAGCTAACCTGTACTAATTGCCCGTGAGGCTTAACCATACAACGCCCAAATGTCTTTGGACGTGT
>CANMKA010000065.1 GCA_947498355.1 uncultured Paraglaciecola sp. | reverse complement strand
ATAAACATAACGGTGCGTATTTGATGCCTTCCTCCCTTTATTCTTCTTTGCCCTTGATAAGCGCCACTTTCTCGATTGACAGGGGCGACACCGATCAAGGATGAGGCTTGTTTGTTGGTGATATATCCCAGCTCAGGCATGTTGCTGAGTAAGCTAAAAGCTACCACTTTACCAACACCTGGCATCGACTGAATGATGTCATTCTTGGCTTGATATTCAGGACAGTCTTCAATGGTTTTATTCATTAATACATCGACTTTTTCAATTTCGCACATAAGAAGTTTAAGGACTGCATTGATGCTTTTATGAAGTGTTTTAGGCAGTATTTTCAGCCTATTTTTCTCCATAGTTTGCATGGTGATGAGTTGTTTTCGTCTTGCGAGCAAGTCACTCATGAATTGCATGGTTTCTGGGCGTAGCTCAGATATAGCGGGCTTTATAGCCTCACCATAATAGGCTATCAATTGCGCGTCCAACTTGTCTGTCTTAGCCCGTTGGCCTATCGCACCTGCAAAGCGTTTGATGTGAATGGGGTTGGCAATCACGAAAGGTAAACCCGCTTTAGAGCAGGCCACAATGAAGGGCATTTCCAATCGTCCCGTGGCTTCAATAATGATGCGTTCAGGCCGGTGCCTTTTGATTTTAGCAATGGCTTGTTTAATACCTTTTTCGTCGTTGGTTACGGTGAAATAGATATCCAATGGACGGATATAAATGTCCAGTTGGAACTTGCCAGTGTCGACACCAACGTTAACGCTTTGAATTGGATTATTGTTCATATAAGCTAACTCCTGCTTGCATAATGCGGGTTCGAGACCCAGTAGACTATTCGAGTATTGTGCTTGGAGTCTTTTGTAGTGTTCTTTCTTGTTATCGGTCTCTCAATAGAGGAGCCATCGCTCAATCGAACTACTACAAAAGAAAGCTTTAGTTGCAGCTAAAGCCTGGGTCTCACTTTACCTAAACTGTTTTAAAAAAGGGATGAATATGGGAAGGGATTATCCATACAAAAAGCTCAATCGGAAAACCACTCACTGGCTGCGCCAAAACGTTCGCGTTTTCCGCTTAGCTTAAGCGTTATACGTAAGTTCAAATATGGAAGAATTGTGGAAATAATCAGAAGTAAAGAGTTTAGAAGTGATCGTGCTTGGGGTGCGAAAGACATTGCCAACATGAATGGTATAACAACTCGCTTACATTGGACTGATAAGCCTTATAAATGGCATGTAAACGATGGCGAAGAAGTGTTTGTTGTACTTGATGGCGTTGTAGAAATGTTATTTAAGGAAAATGATACTGAGCAATCTGCCATTTTAGAAGCAGGGGACATTTTTTATGCTTCTGTGGGTGCTGAACACGTTGCACACCCTCGTGGAGAAGCACGAGTTTTGGTTGTTGAATCAGAAGGAAGCGTATAACAAGCGCAGGCAGGCGACGCGAAAAAGCCCGCGCAACTGCTACAAACGTTTTAAGGCAACAAACCAATGATTGAGTTCGATGGAAGATTATTCAGTTATACAATTGCTAGTGACGTAGTTAGAAATGGTCTTGGTGCAGAGTTGAATGAAATAATTAATGGTAAAGAAGTATATGTTGCGGAAGTATTTCGCAATGATACAAACCTTAAAGTCGAATTTAATACGTTTGAAGCTAATTTACCTTATGCGGCATTAGTAAAGCTCTTTGAAGTCTTCGAACTTGAAGTAACTCACGAGTTTGACGTCTAAATGCCTTATAACAAAAACATCATGGGGAAAGCTTAGATGGAAAGCTTAGATGGACACCCATTTTAGTATTTGTAAAGTGGATGGTTGGAACTAAGCTTTAGGTTAGTTTTTTCATTAAAGGTGTTCCCT
>CANMKA010000064.1 GCA_947498355.1 uncultured Paraglaciecola sp. | reverse complement strand
TTCGATGCTCAGAGATGGGGTGATGTGGGATGAGAATATGGCGAAAATTCAGTGATTGACACCATAGTCACTTGTTAAGTGTTAGGGGCTAAACCCTACTACCGAACTTTAAAACGACGCCCCAAAGAGTAGCACCAATAAACAACAAAATCGCCAGCATTGTGTGTAACATTGGAAACACTATTACATGCATATGCGCTGCACTTTCTAAACTATCAGCCTTGCCGTTTGATGCGTAATAAAGAAAGCCTATAAAGCCAAAAAACACCGAAGCATAAGCAGTAATACAATAAGATTTAGAAAATTTTGGCTGCCACCTCTGCACTATAAAGTAAGCAAACACACTGAAAGTTCCGGCTATAAGAGCATAAATAACAGCCGTTCCAATAATGCTTACACCACCAAGTTGTTCCTCATAAGCATTAAAAGCAGCCAGCGCAGCAGTTATTAATAAGAAAATACATTGAATTTTCAAGTGCATACCAATGAACACCTAACGAGGTTGTAGAAAAACCCTCGCCTTAAAATTTGATACAAAAATTAGCCTAATTTGATCATAAAAATTCTTCGCTACGTGAAATCTGGATAGATTTAACCATTAAACAACAAAAATAGTTTACGTAGAGCGCCACCGTTTCTTGCCTCTGATCTTTTTCTACAGCCTCAACGCTTTACATAAACGGCGTTGACCGCCCTTGCCAATGTCCGGTTTATGTATTTGTTAACTTTTGGTCTCAAAACTACCACTAGTTACCCTCTAAAAGAAATAAAGTAGGAGCCGATTGCAATCAGTATCAACAACCCAACAGCACTGCACCAGCCACCAGAAGAATTAGTGCCGGACACATATGCTAATTGGCGTTTCCTCGGATATTTGCCACCTGACAAAATTTTACATATTGGCCAGCCAACCCAATAGCAGATAGTCCCATAAAAGATTTCAGCCAATATATAACCAATACCTCGAAAGAAGCCAGCCAATATTGAAGAACCAATATCATCCATAAATACTAATATCCCTTTAAAAAGTTAGCGCTTAACATATTGGGAATTTAGGAGCGCTTTTTCAGCGAGTAAAATTCCCACCATGATGTTTTTGTTAGCTGTAATGTGCACTGACAAAGCCACTTATTACAACAGAAAGAAAGGTTAAAAAGCCAAATAAGAGTTGTAACTGAAGTAATTTACGAGCATTTATTAAATCTAATTTTAGTGCTTCATTAGATACGCCTTTAATAGCGTTACCTGACCATAATTTACTCATGAAATTAAAATCTTTGTGTATATCGGATGAACTCTCGTATGTGACGCGAAAAATATCTAGCTTATTTGAAATACAGAATGCTTGAGTTTTTGTAATTATTTGGTTGTAACGAACTTTGAAATAAATAGATATTGCAATTAAGAGTATAAATATAATAACTATCACAAAACCTTCCTTGTACAGCTAACGAGGTTGTAGCAAAACCCTCACCTCAAAATTTGATATAAAAATTAGCCTAATTTGACCATAAAAATGCGTCGCTACGTGAAATCTGGATAGGTTTAACCATTAAACAATAAAAATATTTTACATAGAGCGCCACCGTTTTTTGCTTCTGGCCTTTTTCTACAGCCTCAACGCCCTAGTTAAAGGGCAATAATATAGTTGGCTAAAATAACGAACGAAGTGAGAAAAGCCAACTGTATTTTGTCCCACTTGAACAGCTTGTATGTGCCGTTTACGATTTTCCCAAGTATTGAGAAATAAATGCCGTGACTCCATCATTTTCGATACCAAAATTTACCTTAATGCCTGCATTTTTCAATATCTCAATTCCTTTTCCACTATTTCTTGGGTCAGGATCGATGTTCTGCACAACTAAATCAGGACACTTTTCTTAAGGAACTTTGCTCATATTCTACTGGTGATAAATCACCATTAG
>CANMKA010000063.1 GCA_947498355.1 uncultured Paraglaciecola sp. | reverse complement strand
AATTTGTTCCAGCGAACTAGCACTTCATCTTGTGACCATTCATCTGCTTGGGCTTTATCAACATACACCACCACGTGACAGTGATTACTCATCACCGCATACGCCGCAATATCAATAGAAAACACTGAAGACAAAAACAATAAGCGCTGCTCTACCCATTCTCGCCTATGTTCGTAATTTTGACCTGAATACTTATCTACACCACATAAAAAAGACCGCCTCACACAGCGTGAAACGCAGTGATAGTAAGACGTATCAACAAGGCTAATTTGGCTTTTACGTGATTGAGGCATGAGGGAACACCTTTAATGAAAAAACTAACCTAAAGCTTAGTTCCAACCATCCACTTTACAAATACTAAAATGGGTGTCTATTTAAGCTTCTCGAAGGGCGATGCTGCCTTTGCTTGTTAAGTGTTTGCGACTAAAGGCAGTCACTGTAGACATAGCATGCCCCGATAATTGTTAAAAACCAACTTACTGGTAAAGCAAGAACAAAGTACGCGATGCTTACAGGCCAGCTACCTTTTAGGACCTGACAAGCCGTTGCGCCTATGAATGAGACAAGAGCCAATACACTATAGGCAACAAAAGCTGAGCTAAAGTTGAAACCGTATGCGAACGGCAGCCAAATAATAATTGGTAAAAATGGCGCGGCCACTACAACCAAATACAATACTAGCTTTTTGTTATTTGGCACTGATTCTCCTAGACACTTAACGCCCCACTAAGGGGCTAAAAATTGTTGGCTATAATGTTGAGCGGAGCGAAAACAGCCAACTGTTTTTAGTCCCGCTTGAGTGGCTTGTTATGCATTTTTTAATACAACTGAATTTGCTTTTCTAATCCAGCCAACTGCCACATATATTTCCCCAGTAATTCTACGCCTTGTAGACCTCGCTCCTTTGAACTACCAATAGGAGAAAAAAAGCAGGCTTTAGAATAAGTATTTCCTTGTTGTGTTTCTAAACACCATGTTGAACCATCAATGCCTATCACATCATCGTATTTATTATATCGAAGAGCAATTTCGAGCATATTCATTATTTTTATTAGTTTTTGTTCAGAAACTTCGATCTCCTTCAATTTTTTTATCTCTAATAAGGTATCTTCTGAGTCAATAGTTTCAATTTTAGTTGTGGTGACCGAAAGATAGGTTTCACTTTTTGATTGGCAAAACTCAAATTTATACTGCCCATGAAATGAAGTTTTAATATTTAATTCAAATATTTTACCGTGAACTCCGTTTTTAAAATTACATTGGTCTTCAATCGTTGCAAAAGACTTACAACAAAAAATCGAAAGAATTACGAGCAAGAAATGTTTCATTGAGCCTCTGAATGCATAACGCCGCGGTAAATTGCAGCTTTGTAGTTGATTGTGTTGTGGCAGCGTAGCGACCGCCACATAAACAAGCGACGGAAAAGCTGTCAATTTGACCGCCTTGTTATATTTTTGTAGCTAACGAACGCAGTAACTGATGAAACAAAACCGCCTAAGCCATAATAAAGCATTTGCATTGGTGCAGGTGGATACCTAGAAAATAAGACCGCAACCACTCCGATAGCTCCAATTGTGCCAGACAATGCTACAACATAGATATTAAAAACACGAAGCTTGAACAATAAATGTGATAACGGAAATCCAACAACAAAGGTAGATGGAACTACGAACAACCCAAGTAAAACAAGCCAAAAACCGAACCAACCAAATGTATAGTGATGGGTTGTTACGCCGCCTGGCGTTGTGGTTGACGAGTAGCCGCCAGCAAAAGCCAGAACTATAGTTGTGACAATGGCAGATACCAATAATGATTTTAGTATTGCTCGATTATCCATGACTACCTTGTGAAATATAACGAGGCTGTAGAAAAAGTCATTTTCGACTCACTTGTTTTCAGCCATTTATCAAATTTTAATATGATTCAACTTT
>CANMKA010000062.1 GCA_947498355.1 uncultured Paraglaciecola sp. | reverse complement strand
TCGCTATGGACCACGATGTGCGCAATCCCACGGGAAACAGCTACTTTAAAAACATTCAGATAGTTGAAAACTAAGGTTTAGCTCTAGCCCTAAATAAAAAAGGCTGCCACTCAATTCAGCGGCAGCCTTTTTTATGGGTGGGCTGAATACTATTTTCAGAAATATGTACTCAAGGCTTACTCGATTTCATCCATAATTTGGGGTGATCTCAAGCTTAAGAATATTGCCGTTTCGTCATTATCTGGTAAGTGTTTATATCGCATACTTCGTATCGCATACTTCGTGCCTATATTTGCTATTGATACGAATAGTTTTAGGAGCAAAGGGCTCAGAAGCTATACCTACGCCTTCCTTCTTTGGTGTTAAAATAATGCATAGATTATGTTAACGCTGGCAGCGAAAAAGTTTTCTGTGCCAACTGTTTCTAGTCAATCACTCAATACTTAACTAAATTCTGGCAAGGCAGCTACCGGCCAATATAAAAGGAGGTGAAAGGGCGATAACCAAAACGTTCTGGTTAGACAACCCATATTGTGCCGTTGCAATCGGGCGGATTAAAAGGAAGGTAACCGTAAATATAACCTGAGCAATTGCGATCTATTGCTCTCTTTAGATGTATCGAGCTGAGGTTAGTTCGATTAAAGAAAGGTTTAATATGAACAGTAAAACTATCTATTTTAAGATACTTCATCAATTCTGCTGTGTATTTACACTGATGGCAGGCTTATTTATTTTTAGCGCCAGTTCTGCGGCAGATATTGATTCTATTCATCCGTCGGTTTCCGATTTAGCGCCCTTATATATTGATGAGCAGGTCTTAAGCGATGACGGTGAGTTGCATTTAGAACTGACTTTACACGGTAAAGTATATTCTATGATATTAACTCAAAATACAGCCTTATTGAAAAACCCGCGTTCGTCTAAACTCACCACTGAAAGCACTCTGTATAAAGGCTATATTGATGGCTTGGAAGGATCTTGGGTTAGACTTAGTCGAGTCAATGATAACTATGTCGGTGCTTTTTTTGATGGTTTCGAGTTGGTTTTAATTGACCAAGCTCAGCAAGCTATCCCTACGGCATTTGGGCTCGCTGCCATGGGTAACGCTAAGTTAATGAATTCTGGTTCCGTCGCGTTTAGTGCTTCATCTGTGCATGGAGTTGGCCAATGCGCAAATGCTCCGCGCCAACAGCAAAGTGAGCTGACGTCGAACCAGCTATTGGGTAATTTAGATATAGTCCCTGTGGAGTTGGGTGCAATTACAAATAGAGAAATTAAGATAACGATAGTAGTTGATACTGAATATGTGGCTTTGCATGGCAGCCAATCAGTAAACGACGTATTGGCCCAAATGAACATAGTTGATGGGATTTTCTCTGAGCAATTAGGCTTGTCTATGGTCGTCCAAGATGTAGTGGTACTTACATCAAATGGCCCAATGGTCTCGACCAATGCTGATGAGTTATTGGTAAGCTTTCGTAATCATGTTTATGCCGAAATGCGTAACCGAAGCCTTACATACTTGTTTACAGGAAAAGATTTAAGTGGCAGCGTGAAAGGTATTGCCTATTTAAATAGCGCCTGCGGTGCTTATGGCGTTGGGGTAATTCAAGCTCGATCTATGAGCACACTGGTAGCAATTGCCGCCGCTCATGAGTTTGGTCATAGTTTAGGCGCACCTCACGACAATCAAGCTGGTTCGGCATGCAGTGCCACGCCAGGCACTTTTTTGATGAATCCTTTGTTAAATGGTAGTGATCAATTTTCGGCTTGTAGCCTTGATATTATGCAGTCGGTTATTGCTAACTCGCGCTGTGTTGCTGATGTTACACCCGTAGTTAATACACCGCCTACTATTACTTCCCAAGCGAATGTCAATGCGTCTGTTAATGTTGCCTACGAGTATGATGCTGATAACCAACTCGAAGCTGATGGAAG
>CANMKA010000061.1 GCA_947498355.1 uncultured Paraglaciecola sp. | reverse complement strand
GACCTCGTCATTACGTAATCGTAATGATACGTTGCTCTTAACAGTAGACAGTAACAGCCTCTGTTATAAAACAACTCATCTCACCCCTTGGCCTTTTATCCAAGGTTAGGTGCAACCTTTCAGTTGCTGTTGTATGCGTGACAAGTACTAATCTTAAATCAGATAGAGTAAGCTCTTTATGAGTACTCTTTGTTTTTCGATTACTTTTATCAGCTTTCCATATTGTTAAAGAACATTGTCGTACCTGAGCACTGACAATTAAGGTTTAAAAAACCTTAATCAATAAACATTACCTAATGCGTATTGATTAAGGCTACTTAATCTTTTTCCAAGAGACTTAATTCTTGCTTAGGCAAGGCAGATGGGGAGGACGTGTGTCTTTATACACGACGACTCATCTAACGAAGCATAAGTGAGAATTTGGTAGGCTTGGGCAGACTTGAACTGCCGACCTCACCCTTATCAGGGGTGCGCTCTAACCAGCTGAGCTACAAGCCTATAAGTGGTGGAGCTAAGCAGGATCGAACTGCTGACCTCCTGCGTGCAAGGCAGGCGCTCTCCCAGCTGAGCTATAGCCCCGTCTTTCGGCCTTTCAGCCTTAAACGTCTCTCGGTTCTTTTATCAACAACAAAACAATCTGTGTGAACATTCAACAACGCAAGCGCTATCAATTTTTAGTAAGGAGGTGATCCAACCCCAGGTTCCCCTAGGGTTACCTTGTTACGACTTCACCCCAGTCATGAAACACAAAGTGGTAACCGTCCTCCCGAAGGTTAGACTAGCTACTTCTTTTGCATCCCACTCCCATGGTGTGACGGGCGGTGTGTACAAGGCCCGGGAACGTATTCACCGCAACATTCTGATTTGCGATTACTAGCGATTCCGACTTCATGGAGTCGAGTTGCAGACTCCAATCCGGACTACGACGAGCTTTAAGGGATCCGCTTACTCTCACAAGTTCGCTTCCCTCTGTACTCGCCATTGTAGCACGTGTGTAGCCCTACACGTAAGGGCCATGATGACTTGACGTCGTCCCCACCTTCCTCCGGTTTGTCACCGGCAGTCTCCTTAGAGTGCCCAACTAAATGCTGGCAACTAAGGACAAGGGTTGCGCTCGTTGCGGGACTTAACCCAACATCTCACGACACGAGCTGACGACAGCCATGCAGCACCTGTGTTTGAGTTCCCGAAGGCACCAAAGCATCTCTGCTAAGTTCTCAACATGTCAAGTGTAGGTAAGGTTCTTCGCGTTGCATCGAATTAAACCACATGCTCCACCGCTTGTGCGGGCCCCCGTCAATTCATTTGAGTTTTAACCTTGCGGCCGTACTCCCCAGGCGGTCTACTTAGCGCGTTAGCTACGCTACTCACGAGTTATACTCACAAACAGCTAGTAGACAGCGTTTACGGTGTGGACTACCAGGGTATCTAATCCTGTTCGCTACCCACACTTTCGCACATGAGTGTCAGTCTTTGGCCAGGGAGTCGCCTTCGCCACTGATGTTCCTCCAGATCTCTACGCATTTCACCGCTACACCTGGAATTCCACTCCCCTCTCCAAGACTCTAGCCTGCCAGTTCTAAATGCTATTCCAAGGTTGAGCCCTGGGCTTTCACATCTAGCTTAACAAACCACCTGCGTGCGCTTTACGCCCAGTAATTCCGATTAACGCTCGCACCCTCCGTATTACCGCGGCTGCTGGCACGGAGTTAGCCGGTGCTTCTTCTGTTGCTAACGTCACAGCTAGCAGGTATTAACTACTAACCTTTCCTCACAACTGAAAGTGCTTTACAACCCGAAGGCCTTCTTCACACACGCGGCATGGCTGCATCAGGGTTCCCCCCATTGTGCAATATTCCCCACTGCTGCCTCCCGTAGGAGTCTGGGCCGTGTCTCAGTCCCAGTGTGGCTGATCTTCCTCTCAGAACAGCTAGAGATCGTCGCCTTGGTGAGCCTTTACCTCACCAACTAGCTAATCTCGCTTAGGCCACTCTCTGAGCGAGAGCCGAAGCCCCCTTTGGTCCGTAGACGTTATGCGGTATTAGCTATCGTTTCCAATAGTTATCCCCC
>CANMKA010000060.1 GCA_947498355.1 uncultured Paraglaciecola sp. | reverse complement strand
TTTTTTGTTTGCCCAGCGAAGCTGGCAAACCCGTCAGGTTGAAAGAAACCTGAATCACCCCGACTAAGGGGAAGATAATCCGAATGGCAAGAGCGTCACTGGCTAACGGTGGGGTTTGAAGGAAGCCATAGGAAGTTAGAAGTACACAACTAACCGTAACCTGTTTCGGCGGTATTGGTGGGTAAACGTCCAAAATAGCGCGAAGCCCAATACTTAGTCAGACCAATGCCGTGTTTGAGGGTGGCATTTCTAACAGGGAGTCAGTGCAGTAACTGGGGAAGCCTGGCATCTAAACTTGCTGTGTGTAAGTGGCGTAAATTCAAGGGGATACTCAAGATTTACGGTCGGTGTGAGGTGGCAGATGAGCCCGTAGTAGTGAGTAAGGCTAGGCCTGTGAAAGCCAGTAATGGTGTGGAGGATAAAACCAAGCCGACCATCAACAGTAAGTTTGATGGAGTCATTTTAGGTCAAAAGCCTTCATTGACTGCGAAGGGGTGAAGTATTCTTTAAGCGTATGAAAAGCGTGGCGAGTAGGATATAGGCTCACAAGTGTTTGGACGCAAACAGGCAAGAAGTGACGGCTAAGCAGGAATGTAGACGCTGAGAATTGAAGGCTGAGCAGTGGAGTAGTGAATGACCCCTTAGGCAGATTGCCGCTTGGCTAGCACACCTAATGTCATTATGAAGAGCCGCACTATAGACTAAGCAAAACGGCCAGACATACCGCAAGCAAAGGCAGGAGTTGATGGTTTATTACAGTTTGTACGGTCAATTGTTAGATATTAATAATCTGCACAAGGGATTCGAAAAGGTAAAGCGCGCCAAAGGAGCAGCCGGAATAGATAGGCAGTCTATTAATGCGTTCGCCTCGAATTTAGACGTAAACCTACAACAACTGCAACGAGAGCTGCAAACCAAGCAATATCAAGCGCTACCAGTTAAGCGGGTAGAAATACCCAAATATGATGGTGGTGTCAGATTGTTAGGTATCCCCGCAGTTCGAGACCGAGTAGTACAGCAGACGCTGTTGAACATCCTGCAACCGCTCTTCGATAGTGACTTCCACCCATCAAGCTATGGGTATAGGCCTAAACGAAGTTGTCATGACGCGATCAGTAAAGCGACGGTGTTTATACGTAAATATCAGCTAGACTGGGTAGTGGATATGGACATGTCGAAGTGTTTTGACCGGCTAGATCACGAGTTGATCATAAGCAGTGTCAAGCGCAAAGTGACAGACGGTAGCATTTTAAAGCTGATAACTCAGTTCTTAAAAAGTGGCGTGATGATAGGCGAACACTGGGAAGCGAGTGAGATAGGCAGCCCGCAAGGGGGTGTAATCAGCCCATTGCTGTCGAATATCTACCTTGATGCGTTCGATCAAGAAATGAAGAGGCGAAATCACCGAATAGTGAGGTATGCTGATGACATCTTGATATTATGCCGCAGTGAAAACGCGGCAAAGAATGCATTGAACAGCGCGACCCAGATACTAGAAAAAGACTTGAAGTTGACGGTCAATCAGAAGAAGACGCATATTGCTCATAGTAGCACGGGTGTTAACTTCTTAGGTGTTGAGATAAGGAGCAAATGGACACGCATCCAAGCCTCAAAACTTATTGGCTTTAAACAAAAGGTAAAACAACTCACCCGACGTAACGGCGGAATAAGTTTAGCCGAAGTAATAAAACGGTTAAATCCAGTGCTGCGTGGGTTCGTTAACTATTTTAGTATAGCCAATTGTAAGCGAGAGTTCAGCGCCTTGTCAGGCTGGATAAGAAGACGATTAAGGGCAATACAGCTGAGATTGTGGAAGAAGCCGAGGAAGCTTCATCGACGGTTAAAGCAGTTAGCATACAAACCGCCATTCAAGTGCATAACAATGAACTCATGGCGGAGTGCAAACAGTCCATTGTCGAATTATTCCATGCCAAATAAATGGTTCGCTGAGCTTGGACTATATTCAACAGAAGATGTTGCCACCGGATGGCTTGCTCTGACTCACCTAAGAAAATAGGTTGGTAGAATATGAGAATACAAGAGCCGTATACGAGGTCCGTACGTACGGTTCTGTGAGAGGGATGAGGCGGCAACGCCTCACCCTACTCGAT
>CANMKA010000059.1 GCA_947498355.1 uncultured Paraglaciecola sp. | reverse complement strand
CACAAACTACGATCTGGGGGAAGGAATAAATGGCTGAAAAACCAACAATCTTAGACTTTTTCTACAGCCTCAACGCTTCGCCTATGGGGCAAATTGTTGCTGGCTATAATACCAAGCTTAGCGATGGGAGCCAGCGAGAATTTGTCCCTGCGAACGCAGTGGGCTAACTACAGCGGTTTGTTAGCTGCCAAAAACCACGATTATTGGCACAAACATCAAAAACAAACCAAACAAACTGAACATGTAGATCATGCTTAACTGAAATACACCAGTTAAGTTATAAAAAAGCGCCGATAGATTAATAACCGTTTTAGGCAGAGAAATATCACTATCATTAGATAAATCTGCCGGTTCAAATTTTTTACCCTTTTGATACCGTATTGAAATAAAACCTGCCATAATTATTGAGAAAACGCCAAAGAGTACAGACGATAAATAAGTTGCGATAAAAGGATTGATTGAAGAAATTATGGCTATGATAACCAATGCAGCAAACAGACTAAAAAAAGCCGCCACAAAACTTAATTGACCAAGAAATCTAAAATAAATTGATAATTTTGTAGGTAAATAATTCATCTCAACTCAATTGGCAGCTACCGCACCAAGCAGCGGAAAACGCGAACGTTTTGGCGCAGCCGGTGAGTGGTTTTCCGATGACTGGTGATTATGTTAAATTCCATGCTCAGAGATGGGGTGATGTGGGATAATAATATGGGGAAAATTCAGTGATTGACACCATGGTCTCTTGTTATATTTACATTTTATGTGAGGCTAAAGTTTTAACCCCGTTAACCTCTACTACGTAATAACGCATATCTTTAATATCGTAATTCTTGATTATTTTCATATCTTCTTTTGGATTACCATTAGAAGAATAACCTAATTTATCAGTCAACTCTGAAATAGTCATAATTTTAGTGTGGGTTACTGCATGAGCAATAAAAATATCTTTATTATTAGAACCTAAGAAGTAAGACATGGCATTAGTCAGACAAAAAACTGAAAGTAAAAGGATTATAGTGAATATTTTCCCACGCATGCTCAGGCTTCCTTATAAATATAACACCAAATTAAGCGGCGCTGACCGCTCTTGGCAATGTCCGGTTTATGTATTTGTTAACTTTTGGTCTCAAAACTACCACTAGTTACCCTCTAAAAGAAATAAAGTAGGTGCCGATTACAATCAGTATCAACAACCCAACAGCACTGCACCAGCCACCAGAAGAATTAGTGCCGGACATATATGCTAATTGGCGTTTCCTCGGATATTTGCCACCTGACAAAATTTTACATATTGGCCAGCCAACCCAATAGCAGATAGTCCCATAAAATATTTCAGCCAATATATAACCAATACCTCGAAAGAAGCCACCCAATATTGAAGAACCAATATCATCCATAAATACTAATATCCCTTTAAAAAGTTAACTGCCCGCATAAGGGGCTAAATAATAGTTGGCTAAACTTTAGCGAGGAACGAGCGACAAGCCAACTGTTATGTGTCCCGTTGCTTGATGCGTTTGTATGGATAATTCCTTGCCATATTCATCCCTTTTTCAAAACAGTTTAGGTAAAGTGAGACCCAGGCTTTAGCTTCAACTAAAGCTTTCTTTTGTGGTAGTTCGATTGAGCGATGGCTCCTCAGTTGAGAGACCGATAACAAGAAAGAACACTACAAAAGACTCCAAGCACAATACTCGAATAGTCTACTGGGTCTCTGATATACCGGTCACCGGACCGCATTACGCAAGCAAGAGTAAGCTTATTATGAAAACAAATACATATCAAAACATTAACGTCGGTGTTGATACTGGCAAGTTCCAACTCGACATTTATATCCGCCTATTGGGTATTTACTTCACCGTTTCAAACTATGAAAAAGGCATTAAAGAAGCAGTTAACACCATTAAACAACATCAGCCTGAGCGCATTATTATCGAAGCGACAGGTCGTCTTGAGATGCCCTTTATTATGGCGCGCGCAAATGCCGAATCGATAGGGTCAGAGACGTTGATTGATTGAAATACTCTTAGCTTTAATAATTAAATAGACATCTAATAATTAAATAGACATCCACGATTACAAATTACGCCAAGTTAACATTCGAATCAATGCAGCTTGGTAAAAATTAACTTTGCGTTTGCGTCTGTATGGCTAAAAAGTCGGTTTTGCCTCAAGCTTCAAGGCTTTTTGATGAATACTGGGCAGCATTGGCGAACTCAAGGGGACTGAGTTGTGGTGGGTTAGTTTGTTGATCGGGCTATGCCGATTTGAATAGGGTTTTGGCCTTTGCCATCCCTCGTATTCGTCGATGGTCTGTGTGCTGTTTGAATTGCTGTAACATGTGTTCACTGCCTACTGCGGTTGAAAAGTG
>CANMKA010000058.1 GCA_947498355.1 uncultured Paraglaciecola sp. | reverse complement strand
TATTACAACTTAGAAAGACTTCATACGGCTAATGGTGATTTATCACCAGTAGAATATGAGCAAAGTTCCTTAAGAAAGTGTCCTGATTTAGTTGTGCAGAACAGTCTTCTGCGAGTGAATCTATACAGCTCAATCAGTATCTGATGTATTATCATAGGGTTGATGAATAGCTTAAAAAAACGGAGTATTGGTGTTTTCACTAAATAATGTAAGCATAAAATCTCAGGTTTCGGAACAAGAATGGCAGGCTAGAGTTGATTTGGCAGCATGTTACCGATTGGTTGCAGACGCCAGATGGGGGGATCTTATCTATACACATATCTCGGCCCGAGTACCAGATACCGATCATTACCTAGTTAACGCCTTTGGGTTAGCATTTGATGAAGTCACTGCTTCCAACTTAGTAAAAGTAGACTTACAAGGTAATGTTTTGGATGGTTCGCCTTATCAGATTAATCCTGCGGGTTTTACCATTCACAGTGCTATTCACGAAGTTCGACACGATGCCAAGTGTGTGATTCATTTACATACCAAAGCGACCATAGGCGTAGCAACGGTGAAAGGGGGGCTAAAACCCTGGAGCCAGTATGCGATGTTTTCGTTATCTTCTCTGAGCTATCATGGTTATGAAGGGCTAGCGGTTAATCAAGACGAAAGATTACGATTGCAACAAGATTTAGGGCAAACCAACCATATGCTATTGCATAACCATGGAGGCTTAACCTTAGGGCCAACCGTAGGTGATGCTTTTATGCGTTTTTACGATTTACAACGCGCATGTGAAATCCAAATGGACTTAATGCAAGCGGGTCAGCCAGTGATAGAAATTCCTCAACCTATTATCGATGGTATATATGCCCAAGCCAAAATTGTCCATAGCGGAGAAACCGGCGGCCAAAAAGCGTGGCCAGCTATGTTAAGGCGGGCTTATAAGTTAGATCCGACTTTTTGTGAGTAACGCTTTAAGCCAAGATTTATACGGTTCAATCAAATATTAATTTAAAAAAATGCATCATAGGAATATCAAATGAAAATCACCCGTGTTGAAATTTTCGACATTCACTGTCCAGAGCGCCCGCCTTGGAATCCTGTATTTATCCGAATTCATACAGATGAAGGATTAACTGGGGTTGGCGAAGCTGGTTTGGCATATGATTTAGGGCATAGTGCAGCGGCACATATGATTAAAGAAATCGCCGAAGCCATGTTAATTGGCTTCAATCCGTTTAATACCGAATTACTATGGTCGCGTATGTTACGTGAGAGTTTTTGGGGACTGGGTGGAGGCCCTGTATTATATGCAGCCATGAGTGCTATCGACACAGCTCTATGGGATATAAAGGGTAAAGCCTCAGGTGTACCCGTATATCAATTGTTAGGCGGCAAAACCAACGGCAAACTTAGAACCTATGCCAGTCAATTACAATTCGACTGGGATAAAGAATGTACAAAGCTCACTCAACCCCAACAATACGCAGAGGCTGCATTAAAAGCAGTGGCCGAGGGATACGACGCAGTTAAAGTTGACCCTATTGTTTATGATAAAGATGGAAACTCTTCGTTCGACCGAACCAAACTTTTTACTCAGCCTCAAATGAGACTATTTGGTGATCGTTTACGTGCAATTCGAAGTGCAGTAGGGCCAGATGTTGATATTATTTTTGAATCCCATTCATTAATGGGAGCAGCTTCAGCAATTCAAATGGGTGAAGTGATCGAAGAAGTTGGCTGTATGATGTACGAGGAACCTGTTAATTATTTGAATTCGGCCGTTCACAAAAAAGTGGCCGAAAATGTTAAGGTACCTATTGCGGGTGGAGAACGCCTGTACCATAGATGGGATGTTCGTCCATACTTTGAAGATCAAAGCATAGATGTTTTACAACCTGATGTAGGTTTATGTGGTGGGTTTACCGAAGCCAAGAAAGTCTGTGACTATGCAGATGTTTACGATATAAGAGTACAAGCTCATGTTTGTGGTGGACCTGTAGCGACCGCAGCGAGTTTACACTTAGAAACTGCCATCCCTAATTTCTTAATTCACGAACACCATACCTATGCGATTAAATCTTGGAACAGAGAATTGTGTATTCAAGATCCGCAGCCAGTTAATGGATTTTTTGAAGTATCAGAAGAGCCAGGTATTGGTATCGAATTAAATGATGAAATTGTCTACCGCTCACCGAACATGGAAGTGAAGTAACTATATTGTATCTCCATTCCACAACTGTGAAATGGAGATATCCTCCTCATTGTAAAGAGTGTATTTGCACTTTCTATATGAGTTTCCCCTACAAGTAAGCTTTCTTAAATAACCATCTTTACTTTCGTCCTATTTTACAGCGTGTAAAGCTCTTACCTTTCAATCTTAAGTCCGAATCCGGTTCATATATAGTTTGTAGGTGCTTTTTCGGCGAACAATTACGCATTAATGGTGTTTTTGTACATTAAGTGACCACTCAAACAATTAATTACAAAAAGGGGTTGCAGCGAAAGAAGTTATCTCTATAATGCGCATCTCGCTTCGGGGAGT
>CANMKA010000057.1 GCA_947498355.1 uncultured Paraglaciecola sp. | reverse complement strand
CAGTCAAAACAAAAACAAGATGTTGAACCACAGAGGACACGGAACACACAGAGGCTAGGAATTAAGTTACCCATTAGCACTTCCTAAAAAATACAAACTCCATTAGCATCAGTCATTCCAAATTAATCGCGTTGAGCGGGTTTCGTTCAACAGGCTATTTAACGCGCGTAGAACACCACACTCGTTAAAATACTAAGTTTTTAGCACTAAATATGAAGCATGCACTACTTATCATTATTACTTCATACCTTTGCTCCTGTGATTCAGGCGTGGAATGGAAAGATAGCCCGTATGAGGTTATATGGATTGATACGGGTGGTAATCGAACGCTTAATCACAAGATAAGCGAAAATACCTCAATTGGTCGAGTTGAAGCTGAAGTTATAGCTGTCGGAAGTAACGAGAAATATGTAGTAGTAAAACAAAAGCCAATTGATGGCAGCCCTATTTCATATTTCTACATAGACCGCGAAAAGGATGATAAATACTTAAATTGGGATGAAATTACTCAAGGGCCATTCTCAGAAGCTAGGTTTTTGCGATTAAAAGCTGAGCTGGGCCTTCCAGTGTTTAGCAAGGAGTTCTAGTGTAAAACAATCAACACAACTCAGGCTGGTAATTGCGGCGTTATATTTTCTCTTTGAGTTTATCTGGGATATTATGAGTGTAAGTGTGTTGGAGACTTATTATGACGAAGCAATCAAATACCCTTTTGAAACGAGCTCTAGAATTAAGTTCACGGGAGAAAGCGCAGATTATTGAGGCACTGCTCGCGAGTTTAGATCATCCAGATGAAAGAATTGATGCTATTTGGGCGAACGAATCAGACGCAAGAATTGATGCTTATGAAAAAGGTCAAATCAGCTCCAGAACTGCGGAATCAGTTCTCGCTAAATTTTCTCGTTCGTGAGAATTAGTTTTCTTGAGTTAGCAGAATTCGAATTAAATGACGCATTTGAATACTATCAAACAGTTTTAGACAATTTAGGGTATGAGTTCGTTAAAGAAATCAAATTATCCCTTGATCGTATCAAAAGGTTCCCTGATTCATATCAAGAGATTGGAAAACATTCACGACGCTGTTTAGTTCACAAGTTTCCGTACGGAATAATCTATCAAATACGTGAAAAGGAAATACTTGTTATCGCCATTTCAAACCTGCATCGTGAACCCGAATATTGGGCACCTAGGGCACCTAAAACCTAACAAATAAAGATAGGTGTCGCGCAGCCGACACCTTATCTGGGTGTTGAACAAGCCCTCCTTCTCGTCATTCCAGAAGTCTTTTGATCTGGAATCTAATCTCGTAAAGCAGTTAACTTACCTTTCGTAGCAACTCAAGATTAAAGGGGGGGGGAACAGGCTAGACAAACCTCAAGTATTGGAAGGGAGGCCGCCACCATAAAGTACACTTGCCACCAGATAATAGTTCGCATTATATAAATAACTTAGTGCATTTAAAGCGCTGGTTTGTGTCTGCGAGGTGACGTTTTATTTATTGACTAAAAAATTTAGAAACGCCTCAATTGTTCGTTTGGCATAGCGTTTTTCATGCATGGTTTCGGTGATGTAAAGTAAAAAAGGGGACTTTTCCATGTGGTTTTCTGCCAATTCAATTCATACTGTTCTTACGGACAGTGTTTTGTGATTTGTCTAATAAGAATAGCTCGTGGACATTTTGGGGTATTTTCACACGTAACCTTTGCCAGATAATGAAAAAAGGTTTATAAAATAACAACATATAGGTCGAGTAATAAAAAGGCCTGAATAATATTGGACACAATGTCGTCTAATAAATTGTTAGGTGCCAAAGGGATTTGAATATTGAACATTATTAAATATTTAGCTATTGCAGCACTAATTATTGGGATTACATGTGTATATTTGTTTATGCGACCTATTTGGGTCCCCATTTATCAAAAAGTGGTAGGTAAACAAACAGTTTCAGACGTTGTAAATGCTTACGGAAATACCTCAAGGGATAGGCTCGTACCGTATTTCCAAAAAGCAGGAGTTCAATACCCCCCATCACAGATTACTCTACTAGCTGTGAAAGACACCAAAAAATTAGAATTGTGGGTATCAAACGAAGGTGAACCAGTTTATATCCGCTCTTATCCAGTTCTAGCCACAAGCGGAATTTTGGGTCCCAAGCTAGAAGAAGGTGACAAACAAGTACCAGAAGGTATTTACAGCCTAGAGTATTTAAATCCTAACAGCGCTTTCCATTTATCCATGAAGTTAAACTACCCCAACGAGTTTGACTTAAAACATGCTCAAGCAGAAGGAAGAACAGAGCCGGGCACAAACATTTTCATTCATGGAAAAGCTATTTCGATTGGTTGTTTAGCAATGGGAGACGAAGTAATAGAAGAGTTGTTTGTCTTAACTTCGTTGGTTGGCAAAAAGTCTGTTACTGTCGCCATCGCCCCGTCAGATCCTAGAAAAGATGATATTCTAGAACTAGCATCAGGTAGGCCAGATTGGGTCAACGAGTTGTACTTAGACATATCAAATAAGGATAGGTGTCGCGTAGCCGACACCTTATCTGGGTGTTGAACAAGCCCGAAGCTGTGGAGTCTGCTTTAT
>CANMKA010000056.1 GCA_947498355.1 uncultured Paraglaciecola sp. | reverse complement strand
TCAAACGATCGCTAACATTATTGGGCTGTTTGAGCAGATTTGAATCACTTTGGTTGTTTTAAACCCGTTTGCCCTACTTATAATCGGAGCCATTAGGTTTTTGTACTGTGCAATGTATCCGTCTCTTAACCCTATTGAGCCACTAGGATGGGGAAAGCATACTACCTGGCAATGAGCACCGGCATTCTTCTGAAATTTCTGAAAATAAACCTTAAATCGTCTTCCCTCTTCTATGTCTTGCTGTATGCTTTTTGCAATACTAACTCTCTTGCCAACGATAGCCTCGAACCTTGAAATAACTTTCTGATTATTAAGACAATGAATTAATTGAGAGCCCATTAACAATAGTACCCGAGGTCTAAATGAATCAATGTGGAGCAAAAAGTTGTCGACCTGCTCATCAGAAAGCAGTTTTGAAGAGATTTTCGTTTCTATACCCATTTTATGGCCTTGGGTATTTGCCCAGTTAGTCAATATAATCGACTTTTCTAACTTACCTCCTAACCCGTTTTCATCAAGGGGAACCCCCCAACTACGAAACCACTTTTTGATGGTTTTCTGATACGGCCATGTTTTAGCGACCTCGCCAAATCTAGGAGTTTGATTCGAAAATGTACATTCAAGCTCTGTATTGTGGAATGGACCTGTGGTATTTTTATTACGCTCTTGATCGGAGATGGAGTGGCCATGCTCGTAGCCGCAAATCATAAGTCCATTCTTATCGTTAAAACCTTTAAAGATAGAGTTTGTAATATTTAGGTCGCTACTCATTCTGGTTCAATCCTTTGCCTGCATTGGATACTTTTCCGGTGTAGTTGTACTGTAAAGGATTAGAACAAATATACCAGACCCGATGGTCATCACATGGAGCTGAGGTAATTAAGTGAAAAATACGATATTCGAAGCATTAATTCAGAGACATCCCGGCATTAGTAGTCAAAAAGATCTTCTCTGCTATGTGCTAGCAGCACTAACTTGGAGTATTGCCAAAGCAGATGGGGCCATCCAGGACGAGGAAAAGTCAGAGATTCCCAAAATAATTGAAGGTCTTGGTGTGATTTCAACACGTTCTCAATTGGACAGTTATGTTTGTGGTATGAGAGATGTAGTGAAGGGTCAGATAAAGTTTCATGAAGTCATGAGATTACTTGAAGTATTTCAAACCAAAGAGCAACGCTTTACGCTTCTAAGATGTTTGATCAAGGTCGCATCCGCTGATGGTACTCTTGATAGGGCGGAATACAGTATTATTGCCAAAGTTGCGCAGGCGTTCAAAATCTCTGTACCTCAGTTTGATCAACTAGCAGATAAATTAAACATTGAAACTGGAAATGCTGCACGAAAGCGTAAATTTGAGATTGCTAGTGGAGTTGTAAAAAATGTCGGAAAAGGTGCAGTTATAACGGCTGCTGTTGGAGTCGCTCTGATAGCCATGCTGTTAAATGATGGAGGGAAGTCCTCTGGTAGAGCTTCCAGTAGGTCTAATAAGAAACCGACAGCCACTGGCAACAAAGAGCCCAAAGCTCAGAGCACTCAACCTAAAGCTGCCACGCAGTACATTCACCGAAAGGGGGGGAGGAAATGTGCTTTATGTTCACATTGGCGTGGTGATCGGCAAGTCGATTGGAAGAAAAAGCAGGTTTCTGTCGACGCAAGTGGCCAACCACGGGGAGCTTGTGCAAAGTCGCCGGGGGGTAAACGACTAGTAGCGGCAATTCATACTTGCAACGAGTTCGATGCTGTTGTGTAAAAAACAAAAGAACTGGTTAGTACAGTCATTTATTACTGTATTGGGACATTGAAAGAAATTTTTGTTCCTGCAGAGTTACTTACAATCAGTAACTCACACCCCATTAGCTTTGCTCGCTCATACATTGAGATAACCCCTAAGGAGGACGATTCACTCGGCTGCTCGAAGCCAACACCATCGTCTTGGATCGCGACTGCCAAACTGGATGGCCCATAGTCTAATCGTATCTTTATTAAAGATGCATCTGCGTGTTTGATGGTGTTGGTTAAAGCTTCTTGAATTATGCGATAGGTATTTATTTTAACGGTATAAGGCAATGTATCGACTGAGCCTTTCGCATCTATTGATACTTCAATGCCAAGCATCTTCACAGATTTGATGATATCTGAGTTGCGTATGACCTCCTCAACAGGTAACGTGTCGATAGCTTGCGGCCTTAGTTTTCCGATACTTTTTTTCATCGCATGATGCAGTGCATCAAGCTTGTCGGACAGGTTGTCAAAAAAAGTAAAGTTTGGGCTACTTGAAGTTTTGGCCAAGCTAAGTTGTAACTGTAGTTCAACAATTCGATGACCAAAATCGTCATGAAGATCCCTCGACAATCGCTTTCGCTCATCTTCTTGAGAAGAAATCAATTGATTGGTTAGACGGTGAATGTTGTTCAGAGCGTCATTAAGAAGCATATTCTTAGCATTTATCTTGTCATTTGAAAGCTCAAGTCGACGTTGCATTTGATTTGTCTGATAAGTCGCCGCACCTAGGATAAGTGAGCTTATAGATACGGCAATAACATAAAACTGATGCTCTAGTGGTGTAACGTCTGAACCAATTGATGCCACGAATGCCGTCATTCCGATCAATAGGTTAGAAATGGCAGCCCCCACAATCGCGTACCTGTAAGCCAAAAATAAGGCAGGGAGAATAGCTAGGTGTTTTAAATAGTATGAAAAATCAAAACCACTCGTTAGAAACAAGTGAGACACAACGAGCGCGAGAAGCCACATTGATACAGACAACGCCAAACCTGACGAATACCTATTTCGCGGTGTGGAACTTAATAGTAATAGGAGCGGTGATAAAACGAGAATGCCAACGATATCACCAAGTGTATATCAATAGGGTCAGAGTCTGAGGGATCCCCACGAATTTTCAAATTTAAACACTCGTCTGTGGTTTAGTGATTAAGGAATTCAGTTCATCAATCGCCGCTTTCCAGTGCTTTTTTAATA
>CANMKA010000055.1 GCA_947498355.1 uncultured Paraglaciecola sp. | reverse complement strand
ATCGCTATGATGAACAAGATTGCCCTAAACCTGCTGAAGAATGAAAAGAGTGTCAAAGTTGGCATCAAAAACAAACGTCTGAAGGCTGGCTGGGACAACGACTATATGATGAAGGTACTAACCGTCGGATTTACATCTGTATGATTTAAACCCGTTTGCCCTAAAAAGTTAACCTGAACTCTGGATATACTAATAAATCGGTGTCACCATAAGTGTCATTTTTATTTTTTTCATCTGCACAAAATTCACGCCTTAGGGGATCTTCGGTAATTTGCGAACATTCACCTTCAAACGCGGCAATAGCACCGCCACCTAAGTAAAGATCATAATGCTTATGGTGATACATATTCCAATTATAACCTGCTGCTAAAGTAATAAAACCACCAAAGTCGGTATTAGGGTTTAGTTCATCCAACACACCTAACTCAAAATAACCTAAATTTTTCTTGTTAGGAAGTTGTATCCCTAAAGCATAATGCCTTTGATTACCTTCCATTCCCTCTAACACTGAAAAATAAACCGTTTTGTCTTCTAAAGTAAGCTCTGCTCTTGAAATTAGAGAAAAAAGCAATAACGTAGAAAAAGATATAAATTTATACATAAGTAGCCTGCTATTTATTATTTTATATAAAATAAATCACTTATTCATAAAAAGGTTTTGCTAGTAAGTAGTACTCAAAACCGCCATCAATGCCACCTAGACAATTACTAAAAAACGCCTCAATTTTTCGGTACATTTTGAGCCTGTTATACCAAAAATGGATAACATGGCCATCATTTAGCTCAATCATTTCAACATTGTTATTGTTTTTGACGTGTTCATAAAAATTTATTGCTGATTGAAAAGAAATTCGGTCATCACCTTTGCTTTGTATCAATAAATAATCATTATTTAAGAAGTTATTTATCTTAATTGGGGAGTAGTCATCATATTTACCTGAAAGAATATTATCTAAGCTACCGTAATAACGAATAAAGAGGTTACGAGGATCTCCCGGAAAGTTTTTAGCGGTTTCCTGTAAATCATAAATACCATTAATTGAAGCAATACACTTATATTGATCATTTTCACTAGCTAATAAGGTCAAATATCCACCATAGCTTCCTCCCATTAGCCCTATCTTATTTTTCTCTACTCCTTTATTTTTGACTAACCAATCAGCAGCAATATCAATATCATCTAAAATCACTTTAATATTTTCATAAGCCTGATGCTTATAGACTTTACCAAAGCCTTTAGAGCCCCGATAATTAAGCTGTAAAACATCATACCCTCGATTTGAAAGCATAAGTGCTTCTTGATCATAATCCGGATACGCTCTCGTTTCAGGGCCACCATGCATTAGAATAACAGCAGGTTTATTAGTTTCTAAACTTGTAGAAGATGGATAATAGTATCCATATAAGTTTTCACTAGCGTTTAATTTTATATTGACAAATTCAGCTTGCCTTAAGAAGTTGCTATAATCTGCTAGCTGGGGTTCAGATAATTTAATCGTTTGATTTAGCTCAGTATTATAAACGTAGTAATTAATGCCAAGATATGAAGAACTTTCAAATACAATGTTATTAAAATTTTCATCATAATTAACAATGGTTAATTTTCCTTCTAATTTCTCAATGCTGGAAATGCCCGTAAAATTATTAAACTTTATCAGATTAGCTTTTTTTCCATGAGTGATTGCAAGTAAGGGCAAACCCGATTTAGGATGAGTGAGTACTTGATCAAAATTAAATTGACAGTCTATATTCATATCACAAGAATAGGATTTTTTCGACAAACTTTGAGCGCTAATTAATTGTAATGTATCACTTTCACAGTTTGATAAATAATTCAAAAAACCATTGTCATCAACACTTAATAAATGAACATTTGCACTATAATCATCACACACAGCAACAGTAGATAATTTTTTTTGTTGTTCATCAAATTTTTCAATAAACCTTTTACCATCAGCATTTCTTATATAGGCTGAAACTTCATCATGACGAACAATAACATCGCTAACATTTTCTCCGTTTAATTCTAACTTTTTTTTATATTCACTTGAACCACTGACTAAATAAAACTCTGTCTTACCTGGTAATATATGTTTAATAATAAAGTTAAATTCTGAATGCCAAATAGGACGTAGAAGCTGAATAGAGCCTTTTAATTCAGGCCATAATATATTCAATTGGGGTTCATTAGAGTTTGTATCAATTTGAGCCAATTTAGTTAATTTTGAAATTCTAGAATGTACAGGTAATAAAATAAAGCGATTGCTATCCCCCCAATAAAATTTTTCATTGATAAAAGGTGTTTTAACCCAACGAACAGAACCTGTAGATAAATCTTTAACCTTAAGTTCTAAACGATCTGTAACAACTTCAAGCCATGCTAATTTTGTACCATCAGGGCTAATCTTATATGCCTGTTTAGTACTTGTGTTGGCAAAAAACTTTCTTAATGGAATAACATCTTCATCATATAGAGACCTAAAGCTAGAACAACCACTTAATATTGATATTATACAGCCTAGCAGTAATAGTGATCTAATAGATAGCATTGATATGAACCTTCCTATCTTTGGGTGCGTAAAATGTACTAGCAATATCTTCCCAATAATGTATTTGTTCAGGGAAACTCATTAACCACTTTTCCATTTCGTAAGCAAGGCTTTGAGTTATCCTCTGAGTAGCTTGCTCTATAGTCTCATTATCATCAATTTTATGCTCAATCGCTTTCTCTACTTTTAATATATCCTGACCACTATCGTCTTTATAATTAACCACAGGTATCACTAATGCTCTAGTAGATATTCGGAGAATTCTAGAGGAATTCTAGAGGAATTCTAGAAGGAATTCTAGAGACACCAAGGAATTCTAGGGAATTCTAGAGACACCCATTTCAATTTTAGCAAAATACCATAAACAAACTAAACTTGGTTAGGTAATCTACCTAAACCAAGGGAGTTGTGTGATGCCTCAGTCTCGTCAAAGCCAAGTCAGTTTAATTGATACCCCTTA
>CANMKA010000054.1 GCA_947498355.1 uncultured Paraglaciecola sp. | reverse complement strand
AATAAACTAAAAAATGGCTTTAAAAAGAAGCAGGATATCGCTCGTTCTGCTTGACGTGGGGAGTCATACCAACGCCACTATAAGTTGTGCTAAAAGCGTAGCTTGGTTTTGGCGTATAATGCACGAAGTGCATGCCAAAATGAAGCGGAGCTTTTGGCATCATACTTGATAGCTTTGTTAGAAATTAACTTCAGCAACCGATATTCTTTGACGATTGTTAAGGCAATCACCCGGCTCCGTAGAGACCCAGAGATAAACCGTCTTTCCCGAGGCTGCTGCTGCCAACAAAGCCGAGTAAATTTGTGTGTATGAATCATCATCTCTGTGGATTGCATAAAAATCGTCTGAGTTACACGAACTATTCTTCTGAACCACGGCATCTGGTTTTATATAAGTAATTCCGGTTGCACCACTAACTCTCAATGCCTTGATTTTAAAACCAGCAACACCAGCATCAGCTGCAAACACCGAAGCAGGAAGAATAAGAGCCAAAGCTAATAATATATTTTTCATAATTTCTCTACATAGTAAATTTAAACTGATTTCTAACAGTATTAATCTCTGGAAAAATTCCGCCTTTCGCCAATTAATCTTTCCGTGTTTATACATATACCTTTCTTAACACAATATTTAACTGCTTGTATAGCTTAGAGTTTAATAATTTCAAAGTATCATCAAAAACAGAAGTACGGATTTTTTCCAAAAACTTGCTGTTAGGATAGAATCAGACTACAACTGTATAAATAAACAGCGCGTTAATTTCAGTGATATTTATGAAAAAATCTCCTTTTATTGAGTCTATGCGTACAGTCATGCGCACCAAACGCTATAGTCTAAAAACAGAAAAAGCTTACTTACACTGGATACGGCGGTTTATTTTTTTCAATGGCAAGCGGCACCCACAAGAAATGGCTGAATTAGAGGTAGGTAGTTTTTCATTGCTGGAATGACGAGGTGCTGGGTTGTTGGTCACTCCTGGAGTGACGGGTTTCGGGACTGTTAGTTATTTACTGGAGACTGTAACTAATTTTGTGTAACTGCCTATCACAACATACTCTATTGGGAGTTAAGGATAGGCAGATGCAAATGAATAAAAAAGAACTTGAAGCTTTCGCAAAAGAAGCGGCCAAAGGCATAAAAACGCCTGAAGATTTAAACGAATTTAGCCTGATGTTGAAGAAAATCACCGTTGAAGCTGCATTGAACGCGGAGATGGATGAACATTTGGGCTACGAAAAGCACCAATTATCTTCCTCTCGAAATAGCCGCAACGGCAAATCCAGCAAACGGATTAAGACGGAAGATGGCGAGTTCGAACTCGATACGCCTCGCGACCGTGAAGGCTCCTTCGAGCCTAAACTGGTCAAAAAGCACCAGACTCGTTTCACGTCCATGGACGATAAAATTCTCTGGCTTTATGCTCAAGGCATGAGCACCCGTGACATCGTCAATGCCTTTGATGATTGGTATGGCGCTGAGGTATCGCCAACACTGGTGTCTCGTGTGACCAATGCTGTGATTGAGCAGGTGACTGAGTGGCAGTCTCGCACCCTTGACGCGATTTATCCCATCGTTTATCTGGACTGTCTTGTGGTGAAAGTCCGTCAGGATAAGCGAGTCATCAATAAATCTATCTTCCTTGCCCTAGGTATTAACACCGAAGGCCGCAAGGAGCTGATGGGCATGTGGATAGCAGAGAACGAAGGGGCTAAGTTCTGGTTGAGCGTGCTGACTGAGCTTCAGCAGCGAGGTGTTGAAGATATTCTCATTGCTTGTGTGGATGGCTTGAAGGGCTTTCCTGAGGCTATCAACACCGTGTTTCCTCAAACCCACATCCAACTGTGTATCGTGCACATGGTACGCAACTCATTGAAGTACGTATCGTGGAAAGACTACAAAGCTGTCACAACTGACTTAAAGCGAGTGTATCGTTCAGCAACCGAAGAGGAAGCGTTACTTGAACTGGAGCGCTTCAGTGACACCTGGGACGACCAGTACCCACAAATCGCCAAATCTTGGCGTGCACACTGGCAGAACCTGAATACGCTGTTCAACTACCCTGAGGATATTCGTAAAGCCATTTACACGACCAATGCGATTGAGTCGCTTAACAGCGTTATCCGTAGAGCCCTCAAAAAGCGAAAGCTCTTTCCCAGCGATGATTCAGCGAAAAAGATGATTTACCTTGCTATTACAGAAGCCAGCAAGAAATGGACGATGCCCATTCAAAACTGGCGTCAGGCGATGAGTCGTTTTATTATTGAGTTCGAGGACCGCCTCGAAAAACATATTAACTAAATGGCAGTTACACAGAATCTGTTACAGGCTCCCCTAAGAGCCTGTAACAGATTCTGTGTAAATGCCTTGTTATAAGCCAACTTTTGGTAGTTTATCCGTTTTAGTTAGCTCGAATCTTTCCAAGTTTAATACTGTAGAATATGACACTCCAGCCTTTTGATAAACTAGGAATAGTTCGGTTTTATTTAATAAAGTATGATCCACAATAGATTCAACTTCTTTTATTAACTCTTTATAGCCAGAACCATCAGGGCTGGTAATAGCTATTGTTCTTAAATCACCAGCAGATAAGCGCTTATCATGATCTGAATCGAGTTGAACAAGTTGGTACAAGATAGCAAGAATAGGTTCCTTGGAATTGAATTCGCCATTTCTTAGTTTATCACTGCGTTCAATTAAGTAATTTGTATGATCAAACAACCACGTTTTTTGAGACGTTTCGGTGTTAATAAATAAATGATTTCTTATTGAATTTGACGACTTACTGAAATAAGCCCGATCGAATGATTGATCGGAATAAAGCGGAATCATTAGCACTTTCCCATCATTTATTTTAGTTAGTTGTCCAAATCGCCAGTTTTCTTTTATTTCAGCGTTTTCTTCTATGTTTACAATATTTCTAGTTGACCTTTCTCTCGTCACATCCTGAAAAAGTTTAAAAGCAACAAATAAAAGAACACCTACAGCAAGCACGCCCGCAACTGAAATTACTAGTCCATTGAAGCGCCAAACTAATTTAAAAAACTTATTTTCTTCCATGATACTCCAACCCCTCTATTGGCTGCTGACGCCGCAATATGGGGCGCATAAAAGCTTGGTTATAATAAGAACGAAGTGACGCAGCCAAGATTTTTGCGTCCAATTCATTATTGCTTTGTATGGATAATCTTTCCTTGAATTCACATTCTATCCTTTTCAGTTTTAGGTAAAGTGAGGCCCAAGCTATAGCAGCAACTATAGCCTTCTTATGTAGTAGTTCGATGATTGGTTGGCTCCTCAAT
>CANMKA010000053.1 GCA_947498355.1 uncultured Paraglaciecola sp. | reverse complement strand
GTAGAACAGGTTAATCAACGCCTTAACAAAGCACTAGATGAATACACGGGTGAGATACCACATGTAGGCAAAACCGGGGATACCAAAAAAGTCACTACGCTTGAGCGCAAAGCAGAACGCGGCAATGACTTAAAAGGCGCCCCCCCTATTAAGCGTATTCGCAACCCCATGCTTGATAAGCATTATCAAACCCTTGCAGAATACGAAGCGAAATACCAAAAGAAACTGGATGACGCGATTAAAAATGGGGACTCAAAGCGCCGTATTGGTGCCTTTAAAGCCAAACTCACCGAAGTAAAAGGCGAGCGTGCTGCCAGTGCATACATGGAAAAGCACTTCAGCAAACCGCCTCCGCCCGCACAAATGGAGCTGGGCTTTGGACCCGGCCCAGGGGTTGACCAAATTTGGGCAAAACGCGATAAAGATGGCAATGTACTGGAGTACTTTATTGTTGAGGCCAAAGGACCTGGGGCGAAGTTAGGTAAAACAAGTAAAGGCTTTACCCAAATGGATGATGACTGGGTTGACATGAATCTTAAGCGCATGAAAAATTCAAAGAAATACCCCGATAGAAATCAACTTGGGCAGGATTTGTTGGATGCCATTGAAGATCAAGAGCCTGATATTAAAAAATTAGTGATTGAAGCTGTTGAAGAGAACAACAAGGTAGTTGGCGCAAAACTTCAACCTTTACCATAGAGATAATTATACATGCTAAAATTAAATAAGTTCGAAGAAGACTACGAACGCGTTTTTAAACGTGCACCCAAAGTGCTCGCGAAAAGAGAGCCTCAAATTGATGATACGAGCTTAAGCTCCTACGATAGGCAGCAAGCAACCTTTGTGGTTGCGGGTAAATATATTGAATTAGCCTACTTAAATTACTGGCTAGAAAACTTCGACGAGGTCAAACCCAACTTTGAAAAAGCCGCGCCTTATGCGTTTTTGCGTGGATTTGACTCAGAGCTGAAAACACATAAATCAGATTGGACTATTCAAAAAGAGCTTAATATCTGTTTGTTATTTGGCGAGGCTAACTTGTTGCAAAAGTTAAGTACCCTTGAATGGTCTCTGACGAAAGATGACATTGTACATCCGGCTATTTATCAATTTGACCACCTTCTAATAGAAATAGGTACTGGCCACTCTCCTACAGAGAAGGCAATAAGCACAGCCCTAAATGATGCTAAAAGCGCTAAAAACAAGGACGTCTTACAGTTTTTCCTTCCTCTAATTGAAGCCATAAGCGCCCTTATCACTGGCGATAAGGTGTTATGGCAAGCATCAATTGACAAAGCCATTGCATGGCACGCTGATGAATGTAAATTTGGTGATTACAAAGACATGGAAGAAGGCTTTATATGCCTAAATGCCCTCACCATGGCTAAATTAGGCAAAGATATGCACTGTTGGGAATGTGAAACAAACTCACTGTATTTACCGCTTTTTTTAATTGACTAGCCCGCCCTGACCTATAGCACCTAAGGAGTATCACAGTACATGAGCAGCCTAATACACCTATACCTCATTGATGAGGATGAATTCCCCGCTAACTTAGCGGGTGACGATGAAAGTAAATATCAAACCTTACTTGATATTACCCAAGAACACGCCGTTCGCTGGCAAAGTATTGAAATGAATATGCGCGGATTTGAGCCTGCCTTACAATTGTGGGATGCGGTAGCGGGTAACAGTAAAATATTATTGATTGCCAGCTTTAACTTCTACCCCAACAAATTATTACCTCCAGATGCTGATATCAGTGGCACATTTGGTTTCTTTCCTACAGAGATGGTTCAAGATTTATTCACTGTTATGCAAGAAGAGTATGACTTTGATATTGATAGCCTAGAAGGAAAACAAATTATCGAAGGCATTGAAAAAGACGAGTTAGACGAAGTCAACCCCGAAGCCTATGACATCGTCCGAGATAAATACTTTGTGACCTTTAGAGATGCCGCCGAACAAGGTAAATCAATCGTCGTATTGATTGAGCAATAGCTACTACCAATATTTTTATACACCAACTAAAACAGCATCCACTCACCGCTCTTTAACAATTAGACAAGGATGTCTAAACCAGCTGACTCTTTTTTGTTGGCTGGTTTAACTGACTAAGGAAAGATATGTAAAAACACCCAATTCAATTCAATTCAATTTAACTCAACACTTCAAACCAAAACCCAGTGTATGCGCGAAACAGCTTTATATTGCCGCGCACTAACAATTAACAAAGTATGGAAACAATGAATAAACGACTCACTACACGCATCGCAGTAATATTTACCTTATGTATAGCCCCCCTCGCCTACGGCAATAGTCACTCCACACTAGTTGGTTGCTGGCAAGAAATGGATAACTCAACGTCTTCAGTGTGTTACCAAGCCAACGGCGCTTTTTATATCAACCAGTCGACCTATACCGTTCACGGAACTTGGTCCTCGAATGGGAATAACATTGCCATTGATACCGGTGGCCTGAAGTTGAATATTGAAACCCTCACCCTTTCAGACCGCGAGCACAAATATAAAAGCTTACACAATGGTAAAATATTCACTGCAAAAAAAGTCGCGACTCAAGCTCCGTTAACCCCCAAAGCCCGCGTCAGTAAGCAAGTCAAAGACGTAGCAGGAGACATAGCGGATATGGTTACTGCCAAAAAAAGTAAAATGTTTGGTCAAATCAATCATGACCTAGTGGTGAAATCTCCTCACTGTAAAAACCAAAACAACAACGTCATCCAAGAGCATATCTCCGCCACACTAGATGCCAAGAGCGTGACTGATGCAACCTCCTTAGTTACACAAGTTTTTGGCCTAATTTGCCAAGCGACTCAAAACAGCGCCGATTCAAAGGTCAAAACTGAAAGCTCTTTCATGACCGACGTATCGTTTTATTCTGGCGCTAAAAAGCTTGGTAATTGGCCCTGTCCAATTACAGAAGGTAGCACCAAGAGCAATGAAATCAGCTTTTTTGGTATTTTCCCAACCGCCAATCAAGTCTCACGCTGGACGGTTACCAATAACCATGAAGTGAATGTATGGCTCGCGCCCTTTTTGACCGGACCAAGCGATAGTAATTTACTAAACATGGTTTTTGACGACAATCGCTGGCAACTCCGAAGCGTGTGCTACTCCAGTCGCTTGTAACATGCAAATGATGGCAGATATTAATTAAATTCAAGGAAGGCCATGCCAGTAAACACCTGAAGTATATAGGCATGCGCCCTATCAAATCAACTATATTTTTGAAAGGACCATCAGTACCGAAGTGGTTGTTCAATAATGTTTACCCCCGCTCTTTAACAATTAGACAAGGCGCTGAATTAATCAAAGAAAAAGTCATGGTGATGCGAGAGGCCCTGAACGCCATCCTCAATAGCAGTAGCGTCAAATGGGCATTAGAAAAAGAAACCCTAGAGAATCTCAGTCTTCAATCTCAACAACTGGCTGACATATTACCCAAAGTCGATAAAGGCATAGAAGAAGCCACCGCAGTTATTGAAAGAAAAGTCAAAAAAGCACTAGATGAATACAC
>CANMKA010000052.1 GCA_947498355.1 uncultured Paraglaciecola sp. | reverse complement strand
AACTGAATTCCTTAATCACTAAACCACAGACGAGTGTTTAAATTGGAAAATTCGTGGGGATCCCTCAGGGTCAGAGTTGTTGATTTTTAGTTTTCCCTACGATATTTAAAAAAGTCTTACAATTTGGTGCTTTCTCTCAGCAATTACAAAAGCATCTATAATTATAATCTACGCTTAGCAGCTATTAGAATCAATGCAGTTTGGTGAAAATTGACTCTGCGTTTGTATCGTTTCGTTTAGAAATACCGTTCGTTTAAACAAGTTGTATATAAAAGTTATGTTGAGTAATATAATGCTCATTTGGAAAGATTTACCGGAGTTAGGGAATGATAAAAACGTGTATTGCGTTCATGCTGCTTTGTTCATTTAGTCTACAAGCTTTAGATCTTAAAAACGCATCGGTCGGTGGCGTAAGAATGCTCGACAATTGGGGGGGAGGAGGTTACTGGGTCTATTTTTCTGGAGAAAAATTTAGTCCCAGTAGCGAAGAGCAATGTCCAAACACCAAAATGACTAAGCAAATCTATTTCGTACCTAAATCTTCAGATATGCACGATGCTTTCCTGAGTGTGTTGCTTACAGCCAAAGTATCAGAACAGACACTAACTATATACGGCGGCGAGTGTCTATTTGGTGGTTATCAAGGGATTGATAGTTTCATATTTTAGTACCGGTATAAGTGAGTGATTAAACGGTCGAATAAAATGAGGCAATAAAAAGGAGCGTTAGTCACGGCTGTGTAATTAGTATAGGGCACCCTGTATAACTTGTTGTCGACACAACTACAGCTTGGAGTGGCTTTTGGGTTTTTAGATAATCTAGGGTTAACTAAAATCTGGGTAATATCAAATGTTTAATGTCTGGCTCTCTAAATTTACCAGCTTAGCTATTTATTATACAAAAGGATGTATTAATGTCGCGATTTAGATTTGTGGTGTGTTGTTAATTACTGTCATTTTTATTATCTAGTGCTGTATTTGCCGCAGATAAAACAGATTACGTTGGCTCTATCAATATATACGGTTGTGAGTGGGGTAATGGCTGGTCTGGAAGTGTGTTATTCAAGCTTAATAGCATGCCGCTTGGCGTGACTCACTTTACCTTTCGCAAAGATGATTTAGCGCACAATGCATTCCTTTCTACTCTTCTTTCAGTCAAGGCAAGTGAAAAGAAAGTGAGGGTAGTCTATGACCCAGCTAAAATTGACTCAAATGGGTACGCTGCTGCCAGAGTTCTAGTTATTCCATAGTTTTAGTCTCCTGAATGCGTTTACGTTTGAGAGGCAGGCTGGCAACCAATTTTCAGGCGAAGAGGTGGTCAGCCGAAGCGAAAAAGCTTGATTGGCTTGTTGGGTATTTCTTGTTACCGTTATGAGCTGTGTTCGCTTCTGTGTCGGATAGATAGGCACTTAGACTAGAGCGTTAAAGAGGTTTAACTGAGTTGGCCACTGCAATTTTTTTAATTTGAAATAGTAAGTCGGTTATAGATGGCTAACTAAATTTTTAGAGGGATTATTATGAAAGCTATTTTACTTGTCTGTTTTTTGCTACTGCCTAGTATCGCATACAGTGGTGAATTGGTGCAAAATGCAAAGATTGTCGAAGTTGCTAATACCTTTAACAATGCGAAACAATTTTATATTGTGGTTAAGGGGGGAGTCGGGGCATGTGCTAATAAAAGAATTGTATTCCCATTATCCAGAACTCAGTCTGCAGAGTCATACCAGCGTGCATTTTCTTTGGCATTAACTGCTTTTTCGACAGGTTCAAAAGTACGTGTTTTTAGCTATGAAAGTGAGGTTAATCATTGTAGTACTGCTAATTTTATTAGTGTGCACGCTGATTAAAACGTCATTCTATTTATACTTAGAGGTTTGGCGATAACGTAATCACAGGCATATTTTAGACCGTACTTTTTTGTTTTTTTAGTGTTTTCCATTGATATTGCAATGTACGCAGTGGTGAGTAAATACCACCGTGCGGTTTATTTATGAGTACTTATCTACACCGGCAAGGAAGGCGGTTTCACGCAGCGCTAGCTGGCTTCGCAGTAGTGAATATCAGAGAGGTTATTCATAGAGTAAGGCGTATTAATAAGGCTAATTTGGCTTTACGAGACTGATACGTAAGGCAAAACCCATAGTGAACAAACAAGCCTAAGACCACCAAATTCTTAATTATTAGAATGGCTGCCTCTGCAAGCCTTTAGATAAGGTTTCGGCTAAGTGATTACTTATCCTTGTTTGTTATGATTCAGCGGGATCAACTTGCGTGACTTCACAATAACCAGAAGAAGATGGAGACGTATAAACAACAACCTCTCGACCAAGAGTCCAGGCAGTGAGAGTCAATGAGATCATCGCAGTATTTTCTTGTTTAATTACCATCCATGCGGAACCGCTAGTACAATTCTCAGGTATCTTATTATTTGCAATTCGAACCAAAAGACCTGATGACAGGCTTGTAATGTTTGTTATTTTACCGCTTACGTGCCCAGGCTGAGCATAAGAGAGTGCTGAAAAACCAAAGACGAAAAGAGATAACCCCAAAATTTTTTTGAACATAATACTTCCAAAGTTGATATGAATCATAATGAGGCTGTAAAAAAAGGTTATTTTGACAACTTATTTCCTACACTTCCTATCCTTTTTTTATCTACAACTATTTTGCCCTGATTAAATCAGATTTTCAATTTTGTTGGTGGGCTTTTAGGGTAATTTTGATTTTGGTTTTATGAGACTGGGGCGCGGGATAATGCCCTCGCTGAACAAACCAACCTAAAGCTTAGCCTCAATCCCCAAATTTTTAAATATTAGAGTGGGTGATGAGATGGATACTCCAAAGTAGCAAAGACGTCAAAACTGAGCTTACTTTAAAGACAGCGCTGTGATTGAACACAACCCCCAACCATTATAATCTTCAGCAACATCGTTTACTGTGTAATATACCCGAACTTCTTTATTACTTAGTTTTGAAGCGAGTAATTTCGAGTAAGCTAACTTTCCGTCTCCTGAATCATGCTTTACTGATAAATAAGCCCCAGAACTATTGTAACAACCAGGGAGAGAGTTGGCGCTGAATGTGACGTATGGGGTGCCTTTCACGGGTGTATATATATCGACTACCGTCACCCAATCAGAATTCTCTGCTTGAACATGTGTTCCGAAAGACAACAAGAAGAGTGCTAAACATCTTTTCATATAAACTCCATATAGTCATGTACCGCTAACGAGGCTGTAGATTAAACCGTTTTAAATTTATTTAATTCGCCCACAAACGATATCTGAGTTCATATTCTGATTCAATCTATTACTCAGTTTTACCTTCAAGATAAAGAAGTGTTAACTAAATATTGTTTTGAAGGACGTTATAACAAGTTTAGGAGGCTTTTCTGAGGGTATAAAAGGAGCCTGTAACAGATTCTGTGTAACTGCCTTTTAGTCAACTTCTAAAGACATATATGGACGCTCCCTGAAGATCAAACTCTACTTTTCTGCAAGCTTTATTGGCCTGCTATTTTTTAATTAAGCATCCATGCACCATTTACGTTGATGCAAGCATCTGTACCACTGTGAGCTAGTGAAATCGTCCTACTCGATGCTTGAGCAGCTAAAGCGATGCTAAAAATTTGTTGAAAATTGACATCATCAACACCAACTCCATTTGATCTGACCGTAACGTAACCATTTTCTTGTATACAGTTAAATCTGTCATTTTCAGTATTTTCAAGCCAAATTCGAAAGGAGTTATAATCTCTAGCATGATTATGATCAACTACGACTGCCGCTATTTTCCCTTGAGTATCTCCCGTTGGTAATGTTGCTGAATACAGTATCGACGAATATGCCGAGAACAAAGCACTTACGATGAGCTTTTTTACCATCTGAATTTTCCCTAATGTATAACAATTTATTAGACGACATTATGTCCAATATTATTCAGGAAATTTTATACACGTTTTTTCATTATCAGGCAAAGGTTATGTGTGGAAATACCCCAAAATGTCCACGATCCGCGCTTATTAGACAAATCACAAAGCACTCTCCATAAGAGGCGCTGTTTGCGTTAACCGATGAATGTCTAGTGCCCCTGATCACCATGGAAAGGTGAAACAATAGGCTGTGATGAGATCACGTAATAGCGCCCAGTTCCTGTCGACTTTATATGTGTTTGCTGTAAACGATGAGTTAACAGCCAATATGACAGATGAAGCATACGCCTTAGCTCAGTGGTTTGGATTGATCTTGAAAAAGCGATCAAAAGACGGCCAGTACCTATTGACTAACCAGAGGCTCATATGTGTTATGTTTATTTAGCTACAATGTGCTTGAGATCTTCTACACCGTTGTGTAACAAACAAGTATTTTTACCTCCTAACCAAACATCCTTTTGGGTGGCATACGCGGCGAGAACAACGCTCAAAGTCATTTTGCCGTCCTCAGTTGTTCCATCGAAAACATAATCGTATCTGGTATTGGTTTGACAAGTTGGAACATCCGATGCTTTTCGACTGATTGTCAAAAAAACATTATTCCCATAGTGAGGGCCTACTAGTACTTGTGTAATTTTAGTGGTCCTAATATCACTGGCATGTGTGAGTGCAGTCATAAGCACAAGCAACAACAAAACAAAAAACCTCTTCATAACTTCTCCATTTAAAAAAATAAATATAACTTTTAACATATGGGGACTTTAGGAGCGCTTTACCAGCGAGTAAAATTCCCACCATGATGCACTTGTATGGATAATCTTTCCTTGAATGAGCCTGTAACAGATTCTGTGTAACTGCCATTTAGTTAATATGTTTTTCGAGGCGGTCCTCGAACTCAATAATAAAACGACTCATCGCCTGACGCCAGTTTTTAATGGGCATCGTCCATTTCTTGCTGGCTTCTTTAATAGCAAGGTAAATCATCTTTTTCGCTGAATCATCTCTGGGAAAGAGCTTTCGCTTTTTGAGGGCTCTACGGATAACGCTGTTAAGCGACTCAATCGCGTTGGTCGTGTAAATAGCTTTACGGATATCCTCAGGGTAGTTGAACAGCGTATTCAGATTCTGCCAGTGTGCGCGCCAAGATTTGGCGATTTGTGGGTACTGGTCGTCCCAGGTGTCACTGAAGCGCTCCAGTTCAAGTAACGTCTTCGGTTGCTGCAATCATCAGGGTCAACGTTATTGATTTGAGACTTGCTTCTTGTAAGCTTCCGACTTTCTATCTCCACCACGTGCCATAGGTGAAGCTCGCCGTCCGGTTTGCTGTTCAATTTGTGCTTTAAAGCGATTTTCTCCTAACACCCAAGCTTTGTTCGTCGCGTCTCGGATTTCTTTCAACGTCAACTCTGGCATGTGTTGCTTAAACAGCGCTCGGTAAGCAACTTGGCGCTCATTGGGCGATGCTCCTAACGCCAAATAGCTTGGATGGCACGTTATTAACTCAATAGGTTTACCTATGCCATTGTGCTGATAACTGGACCAAGGATATTCAACCGCATGCTCCACCATATTGGCCCGTACTGGATTTAACTCTATATACCGGCTAACCAACAAAAAGTAATGTTCACTGTCTACCAACGTCGACTTGTAACGCCCTTCCCATAATGTCCCCGTGCGTGAATAAGTGGCATTAACATACCTAACATAATAGCGCCCCAAGGCTTGCATCACTTGACTCACACCTTTCTCAGTGGAGGGCGTAAGCAATAAATGTACATGATTGGTCATCAGCACAAAGGCATGTACATCTACCTTATAGCGCTTCGCGTATTCTTTTAGCTTATCCAAATACACGCAGTAATCCTGCTCTGCAAAGAAGCACACCTGACGGTTATTACCGCGCTGCACAACATGCTGAGGAATATCGGGAAGATTCAACCGGGGTAGACGAGCCATTTTCTGAGAGAAAGCACCAAAGTTTAAGACTTACGTTAATATAGCAGGGTAAAACTAAAAATCAATAACTCTGACCCCTTTGATTGGCGATGCTCCCAACGCCAAATAGCTTGGATGACACGTTATCAACTCAATAGGTTTACCTATGCCATTGTGCTGATAGCTGGACCAAGGATATTCAACCGCATGCTCCACCATATTGGCCCGTACTGGATTTAACTCTATATACCGGCTAACCAA
>CANMKA010000051.1 GCA_947498355.1 uncultured Paraglaciecola sp. | reverse complement strand
CGTGCGTGATTTTACTTATACGGGTAACGGTGAGTACCAGACATTTGAAATCCCTGTTGGGCAGTATTACCAAGGCGTCATGACGAACATATTCTTCGCTATGGACCACGATGTGCGCAATCCCACGGGAAACAGCTACTTTAAAAACATTCAGATAGTTGAAAACTAAGGTGTAGCTCTAGCCCTAAATACAAAAGCTGCCACTCAATTCAGCGGCAGCTTGCTTAAGCCTAAGCTCGGATGAAACGTGTTGTTAATCTTAACTTATACCTAAATTTCAAATAGTTGCTTTACTAGGCAAGGTGTTGGTTGATATCAAGCTTATCGAAAAACACTGCGTAACTGGAATTCAGGTTAGCTACCCAGAAAGTTCGTAGAGATTTATGGGATATTTTTGGGTAACCTATAGGCTTTCTGTTTAATTTATTTAAGTTTGTGCCTTTATCTATGAGTAAAGCCTCTTCGAACAAACCCAAGTCAACGACTTCGTCTAAAAAAAAGCCATCTACGTCCCCTAAAAAAACGCCATCCATATGGCAAAAACTTAATCCTCTCGCTTGGCTATTGCGGCACTGGGGTAAGTTATTTATTGTTTTTGGGCTGGTTATTACTGGCTACGGAGTATACCTAGATGCACAAATTGCTAAGAAGTTTGCGGGTAATAAGTGGCAGGTTCCTGCTCAAATCTTTGCTCGGCCTATGCATTTGCAACTCAAGCAAGAGATTACCATAGCAGAGATCGAAGAAGAGCTAGCCTTGCTTGGCTACCGCAGGGTCGTAAGAGCAAATAGCTCGGGCGAATACCAAGTGATGGGTCAACGGCTGCGTATTCAAAGGCGCCATTTTGATTTTGCTCATGGCAGCGAAGACTTACGTTATGTTGAAATAACCCTAAAAAATCAACGAATAACAAGTATTAAAGATCTTACCAACCAAGTTTCGATTGATCATATTCATTTGGAACCTTGGTTGGTTACCCGTTTGGTGAGCAATGGCCGTGAAGATCGGATGTTGGTGAACATAGAACAGGTCCCACCTTTATTGACTCAGGCATTAATTACCGTTGAAGACAAAGATTTTTATCAGCACTTTGGCGTCGCGCCATTATCCATTCTTCGAGCGTTAAAAGCCAACGTGACCGCAGGAAAAACGGTGCAAGGGGGCAGCACCTTAACCCAACAGCTGGTCAAAAACTTATTTTTAACCCGAGAAAAGTCCATCACCCGTAAGGCCAAAGAAGCCCTTATGGCTTTACTTATCGAACTTAGATACGACAAAGACACCATACTGCAAGCCTACTTAAATGAGGTGTTTTTAGGGCAAAATGGTAATACTGGCGTGCATGGCTTTGGTTTAGCCAGTCACTTTTATTTTGATCGCCCCCTGAATGAATTAGATATTGATGAAATAGCAATGTTGGTCGGAATTATTAAAGGGCCTTCATACTATAACCCGCGACGCCATCCCGAGCGGGTGACAACTCGGCGTAATTTAGTGTTGCGCATGATGTTTGAAAGTCATCAGCTAACGCCTAATGAATATCAAACCCTATCGGCCAAACCACTAAATTTAGCATCGGGTAAAAGCTTAAAACAAGACAAGCACCCAGCTTTTATGGACATGGTTCGCCGTGAGTTGCAGCAAGTACTCGACAACCCCGACATTCGACAGTCTGGCCTTAAGGTCTTTACGACTTTGGATTCAAACGCTCAGGTTAAAGCCGAGCGGGCGGTAGCAAAAGGGGTGACCAAACAAGAGCAACGCTTAAATAAAAGTGGCTTTGAAGCTGCAATGTTGGTCACTGACATTGACTCGGGTGAGGTGCGCGCCGTTGTTGGGGGGCGGCAAGCGGATTATGCTGGGTTCAATCGTGCATTAGACGCAAAGCGGGCAATTGGCTCGTTAATTAAGCCCGCAATTTACCTAACTGCGTTAGAGCAAGCAGCTGATTACAATCTTGCTACGCCTTTGACCGACGAACCCATCACATTACAAAGCTCTGAAGGTAAAACTTGGTCGCCCAAAAATGCGGATAAAAAATTTAGAGGTCAAGTTCCCCTTTTAACGGCCCTGACTAAATCGCTAAATGTGCCTACTGTTACTTTAGGTATGAACTTAGGGTTAGGTACCATAGCCGATACGCTTTGGCGTTTAGGGGTAGAAGAAGACATTCGTTTGTATCCAGCCATGACCTTAGGAGCAGTGAACCTGTCGCCACTACAGGTCAATCAAATGTACCAAACCATAGCTAATAATGGCCGTTATATTCCCTTGCATTCTATTACTGCCATTATGTCCCCCGATAATGCCCTGCTATGGCAGTTTGAAGAACCCTCTGAACAACGTGTAGACGAAAATGCTACCTATCTACTCAACTATGCGTTACACAAAGTGACACTAGATGGCACAGCTAACAGTATTCGGAAAATTTTTCCTGAAATTAATATGGCTGGGAAAACCGGCACTACAAACGACTACCGTGATAGTTGGTTTACCGGATTTGATAAAAATAGCTTAGTGACCAGTTGGATAGGCAACGACGACAACCAGCCAGTTAATTTGAGTGGCGCCACGGGCGCTATGCAGTTGTTTATTGGCTATCAAAAACAGCAAGCGCCTAAGTCTTTAGTTAGACGTTTCCCATCTGGGTTGGCGATTGCTCACTTCGATATAAAGACAGGCCGCTTAAGTAAAGCAGGTTGCAAAGAAACATACAGTTTACCAGCAATAGTTGATGCCTTACCTGCTGCGCCCAAGCAATGCTTTGGCGAGTCACGCATCCCAGAAAAACCCAAAAATTGGTGGCAAAGGTTGTTTGACTAGATAGATATTATTCGCTGCCGAGCATAGCAAGGGCTGTGTTTTGATTGTCGGTGGCGATAACTCGGGTTTGCGTTTGAGCAAACACACTTTGGCAAATGGCTAGTATCTTTGCTTTGTCTTCGTTTAGGGTGACCAGTGCAATATGAGTATGGCCACTGTTGTCTAAGCTCACCTTACCTAACGTACTGAGTGCGACTACATCATTTTCGGTTAGTTGGGTGCCATCTATATTGACGAAGTTCATCAGTAGCTTTTTATTCGCTTGTATACCTTGTTTAAATGCTTGGCTCTGTGTCATCAATATCATATCGAGTGCATTGAGCACGCCACTAAAGGTGATGCAGGTCACATCTTTGTGGTGCGAAACTGTGTATTGCATAACATGTACCTCTGGGTTTGTTGGCGTTTTAAACTTGTCTGCTTGGCGATAGTAACTTTGGGTTAGGGTTAAGATACTAGTAAAGTTCGATATTTCATCAAACGCTACTCCCAACGTCTATTTTGACATTATTTTTTAGTTTTACTTAAAGAGTGGAATTTTCGTCTATATTTAATTTGCTTTAAATTGGTGCGTAAAATCAGTAATGCACCGTTTTTGTGCTAAATACATGGAGGAAGTATCGGTAAATATGCTTAACTTAATGATTTTGAAAGATATTTACTTTTGGCACAGCTCTTGTTTTAAAAACTAATAGCAAAATGTAACCAAATACTAAAATACACTGGGAGCTACACAATGAAACTAGTAACAGCAATCATTAAGCCGTTTAAGCTTGACGATGTGCGCGAAGCAATTTCTGAGATCGGAATTGATGGTTTGACCGTCACAGAAGTTAAAGGCTTTGGCCGTCAAAAAGGACACACAGAGCTTTACCGCGGAGCAGAATACCAAGTCGATTTCCTACCAAAAGTTAAACTAGAAGTAGGCGTAAAAGACGATCAGGTTGAGCGTCTAGTCGAAGCCATAGTCGGTGCTGCCAAAACGGGCAAAATCGGTGACGGAAAAGTTTTCGTCTATGACCTAGAGCACGCCGTTCGTATCCGTACTGGCGAGACTGATGGCGAAGCCATTTAAGATTTGAGGAGATAATCGTGGAAACAACTTTTGAATTGGCGTACGCCCTAGATACCTTTTACTTTTTGATTTGTGGTGCCCTAGTAATGTGGATGGCCGCTGGCTTTACCATGCTAGAAGCAGGTTTAGTTCGTGCTAAAAACACCACCGAAATTCTAACTAAAAACGTCGCTTTGTACTCAATAGCCTGCATCATGTATATGGTGTGTGGTTATTCAATTATGTACGGTGGCGGTGAGTTCACTATGTTCCTAAGCGGAATTACAGGTGACGGCGCAACAGGTGTTGCTGAAGATGCTGCTACTTATGCTCCATCTGCTGACTTCTTCTTCCAAGTAGTATTCGTAGCAACAGCTATGTCTATTGTTTCGGGTGCAGTTGCTGAGCGTATGAAGCTTTGGGCCTTCTTGGCGTTTGCTGTTGTACTAACAGGTTTCATCTACCCAATGCAAGGTGCTTGGACTTGGGGCGGCGAAGCAGTATTCGGCATGTATACCCTTGGCGACCTAGGTTTCTCTGACTTTGCAGGTTCGGGTATTGTTCACATGGCTGGTGCAGCTGCTGCAATCGCTGGTGTGTTGTTACTTGGCGCTCGTAAAGGCAAGTACACTGCTGACGGTAAAGCTAACGCGATCCCAGGTGCAAACTTACCTCTTGCTACGCTAGGTACATTCATCTTATGGATGGGTTGGTTTGGCTTTAACGGTGGTTCTGTACTAGCAACTGCTAGCGTAGAAAGCGCTAACGCTGTTGCTGTTGTATTTATGAATACGAACGCTGCTGCTGCGGGTGGTTTAGTTGCTGCCTTACTTCTAGCTCACGTATTGTTCAAGAAAGCTGACCTGACTATGGCCCTTAACGGTGCATTGGCTGGTCTAGTTGCTATCACTGCTGAACCTTCTACTCCTACGCCTCTTCAAGCCACTTTGTTCGGTGCTTTAGGTGGTATCCTAGTAGTACTTAGCATCATCGGCCTAGATAAACTTAAGATTGATGATCCAGTAGGTGCTATCTCTGTTCACGGTGTTGTAGGTCTTCTTGGTCTAATCCTTGTTCCTTTCACAAACGACGGTGCTTCACTTAGTGGTCAATTACTTGGCGCATTAACTATCTTTGTATGGGTATTTGTAACTAGCTTAATCGTATGGTCGATTATCAAAGCGGTTATCGGCATCCGTGTTAGCGAAGAAGAAGAGTTCGAAGGTGTGGACATCAGCGAGTGTGGCTTAGAAGCTTACCCTGACTTCACAACAAAACGTTCTTAATCGACAAAATGTTTAAGGTAGCATCTTTGCTACCAAGTAAATACCAAAGCCCTGCTAACTAGCAGGGCTTTTTTTTTGTAAACAGTGGTATCATTTAACCCATACCATTGAGTTAAACCTTAGATTGAGCACTATGAGTCAAGTTCAAAAAGGCGTGTGCGCAGAACCAAATTTGCACGCCCTGTACCTTACCTTCACTGTTGTCGATGACGACGTACAAGCCATGCGGCTAAAGCTAGTGCGTATTCTTGAATTGTTTAGTCATTACGACGAAGAATACTACGAAGCCATGGTGACCGGAGTTGTGGCAATAGGCACAGAATATTGGTACGAGTTATATCCTAGGCTGATCCCCAATGAATTAGCGCCATTCCCAGCTATGCAGTGTGACGGCAGACAGGCCCCCATGACGCCAGGTGACGTCTTGATCCAAATCAAAGCTGATAGACTCGACATTTGCCACGAAATGGGCCTCGAAGTCATACAATTACTTGGCCCCCACGTCGATCTTTACGAGCAAGTAACAGGGTTTCGTTATCTTGATGGGCGAGACTTAACAGGCTTTATGGACGCCAGCAACAACCCCAGAGGCATGCGTAAATACGACATAGCCATAGTCGGCGACGAAGATCCAGAGTTCGCTGGAGGCAGTTATATTCACATTCAACGTTATCGCCATAACATGACCAAATGGCAGTTACTCGCTCAGCCTCATCAAGAACAAGTGATGGGCCGCACCAAAGCAGCCAACAAGGAATTGGCAGAGGATAAAAAAGCGCCATTCTCTCACGCCAGTCGCACGCAGATAAAAGATAGTCAAGGCAATCCAGTAGAAGTGCTTCAACAAAGCATGCCCTACGGTGATATGAAGGTCCAAGGGCTGTTTTTCATCTCCTGCGCCCGCAGCCCAGAAGCGTTTCGGCAACTACTCACGAGTAGAGTCATAGGCGATGAAAAAGGACACTACGACAAACTCCTCGACTACACCTTTGCCGAAACAGGAAGTGCCTACTTCGCCCCGTCAGTCGATTTCATTAAGCACTATGCGCGGTAGAAAGTCGGAGGCATACAAGAAGTCAGTTTGAAATCAACAATTCTTATCCTGTTGACCACTGATTCCATTGATCAGCGGTATAGATAGAGGGGCTTTCGGAAATGGTGTTGACTAAAAAAGAGGTAATGATTCAACTTATTGTCATTGCTGCTTGTTCTTTCATATTCATTATTACTGCTAATTGGATTAGCAAATTAGCAGCAAATCCAGGTAGTGAATACGGTAAGGCGTATCATGAAAAGATGCAAAAAGGCTTCTTAACAGAGGAAGAGATTACCTTATTAAAAAAAATGGAGACGGAGCATATTGCAGACAAGAGTGCCAGAAATGAGAGGATGAGAGGTTATTTCGGAGCATTAACTTTGTCCATGCTAACAATGTCTATATTGCTCTTTTGGGCTAAGTACAAAATGCTCATCCAAATAGGTACTGTGATAATAAGCCCAATAATTTTTATAGTTGCAATTATTGCTACAGGTAGTGTGGGGCAAAGTATGTTTTGGCTGATTTTTGGTCTGTTTGGCACTCTTACTGCTGAATACTCCAGCCGCAACAAAGCTCCAAGTAGTAGTTAGGTGTAGCGCCCCCGTCTTTAGAATCAAAGGGGGATCCCTCAGGGCCAGAGTTGTTGATTTTTAGCTTTGCTCTGCTATATCCAAATTGAACAGCAAACTGGGCGGCGAGCTTCACCGATGGCACGTGGTGGAGATAGAAAGTCGGAGGCTTACAAGAAGTCAGTTTTAAATCAACGACTCTGACCCTGAGGGATCCCCACGAATTTTCCAATTTAAACACTCGTCTGTGGTTTAGTGATTAAGGAATTCAGTTC
>CANMKA010000050.1 GCA_947498355.1 uncultured Paraglaciecola sp. | reverse complement strand
GTCAAACGATCGCTAACATTATTGGGCTGTTTGAGCAGATTTGAATCACTTTGGTTGTTTTAAACCCGTTTGCCCTACCACCTCTGATTGTTGTTAATTTTGCGTAAAAACAAGTGTTTGCAAAAAAATTTAAACTCAGTTGCATGGTAAGGTATAAAGTTGTATACCCAGTTAGCTAAGGTCATACAGTAAAAAGGGTTTTAATAGGTCAAAATAGCAGCAAGTAAAATCGATAGGAAAAACCATGAAATCCTTGCTTGCCACTGTGTTATGCCTGATATCTACCCAAGTATTTTGTGTCGACGCCTCTGTTGAAAAGGCTAAGTCTTGGTTAAATGATTGGTTACCTGAGCATGTTAGTGTTGATGCTAACTCTTCGCGCTTGACCTTTCATGGTGGTAAACAGAAGGAGATGTTTGTTGCGTTTAATCAAACTTTGTCAGATAAATTTTCTCTCGAATCTCAAGTGAAAATCGTAAAAGCCACATTGTCTTGGGGAATTGTGAAACAAAGACTGGCCTATAGAGAACTAGTTTTGGTACCTAGATACGCGCTAACCGAGGACTTAAGCTTAGGGTTTGGTGTGGTTAAGCAAATGTCTGCTGAATTTAAAAGTGCGATTGGCTCATTGTATGATTTACCTTCAAACACCGAGTGGTTGGTTTCGGCTCGCACCTCTGGGTTTGATAGCAAAGACTCTTTAGAGTTATCTATTTCGAGTCAAAAGTGGCAAGCAACTCAAGCATCAGGAAATTGGTTTGAAACCGGCGAGGCCAATAATAAAGTTGACCTAACCTACACCGGTTATTTCTAAAGTCTTAAATTTTAAGCAAACACCACGGTTTTGTTCTGATGAATGATTACTCTGTCTTCTAAGTGGTATCTAACCCCATTTGCGAGGGCTGTTTTTTCGCAGTTTTTACCTTTTCTGACCATATCAGCGGCACTATCGCTATGACTAATACGCATCACTTCTTGCTCAATAATCGGGCCTTCGTCCAAATCACTCGTGACATAATGACAAGTTGCACCAATCAATTTAACACCTCGCTCATAGGCCTGCTGATAAGGCTTAGCACCAGCAAATGAAGGCAAAAAGCTATGATGAATATTGATCGCTTTGCCTGCTAGCTTTTGACACAGGTGATCAGGAATAATTTGCATAAATCGCGCTAACACGGTTAAGTCGGCTTGATACGCCTCGATTAATCGTTCTACCTCAGAAAATGCCTGTTCTTTGGGTTGGTCTTTAAAATTAACCCAATGAAATGGGATATTGTGCCAGTCGGCAAATTGTTTCATTTGCGGGTGATTCGCTATGATGCAGCTAATATCGCAATGTAATTCGCCGCTATGCCAACGATGCAGTAAATCCATCAAGCAATGAGATTCGTGGCTGGCCATTAACACTACCTTTTGTTTTTGGTGTGAGTCAGCAATTTTCCAGTTCATACTAAACTTTTCGGCGATAGGCGAAAACGCTTGTTTGAATGACTCAATGTTCATTTGCACTGAATTTGCGCTGATTTCGTGGCGCATAAAAAATCGGCCAGTTTGTAAATCAGTATGATGATTGGCTTCTACTATAGTGGCATTTTGGTCTGCTAAAAACCGACTTACTGCCGCCACTAGCCCAACTTGATCTGGGCAATCGATAACGAGTCTAAATGTTTGTTGCATAATAAATTGAATGTTCTGACGAGCTAATCCCTGTATTGTTACCTGCGAATCCCTTTGGGGTAAAGAACTAATATAGATATCTCAGAATTTACAGGCGCAAATGTGTTTAAAAAAATATTTATTGGTTTAGCTATTTCCTTTTTATTGTTAACTGGCGGGTTGCGTTTAATGAGCATCTCGATTTTTTCTTTAGACGAGACATTAGATGTGGCGACAGGACTGGGGGCCAAGTTAGCTTGCTCTGGCAAATTCATTACAGGCCTGAAGGAAGAGCAAGTATTAGCTGACTTGATTGCTTATTCACCTGCTAACAGGGCTTTACGTTTTGAATATAGTGAGAGTAGCGTGGTCGCTGATTTTTGGGGGCTATCGCAAGCTAGGGCTAGATATCGTTCGGGCTTGGGATGTACCTTGGAGCACCCATTAAATCAGCCCGTTCTTGATGAACTGTCCGTTCTACCACTGAACCAGTCAACCTTGCCTTGGCCCAAGGGCAACACAGTCACAACCCTATCTCCTGCAATACAGAGCTTGGTTGAGCAAATTTTCGAACAAGATAATGCTCAAGGGTTAGACACGCGAGCCTTATTAGTTGTACATAAAGGCCAAGTTGTCGCCGAGCACTATGCACAGGCTATCATGCGCAAACTCGTTTTATAGGATGGTCTATGGCTAAAAGTGTGAGTGCTATGCTATTTGGGGTGATGCAAAAACAAGGAATAATCGATACCCAAACCAATCAATTATTTGAAGCTTGGCAGCACGACGACCGAAAAAATATTACTGTAAAGCATCTGCTAACTATGACGTCTGGATTAGCGTTTGATGAAACTTATATTCCGGGTGCCGATGCGACGCATATGTTGTTTCTCGATCCGAATATGGCGGAGCTTCCAATGCAAAAGCCTTTGCAGCACCCAATTGGTACACATTTTTCTTATGCATCTGGCACAACTAACTTATTACTTAAGCATATGACACAAGCCTTGGATAATCGCCCTCAGTCTTTGCTCAACCAGTTCTATGAGCAGCTAGCCGCACCCTTGGGTTTGCAAAATACTGTATTTGAAGTGGATGGTGACGGTATTTTTGTTGGGAGCTCGTATTTGTTTGCGACGGCCCGAGATTGGGCAAGGATGGGCTGGGTGATGGCAAATGAGGGCTGGATAAATCAACAGCAAGTGCTTCCTGAGTGGTGGGTAGAGCAGGCTAGAACGGCCAATAGCAGCCAAAATGACAGCCGTTTTGGGTATCAGTTTTGGCTTAACTCTGGCAATGGCCAGTTACGCTGGCCTGCGTTGCCTGTTGATACGTTTGCCATGCAGGGCAGTAAGAAACAGCGAGTGATGATATTTCCACAAGCAAATGCGGTTATTGTGCGCTTAGGCTGGAGTCGCAGTTATCCAGATGACAAAAACTTTTCAGCTATTTTAGAAGCTTTAGCAAAAAGTCCTTAATCGTTACCAGATTGCACTTTGCACACCGAATGATTGCTAAATTTGGTTTTATTTTTGCCAAGAAAATACTCTAGCTAGCGGCCAAGACTCACGTATTTGATAGCGCACACCTTGGCGGGTTGAAACCGATTCAAATAAGTGAAATGCCTCTGCTTGCCATAAGAAATCTGGCGCAATGAGAGCTGCTGGCGGGTTCTCTACGCATTTTCTGGCTAGGGTTAAATGTGCTTTATAAGCTTGTTTAGGAATCGATATTTTTGATTGCCTAGCTATGGATGTAAGGCGTTTAACTAAATTTAAATGACTGGGTTCGGGGGCGTCACAGCCTAACCAAAATGCCTTGGGCTTAGGCCAATACCCTAGCGTGTTCAAATGTACCGAGAAAGCCTTGATATCTGATATTTGCTCTATGCCCTGAGCCATGACTTCATACTGTTTATCGTTAAGCTCTCCGAGAAAACACAAAGTGACATGAAAATTGGCTGCAGGCACGGGATGGTTGAAGCCCGGTAATGCTTTTTCACGCCATGCTTCGATAGCCAATTTAGTGTTTGAGTTAGGAGAGAGGCCTAAGAATGCTCGCATATGGTTCCTTGTTACGTATACGCTTAAATGAGGTTAATGACTTGATTGAAAGGCGATGACAAATCTCTGAGTCACGCCAAGTTGAAATTATTTTATTAATACGGATAAATTTCAAACCTAAGTAACCCAAAGTTATACTTAATTATCCGTCGTGGTTGATTTTTTCTTGTTAAACTTCAGGGATATATCCTTGGTTTAGCTAAGAGCTTTCATTGTTACCCATAGAGCAAATCCTTCCTGAATTACACCAGCAACTCGTCAAAGGCGATGGAATTGTTGTTGCGCCGCCTGGTGCCGGAAAGTCTACTGCTTTGCCTTTATCGCTGCTCTCACATTCAACTTTATCTCAAAGCAAGGTGATTATGCTGCAACCTCGCCGAGTTGCGGCGCGTAATATTGCCCATTATTTGGCAAAACAGCTAGGGGAACCGGTCGGTCAAACCGTTGGGTATCGAATCAAAGGTGACACTAAAGTGAGTGTTAACACACGCTTAGAGATAGTCACCGAAGGGGTTTTGACGCGGATGCTGCAAACTGACCCTGAGCTTGACGGAATTGGGTTGGTCATTTTCGATGAATTTCATGAGCGAAGTATACATGCAGATTTTGCTCTGGCCTTGTGTCTAGAAGTACAACAGGCTTTACGAGATGACTTACGACTGTTGGTTATGTCAGCGACACTAGACACCGACCCTGTTCAGCGTTTAATGCCAATGGCTAAACTATGTCATTCAGAAGGTAAGCATTACCCCGTTGATATTGTTTATCGTGGAGATACGCGCCAAGTACCATTGTCAGACAAAGTGACTCGTTTGACCCTCGATGTGCTGCCAAAGCATGAAGGAGATTGTTTAGTCTTTTTGCCCGGCGCAGCAGATATTCATTCTGTCGCTGATAAGTTAGGACGTAGCTTATCAAATGAATGGGTAGTGCATTGTTTATATTCAAGCCTAGACAAACACGCGCAAGATGCGGCACTGGCTATCGACAAACAGGGCAGACGAAAAGTGGTGTTGGCAACTAATATTGCCGAAACCAGTTTGACGATTGAAGGCATTCAAGTGGTTATTGATAGTGGCATTGAAAAAAGTGCGGTCTTTGATTTAAATCTTGGCGTGAATCAACTTAAGCGTCAATTTATCTCCCAAGCAGCGGCGACTCAGCGAGCCGGTCGCGCTGGGCGGCTGGGGCCAGGTACCTGTTATCGATTATGGAGTGAGGAGCATCAAGGGCGTATGCTCCGCCAATCGACGCCAGAAATTCTACAAACAGATATCAGTTCGTTTATTTTAGACGCAGCTGTGTGGGGGACTGCAATCAGCGAACTGAATTTGATCGATCAGCCTTCTGCTGGGCAGCTGTCTCAAGGTTATGAGTATTTACAACAGCTCAATTTACTCGACAAACAAAGACGAATTACTCAGCAAGGCCAGCAGGCCCATAGGCTAGGTTGTCAGGCTAGTGTTGCCAATATGCTACTCAAAGCTCAATCATTAAGCCAAGGTCATGTAAGCCTAGCATGCGCGGTGGCTGCGTTGCTTGATCACAAAGACCCTCTTGGCTTTGACCAAGGGGCGCAAATGAGCCTGCGCCTCGAATTTTTGCTAGCGCATCGCCACCATTATATTTGGCAAGACGTACGCGTTTGGCATAAGAAGTTGAATTGCTCAATACAGGCTTGGCCCTTGGAAGACTTGGGCTTATTGCTGGTGTCAGGTTTTGCGCAGTGGGTAGGGCGAAAAAGCCATTCCGAGCGATATTTATTAGTAAATGGTAGCGGTGTACTCTTAAATAAAGACGATCCGTTAGTGGTCAGTCAATGGCTGGTGGTTACCAGTATGTTAAACACAGACAAAGCACAGAATAAGGTTCGAGTGATTTATGCCGAGGCCCTCAGTGTAGAGCTGGTGGAGGCCAGTTTTTCTAAAAGAATAGAGTGGCGTTCACACTTATACTGGGATCAGAGCAAGCAATTGATTTGTGCGCAACAGCAACAAACCCTGGGTAACATTGTGATGGCTTCGCGACCTATAGCTAAGGCTGATGTGCCCAACCCAATAGCTATTTGGCAGCAAGTCATTGCTGACAAGGGCGTGATGAACTTGCCACTTGATCAACAAACTTTGCAACTAATCTACCGAATTAGATTGGCTAGAGCTGTACTTTCTGAAATGGTCTGGCCTAATTTTGACGAACAAGCCTTACTAGACAATCTGGCTGATTGGTTAGGGCCATATTTGGCGGATGTATATAGTTGGCAGCAGCTCAGCAAATTGTCTTTTTATCGCATTCTCAGTGCCCAATTAGATTGGGATGCCCAAAATCAACTCGATCAATTGCTTCCTAAATCAATCAAGGTACCCAGCGGCAGCCAGATTAAGCTCGACTATACTCAGTCTGGACAGGTGAAATTGTCGGTACGCATGCAAGAAGTGTATGGATTAAAAGACACTCCGACTCTTGCCAAAGGTAAGTTAGCTATCCAGATGGAATTACTCTCTCCTGCAGGCCGCCCCATTCAAACAACTCAAGACTTGGCAGGCTTTTGGCAAGGGAGTTACAAGGCGGTACAAAAAGAGATGAAAGGGCGTTATCAAAAACATTTTTGGCCTGACAATCCACAGGATGCCGTCGCGACAACACGCACTAAGAAAAAGATGATCGGGTTACCTTAGGTTTATTACTAGGTAGCCTTAACTGCAAGGTATCGAGCATTTACTGAGCACGATAAATAAAAAAGGTGTCACATGAGTATTACCCACGTATTTTTCACGCATTTTCGTCAACTCACGCAAGTGTTTGCGCTGAGTTTTGGACTCTTAGCAATCAGCCCTCTTTGGGCGTCTGAGATTGACCACGTTCATCCTTCCTTATCTGATATGGAGCATTTACATATAGACGCCCCCATACTCTTAGATGATGACAAATTACAGCTCGACATTACTGCCTACGGGAAAGTCTACTCCCTGATTTTAGATAAAAATCGTTCTCTGTTAAAAAATGCCAAGTCAGCACATTTATTGGCTGAAAGTGCCATATACCAGGGCCATATTGAGGAAATAGCAGACTCTTGGGTGAGGTTAACCTTGGTCAAGGGTGAATATATCGGAGCTTTTTACGATGGCCAAGAATTGTTTTTTATTGATCTTGCTAGTCAAGCCGCAGCTATGACTGATGATTTATCGATGCGAGACGAATTAACCTCTCAAAAAGGGGGCTCAGTAGTTTTTAGTGCGGCATCTGTGCATGATATTGGCCAGTGCGGTAAAGATCCGCGGATGCAGGCTAATAGTTTTCAGTACTCTAGCATTTTAGGTTCGATAGATTCCGACCAAGTGGCTTTGGCCGCTTCAGCGAATAAAGAAATTAAGATTACGATAGTAGTAGATACCGAGTATGCTGCTATTAATAGCGGTGATCCTAGCGCAAACGTTCTGGCTCAAATGAACATAGTTGACGGAATTTTTTCCGATCAGTTAGGCCTATCTATGGCGGTGACCGATGTGATTCAATTGACTGACAATGGCCCCCTTACCTCCACCAACGCCAGTGACTTATTGGTTAATTTTAGAGGGTATGTGCAGCGCGAAGTGGGCAATCAGGGACTAACGCATTTGTTCACAGGTAAAAACCTAGACGGAAGTACTGTGGGTATTGCATATATAAATAGTGCGTGCGGAAGTTTTGGGGTAGGCGTGACTCAAGCTCGCAGCATGAGTAGCGTGGTGGCATTAACTGCCGCTCATGAGTTTGGGCATAATTTTGGCGCACCTCACGACAATCAAAGCGGATCAGTTTGCAGTGCCACAGCGGGAACGTTTTTAATGAACCCCAGACTCAATGGGAGTGATCAATTTTCGGCTTGTAGTATCAGTGTTATGCAGCCTGTTATCGGCCGTGCCAGTTGTGTTGCTGATATTACACCCGTAGTTAATACACCGCCTACTATTACCTCCCAAGCGAATGTCAATGCGTCTGTTAATGTTGCCTACGAGTATGATGCTGATAACCAACTCGAAGCTGATGGAAG
>CANMKA010000049.1 GCA_947498355.1 uncultured Paraglaciecola sp. | reverse complement strand
AACACTGTGAATGTTCATTTTATTTTTCAATTATCTAATTGTTTTTTATGTCTATTTTGTGGGGATTCCTCAGACTCTGACCCCTTTGATATTGGTTGACGACTAGAGCCAGATGGGTGACTGTTGCGGATAGATTATCCAGCACAACCAATAGAAAAACAGAGTTAGCGGATAAAAAGCGGGCGCGCTACAGAGTACACAAGCGCTAATGTTTGCTAAAAAGCGATCCGACTTTTATCGCACTATTGACACCGGCTGACTTATGGGTGACTCCTTTGATTTAGCACCCTAATTTAATTTAATTCAATTCAATTCAGCTTCTTTAGATACGCTTGTATTTTTTTGAAAACAGGAAGACCCAATGCAACCACTACAATATACAACCACAGGCTTGTCGTGTTGTCGTATCCTCTGGAATACAACATCCAGCACCCAGCAATGATAGTGAAATAACTTGCAAAAACGAAAGTATCTAATATTTTGATTGCTTTTCTTAAGGAGCTTGCAGAAGGTATAAATATATAGGCAGCCAAGAAAATCACAGCCCCTAGCAACCCTAAACTCCACTGTCCTCGGCCAATTAATACAATAGGGAGGCCAAAGGACACTATATAAATGGTGAGCAATCTATCAATCTTTGTTTTCAATTTAGTTTCTCTAGTTACATTTTAGTGGTATATCACAGGCCAACGTTATCGCATCATTTATATGTCCAACGTTATTAATAGTAGACTCAAGTGTTTGACTGCCGGGATAGAGAACTTCATCAAGAGGCCCCATCAATTTGCTAAATGGCCCAGTAACAGCTCCAATCTGATTCTGAACAGTAGGATCTAACCATGCAGCTCCACCAAGTGTAGCCCACCCAAAGTAAGCCCAGCCACCTGTTCCTAACGTGGCCAACACACCGCCAGTATAACCCAAACCTTTCGCGACATCCTCTTTCGTAGTGCGAGTGTATTCACCAATTGTAGAACCTGTTTCACGGGCCAAATGAATATCCGCTGCCATTGACTGAGGAACCCATGCGTAAACGCCTTTGCTGACTTCAATCCTTGTATGACCCGGTAATCTTTCTCCATGAGGATTACTTCGGCTCCCTTTTTGACCACCTCCTTGATTATTAAACAAATTCCCCATAGCCGCAGTGATTGCACCATTGGCAAACTTTCCACCAGTAGCTTGAGAAATCGTGCCACCCAATACACCTGCAATTGTGGCTTCAGCAATGTTGTAACCATTGACTTCAAAATCACTTCCGCCAATCCCTTCGAAGTGTGGGGTCAAACCTTTGGTAATTCCAGCACTAAAGAACCCATGTCCAAACTTGCCTCCTCTAAGCACTGAGCTGACGCCGCCAACTAATGCGTGTGATAATATATGACGGAAACCATTTTTAACACCAGCGCCAAAAAAACCACCCTTCCCGGTGAATTTACCACCGACTGCTTTAAATACACTCGCTGTAGCATAGGATATGGCTCCACTTCTAAATGCTGCACCAAGACTACCTGTAGCCTCAAAAGTGGCGACTGTAGCGTATGCTGCGCATCCAGCAGGGCCACCGTAAAAGCAAGCGGCTGCTTGAGCTAAACTATTAAGGATTGGAACTTTTGATATTTGCCGAATGATTGCTCTGCTAATAAATGTAGCAGCCTTAAACAACGATTTAAAAAAATACCCACTAGGGTCCGTATAACTCATCGGGTTATTCAACACATAACTATAGCGGTTATAGTTCTGCGAATTATTTGGCGCTTGTACGTGCGGGTCTGCCTGCAAGAAGCGACCAATAACCGGGTCGTACACCCGACCGTTCATGTGAATTAATTCGAACTGACTAATGCCCTCGTGGCCAGTGTAACCTCGGGTGGTGACTGTGCCTCGTAACATGCCTGATACCGTGCTGCTAAGGGCGTGGTTAACGATGACTTTTTGTTTTTTACCCCAAGGGTCGTAAACAAACTGTTCGGCCACTTGACCTTGCTGGTTAGTTATAGACACTACAGAGCCTTGCAAATCGTTATGGCTGAACAAACGCGTATAGCCAGTTTGCCCCTCTTTACGGGTAATGATAGCGCCAGCAATATGGTACTTATGTTCGACACTGGTAGTGCTGTTCACCGTTTTTTCGATGCGTTGGTAAGCCCCTAAGTAATGGGTCTTGTAGTTAACCGTTTGATTACTTTCGGTCACTGTGTCTTCTCGCATGTAACGCGCTTTACCTGGGCCGTAATAAAAACGGCTGGTTTGCCGTGTGCCGCCTAACTCGGTAATGAGGTAAGGCTTATCGAATGCTGTATTTCGGAAACTGCGTTGGCCATCGTTTGTTACATTACCATTTTTATCGTATTGGTAATCTCGGAAGTCGCTTTGGTTATCTTTAGACACACCAGCTAGCTGCAAGCCAGAAGTGACGTAACTTTTTCCGCCCACTGAGTAGTTGTGGGTATTAGCTGTGTACTGGTAGTTAAAGGCTAAACGGCGAGTCGAACCATCTACATCACTGTATTTTTGGGTCAGATTACCAATAGCATCATAAAAGTAAGCTTGGTCAAAATTAAACTCGTCAAAACTGCCTAAGCCTAACCCGCTATGATTAACGGTTCGGCCCCTCATTCGGTACAAGGCATCGTAATTGAAGGTTTCTCGCATGTACTGCGCACTTTGGTAATAATGGTCGCGACTTTCAAGGTTGCCCACACCATCATATTTATAGGTCAGGAGATGTACTTTTCTGCCTGAACCCGACTGACGTACTTCTATTGACTCCAACCTTCCATTGCCACTTGGGTCATATACCCTTTTATCCGTTAAACCTCCGTCGGCAATGGCCACTTCGGTGGCTTGGCCCGCAGCGTTACGGACTTTTATTTCGCGCAACAAATAACCATTTTGAGTGACGCGGCGTAAGTAGTTATCGGCATAGTGATTAGTTATATCAACACCACCTGGTAAGCTTTGGGTTACCACTCGACTGTAGTTATCGTAAGTTTGAGTTTGCGAGTAGCTCGCATTGTCAAACGTTGTAACATTGGTACTTGGACGGCCTAGCTGATCAAACTGCTGAGTTTGTTGCCACTTAATTGGGCCAAGGGTACTGCTACTTGCAGAGCATGAGGTACTATTAGTGTGGTATTGCTTAACATTAATAAGTTTGCCCACATTTCGAGCATCAGCATCAGTACCATAAACATTACAGGTAAGTTGAGCACTAAACCCATCGTAACTGCCGGTATGCTGCTCGAACACTCTGCCTAATGCGTCATAAGAAGATCGTGTCACCACACCTTCGCCATTGGTTTGGGCGACCATTTCACCGAATGCGTTGTACTGATAGCGCCAATGTCCTTTGTCTGGGTCAAGCATGCTAGTTTTACGGCCATAGTCATCATGAAACGTATAAATACTGGTTTTAGCACTAGTGAGAGAGCCATTGACAGAATAGTTATCAACCTTAATAAGCTTATCAAACACGTCATAGTGATAATCGGTAAGGTTGTATGCATTGGTTACGCTTTGGTCAGCTCGGCTTTGATATTGATAATCAGCCGAGCGCACTTGAATCAAACGGCCTAGAGCATTAGTGGTTTCTTGACGTTCTTGACCATTTGCATCTTTGTAAACCGTGACAACCCCTTTGTACGTGCGGTGGTTCTCGGCACCAATCTCAGGTAAGGTTTCGGATATCACTCGGCCAAAAACATCGTAGCCATAGGTTGTGTAACCATCTGGTGTTTCGCCGCTAAAGTATGGGGTTGACGTACTAATCGACCGAGAATATTCGTCGTAAGTGTAGTCTTGATTAGACCAGCCGCCATTGAACTCTTCGGTTTGAACCTGCACTTTTCGCCCATACGCATCGTACCAAGAAATAGATGTAGGCTTACCTGAGCCTGTGGTGGTTTCTTTAAAACAGCGTTCATCTGAATTTAACTGACATGCACCCAAATTTTGGGTGCTAACAAAAGCACGCTCAATATGGGTCTGAGTGCCATCGGCTTGGAGCATTTTAGTGACTTGCCCTTGAATGTCGTAAAACTCAGTGGCTGCTATATTATTTGCAGAAGTACTGGTTTTACTCCAAATCCGCCCACTGACGTTGCCACCCGAGACGCCGTTATACAAAAAGTTGACTGTTTGTCCTAGCGCATTTGTGGCGCTGGTTATGTAGCGTTCGTCAGCAGACCAGTTCGTTTGATTACAACGTTCTTGAATAACAGGTGAAGTGCCGCTGTTAACCTGCCCTTTGGTGCATACTTTTTGTTTATTACCCAATCTGGTATAGGTGTATGTAGTTGTGAGCCTTGGCTCGCCAGACGTTGTGCTTTTTAGCAAGCCATCTTCATAGTAACTAAACTCAGAGGTTCGTTGGGTGCTTTTATTAGCTTCGTCGTAATGGGTCACTGTGGTTTTTGACAAACGGCCCTTTTGCGCCCCGCCGCCAGCACCTGTGTATTCGTTTACTGTTTTGGTACGTTTTAACTGAGTGCTAGTCGAGGCACTTGCATATTGACCAACTACAGATTCTTTTACGTTACCAAAGGTGTCGTATTCAAAGTCAGATTCTGTGTAACTGGCAAAAGACACTTTACCGTCTGAGTGCAGGTGGTGTTTAGTCTCTTTAGCTTTCTTGATGTAAGGGAATAAACTGCCATTCTCAGACAATTGCACATCAACTATATTTTCAGACAAACTTAGACGCTCACCATTTAGGCTGGTTTCGGTGCTCTGAGGCATGCCTACAAACGGAAACTGCTGGTAATAGCGGGTGGTGGTGACTATGCCTGTTTGTTCATCGGTTGTTTGTAACGCCGCGAACCCAGCATTACCTCGGCCCTGTTTATGCACCAACATACCGCCATATTTATAATTAACTTTTAATGCTTTATCTTGATTGGTTTGACTATTGTGAGCTTTACTTTTTACGCTAGAAACTACCCAAATCCGGCTGTTGGGCTGGATAAAATCAGAAAGATAGTCGTTATTTTGATAGTTTAAGTCGTCAAATGGGCGCTGTTTTTGAGTTGCTGTTTCTATATCTGAAAAGTAATCTGAAACCGTATTTATCCTCAATGCTCCAGCGCCACTTATTCTTCCATGTAATTGATTGTAATAAATTGAGGTAGTTTGACCAAAACCTGATTCAATATGCTTAATGCTATGCGGCTTCAAGCCACGTTGATCAGCATACCTAATGACTAACTCATCCTTACGACTGGGCTCAATTAGGTAATCTAATTTACCATCACCACTAAAGTCATCGATGATAAACTTGTCACCATTAGCTACAACGACTCCTATGCTAGCTCGAGAGGTAAAAGTCATTTTGCCGTTACTATCGTGCCCGGCAAGATAAACATTAAAGTAGGATCCAGGGGGGTAATTTGGATGCACGTTATAAACTAGTATATCGGTTTTGCCATCACCATTAATGTCAATATACCTGTGGTAATCATTATATTCGGCATCAACAAGCTCTGATACTGATTGGAATGTAAATGTCCCGTCTCCTTTAGAAAGAGCTATATTTGTATACTCTTGACCATAACTTTCGAAGTGATAAATAAAATCACTCAAGCCATCGCCGTTAAAATCAGCAACAGACATGTCTTCATTGATATCAATGTTATCTAAGAATGCCAGCTGGTAGGTTGCTGTATACTTACCCATAGGCTCACCCGAACTGGTGTCCACTGAACCTTGAAGCGCTGCATACGAAAGCCGCTTTTCTACTTGTAAATATACACCGTACGCACTGGATTCATCATACTCATCGCAGGCCTCATCTGCCGATGCTCGAGTATGCCCCTCTGATACAGAGTATTGGAAAAGAAGATATTCAGCATAACCATTATAATCCATTTCGTAACACGAAAACGAATAATCGAAATTACCTCTAGAGATAAAATCTGAAATACCATCACCATTAAAATCAATGAAAGCAGAATTAGTAATTTTAGGGGATTTTACGTCACGTCTTTTAGTGACAGAGGTGTAAGCAGAAGTTAAAAGCTTTTCGTCTATCGAAAACTCACCTGCACTATTGTATTTAACGTATACGCCGGTTTGTTTGTTTGTACGCTTGTATACGGCATCAATAAAACTATCGCCATTGGCATCTAAGAAAGCGACTTCTTTATAGTCTATATGATGACGTGTAGTTTTGGTACGACCATTCGTCGTATATTTATCTAGGTCAAACAAAATCTTCCTTGAAGCAGAAAATACACCAGAAAAACTTACTGCGTAATAGTAGTCATTAGTGGGATAGACGAATTCTGGCGTACCGTCTGAGTCGATATCTACCATGCGCCCGTAAAACATTTTCTCTGTGCTATCTAAGTCGTGAGTCGTGTCAACGTCCAAGTACCCCGCCCCTGTTGAAAGTGCTGCTCGGATATTTTTCCCATCGTTATAGATGATGTCGCTTTTCCCATCATTATTAACATCACCAGTAACGACTTGTGTCGCATTTTTGATGCGCGCAGGAAGGGATTTAAAACTGTTTTTGTTATCAACGGGCTCGTAACGCTTGGCCACAGAAACTAGCTCAGATTCGAGGCAATAATCATCGATACTTTCGTATTCACCAATGTCATCAACTCCTTCGTCGTACTCTAGGCAATTTGAGACAAAACTACTGCCCGTTTGCTGAGTTGACCATGTAAATTTAGTGGGAGTTAAACAGCTTTCATCAGAACCGCTGACATAGCAGCCTTGAATATAATTAACGCGACTTATGTTTTCGGCTACGGTTATGTCAGCTTCGATGCCGTGGTCCCAGCCTATATGGTAGGTAAAATAACCCTCTCCTTCTTTTTCAATCGCCACAGATTGAATTAACTTACTGGTGCCAACCATTTCGCCATAGCGGTACCCAAAAGACGGTCTAGGGTTAGGGATATAATTAACCTTAAGCGTGTTTTTCTTATTTGTTGCGCCCCACGTGATCGTATCTAAGTTAACTTCCTGATGGTTTTCTTCTGAACTGTATACATACTCAATTTGATTGTTTTTTATGTCGACAATAGACGAAATTAGATAAGAATGCGGCTTAACAGAATCCCCAATAAATGCATGCCCTTCGGCTGCACCGTAGTAATGTGTTTCGCCCGCTTTATTCTCGACCTTGAAACTAAGAGCGCCATACTCATTTGCAGTAAGTAAAGTGACGGTACTAAAATCTGTTACTTCACTTTCGTACACAGCGTTAGCTTTACCATGCTCCCCGGACACTAATTTTAGGCGCTGGCCTCCCATACAATAAGGATCACTCTGATCCAACATAATTGATTGGATCATGCCGTCGATAGCGTATGTTTTAGGACAACGACTAATACTTGATGCGGCTGATAAAACCCAGCCTCTGCCTAAAGTGCTGTTACCCGCATTTGAAGAATAACTAAAGGCTACCTGTGGTGTTACCCCTGCAACGCCCTGGGGAAGCATTAACGGGATCTGGTAAGTTGATGAACCATCTTCAGCAACTCTAAACTCTCCGCCTGTCGCCCCTACGAGTGATGATGCCACAGGCTGTGATTCTGACAGGTTATAGTAGGAGCCCGCTAACGTGCCCAACAATATGTCTTGAGGGTTACCATGGCTATCTACGTTAACTAAATCGACAACACCGTCATTATTAATGTCTCTGTATTGCAGCGCGCTCAATTGTGACAAATCTATACCGTCTGTGTCTCGGCTATGGGCTGATACAGAAGGCTGACCACTTGATAGCTTTCGTACAATGAAGCTGTCTAAATTGGCACTACTTGCCCTTACAATAAGTTCATGGAGGCTATCTCCGTCTAGATCTCGATATTCAATTTGATAATCTGAATCAAGCAGCGTTAGGCTTTGGTATTCACTATCACTAAGCAAACGCACGCGCCAAACCCCATTCACCTGTTCGAGGGCATAAACTACACGAGGGGCTTTTACTAAAATAGGAACCGTCACTTCTGCATGAATCAGCACAAACTGATCTTCTGCATGAAGGTTCTCGAGATACAAATTGCCACTTGCATCTTCTACTACCTCAAAGGACTCATGTATATCCGATTGAGCATTTGCTTGGCTAGAAAGCAATAAACTACTGAGTAAAAGGATGATAAGTGAAGTGAATCGGAGAATGAATACCTTCATTGTATTGTTCCTGTTTTGTAAAAATCCGTTAGTGCGTTATTAGCAGTGCAGTGATATGAGCTGCTTTGACTCTTCTTATTGGTTTAATGCTATGTATGCAATTTGATTAGACGAAATCGTGGTATTGTTTGTATTTACAGAGACACTAACGCTTTGACCAGTAGCTTTTGCGCTGAGGGCTGCACTTAAAAACCCATTAAACGCTGGATGATTCAGGTTTGCGTGAGCATAGATTTTGCCTGAACATTGTTTGTTCATTTTTAATATCAATTTATTTTGAAAAAAATGGCCATCATCTCGGGGGCCCTCAACCGCAACTAAGTCTAATTTAATGTTGTGGCAATCTACTGTCGCACTGAGAGCAGAAAAAGAAGAGAAAACAAAGAGAAAAAGAACCAACGTTTTAAGATTTTTCACAAAACTTCCTTATTAAAATTACAGTATAGCGAGGCACTATGAATTATTGTTCCGCAAGGTACATTTCACCAAATAATGAATTTGTACTTTGCTTTTTGTTGTTTTGACTGCTCACACAATACTCACAACAGTATCAAACGGGGGTAATTTGAAGTAATCGCAACTCTTTAACGACTATTTCTTAGCGACTATTTCGGCTACCGTCACCGCTGTTAAAATAACCAAGCAAAGCATCCATATAAATAAACGCGATGGCTTCACCTGATTTGTTGTTGAATTGATGGTTTTGCCCCAACAGCTCGGCTTTGTTAGCTGTACTTGTTACGTTTCTATATCCTGAATCCTGTTTAGATAGAAACTTTAGATCAAAAAACAGTCAGTAATAATATCATACAATCACTTGACCTTAATTTACTGTTTTTTAGGGCTCTTGAAAGGAAGCGATTATAAGTTTTTTGAACCAATTAGATAATAACATTTAGATCTTTAGATAGGGCAAACGGGTTTAAAACAACCAAAGTGATTCAAATCTGCTCAAACAGCCCAATAATGTTAGCGATCGTTTGAC
>CANMKA010000048.1 GCA_947498355.1 uncultured Paraglaciecola sp. | reverse complement strand
TGAGACGTATAAAGTTGGTCGAAACGGGCTTTTTGCTGTGAATTCATTGTTTGATCTCCAATCCACTACCACCATGGCAATGGTTCATAGATCATTATCGGATACCAACACACTCTGCCGCGAAGCGGCTTCGTTCAACAAGTGACTATGGTGTCAATCACTGAATTTTCGCCATAAACACTAAGTTGTTAGCTGTATTTTATGGAGTGGTACTATTAACAAGGATAGAGTTAAACGGTTACTTTTAGGTTTTGCCTTACCACCAGTTCTTGGTGCTTTATGTATAAGCTTAATTTTTTTAATCTCAGGCAAAGTCAGTATGGCTTTCGGCTTGTTAATAATCTCTATCCCGTTGGCATTTGTTTTTACAGGCATCCAATCTATAATATTCAGCTTCTTGATGGAGTTTCTTATCTTAGCTAAGGCTTCTAATGTTACTTATGTTATTGCCTCAGGTGTTATTTTAGGCGTATTAAGCTCATTTTTCTTGGGTACAATGTATTGTGTTGTTGGTGCGATAGTAGGTGGTTTGGGTAGTTACCTTTTATTTCGGCGGCATAATACAGCTAATAAGAAAATCAACAAGGACAAGTAACATGACGCATGATTGGCATGTAGATCTTGCTCAGGAGCTGTTTGATGAAGCAGAAAAATACCTAAAGTGTTCGGCATCATTCGGCTATACGAAAGCGGTGAATCGCCTCGATAAACAACCTATTTTCAGGAGAGGGTTCAATGGCCGCATGCGCCGGCATAAGGACTCCTAACAAAACAAGGCAGCAATGGCCGTGCCTCAGCCAGAATCGTTAGGGTTCAGGGTGAACCAGTCAGCTTTATGAGTATATCTGTAGTTATATTTTGTTCATAACCGATATAAATTAGGCATATAAACAGGATTCGATGGAAGCCTTTAATTGTCGCAATTTTACTTGTGCTTTCAGGAGCTTTAAATTCGATAAGAATGATTATAAAAATCAGGAAAAGTATTAATGCTAATATCACGGTTCACCCCTTAAAAAACTTTTGGGTGACCAAAATCATTATTAGCATGAGGTTTTTAAAAGTCAACGAGCAACTGGGTGTACCGCAATTTAACATAGTTAAACTCTAACAAACGACTACGGCCCTCAACCGCTAGTTGAGGCTTGTGGTGCTTCTCACATCACCCAGCCTCTCAGTATTGAACTCAAGATCACTACTGCCTTTCTAATTCAGAAGATTATCGCTACGTTTTTAGATTTCTTAGTGACTTTAAGGATAGGCGATAAATTTTTGCTGTTCTTCATCCCATACTTTTGCTTTTAGGCAGGCTTTGATGTTTTTTAATGAGAGTGATGTTGTGTGCTGCGGGTGTAATTCAGGCAAGGCTTTCATGGCCTCCGGAAGGCGGTAAAATGGAATGCGGGCGTTTAGATGGTGTATGTGATGATAGCCAATGTTGGCAGTAAACCAATGCATTATGGGGGACATGTCCATGAAGCTTGAAGAGTGTAATGCGGCATGCACATAGTTCCAATCATCTGCTGATTTAATACTGGTAGTAGGAAAGTTATGCTGAGCGTAAAACAAGTAAGCTCCGATTGAACCCGCCACAGCTTGGGGCAGTAACAAAGAAAAAAAGTAAGTATGGCCAAACAAGATTAACAAGCCTGTGCTCAACGTGGCATAAGCGATGAGTAGGTAGAGGGCGTCTATGTTCTTTTTAATATTTCTGAACATGGGGGCGATTATCATGCCCAAAAAAAAGACAGTGATAATTCCCGCTAACATGTTGAAAGGGTGGCGCAAAAATTTGTACATGTACCTTTCTTGCGTATTCATTTTTTGCCAGGTTTTTTTCGTGACTATTTTGTAAGAGCCAATATGCGAGGTGAGTACTTTGGAGCAATGTGCATGGTGGTAATTATGAGTTTCGCGCCATACTGCTTTGGGAGTTAAATAGATAACGCTGAATATTCTAAAGAAACCCGAGGCCCATTTGCTTTTACGCAAAATACTGCCATGCATATAGTCGTGATAGATAACAAAGCAGCGCAATAATACTAGGCCTGCTAGTACCGAAAAAATGAGTTTAACAACTAGGTAAGGGGTAATCGCACTTAGGGTTGCAGTGGCAATAAAGAGCCCATGTGCGGTTAGCGTGTAAGCTACGCTTTTACTCGGCGTTTCGCGCGCAAACCTTTGAGTTTTAGCAATTAATTGCTTGTCTTGTTCTGTTATTTTTGCCACTCAATTCCCCTACCTTTACATAGACACACAGATTGCTTTATTTCATACTGAAGCCTCGCAATGAGGCACTTAGTTTCTAATAACTGGGGGGTAGCCCCTAACGTCCTATTGCTACAGAATGAAATTCTGACTCCAAGGTGGTTACTATACCCTTGATTTCACTATGATAAAGACTCAGTAAGGTAATTTAAATATGGATCTAACAATACTTGATAAGCTCACCACTCAGATCCGAGAGGTAACCGGGAACGATTCGTTAAAAGTAACACCCACTAGCCGTTTATCAGAAGACCTTGGGATGGACTCTGTAGACTTCGCAAGCTTACTCATGGTGATCGAAGAAGAATTTGAGGGGAGCATAGAAGACAGCCAACTCACTAACGTGAAAACGGTTGAAGATGTGGCTGAGCTTATTCGCCAACATCTAGCGTAATTGGCTTATGTCTAGACGCGTTGTTGTGACCGGAATGGGCGGTCTGTGCTGTTTGGGAGAGACGCTGCCAGCAATTTGGAACAGCTGCTTAAAGGGAAAAGCGCATGTTGCTCAAACGCCTAGGCGCTGGGCAAAGTTTAACAAATTTAAATCTACCCTTTGGGCGCCGCTGCCTGCTATCGATTATGCCGCTCGTGGTATTCCTAGAGTGGACATAATGCGCACCGACCCTGTTACCTTAAATATGTGCATCACTGTAAGTGAAGCCTTAGAGAACGCAGGACTTGTCCCGCAAAGGCTAGAGGCGTCGCATCAATACGCTATACCTGCCATTGATCCTCAGCGGACAGGGGTTTATATGGGAACCGCAGTTGGTGGGGTGAATTCTACCTTTAAAAATCACAGCCATATGCTTTTACACCGGAATAAGCCGGAGCTAGACAACTTGCTCGATGAAGAGAGCAAACACGCTCTCGCGTTTTCCGAATGGCAATACCCTAAAAGGCTCAACGGGTTTATTGTGCCTATGTTAATGCCAAATGCGGTATCGGCGTATGTCGCTATTAAATACTCTCTTATTGGACCTAATGTCACAACCTCTTTGGCTTGCGCGGCAGGCACCTCTGCAATCGGCCAAGCATACAGAGCCATACAGCAGGGTCAGATTGACACGGCTATTTGCGGAGGCAGCGAATACCTAAATGATGAATATGGCTCGTCGTTTAAGGGATTTGATGCAGCAGGCACCCTGACAACATCTAACGATTCTCCTGAAACTGCAAACAGGCCCTTTGATGCAAAGCGGAATGGTTTTTTATTCAGTGAGGGAGGCGCGGCAACCTTAATACTAGAGGAATACCAATCGGCTAAGGCCCGAGGGGCAAACATCTTAGGTGAAATATGTGGATATGGCGAAAGCTTTGATGCATATAATATGATGCGCCCAGAACCCAGTGGGTCACAAGCGGCTATCGCGGTAAATAATGCTATTGTCGACAGCGGACTCAGCCATAGAGACATAGGTTATATTAATACTCACGGCACGGGCACACTAGCCAATGACGAAACCGAAGCCAATTTGATCGGCCAATGTTTTGCACATAACCCTCTTGTTACCGCGACTAAATCTCTTACTGGGCATATGATTGGTGCCAGTGGCGCCCTAGAAACTGCCATTAGTTTATTGAGTTTACAGCAAGGTATGTCCCACGGTATTTTGAATCTAGAAGAGCCCATCGCCGATTTGAATTTTTGTGTGGGCACGCAAAGCACCAATGCTGAGTTTGGTTTAACTCAATCGTTTGCTTTTGGTGGGCATAATATTGCTTTGGTTGTGGGCAAGGCTAATTAGGGAAAATCAAAGCCCATTTTTGAGTGAGTCAAATACTTATTCTGAGCTAAAGTTAAATAGATAAAAACTCCCTGAGCTCTTCTTGTTTGGCTAATCCGTCTTGTAAGCCTAGTTCGATTAACTCTCGGCAAAATCCTTGTTCGAATATTAAGTAACTGAGTAAGCTGCTGTCTGCTTTGTCGTGTAGGCCCATGGCCCTTAGTAACAACTTAATGCCGGATGGCATATGGCAAAAGTATTTGGCGGCCATTTCGTTAAAATTAATACTAGGGTTGATCACCATGCAATCGATCGTTTTTAAGTTGGTGAGTTGCTGCTGCTTGTGAGTCATGTGCGCTATGGTGTTGTTTATACGCTCTAATCGTTCTAAATCAGATTTTAAGGTGTCGGCAAATATGGTGTCGAGTAAATGTCCGGCTATGGCAATACTGCTGGGGTAACGGTTCATGTCGGTAAACTTAGATACGCGTTCGGGTTGTTCAACGCCTATCACTAGTATTTTCTCGGCACCTAAATGAATAGCTGGGCTTAAAGGGGAGAGCTGATGGACCGAACCATCCCCTAAAAATTCGCCCATCATTTTCACAGGAGGAAACAATATGGGGATGGCGGATGAGGCCATTAGGTGTTCAGAGTTAAGAGTACAGCGAACCCCTCGTCTTTGCTCTCGAGTCCAAGGCTCAATATCGCTTTGCCCTTGAAAAAAACTAATAGAGTCATGGGTGCTATAGCTAGATGCATTGACACATATGGCACGTAAGTAACCCCTAGCGATGTTGGCGTCGATACGGTGAAAGTCTAATCTACTGCGTATTAGGTTTCGTAAGGGTTGATTGTTTAGCAGGCTTGAAGGATTTTTTTGATTTTGTTCACTTAAAAAACTGCTTAAAAAATTGCTGCCTAAATGTTTGAAAATTTCTCGTACACCGCTGTCGTACACTTGGCGGGTGGTAAAGTTTTTCCAGACCCATTCCAATTTACGAATACCTAAATGGTAGCAAGACGCGTAGCAAGCCAAACCCGTGGCATTAATGGCCCCTGCTGAGTTACCACTGACGATAGGAAAGGGCAGTCCTTGGTTGCGGGGTAAAAATGTGGCTATGGCTTTGAGTACGCCGAGTTGGTAGGCCGCTCGTGCACCGCCTCCAGATAATAATAACGCGTATTGATTTCGTTCAGACAACTTAAGCCCTTACAATATATCGGTTAGTCCTTCGGCTGCTGCGTATAAAGCTAAGTCAGCGCCACCTAATTCAATCACATATTGACAGTGACTCTCGATTTTTGCAATTTCCTCGTCGGTACGATTTGGGTCGTGGCTATACAAGGCCATGCGTTTTGCTCGACTTGCCATCGCCAGTTTAACGGCTTCTTCGGCCACAGAGTGACCCCAACCGGATTTAGCTGGCATATCTTCCATTACGTATTGGGCATCATGAATAATTAAGTCGGCATCTTGGCAAAAGTTGGCCCAATCCAGAAAGTCTGTATTCTTTTTATAGGGCGGGTAAAGCTCATTGTCTGTGATGTAGACCAATTTTTTGTTGTCGGCTTCTATGCTAAACGCACTGCCTCCGCCGGGGTGGTTCATGGTTAGGCGACAGATGTTTGCCTTTCCAATTTTCCAACTATGAATTGCTTCGGGCTGTTTAACAATTTGAATGTTAGCTGGGAGAGTTTGATAATCAACAGGAAAAACACTACCACTCATTTGCTTCAGTACGGCATCGTATTCATGTGAGTCTATCTGGCCAGGAGTAATGTAAATATTACGTTGGCCTTGATAAATTGGCGCAAAGAACGGGAAACCCTGAATATGATCCCAATGGTTGTGGGAGAGCAGCAGGTGAATGTCGTTAGATTTAGATATTAGGGTTTGGCCCAAGTTTTTAATACCTGTACCCGCATCGAGTATTATGTCGGTTCCGTCGTTTAGGCTGACGTGTACACAGGCTGTGTTGCCGCCGTATTTGACAAATTCGGGGCCTGGAGCTGGGCATGATCCTCGTACACCGTAATAGGTTATTTGCATTTAATGTCCTATTTTATGCGGATTTAAAGCTCGCTATGACTAAGGTCTTACTTTACATACTAAAAAAGCGAGTTTCCTTGCAAGACTTGCATCAAGTTTATCAGCAAAACCATATTGGCTTAAGTATACCGTTATGGTGCTAGGTATAGATTGTTTTTACGAAACACACAAAAAAGGCGCTGAATTAGCGCCTAAATTTATTTACTTACCCTCTACCAATATCTATTTTGCTTGGTAAACAAAGGCCTTAATTAGAGTTGGCTGGCAAATTCAGGAAGTTGTTCGATATCGATTAACGTTTTTTCACCGCTGCGTCGGTTTTTGTATTCGACTTGTTGGTTATCTAAGTTGCGCTCGCCAATCACGATAGTGTGAGGTACGCCTACCAGTTCCATGTCGTTAAACATGACACCTGGGCGCTCTTTTCGGTCGTCGAACAACACATCAATACCTTGAGCGGTTAATTGCGCATACAGTGCTTCGGCCACTTCTTGAATACGATGTGATTTATGCATGTTCATTGGAATAAGTGCTATTTTGAATGGGGCGATAGCATCTGGCCAGATGATCCCGTATTTGTCGTGGTTTTGTTCAATTGCCGCCGCCACAATGCGAGATACACCTATGCCATAACATCCCATTGTGAGTATTTTGTGTTTACCGTTTTCGTCTAACACACCGCAATTCATGGCTTGTGAATATTTCTCGCCGAGTTGGAAAATATGGCCCACTTCGATGCCGCGCTTTATTTCTAGTTTGCCCGAGCCGTCTGGCGCAAGGTCACCAGATACCACTGTGCGTAAGTCTGTTACTTCAAATTTTTCAACGTTTTCAGACCAGTTTGCCCCTGTGTAATGGAAGCCAGTATCGTTAGCACCACAAGCAAAGTCAGCTAAGTGAGCAGCGTAGGCATCAACAAATACTGGAATAGTCAAACCGACTGGACCAATTGAACCCATTTCGCAGTTGAGTTGTGTTTGAATTTGTTGTTCAGATGCCATGGTTAGTGGGGCATGTACCCCTGGAAGTTTTTCTGCTTTTATTTCATTTAGTGAGTCGTTGCCTCGGATCACTAAGGCGACTAAGCCTTGATTCCCTTGCTCATCTGCTTCGCCTAGGACGATAAGTGTTTTAACGGTTTGCTCTGGCGCTAAGCCTAAAAATGCTGATACTTGCTCAATCGTTTTTTGCTCAGGCGTCGCAACTTTCTCTAAGCTTTGCGTACCTTGCGGAATCTCTCCTTGGGGAGGCAGTGCCGTTGCCATTTCGGTGTTGGCTGCATAGTCTGAGCCATCACTAAAGGCGATATCATCTTCACCTGACTCTGCTAACACATGAAATTCATGGGATGCTGTACCGCCAATCGAACCTGTGTCGGCAATGACCGGGCGAAAATCTAAGCCCATTCTTTCAAAAATGTTGCAGTACGCCTTAAACATATTTTGATAGGTTGATTCAAGGCAGCTCTGATCTAAGTGAAAAGAGTAAGCGTCTTTCATGGTAAATTCGCGGCCACGCATGATGCCAAATCTAGGACGCACCTCGTCTCTAAATTTTGTTTGTACTTGATAAAGATTTAATGGCAGTTGCTTATAGCTGCTCACTTCATTTTTGACTAATGCAGTAATCACTTCTTCGTGGGTTGGGCCTAATACAAAGTCTCGTGAGTGACGGTCTTTGATGCGCAACAATTCACTACCGTACTCATCCCAACGACCAGATTCTTGCCATAGATCAGCAGGTTGCACGACTGGCATCAATACTTCAATTGAGCCTGCATTGTTCATTTCTTCGCGTACTATATTCGCTACTTTATTTAACACTCTTAGGCCGGTTGGTAACCAAGTGTAAAGTCCTGATGCGAGTTTTCTGACCATGCCTGCACGTAGCATAAGCTGGTGGCTAATAACTTCGGCATCTGCTGGGGTTTCTTTTTGGGTAGATAGTAAATATTGGCTAGTGCGCATTGACGTTGTGATCTCAAGATAAAGTGATAATTAAAAACCGCGTTATTCTATCAGTCACACTGATCTTGCTAAAGAGCAAAGTGAGAGTAATCAAAAGAAATACGCGATCCTATGGTCAACCTAAGTGAGCTGATTGCAAACTGTGCAGATATTTATTCTATGGCTAACACATGGGCCACCTGCTCGGTGACTTGCCATTTAATATTGAACTCATACAAACTCATGGCATAGACTTTTTCGGGTGGTTGCTTGTAGGCAGGACGGGGGTCTTGATTGAGTACTTGTTCTATTAATTGGGTTAGTTTGGGTCGTTGCTGTTCAGCTTTTAGTAAGGCAGGTTTTACACTAGGGTCGAATACCACAGGCATGGCGTTAGGTGCTGACTGAGCGTATCCTCCCTGAGCTTGGCTAACAGAGTCAGCATAGGGCACGTATGGTTTAATATCTAAAATCGGCGTTTGGTCAAGTAAATCCATGCCCTTTACCCGCAACGTAAGCTGAGCGTTAGACCAATCTACCGAGACAAACTTCACCACAGACATACCAATACCGTTTGGTCTAAAGGTACTTCTGGTAGCAAATACGCCCATTTTTTTGTTGCCGCCAAGACGAGGAGGGCGTACGAGCGGAGTATGGCCTTGGTCGGCTGTTTGATGAAAGCGAAATAATAGCCATAAGTGACTAAACTGCTCAATTCCCCTTAAGTAATTTGCATCGTTAAATTCTCCCGTAAAGTGTACTTCGCCTATGGCGCTTTTAACTAGGCCGGGTTGCCTAGGAATGGCAAACTTTTGTTTATAGGGCGTGTGGATGACACCAATAGGATCAATCGAAATAGACATGGAGTTAACAAAATTGTGACGCGAGATTGCTTAATAATACTGCATTTTGCTGATGCAGGGTGATAGTTATTTGCAACCTTTAGTATAAATTCGCTGTGGCTTTCGATACTATTTAGCCCAATTTTTATTGGCCACAAATTTACAAGGTTTTGCTCTGTGACTACCACCACGCTTTCGTCTTCACAACTTCACTCTCACTTATTTTTAGCTCAGCTGATTAGTCAGCAGTCCTTGGCATATTTCACCCTAGAAGAACAGCAATTAACAGTGTTAGACGCGCCAGTCGAATCTAGCCACAAGCTGGTTTTATTCACCGAAGGCTTGCAGCTCGACCACGTACAGTTAGTTGCTAATGCATTGGCCAAACAAATTACAATTTCTGGTTACTCTGTGCTGCAAAGCCAAGGGGTAGAAGGCTTTGCACTTTGTGCACATATCGAACTCAAGGCAGCTGATGACATTAAAACATTGTTAGTTGCCACGGCAGAGCAACTCAGTATCGAACTTTGCTTGATTGATACTGTACCCAGCTTACAAGAGCCGGGTTTATTATTGATGGATATGGATAGCACAGTTATTGCGGTCGAATGTATCGACGAAATAGCCGAGTTAGCCGGCGTAGGTGAACAAGTCGCGGCTGTCACCGCTCAAGCTATGCAGGGTAAACTTGATTTTGCCGAGAGCTTGCGCACCCGTGTTGCGTGTTTAGCTCAGGCTGATGAAAGAATTATCCAACAAGTAAGGCAAGCCTTGCCTTTAATGCCGGGTATCGCCAATTTGGTCAAAGTGTTAAAAGCTCACAATTGGAAGCTTGCCATTGCTTCGGGTGGGTTTACCTATTTCGCCGATTATTTAGCCGAGCGCCTAGAGTTAGATGGTGCATTTGCTAATCAACTTGAGATTGTCGATGGTAAACTGACAGGGCAGGTAAAAGGTAAGATAGTCGATGCTCAAGTCAAAGCTGATACTTTACACAGCCTAGCTAAACAATGGGATATTCCAGCGGATCAAACCATAGCTATGGGCGACGGCGCAAACGATTTAGTAATGATGGCTGCAGCAGCATTTGGTGTCGCATTTCATGCTAAGCCTGTCGTAAGGGAACAAGCAAATGTGTCGATCAGCAAAGGCAGTATGGACGCCTTAATATGGATTTTACAAGCAGGTGAAATTTAGTTATATCACCAGATTTCGACACTCGAGGCGAATGAGTTTTACGCTTATCGCCTCCCTCTGTTTTTAGTTTTTGCAAAAGCAGTTAAGAACAGTGACTAGGAAATAGTAGATAGGGGCTAGGGGCTAGAAAGGGCAAAAAGCAAAAGCCTTTGAACCACAGAGGGAAAGCAGTTAAGAACAGCAGATAGGAGATAGTAAATAGGCGCAAGTAAAAGCCAGAAGAACACAGACTAACAAGTCCCCAGCTTCGTCATTCCAGCAGGCTTTTGAGCTGGAATCCAATGGCTTAAAGCAGTGGATAGGAGATAGTAAATAGCGGCTAGAAAGAACAAAAGCAAAAGCCTTTGAACCACAGAGAACACGGAGCGCACAGAGGGAAAGCAGTTAAGAACAGTGGATAGTAGTTAGGAAATAGAGGCGAGAAAAAGCAGTAAATGACTAACAGCCCCGAAACCCGTCATTCCAGAGGTCTTTTGATCTGGAATCCAAGATCAAGGGCAGTGGATAGGAGATAGTAAATAGGGGCAAGAAAGGGCAAGAGCAAAAGACTTTGCACCACAGAGTGCACTGAGTTCACAGAGGGAAAGCAGTTAAGAACAGTGGATAGTAATTAGTTGCTAGAAGAGCAGGGACAAAGAAGCCCTAAGTACTGGATGGGAGGCTCTTTTATACCCTCAGAAAAGCCTCCTAAACCTGTTATAACGTCCTTTAAAACAATATTTAATCACCACTTCTTTATCTTGAAGGTAAAACTGAGTAATAGATTGAATCAGAATATGAACTCAGATATCGTTTGTGGATGAATTAAGTAAATTTAAAACGGGTTAATCTACAGCCTCGTTATATGCCTGAGGATAGTCCGCATTAATGAATGACTCTGACTTTATGCAACTTGCTTTGCTTGAATCGAAAAAAGCATTGCCCAAATGTACGCCAAATCCTCCAGTAGGCTGTGTACTTGTCAAAAATGGCGAAGTTGTGGCTAGCGGGTTTACTCAACCTATCGGTGGAAATCACGCCGAAGTCGAAGCAATAAGAGAATATACAGGTAATTTGGATGGCGTCACTGCATATGTCACTCTTGAGCCGTGTGCATTTGAAGGAAGAACTCCATCTTGTGCAAAAATGCTAGCGGACAGTGATATTTCAATTGTGAATATAGCTGTAATCGTGATCTGCTTTAATTAAACAGGACACTTTAATAAAGGAATATAATCCAATTATTGAGGTGTTAAATGACAAAACGAATAAATAGAAGTTATACGACTGAGTTTAAGCAAGAA
>CANMKA010000047.1 GCA_947498355.1 uncultured Paraglaciecola sp. | reverse complement strand
TGGGCATTCATGGTGTTTACCGGTTAGGGATGTTTGGCGATTGATCTGATCACTAAATGCCATGAATGTTCCCCACTTATTTAACTATCTTCATGATTTATATAAATTATTTGTGGGGATTCCTCAGGGTTAGAGGCTCATCTTAAAGATAAATCCGAGACTTTTTCAATTTATACATGCTTTCAACGGATTCATCTATTACACTCTTCAATAAGGAATTTACAACGAATTGATTCAATGAAAGCAACTGACTATGTAGCAAAAGCTGATAACTTATTTGTTCTGCCTGATACTGTGATCAAAATAAAGCAGCTGATAGACGACGACGCGACTTCTATGGAAGATATCGCAGAGGTCATTAATTATGACCCAGCTATCATGTGCCAAATTTTAAAAATTGCTAACAGTGCCTTATACAAGTTCCCCAGTACCATAACTACTGCCAGTAAGGCTATTCAGGTTATTGGTACCCGTTCAGTTTACGACTTGGTGCTAGCTTACGGAGTGGCGCATGCATTTAAAGATATTACTAAGGACGTAATTGATTTAGAAAAATATTGGGAAGTAGCAGTTAATTGCGGACTTCTCGCTAAGCATTTCGCTGAAGAGTTGGGGATCAAAGAGCCCGAAAAATTATTTGTTTGCGGATTATTGCATAACTTGGGAGAGCTAGTTATGGTTCAACTTAATCCAAGTGCAGCGGTGAAAGCCTCGCAAATTTCTTCCAGTACTCGCCCTGCTGAGTTGCAACAGCATATTTTGGGTTTTTGTTATGCTGATATTTCTGCTGCCTTGCTAGCAGAGTGGGGGATACCCAAAGATATCACCGATTGCTTGGCGCATCTTCACGACCATTCAAGCGAATCTTTGCCAGCCGAGTACCATGTGTTACAGCTAAGTTATAGCTTGGCATTGAATAACATCTATGCAGATTTGTATTCTAAGTACGAAACCCTTGATAACGAGCAATTAGCTGTGTTGGGGCTTGACGAATCATCGGTTGAAAGCGCCCTAGACTTTAGTAACTTACAGCTTATGAGTGCTTTAGCGTTATTTAGCCCTTCTGCTTTTTCTATGTTTTAGGGCATGATATTCGCTGAGAGAAAAGGCAAAGAAGTCAGCCTTCTCTCTCTTTGTGAGTAATTGCCCTTAATATTCGAATTTTATTGTCAGCTTGATAAGTTCAACTACCCCTTTCAGGCGGCTTGTCTAAGCAGGTTTAAACTCCCGATGATAGATTATTTTTTTATACCGACTGGTATAAAAGGGCAAAACTAGTCAATTGCTACGCAGAACAATATAAAAATGTCAGGTACAAAAAAGGCCACATTTAATGGCCTTTCAGAAATACGCTAAACTTATTTAAGCTTAGTTCACTATTAATAACCGACTTTTAGTCCAAGCATTTCTCTAGTGACCAGCACCACGCCTTTATCGGTTACTCTAAAGCCTCTGGCTAAGTCATCTTCTTTACTGTGACCAATTGTTGTTCCTTCTGGGATCACGCAGCCTCTGTCTATTATGGCTTTTCTAATACGACAGTTCCGTTCGATAACCACGTCTGGTAGCAAGACTGAATCTTCGATTTCACCATAAGAGTGAACCCTCACATTGGAGAAACAAATACTGCGCCTTAAGGTTGCACCTGAGATGATACAGCCGCCGGATACTACAGAGTTAATTGCCGTACCTCGGCGATTATCTTCTTCCCAAACGAATTTAGCTGGAGGTAATTGCTCTTGATAGGTCCATATGGGCCATTTTTTGTCGTATAAATTCAAGGCAGGCACAGGCGCTACTAGCTCCATATTTGCTTGCCAAAATGAATCTAGGGTGCCTACATCGCGCCAATATGCTTCGGCATCGTTGTCTGAGCCAAATGGGAAGGCATACACAGGGTGTTCTTCGATAATTGAAGGGATAATATCGATACCAAAATCGCGAACTGATCCGGTCCGCTCTGCATCTTGTTTTAGCTGCTCGAATAAAAACTCTGTATCAAATACATAGTTACCCATAGAGGCTAAGCATTTGCTTGGATCGTTAGGTAAAGGCGTTGGATTTTCAGGCTTTTCTTCAAACCCTACAATTTTGTAATTTTCGTCGACTGTCATCACACCAAACGAACCCGCTGCTTCTTCAAGTGGCACAGGCATACAGCTAACCGTCATCTTTGCGCCAGTTTCAACGTGCTTGGCAATAAGCGCACCATAATCCATACGGTATATATGGTCACCAGACAGGATCATGACGTATTTGGGAAGTTCGTCGCGAATAATATCAATGTTTTGAAAAACTGCATCTGCCGTACCTTCGTACCAATGGTCTGAATAGCGCTGAGAAGCTGGCAGAATTTCTACTGATTCACCTAATTCCTTTTTAAAGTGACCCCACCCTCGTACCAAGTGACGAATAAGTGAGTGAGACTTATATTGAGTTACCACTCCTACGTTCCGGATCCCCGAGTTGATACAGTTAGATAGTGGAAAATCAATGATTCTAAATTTCCCACCAAAGTACAAAGCGGGTTTGGCTCGCCAATTGGTGAGTTCATAAAGTCGCGAACCTCTACCTCCGGCTAAAATAAGTGCATAAGTATCGCGCGTAAGATTACTTATATAGCGAGACGGGTGCTGTGGCATAAGTCCTTGCTCCATTTTTTAATTATTGAATACCGCTGTAAGCTTTTATTTTTGTTTCTCTGATTTGAGTGTACACGACCAAGATCTAAATTCAATTAGCTAAGTTTAGGGAATTAACGAAAAGAAAAATTCTCCTAAAATTTGTAATAATTTTGTTAAATAATATGGCTTGTATTATATTAATCAACAATATTTTGACAGAGTAGATGAAACTGAATGCCTAAAGTTGCGATTTTAGTGTTTGAACAAGTCGCTATGTTCGAGTTGGCTTGTGCCACTGAACTGTTTTCTTTGCCCAGACCTGAATTTGAAAATTGGTATCAAACTAAATTTGTATCATTTGAGCGCGCGCCCTTCGCGACCGTTGGTGGGTTGCAACTTTTTATTGGTGCTGATGATTCTTTGGCTGAGTTCGATACTTTGATTATTCCTAGCTGGAGTACCCAAGAGAAACGGGTCAAACTAAATATGGCTCAGAGTATCGCTGATTTCGCAGAGCGGGGCGGAAGAATAATTAGTTTTTGCTCTGGAGCATTTTTATTGGCGCAATTGGGGCTGTTACAGGGACAACCTGCCACTACTCATTGGCGCTATGCCGAGGTGTTCAAGCGGCGCTTTCCTAATGTTGATTATCTTGAAGATGTGCTTTACACCCAGAGTGACAATATTTTTTGTTCGGCTGGCAGTGCGTCGGCACTCGATCTAGGTTTGGAAATTATTCGACAGGACTTTGGTTATCAAGTCGCTAATCAGGTTGCTAGGAGGTTGGTGATTTCTCCTCAAAGACAGGGGGGACAGGCTCAGTATGTGGACACTCCCGTACAAAAGCATGTTGGCGCGTTAAGTAAGACCTTAGACTGGGCAATTTTGAATTTAGATAGAACGCTCAACGTAGATGATTTAGCCAATCAGGCAAACATGTCTAGGCGCACCTTTGATCGGCATTTTAAGAAGTCTTTAGCGACTAGTCCAAAAGCCTGGCTAAATCAGCAACGTATTAATTTGGCTAAACGCTTGTTAGAAACTGAAAACCTTTCGATTGATCAGCTCGCTGCTAAAGTGGGTTACGACAATGGGATTACACTACGTTTTAATTTTAATAAGCACGTGGGTATATCCCCTAGTCAATATCGTGAGCAATTTACTGTATGTCGTTAATACATTGAAATGGAACCAGTAATTTGACATACGTGTAATCACGATTACATTTAAATGGAGCTGATTGAGATAATCAGCTTGATAAGCTTAATTATTCGAGCCCGCAAAGTAAGAGAATGAACAGAGTATGCGATCAGGACGTTTTTCCACTCATGGCAGCGTAGAACTGTCTGTCGATGAGAGAATTTTGATTGTCGAAGGTGCAGGGCCATGGAATCTAGAAGCTATTCAAGAGGCAGACAGAACTTACGCTCCACTGATCGACACCCTAGCTGGACAACCATGGGGAGCCTTAGTTGTGCTTCATGGTGATCCTATTTATGTGCCAGACGCTGCTGAATATCTAGTGCAAGCAGTGAAGAAAGAGTGCAGTCAAGGAAGAGTGGCAACAGCAATATTAGTAGAAGATTCTAACTCTCCAGAATTTGCTAAACGTCACTTGAGCGATATTTATGGTAAGGCCGGATGCGAGCATAGGTTTTTTGCTAGCGAAGACGATGCGTCGTGGTGGTTAATCCAAAAAATCACCTCTGCGAGAGGCGAGTGAGGGTACTTTATATTCTAGACGGGCTGATAGTATTTTTACATTAGGTAAAGCGAGAATATGACTCTCGCTTTACCTTTAATTTTCTTCTAGTTTGCGCTTTTATTACGTTTGTTTTGTTTTAATGCTAAGCCAATCAGCACTACGCCCCCTACGAAAAAAGGAATGCTTAACATTTGCCCTGTCGTTAGGGCTAATTCGCTACTGTAGGATGCTTGCCTAACTTTAACAAATTCTATGGCGAATCTTGCGCTGAAGACCAAACACAAAAATGTACCAAATAAGGCTCCTGCATGGCGCTTAATCGAAGTGCTCTTGTATAGAGCAAGTAACCCACCAAAAATGAGTAGATAGGCTAAAGCTTCGTAAAGTTGAGCGGGATGACGAGGCAAGTTATCTACTTTCTCAAAGATTACTGCCCAGCTCACTTGAGTTGGAATACCTATAATTTCTGAATTAATAAAATTAGCCAATCTGACAAAAAAACCAAATAGTGCGGTGGCAACGGCGAGCCTATCTAATAGCCATAAATAAGATAACTGGTATTTACGCTGGAATAAGTACACAGCCAAAATTACTCCGAGACCCCCTCCGTGACTGGCTAGCCCTCCTTCCCAAATAGCCAGTATTGATAGAGGATTACTTAAATAATATTCGGGCGCATAAAATAAGCAATGAACTAATCTCGCGCCAATCACAATGCCTAAAATACAATAAATGAATAGGGAGTCGAGTAGGGCTAATTTGACGTTTTCACGATTAAACATCCATTTCATGACTTGTGAGCCGGACAGAATCGCTGTGGCAAATAGTACTCCATACCAATGAATGCTAATGCCAAAAATAGATATCAATACGGGATCCATATCCCACGAGAAGTACTCCATTTACCTTAAACCTTTTCTAAGATATTTAGTTGATAAGGCATTGTAACCTATTGAGTACGCAGAGTTTAGACTAGTTAATTTGAATTTTGGATAATGGCATTAATCGATATAACAACTTGTTTTCGATTGGCTTTTTTGTTTTGGAATAGACGCACTGTTGAAGCACAAGTGTCCTTGCACTAAGAAAAATTCTTCGGTTAGAATTTAGTTAGGCCATATGTCAGCCCGTATTTATTGTTTAAATTTGGGTAAGCGGCCAGTGAATACTACAAAGTAACTGAATAGGCCTAATCCAGAAAAAATGATCATGCTGATAGAGATACCAAGAGGGCCTTGGGTGAATAGGGTATACAGCAACATACCAATTACCAATAGGGTTGGGCTTGCGACTAACCCGATCATGACTCTGACGTTTGCTGGTATTTTACTTGAAGTGGCAGTTTTGCTCATAGTTAAATTTAGGCTATTGGATGATTTGGATTAGTATAATCATGTGTCTATACACCGTCTAACGCGACGCGAATTTTGTGATACCGCTCTTGTTGTTCGTCGGTTAAGGTTGCATTTTCAATTCTGGCTATACACTTTTTTAAGAGGGTATTTAAGCCTGACTCTAAGCTTTTTCGGTTTCCTTTAGCGGATATAACCTGCAGTAAATTGAGGGCGATTGATAAGTTTTTAGGCATTAAGGTAAACGCTTTACTAAAGGTCTCTAGGGCACTATCGATATCTCCTTTCTGGTAAAAATCGACCGCTGTGTTGTTTAGTTCTTTTGAGCTAACTTTTATTGACGATTTTTCGGCTTTCTCTTGATTGATGTAGTGTAAGAATATTTCGCCTTCATCAGAATTGGCTTTACAGCGTTGCTCAATCTGGTCTAACACAGCTTGAGACCGTTCATGTAGCCCTAAGTCATGAAAAATTTTAGCTTTGTCGAGTAGTGAATCAATACTGTCATTGTCCCAGTTTTGTTCTTCTAGTTGCTCTAAAAGCGCGAGGGCATTTTCTTTTTCGTCATTTAAATACAATAGACGTGCATTGATGATTTGAATTTCTTCGTCCATTTCAGCCTTAGGAAAGGCTTGTTTGAATTGGCGAACATACTCTTTAGCCTGTCGGATTAATTTATCGGTATCATGGGCGTCCGCTGTCATCGCATAGTCTATTCCTGCCCTTGCGACGTTTAGGTAATTTTCGGGTTTATCATGGATAGAATTTTTGGCAAATCGAACGATTTTTTTTGCCGCTTCGAATTGTGTTTCGTAGTCATGGGTTATACGCGATAAATCCATGGCTGTTTTGTGGCGACGTATGCTTCTTGGCGAGATTTCTGTGGCCATGATTACGCACTCTAACGCCGTTTCAAAATCGTTTTGTTTAATCTGTAGCGCGGTTAATAAATCGTAGGCGGCTAATTGTGAGTCAGGCTTAAATGCTAACCTTAAAACTAACTTTTCGGCTTGTTCGTCTTCATCTAAACGTAAAAAACAATTCACTAAGCCTAATTGTGCCCAAGTGAAAGTTTGAACTTTTAGTACAGATTGATAAAACTCTTTTGCTTGTTCGAATAATCCCGACGCACTGAGCATTTCGCCTTTTATTTTGAGGGCAATGGGGAAAAATTCTGAGTTTTTGGTCGAGCTTAAGAACAGTTCGACTTGAGACAAGGCTCGTTCATACTGATTAATTTCTATGGCCAGATAGATGTCACGAAGGGCTTGTTTGCGACCAAGTACACGGCTTAAACGCCTGTCTAAATCTTTCACCGTAAAGGGCTTAGCGAGAAAATCATCGGGCTGCAATTCAATAATACTTTGCACTAAATCTGAGTTGGTATCGGCGCTAATAAAGACAAATGCGGTAGTAAGGGGAAGTTCACCATTGGCCTTTATTTCATCGTAAAAATAGTAACCGTCTTGTTCGTGCTTTAAATTGTACGAGCAAATAATCAAGTCGAAGTGCTCACTGCGGATCGTGGTTAACGCCAGATTGATTTTATCCACATAAGTGATTTTGTTGAACCCCAGCTCTTCGAGGGAGTACTTCATGTACCCTTTAGCAAGAGCTTGGTCGTCAACAATTAGGACCTTAGTATTTTTAGCAAGCTGGGCGTTCATTGATCAGTAATATTTCTTGGCATCTGTACAGGTTATCGTATTTAAACCAGAAATAATAAGCTCAATACCGATTTATCTGCGTAATTACCTTGAAAAACACCGCGAATAGCTCTGCGTAAGGCCTTACGGGAGTGGCATGGAGTGAAGGCTCTATGCCTCTTTAACGCTAAAATATCTTGTTAGAAAGGCTCTATTGGTTGGGACTCTGATTTGGAACGAACTGTTGGTAGATCTTTATGGCTGCATTCGCTGCACCAAACCCATTATCTATGTTGACTGCCATGATACCGGGAGAGCAAGAAGCGAGCGCGCTATCGAGGGCGACTTTGCCATTGGCTGATACGCCGTAACCGACTGAGGTTGGTACAGCGATAATCGGGGCACTAATTAAGCCAGACAATACACTGAATAACGCGCCTTCCATACCCGCTAGGGCGATAATAATTTTATGTTGTTGAATATCTTCAAGTCTGTCTAGTAATCGCCACAGGCCTGCGACTCCAACATCAGAGTATACAGGTGATTGAAATCCATTGAATGCCAAGGTCCGTTGAACTTCTTTGGCAATATGCATATCTGAGGTGCCAGCTGTGACAATACCAATGCCGCTTTTATTGGGTTGTTGGCTGTTTGCAAACAGAATAGCGGTTTTGGACTCAGGATCGTAATCAATCTGCTCGCGTTGTGCTTCAGGTAAAGCTTGCCATTTAAGCGCCTCTAGTCGCGTGAGTAAAATAGGAGTTTGTTGATCAATGTTAAATTGAATGATTGCGCTTAAGTCATGCGTGCTTTTATTGGTGCAAAATACAGCCTCAGCTAGGCCTGTTCTGGATTGTCGGGCTGAATCCCAAATAAAGTTAGGCATGTTTTATCCCATTAATAAAAGCTGAACCTTTTTGATAGGTGCGAACGCCAGAATACAGACGACGGCTTTCTGCGCACATTTCTCCTATACGATGTGATAAAGGTGCGAGTTGAGCTGAATTTGGCAGTGTATCGAGCTCAAGGTAAGTACCTTGGCGGGTAATTCGACAGCGAACATTTTTGATATCCGGTAGCAACGCGCGGGCAAACTCTTCAACTTGATTGATGAACAGCAAATCATCTGGGTTGATTTTGATCCCCGTTTCTACGCGACTAGCCAAACAAGGTTGTGCAGGTAAAACATGAAGCTGGTCTAGACCAAAATGCTTAGCCATGGCGTATATTTGCGCTTTGTTTATGCCGACTTGTACGTAGGGGTGCAAAACGTGTTGCTCTTCAGCTGCTACGAGTCCGGGCCTAACGTCGTTTAAATCGTCGGTATTCGTCCCCGAAAATGTCACGTTAGCGCCAACGGTGGCAATTCTAGCGTACAAGTTACTTTTGCAATAGTAACAACGATTAGCTGGATTGCTTAAGTAATTGGGGTCATCGAACTCATGGGCGTCGACTAAAGTTAACGTCCATTTGTAGCGCTTTGCATGTTGCTTAACACGCTCAAAGGCAGCTTCGGGGACAGCGGGGGAAAATGCATGAACTGTATGGACCTTAGCAATAGAGAAACGGTTAGCGATATAGGCCAATAACATGCTGTCTATGCCTCCGCTGACTGCAATAGCATACTCTTCGAACTGATCAAGATAAGCAATTAATTGCTGAATAGAATGGCGAATATTTGTGTTCATTTTATTTTTTTGCTGGGTTGATTTTTGCGGCATTTTCACGTCGCTCAGCTAAGCTTGCGCCAGCCAATAATTGGTCGTGCTCTATTTTACAGGTGATTTGAGAATTGGGCCGAGTGACCAACTTACATGGGGTGTCGTGTATTTTGGTATATTGGCGAGGTAAGCACACTCTGCTGTCGAACCGATACCTTAAACCAATAGTGGTGGTTTGAGTAAAAATATAATCAATAACGTTTTGATATTGCTGAGTATCAGTGAGTACGCGAAATAATTCGACACCACGGTTTTTCTTGCCCCGTGCACTTTGAATTACCAGATCGAGTACCCCTGAATGGGCTCGGATCAAATCGGCTGCTAGGCCTATTTCTTCTCCCGTCATGTCATCAATATCAAACTCAATAGATACAACACTTGTATGTTCAGTCGGCTGGCTAGAAGTGGTTATTGGAGATTCAAATAAATTGGCCCTTAATATGTTGGGCATACCTTTCAATATTTTTGTCCCTAAACCATAACCACAAGTGACGAGTTCGCCCCCCTTGTGACTTTTGAGCTTGCCTAGTTCTGATAAACATCTAAGAATGGCGGCTCCGGTAGGCGTAATACGTTCGCCTTTTACGCCATCGTCATTAAATTTAAATCCTACCAGTATTTCGGCGGTGGCTGGTGCTGGAACTGGGATTAGGCCATGTTGAGTGTTAACTAAACCGCCACCTAAGGGCAGTGCTGAGGTACTCCAAGTATGCTTGGGTAGGGTTTCAATTATGACAGCAGAAGCCACAACATCCATCAATGAGTCCCAATCTGCGAGCTCATGAAAATGGACGTGCTCAAGGCTTGTTCCATGAATTTTCGCTTCAGCTTTAGCTATGATGCTCAGTAAATGAATTGCCCGCTTTACAATATTGGTCGCTAGCGGGCTTTGCTCAATTAGCCCACATAAATAACGATAAGTAGTATGTGTGTGCTGATGAGGCGTATTATCATGAGTATGTTCATGAGTATGTTCATGAGTATGTTCATGAGTATGGCTATGTTCAGAGCTTCCTGCATTTAGCTCCTTTGGCTTTAAACTAAAATGTAAGCCACTGATCCCCGCATTTAACCCTCTAGAAATCAAAGGTTTGCCAGCTTCGTCAGGAAGTACCAAAGCAAGGGCGCTTTCGACCTGCTCTTGTAAGGCAGGTTGCATATCTAATAACGCTGAGACAAACATGTCTCCGGCAATTCCCCCGACTAAATCGAGGTGGATGTGTTGGTTTGCTAAGGTACTACTCATATATGCCTTTCACCACAAGCTAAGGGTCGATTTGACCCTATTTACTCGTTGAAATTTTGTTTAGTGGCCCATAACCCAAGAGCAGGGTTGCTAACGTAAAATACTTCTTCACCATTTTCTAAGGTGTTCCAGCCGTTTTTAAGGGATTCGATTGGGTAACGTTTCACCATGTCATTGTAATGACAGTATTGGTAGTTAACAGACTCTATTTCTTCTTGAGTGACCGCATCATTCGGGCAGTAAGTGACATTAAATCGCTTGTCGGCTGTGCCATGGATCAAGTGGGCAGCTGCCGATAGATTACTAGCAAGTTCAGGGTGTTGCTTGACCGATGCAAGGGTTTCGTCAGTGGTTTTGTAACCAAATTTGCGTATCAATTGATCGATTTCTAAATCTTCGCCAAACCTTTGTAATCCTGGGGCTAGTACAATTAATTCGCCGTCGTCAGCCATTGCCATGCGGGTACGATATATGGCCTTATTGCCTAGCCAAGTCGTTTTAAATTCGGCGGGCTCTAAAAACACTATGGCTTTTTTTATGGGTTTATCAAGGAGATTTAAATTGAGTTGCTGGCTTAGTTTACAGGCTTGTTCGTAGGTATCGTCTTGATTACCACAATACACGCCTTGTAGGGTAAGTTTATCATTTTTCTTGCCAAGTACGGTTAGTATAAACTCTATGGGTAAATGGCGTAAGTATTGGTCGAAGCCTTCATTCAAGGCCTTTCGCACAGGTGTATAGGTTCTACCCATAATACGTTCCATTCCATATACCGCACCTAAAAAGTGTGATTTATGAATGGTATCTTCGCCACCTATGCCTACCAGTATATTTTTGGTGTAATTTGCCATACCAATAACTTCATGAGGCACGATTTGCCCTACAGAAACAATTAGGTCCCACTTTTTATCTAAGACTAACTTATTGACCGCGACTTCCATAGAGCAATCTAATTTTCCACCAGATAGTTCAGAAATACGTTGAGGGGGAATTTCGCCTAGTTTTTCAACATCAGTTCGCCAAAAATGAGGTAAAAATAAATCCTTAGGTATCTCGGAACCAAACATGGCATCTATTTCGCCATCCGACATAGGCTCATGAGTGCCTAGCGCGGGTAAAAAGAAAACTTCAGCCTTGTCTTTCAATGCTTGATAGAGGTAATTAGAGATAAACCCTGCTTTTGAATAAAAACGGGTAATGTCTGGTGGCAATATCAATATACGTTTAGCGTTAAGGGCTTTTTGTTGGATAAATTGATCTAAGATCTGTGTGAGAGTTTGATCAGATATGCCTTGATCAGTATCAACATGATGAATAGGGTAGGTCATTTACTAATGTCCTTGAGAATGAGTGAAATAATTTGTTCGATAGAATTTTCAATTGAGACTTTGATAGCCTCATGGGGGACTTCTAAAGTACTCAATTGGCTGTCTAATAAAGTGTTGGGCATAAAATGCGATTCTCGACTGGTTAAACGCGCATGCAAAACAGCTTTTGAACCTTCTAAAAAAACAAATTTAACCATATCTTCTGTGGTTGAAGTTAGGGTATCTCTATAGGCTTGTTTTAAAGCCGAACAAGCAATAACTGCCCCTCCCTTAGCTTCCCACTCTACAATCTTTTCTGCCAGTAATTGCAGCCAAGGCGCTCTGTCAGCGTCATTTAAAGGTTTACCTGAGGCCATTTTGGTTATGTTTTCTATGGGATGAAAATCATCTGCATCGTAAAAAGGTAACGATAGCTCTTTACCTAGCCGTTCACCAATGGTGGATTTTCCACAACCACTGACGCCCATAACAATATATATCATGTATGTATTCTCACTCTGTTGCTTTGAATGGCATCTAATTGCCTGCAACTTTATTTATTTATGAGGATTAGCGCTAAAGTACTCTTGCAAAGGTATGCCAGTTGTCGCTGAACAACTGAGCTTTACCTAGGATCCATATGGGTACTTTGGCTTATAAAAATGCAAGATTACCATGTCCTTATACATCTGATTAGCGTGTTATCAGCTGGAATATAACGAATCGCTAGGATGATTAAATCTTAAGCATTAGCACTCCTGAGTCTGTTTAAGAAATTCCGCTAAGTAACACAGCATATTTGCGAACGTTCTACTCATAGTTCAGGGTAACTGAGCACATAGTGTACTGTTTACCCACCAATTCTGTCAATTGGCCTGACCAATATAAGTGGTAATATGAGATAATTGCAAGTTTTTAAAGTAGAGCAGTTTAATGGTCATACTTGAGAGGGATACAAGCATTTTTAAAATTCGAGAGAGGCTAGGGTGTTGGATACCCATGCAATTGCTGTGAGAGAGGATATTATTACAAATAACACAGTGGACGCTGCTGTTGGCTCGCAACGAAGTTGTTGAACCATTTAGCTCTATTATGTTTTTGTTTTTGGTGGATTTTTAGAAATTGGTGGACGCTGCTGTTGGCTCGCAACGAAGTTGTTGAACCATCTAGCTTTATTATGTTTTTGCTTTGGAAGGATTTTTAGAAATTGGTGGACGCTGCTGTTGGCTCGCAACGAAGTTGTTGAACCATCTAGCTTTATTATGTTTTTGCTTTTGGTGGATTTTTAGAAATTGGTGGACGCTGCTGTTGGCTCGCAACGAAGTTGTTGAACCGTCTAGCTTTATTATGATTTTGCTTTTGGAAGGATTTTTAGAAATTGGTGGACGCTACTGTTGGCTCGCAACGAAGTTGTTGAACCATCTGGCTTTATTATGTTTTTGCTTTTGGATGAATTTTTTAGAAATTGGTGGACGCTACTGGGCTTGAACCAGTGACCCTCGCCTTGTAAGGGCGATGCTCTCCCAACTGAGCTAAGCGTCCATGGGGTTTATATCCGTTTAGATTCACTGTATTTATCAGTGACCCTCCACTATTCCTTGTAGAGAGCGGCGATGCTCTGTCTTTTTTCAACTGAGCTAAGCGTCCGTATTTTTAACATTGGGTTACACCAATGCTATTTGAAGTTGGTGGACGCTACTGGGCTTGAACCAGTGACCCTCGCCTTGTAAGGGCGATGCTCTCCCAACTGAGCTAAGCGTCCAT
>CANMKA010000046.1 GCA_947498355.1 uncultured Paraglaciecola sp. | reverse complement strand
TCACAAACTACGATCTGGGGGAAGGAATAAATGGCTGACAAACCAACAATCTTAGACTTTTTCTACAGCCTCAACGCTTACAATAAATGGCACAGACGAGTTGGCTAAAATACGTGAGGTACGAGCGCAGCCAGCGAGGATGTGTCCAATTAATTGTTTTGTTATGTTCCACTGTTTAAATCCCAAGGAACGCCGAAACGATCAATTACCACAGCGTAACAAGGAGACCAAAACGTTTTCTGTGGAGGCATTATAACTTCCCCTCCATCTGATAATATTTTAAATTTTGATTTAACATCATTTTCTGTAGTCAACCTCAGGAGCAATGAGAAGCCTCTAGGCGGATGATATTGTTCTGGCAAAACATCTGCTCCAACAATTTCAACGTTACCGATTAAAACGCCGCCATGGACAATTTTATCTTGCCATTCTAACGGGACGGTTTTGGACGCTGGGGTGTCCTTAAACTTAAATAATCCGTCGATAACTCCGTCAAGATGTTGTTCATAGAAATGAAATGCCTCTGCACACTGGCCTTTGAAATTAATGTGAAACGAAATATTCATTTGAAACATCCTAATGGAACATAACGCTTTTTATAAATGGCGCGCGTTTTTTGCGCGTCCAGTAAAGGCCGTTTTTTGGCCGAAACGAAATTTAATAAATTTGTCAGCAGTTTACTGTACTTGCTTGTTTTTGTTAGTTGTAAAATGCTTTACCAAAATAGTACCTACATAAAATAACACCATAAAAACGCCAAGATCGATAAGTAATTTTTGGATATCAAATGCGTCTGAAAATAACGAGTACTCAAAAGAGAAATAATAAAATATCCCCTTTGAGCCTAGGTATGCAATTAGAAACGGCACTAAGAAGTTGATGATTGATTTAGTTGATTGATTATTTTCCATCATTGAATCTCCTTTATTAATTTAATCAACGTAACTTTGAAAAACTGCTAACAATATTAATAAATCGCAATTACCCGTGTTTAAACACGGGTAATTGCCGTATATAAAATTTCTCTTATTTTAGGCATAGAAGGTAACCTATTACAACATATAGAGTTTTATCAGAAACTCAAATTTTAGTGTTGCAGAAATGCGGCAATTACCCAAGAACTTGCAACTATACGGGCTTAGAACTAAAACTGTATATAAAACCAGTATAAATAAACAGCATATTAATTTCAGTGATATTTATGAAAAAATCTCCTTATATTGAGTCTATGCGTACAGTCATGCGCACCAAACGCTATAATCTAAAAACAGAAAAAGCTTACTTACACTGGATACGGCTGTTTATTTTTTTTCAATGGCAAGCGGCACCCACACGAAATGGCTGAGTTAGAGGTAGAACAGTTTTTAACGTATCTGGCGATAACCAAAAAAGTCTCACCAAGCACGCAAAATTAAGCCTTGTGCGCCGTTATATTTATGTACAGGTACGTATTAGAAATAGACTTGAGTAACATATCGTTTCAATTTGCCACCTCCCCCCCTCTCGTGTCCCTCAGGTACTAAATCATAGTGAAGCTCTCAATGTCGAGCCTGTATCAACCCACTTTATTTTAAGTTGCTACGAACGGTAAGTTAACTGCTTTACGAGATTAGATTCCAGCTCAAAAGACTACTGGAATGACGAGATTAGAGGTAGTCGCCTTTCACTGCTGGAATAACGAGGGTTGGGTTTATCTCTGCTCTTCTTGCCCCTATTCACTATCTCCTAACTACTTTCCCCTGCTTCCCTCTGTGCACTCCGTGTCCTCTGTGGTGCAATGTCTTTCGCTTTTGCTCTTTCTTGTCGCTATCTACTATCCCCTTCGTTTTACCCTGCGGTTTTGGCAATAGCGAACAAGTCGTAAAAATTCTTTGTGGTAGCAGCAGCTAATTCATCTACGCTAATTCCTTTTAGCTCTGCAATAAACTCCCCTACTTCTCTGACGTATCCGGGCTGGTTTTGCTTGCCTCGGTAAGGGACGGGGGCTAACCAAGGTGAATCGGTTTCGATAAGCAAGTGCTCAAGAGGGATCTGTTTTACTACTTCTTGTAATTCAGTGGCGGTTTTGAAGGTGACTATCCCAGAAATAGAAATATAAAACCCAAGCTCGATGGCAGCTTTGGCCATTTCCCAATTCTCGGTGAAGCAGTGTAAAACCCCTCTGGTAGTTGGCGCTTTGTGCTCCTTGAGTAAGGCTATTGTGTCTTCTCTGGCATCACGAGTATGAATAATCAACGGCTTGTTCAAAGCGTTTGCGACCTTAATATGATCGACGAATGAGATTAACTGCACCGCTTTAGTTTCAGCACTGTAGAAATAATCTAAGCCAGTTTCGCCTATGGCAATTACCTCAGGGCGCGATGCCATGTCTAATAGATCGTGATAACCACACGCGTCTTCTTGATGCAGAGGATGCACCCCACAAGAGACAGAGACATCATCAAAGCCCTCAACGGCTGACAACATACTTTGGTAGTCTTTAACCGATACCGACACACATAAAAAATGCTCAACCCCGCGGTTACGCGCGAAGGCAAGGGTCTGGCTTAATTCTTCTGGAGATTTGTCGAGTCTGTCTAAATGACAGTGGGAATCTACAAACACAATGTTTTCCTATTTACTGTGGCTTGCCTGTGCGGCAAATGTCAGGATTTGGCTAAGTAATAATACCTTGTTAAGTCCAGGATTTTGAGCCTTTTGGGTAGCCAATATCAATTGCTGAGAAAGGGTCAACCAAGAATCTATGGCCCGATGTTCGATTGCACCCAGTGCTTGCTCTTTTACCCAAAATTGTAACCATACCAGTACCTTATCGGTATGGGCTTGCCAAGCATTCGCTACCACAGACAAGGACTTATGACCGGTAATGGCCTGTTCTAGGTCGTGTTTAAAATCACTAAAGGTTAGGCTGTCGTCTTGTTGTTGATTGAGCTCGGCTAATAACGCCAAGGGCCGAGTCGCAAATAACTTGGCAAAGTCTTGATCTATTGGCTCTGGATACTGACTAGACACCCAGTTTAGGGTGATCTCAAAACTGGGCAAGGGCAAGGATAGCTTTTCGCAACGACTATGAATTGTAGGCAGCAAGCGTTCGGGCTTGCTCGTCGTCAATAACAAATACGTATTTGGCGCAGGCTCTTCTAATGTTTTCAGCAAAGCATTAGCACTAGATTCAGTCATGCTATCAGCTTGATGGATCAGCAACACTTTGGCCCCAGATAGCTGTGATGATCCTGTTAGCTTTTTAATTGCATCACGGATGGCATCAACGCCAATTTGCTTATCGGAGAGCACCTGATGAAAGTCAGGGTGGGTACCTGAGGCAAGCAACACACAACTTTGGCATTGACCACACATTCCAAGATGCGTGACATGACTACACAAGATTAACTGTGCTAATTGCTCTGCGAAAGCTGTTTTGCCTAAGCCTTGAGGGCCTTGTAACAACAACCCATGATGCAGTTTATTCGCCATTAAGCGGCCATGCAGCTGATTAAAGCAGTCGGTTAACCAAGGGTACATAAGATTACTTGCCTAAGTAGTGATGAATGGCCGCCAAAATATCTTGGTGCACCCTATCTATATCTTGCATGGTATTGATGATCACGCAGTTTGGGTCTTGTTGCGCTAATTCTAGGTAACGTGCTCGTGTCCGTTCGAAAAAGCTAAGGTCTTCTTGTTCAATTCGATCCAGTTCACCTCGCCCTTTGGCCCGCTTTAAGCCTTCTATAGGCTCAACGTCTAGATATAAAGTAAAGTCTGGTTCGAAACCACCTAACGTAATATTGCGTAACGATTCAATCATCTCACAACTAATTTGCCTGCCTCCGCCCTGATAGGCACGAGAAGATAAATCGTGCCTATCTCCTAATACCCAACTACCCGCTTCAAGTCGGGGTAAAATCACGTTTTGAATTAACTGCGCTCTTGCCGCGTACATGAGTAGCAACTCAGCCTCTACTGTGACTTTTTCGTTAGCCCAATCATGTTTTACGCATTCACGAATAGCCTCGGCCATAGGCGTACCGCCGGGTTCACGAGTATTCGCAAGAAGGTGACCAGCTTGTGTAATGGCTTGACTAACAATAGACACAGCCGTACTTTTACCTGCACCTTCTAGGCCCTCAATAACAATAAATTTTCCACGTGCTTGCAATCGACTCTCGCTTATTTTTTTAACTGATACTGACGTACGGCTTGATTGTGCTCTCGTAACGTCTTTGAAAACTTATGACTGCCGTCGCCTTTGGAGACAAAATACAAATCTTCTGTATTGAGTGGATTTAACGCAGCTTGCACTGCATGTTTTCCTACCATAGCAATGGGGGTTGGCGGCAAGCCCTTAATCACGTAGGTATTATAAGGTGTAGCTGTGCGTAAGTCTTTACGGCGAATATCACCGTCAAAATTCTCACCCATACCATATATTACAGTGGGATCGGTTTGTAGGCGCATATTTTGGTTTAGACGATTAACAAATACACCAGCAATATGCGGGCGTTCACTGGCAAGGCCTGTCTCTTTTTCGACAATAGACGCCATAATTAAGGCTTGATAAGGTTCATCATAGGGTAAATCGAGGGCGCGGTTTAGCCACTGCTCCTCTAAAAACACCTGCATTTGTGTGTAAGCCCGCTTAACTATTTCGATTGCTGGGGTGTTTTCGGTAAACGCGTAGGTGTCGGGCATAAGCAAACCCTCAAGGGAGTCATGCTTTATGCTTTTTAGCAACGTATTCACTTGCTCGGACAAATGTTCTTGTTGGCTCAAAGAAGGGGTTGTTAGTAAAATTTGTTGCCAATCCTGCCAGCGTAAACCTTCAATCAAGCTCACAGTGAATTGCAATTCTTTACCCGATGACAACAAGGTTAATACGTCTAGGCCGGTCATACCCGGCTCAATTTGATAGGTGCCCACCTTAATATTGCCCAGCTCTGGCTGAAGCTTAAGCCTCACTTTTAGGCCTAAATTTTGTTCGATTACGCCTTGGTTGCGCATTTGATTGAGCATACCATTGGCCGATTGCCCTGAGGTAACACGGATAATCTGGGCCGTGGTTACGTTAATTGGCGCATGAACAGTTTGCTCTAAATGATAAGCCACCGCTCCCACTACTACTAAGCCCAGTAATATGACGCCAAGCAGCCATTTAACTATTCGAAAACTCATAGGTGTCCTTGTTGGCTTTGCTTAGCCGCAACATTAAGTGCGATTTGCATGTGCCTAATTTGGTCTGTCACGGGCAAGTCTATGGGTTGCTGGTTAGGTAAATTGATTGCAGTCACCGGCACTATCTTCATTAACGAATTACATACGAACATTTGTTCAACGCTCAGCAATTGCTCAATTGTGTACTTAACCTGCTTTACTTCGACAGTATTTCTTTTAAATAACTCAAGCACTTGCTCGCGGCACACACCCGCTACACCCGAAGCATCTAATGAGGGCGTGAACCAGACGCCCTTATCTTGCCAAAATACGTTGCCTACTGAGGTCTCAATGACGTGGTGATCTGTATCACACACCAAGGCGTCAACATAAGGGCTTGAGTCTAATTCGGTTTTCACCAAAATTTGCTCTAAGCGATTAAGGTGTTTTATACCTGCCAAAAGAGGCTGCTTGGCTAATTGCACTGAGCTTGTGCCAAGCTGAATGCCTTGATCTTGCCAATTAGCATAATGAGCAGGCATAGGGTGTAGCGACACAATATAAATAGGCGAATCGCAACCTGCAGGCGAATACCCCCGCCCACCCGCGCCGCGACTAATTAAAATTTTAACCACGCAGTCTGAACCGCTTTGATTTTTGTCTGAGTCGTTAGTTGCCCTTAAGGCGTAATGTTCGGACAAAGCCTGCGCAACACTTTCACCTACCTCCGCCCACGCATCAAATGTGATCCCCAACACATCACACGCTTTTTTAAGTCGCGCCACATGTCGCTCGTAAAACTCCAAGTGCCCGTCCACGTAGGCCATAGTAGTAAAACAGCCATCACCATATTGAATGGCCCTGTCTCCTAGAGGGAGATACGTTTGGGAAACACCATTAACTATCATCGACTATTGTCACTCAAGGTTTTAAATTGAATTAGGAGCCAAGCTCAAACAAAAAGACTCGGAAAACCGAGTCTAATAGTGCATTTTTTGCGATTAAAAAACCAGTTTAGGCTTTTTTAAATAACAAGGAACCGTTAGTACCACCAAAACCAAATGAATTACACAATGCATAGTCTAGTGCTTTAGGCTTGGCCTTGTGAGCAACAAAGTCTAAATCGCAGCCTTCACCGGGTTCATCTAGGTTAATAGTTGGGGGGGCAATTTGGTCACGTAGGGCTAAAATAGTAAAAATAGCTTCTACCGAGCCTGCTGCTCCTAACAAATGCCCAGTCATTGATTTAGTCGAACTCACCAATACATCATAGGCGTGTTCACCAAAAACCTTTTTAACCGCTGCTACTTCAGCCACGTCACCTGCTGGGGTTGAGGTACCATGAGCATTAACATAGCCAATCGCTTGAGGTTCAATGTTGGCATCGTTAATCGAGTTTTGCATAGCCGCCGCTGCACCCTCACCGTCTTTCGGTGGCGATGTCATATGGTAAGCGTCACCACTCATACCAAAGCCAACCAGCTCTGCATACATTTTTGCGCCTCTGGCCACAGCTGTGTCGTAATCTTCAAGGACAATTACGCCTGCGCCCTCACCCATTACAAAGCCATCTCGGTCTTTATCCCAAGGACGACTCGCTTGCTCAGGAGATTCATTGCGATTAGACAAAGCGCGCGCTGCTGCAAATCCACCTATGCCTAGTTCGCATACAGTTGATTCTGCCCCACCGCACACCATAGCGTCTGCATCACCGTAAGCAATCATACGTGCTGCAACCCCTATGTTGTGTACACCAGTTGTACAGGCAGTCACAACATTGATATTTGGCCCTTTGAGACCTTCGTAAATGGAGAAGAAGCCCGAAATCATGTTGGTGATAGTCGCTGGCACAAAAAATGGGGATATTTTTCTAGGTCCGGCTTCTAGCATACGGCTGTGGTTTTCTTGGATTAACCCCAAGCCACCTATGCCTGAACCAATTGCTACTCCGACTCTAGACGCATTCTCTGGTGATATCTCAATTCCAGAATCAACCAAAGCTTGCTTACCTGCCGCAATACCTAGTTGGATGAAGCGATCCATTTTTTTCGTTTCTTTTTTTGAAATATACTGGGTTGCGTCAAAGTCTTTAACTTCGCCTGCAAACTGAGTAGAAAAGGCACTTGAATCAAATGAGGTTATGGGTCCGATGCCACTTTTTCCGGCTAGAATGTTAGTCCATGACGATTCAACATCATTACCAACAGGAGAAAGCATGCCAAGACCCGTCACAACAACGCGACGTTTAGACACATTGAGCTCCGACTTTAGAAATAAAAAATGAACGAAAAAAAACGGCTCAGAGTGAGCCGTTTAAGAATATGTTACGCGTCTTTATTAGCGTTAACGTAATCGATTGCAGATTGAACAGTAGTGATTTTCTCAGCTTCTTCATCTGGGATCTCAGTGTCGAACTCTTCTTCAAGAGCCATAACTAATTCAACTGTATCTAGAGAATCAGCACCTAGGTCGTCTACGAAAGAAGCTTCATGTTTAACTTCTTCTTCTTTTACGCCTAATTGTTCTACAATGATTTTTTTAACGCGTTCTTCGATGTTGCTCATAATTCTAGTTATCCTTTAATTTATCGTAGCTAGATATAAATTTGCGGGTAGTGTATTCAGCTAAGTGAGGCCTTGCAAGTAACAGCTTCATCTTTTTATCTGGTCTTACCACTCGCATGTTGATGAAAATTACTTATCTCGTTGAAGTATTAATAAACTTCAACAAAATCTTTACCCCATGTGCATGCCGCCATTCACATGAATTGTCTCACCTGTAATATAAGCTGCATTGTCGCTGGCTAAAAAGCCAACCGTAGCAGCGATTTCAGTTGGAGAGCCTAAACGGTTAGCCGGAATATCTTTAAAAATGGCTTCTTTTTGGTCGTCGGTTAACGACTTAGTCATGTCTGTGTCGATAAATCCAGGCGCCACAACGTTAACTGTGATCCCACGAGATGCCACTTCACGGGCCATAGATTTACTAAAACCAATCACCCCAGCTTTTGCGGCTGCGTAATTGGCTTGTCCTGCGTTACCTGTGCTACCTACAACAGAGCCCACATTGATGATACGACCTTTACGCTTTTTCATCATGCCTCTGAGTACCGCTTTAGACATCTTGAAAATCGACGTAAGGTTAGTATCAATAATATCTTGCCATTCGTCGTCTTTCATACGCATTAGCAGATTATCGCGAGTGATACCCGCATTATTAACTAAGATATCGATTGCGCCATGCTCTTTGATAATATCAGCAACTAGAGTCTGCATAGAATCAGCGTCAGCCACATTTAATACTTTACCCTGACCATTATCTGCCAAATAGTCACTAATTGCCTGAGCACCCGACTCAGAGGTCGCAGTGCCAATTACTGTGGCACCATCGGCTACTAATTGCTCAGCGATAGCGCGGCCAATACCTCGGCTTGCGCCCGTCACTAAAGCAATACTTCCGGTTAAATTAGACATACGTTTTCTCTTATAATTATAGTGATTCAATAGATTCGCGGGTATTCACCGCTTGTCCAGTTAAGCTTTTATCAATGCGTTTAACCAAGCCAGTTAACACTTTACCAGGGCCAACTTCTAATAAGTTTTCAACACCTAAATCTGCTAGCTTAACAACCGTTTCTGTCCAGCGCACTGGGCTATATAATTGCTGTACTAAGGCAAGCTTAATGTCATTTGGTTCCGTAGGCATTTGCACATCAACATTGTTGATTACAGGAACCTTAGGGCTACTAAACGTGATATTTTCTAATAGCGTACTGAGTTGCTCGGCTGCAGGCTTCATCAATGCACAATGCGACGGAACACTGACTGACAAGGGCAAGGCTCGCTTCGCCCCTTGCTCTTTACAAAGCGCAGCAGCTTGTTCTGCGGCCTCTTTGTTACCCGCGATAACAACTTGGCCAGGTGAATTAAAGTTCACCGCAGAAATCACTAAGCCAGAAGCTTGCTCTGCTTGTTCGCAACAGGCAATAACTTTATCGTCGGCTAATCCAATAATGGCGTACATAGCGCCGACACCAGCAGGTACTGCTTGTTGCATAAATTCACCGCGAGCTTCGACTAACTTAATGCCATCGGCAAACTCAATAACACCAGCACAAACTAAGGCTGAATATTCACCTAAACTATGCCCAGCCATGTAACTAGGTGCTTGCGCCCCTACTTCTTGCATTATCTGAAAAATAGCATAACTCGCAGATAATAGAGCGGGCTGCGTCACTTGGGTTTGGTTTAGTTTGTCTGAATCGTTACACACCACATCCCATAGGTCGTAGCCTAGTACATCACTGGCTTGTTGAAATGTCTGCTCGACAACTGGATAGGCAGCTGCGATTTCGCTTAACATACCTAAGGTTTGAGAGCCCTGACCAGGGAAAACCCACGCTTGTTTACTCATAATGATATCTCGAAATTAAAACTAGAATTAATATTTAACTAATGCAGATGCCCAAGCGAAACCACCGCCAAATGCTTCTAGCAAAAGATTTTGTCCGCGCTTAATACGACCATCGCGAATCGCTGTATCTAGCGCTGTAGGTACAGTTGCAGCAGAAGTATTGCCATAGTTTTCTAGGGTTAGCACGACTTGATCAAGAGACATGTCTAATTTTTTAGCTGTCGCTTTAATGATCCTAAAGTTCGCTTGGTGAGGCACTAGCCAATCTAAGTCTGACTTTTGCATATTATTGGCCACTAACGTTTGCTCTACTACTTCGCTTAATTTAGTGACGGCAACTTTAAATACTTCGTTACCCTTCATAGAGCCCCAATTCTCGTGAATAGACGCCTCGTTACCACGAGTAGGATTGCCCACTTTAAGTAGTTCGCCATATGAGCCTGCCGCATGAATATGCGTCGATAAAATACCCGGCTCTTCACTGGCTTCAATTATGGTTGCCCCTGCGCCATCACCAAATAAAATGACCATGGTTCTGTCTTCAGGGTTAACCAATCGGGTTAAACAATCTGTGCCAACCACTAAGATACGCTTTAACATACCCGTTTTAATATATTGGTCGGCCACACTCAAAGCATAGCAATACCCGGCACATGCTGCCGCCACATCAAATGCTGGAATGCCATCACAGTCCAAAATCTTTTGAATTTCGCAAGCTGTGCTAGGTAACGCATTTTGACCACTGGTAGTGGCACAAACAATCATATCGAGGTCTTTGGCATTAATTCCTGCTGCCTCTAGAGCTTTGAGGCTGGCATTAGCCCCCATAGTACCAGCAGTTTCGTGCTCGCCAATAATGCGCCTTTCTTTGATACCGGTACGCTCGGTTATCCACTCATCTGTGGTTTCGACCATGTTTGCAAGGTCGGCATTAGTTCTCACTTCGCTAGGGTAATAGCTACCAGTGCCTATAATTTTTGAGTACATTTAGGTATGACGCTCCATTAATACAGCTTCAATTTTGTCTTTGATTTTAGTTGGAACCTGCATTTCAACTTCTTTAATCGCTTGGCGAATAGCATATAAAAATGCTTCTGATGACGCGTTACCATGGCTCTTGACCACAATTCCGCGCAATCCTATCAAACTCGCCCCATTATACTGGTCGGGCTTCATCTTAGCATAAATACCTCTTAGCAAAGGTAAGGCTATGCCTGCTAAAATTTTATAAACCCAACTCTGTTGAGATACATTTTTTATCTCTTGAATAACTGAATTTGCTAGCCCTTCCCATGATTTAAGGGCGATGTTTCCAACGAAACCATCGGTGACTATTACATCGGCTTTTTGGCTGAAGATATCATTTCCTTCAACAAAGCCTAGGTAATTTATCGACGGACAATCCGCTAACAAACGAGCGGTTTGCTTAACCTGATCGTTGCCTTTAATATCTTCAACACCCACATTAAGAAGCGCCACTCTGGGTTTAGCAATACCTTCTACTTGTTGAGCCAGCACCGACCCCATCAGTGCATACTGAAATAAAATCTCAGAATCACAATTGACATTGGCCCCTAAATCTAACAAATACACCTTGCCATGTTCGGTGGTGGGTACTTTTGAAATTAGGGCTGGTCGTTGAATGCCAGGCAAGGTTTTAAGTACATAGAAGGCCATAGTTAACAATGCCCCAGTATTACCTGCACTTACACACGCATCGGCCTGATTATTTTGCACCAGATCTATCATGCGTCGCATTGATGAATCTTTCTTTTGCCTAAATGCTTGGAGCGGGGATTCGTCCATTGCTACTGATTGAGAGCAATCGGATATGTCAATTCGGCTTGCAATAGCCTGAGTTTGCTTGCTGCGCCAAGCGCTAATAAGGGATGCGGGTCCACATAAAACAAGATACAAATCAGGAAAAGATTGCAGGGCTTTTTTAGCAGCGGGTAAAATAATATGGGGGCCGTGATCGCCCCCCATTATATCTAACGCTAAGGTTAGACGGCTCAAAGTAATGCTCTTAATTAATTAAAGAGATAAAACTTTTTTGCCTTTGTAGTAACCATCAGCAGTCACGTGATGACGAACGTGCGTCTCACCTGACGTTGAATCTACAGACATAGTAGTGGTACCTAAAGCATCGTGTGAACGACGCATGCCACGTCTTGAACGAGTTTTCTTACTCTTCTGTACAGCCATTATTTTGCTCCTAGTCTCGCTTAAGTTCTTTCAAAACCGCGAATGGGTTTGGTCGTTCATTTACCGGTTCAATTTTACCAAAGCTCATGTTGTCTTGCTTTACTTTGCAATCCTCCTCTGCATGAAGGGCGACAATAGGCAAAGATAACATCAGTTCGTCTTCAAAAATTTGAAGTAAATTGACTTCTCCGTGGTCATTGACCTCTACTGGTTCATAAACTTCCGGTAACGGTACTTGATCTTCTTGTTCTGTACTCTGCACAGCACTAAAACAAAATGCAGTATCAATTTGATACTCAAAAGGCTCGTTACATCTCTCACAGCGAAGTGAAGTTGAACATGCCATATGTCCGTGGAAAAAATTCAGACCCTGCTCGTCTTTATCGAACTTTAGTTCCACGTCTACTTCATCGGCAATATCTACTACCGTTCCCAGTAATCTTGGCATATCTGCACTTAACAAAACGCCCCGATAATCGGATCGTTTGTTGGCACTTTTGACAGGATCAACCTGTTTGGGTAGTTTCACTTTCTGCATAGCGCGCGAATAATATAGATTTGCCGCTGCATAGTCAAAGAGAAATTAGGGCCTGCTTAGCTTTTCTGTATACTTTTTATTCTAACTAAAGACTTTTTAATGGGTCGCTGACGTGAGGGCCGAATAGACTAAGTAACGCATTACCAGCTAAACACTATCAGGAATACGTTTACACAACTTTTTTGCTCCGTATGCAAGTGGGCAACATGACCCTCCCATGCTAAGACTGAGATGGTCATTATATTGAATTCCAAACAAAAAATGACAGCTACGCAGAGTTGTTACAGTTGAAGTAAGGTGAATTGAGGGTAAAATCGCCCGCCTCAATAACATCAACTCATTTACTGGTTGTCATGAATATCACCCTTGCATCTAGCTCTGCCTATCGCCAATCGATTTTAGCTAAACTAAATATTCCGTTTGATAGCCTATCCCCAGATATTGATGAATCAGCGATTAAAAACGAGCACGTGAGCCAACAGGTGGAGCGGTTAGCCCAAGCTAAAGCCCAAGCCGTGAGCCAACACAGGCCGAATAACTACGTAATTGGGTCAGATCAATTGGCTTACTTTGACGGCCAAACCTTGGGGAAACCGGGCAACTTTGTCAATGCAAAGCAACAGCTCAGTTTATTAGCAGGCAACAGAGTACAGTTTTATACCGGTTTAAGTGTGAGCTATCAGCAGCAAACCGTCTCTTTAGTTGAGGTAACTGAGGTAGCGTTTCGACCATTAACCGAAAGCCAAATCACCCAATACCTCAAACTCGATCAACCCTATGATTGTGCCGGAAGCTTTAAAAGCGAAGGCTTAGGTATAGCTTTGTTTGACCGCATAAAGGGGCGAGATCCAAATAGTTTAATTGGCTTACCCTTAATCGGCCTAGTCGATTTATTTGCTCAGTTAAACATAGATTTATTTGAGTATATGCGACCACTAAGCTAACTCACAAATCCCCTAAACTGCGGATATATGGTGTTCTCAGCCTGAAAGGTTAGAGGTGTTCGAGTAACTGCTCTAGGCGGTCGATGATTGCTATGGGCTGGTATTGCTCAAGCACAGATTGGTCGTGTACACCAAAGGTCACTCCCACTCTGTCCATACCCAAAGACTGCCCCATTTGCATATCAAAGCTGGTATCACCCACCATGAGTGCCTGCTCGGGCTTAACCCCTAGTTCTTGCAAAATTTGCTCAAGCATATCTGGCGATGGCTTACTTTTGGCATCATCGGCACATCGATAGGTTTCAAAATAGTCGGTCATTTCGCTGGTAGTCATAGCATTCACAAGGCCTGTACGGCCTTTACCTGTTGCAATGGCTAAACGATAACCCGCGTCTTTGAGGTGACAAATTAATGGCTTTGCTCCGTCAAACAAAGGAATATTGGTCAACGGGTGGGCGGCGTAATATTGCTTGTAACGCTTAGCGAGGCGCTCGGCTTCTTGTAAAGAATCAAGATTAAACAAGGTTTGTAAGGCAGGCACTAAGCTCATGCCTATAATTTGCTTAGCGTCATGCCTGCTCGGAACAGGCAAATCAAGAAACTTAGCACTGTCTTGAATACAATCAACAATTTTGCCAATTGAGTCCATTAACGTGCCGTCCCAGTCAAATATTATTAATTGGTACTTCACGTATTTTCACTTCTCAATCTTTTTAGCACACTCACTAGGGCGGGCTCTAGTCCGGCTTTATAGCTCATGCGCTGTTCGGTAACTGGATGCTGAAACGCCAATGTATGGGCATGTAAAAACAAGCGTTTAAGGCCTAAGGTGCCCATTCGCTCATCAAACCCTTTATCGCCATAACGGTTGTCGCAAGCAATCGGATGATCAGCATGTAAGCAATGCACTCTAATTTGGTGAGTACGGCCGGTAATAGGCGAAGCTTCGACTAACGTTGCGCCCTGATATCGCTCTAGAACACGATAGCGAGTTTCTGAAGGCTTACCTTCTTCATTAACCAGCACCACGCGTTCACCAGACTTTAACGTATTTTTCAATAAGGGGGCTTTTACTTTAAACCGGTTCTCAGGCCACTCACCTACCACCAAGGCTTGATAGCGTTTATCAACTTGTTTCTCTCTAAGTTGTTCGTGCAAATGCTTTAATGCAGAGCGTTTTTTAGCAATAAGCAAACAGCCAGAAGTATCGCGGTCTAAGCGATGAACTAACTCTAAAAACTTCTGCTGAGGCCGTAACGCCCGCAGGGCTTCAATTACGCCAAAACTTAATCCACTGCCACCATGCACCGCTGTGCCCGACGGTTTGTTTAATACAATATAGCAATCGTCTTCAAACAAGATGTGCTGTTCGAGGCTAGCAACCTTGTTCAATTGCGTTGAAGGTAACGCAGACGGCTCGGATACTCTGATGGGGGGGATGCGAAGTTCGTCATGGGCCACAAGCTTATACTCAGGCTTAACGCGCTTCTTATTTACGCGAACCTCGCCTTTTCGCAAAATACGATAAATAAGGCTTTTAGGCACGCCTTTGAGAAAAGTACGTAAAAAGTTGTCAACCCTTTGCCCTTCGAGCTCAGGTTCGACAATAATAAATTGAACTTTTTGAAAAGATAAATCAGTCATAGGCCGCGTATTCTAACTGAATTGCCAATTAAATAGGTACAAATTTAATGTCAATCGCAAGAAATAGCCCAGTTAACTAGACATTAGGCAGAGTTTACCGCACACCACATCACGAATTGTTCTTGGTCTATTACCATGTCGAAACATCTAAGCCAACTTTCACTTTACCCCCTCTATTTTTTAGTGCCTATATTACAAAACACGGGTTCAACCACAGACATCCGGTGATTGTAAATTTTCTTACTCTTAGGGCTATCAACTCAATGATTACTCGCCTCTACAAGGCCAGCTGAAACTGTTCAAATTCATTCACGATGAATTTGTCATCCAGTCGGTATAGCTTGGGGGTCTGCTTTTATTTAATGTGAAACTAACTTTCCTGCCGTTACCTTTACTTTGGTCTACGGTTTTTGGATGATAAGGTGTCGGCTACGCGACACCTATCCTTATTTGTTATATGGCAGATCAACCTTTCTTAGTTTTTATTAGCAAAACGAATTTATGAAACAGAATTGGTAAATAATACCACCATGCCGTACCGACAATTCCGGTGTAAATAGCTGGCACCCAAAAGTTATTAATATCCCTAAACATATTGTAATTACCATTTTCGTCAATAGAGCTTAAAAGCCAATTACCGTCGAAAATATAGCTGACAGGAAACATACCTAAAGAAATGGGAAAATCTAAAGGAATAAATAAAAGCCACGCATTAACTGCCACGGGATCTGATGACGTAACAATTACGTAAGCCATAAATATGACAAAGCTTAAATGTAAAACTCCAAAGGTAATCGCAATCTTCTTAATCATGATGCCTTATAACGCCGAGCTTTGCGGAAAATAGGTTGGTAGCATTTTTTCAGCCACTAACCTATTTGTTGTCCGAAACAGCGATTTGTTAAGTGCTTTATAACTTTCTATCTAGCCTCTTCTCAATCTGCCTTTTTTCCCAGTCTGGGCCAAACAAAGAAAACACTTCAAAAACAGCAGCCAATGATTTCAAAGATTCCAAACTGGCTTTTTGCCCTCTTTCGATTCTCTGAATAGTTCGAACGCTTAATCCACTAAATTGTGACAATTGTTCTTGTGAGCAACTTCTCTGTAACCTTAATTTTCGAACTATCATTTTTAATCCTTAACTGTCATTTCAGGCTTATTATGAGCTATAACACCAGCTATTGAACACGACAACACATGACATTTACCTGACAGACACGTAACAGACATCTGATTTTCACAACATGTTTATACCCGAGTAGCACTTAGACATAATGACTCCCCACGAGCCACCTTAAAAAGTGCTGATCTCCAATTAATCGTGGGTTAGCTAAAAGCCAGAG
>CANMKA010000045.1 GCA_947498355.1 uncultured Paraglaciecola sp. | reverse complement strand
AACACTGTGAATGTTCATTTTATTTTTCAATTATCTAATTGTTTTTTATGTCTATTTTGTGGGGATTCCTCAGACTCCGTGTCCTCTGTGGTTCAAAGCTTTGCTTTTTGTTTTTCCCTGCTTTTGCTCTTCTAGCCCCTATCTACTACCTCCTAGCTACTTTCCCCTGCTCTTTTCTCAATCCATCAGTCGCGACTAAAGTGGCCTTCGACTCGAAGGGCAAGGCCATATGACGCAGAAAAACTTTCGTCTCGACGCCATAAAATAAATGGCTCGACTTCAAAGAAAAGCCATTCTCGCAGGGCATTTTTGCGCCAACGAACACTGGTAAGGTATTCCTCTAATCGGTAATCTGGTCGGCTATTTCCTTCAAAATAGATACCCGCAATAATGGCGTCTTGATTGTCTAATTGACTTAGATATTGGAGATTGTGTTGCCAAAACCAATCATTGGTTTCGTCTCGGTATACAAAGTGGTTATTAAATCGGTAAATTTTGCTTGGACTGGCGGTGTAACCAAATTGACCCGTTATTTCGCTTCCAAATCCATCTTTAGAATAAAAATTAGCGGCTGTTTCCCAGCGAAAACTTAATTTTTCGGAGAGTGAATGAGAATTTCGGTAACGTGTTCGGGCAAATATTTGTAACCCTCGCCCAACACCTAAGCGATGGGATAATCCACTATCGGGTTTGTGCTTAAAGCGCAGGGCTAGACTGAGTCGGTTGTCGTTGACGTTGTTATTGTCGTCTTGTAGTACACTCAGGGAGTTATCTGCTTGTTCGTCTTCATAATCAGACATCACCACGTCCACTCGATGCTTAAGATTAGGCAGCCTAAATTTCACTCTAAATCGTGTGTCGAATTCTGCTAAATCTCGGCTTCTAGGCTCCCAACCTAAACGGATCCTTGCCTCGCCTGTTGCATACTGGTCTGGAGAAAACTCTTCTAAAATAAAAAACTTGTCGAACCACAGAGCAGTTGAATCCATGGAGTCGGCCACGTTTTTATGCACGTTATCTAACCAAACGTGCTTTGATGGGGATGATTCAGCATGAGTCATAAAACTCGTCACGCCCACAACCGACAACAAGATCTTATATATTAACAACTTATTCAAATAACCCTCATTTACTCAACCTATGTAAAACTTACAGCTAAGACAGTATTTTTTGAGTATATCTGTCTAATTCTAGCCGAAACTTAGCATAAAGAATGCCATTTAAATGGTTAAGTTTAGGCAGCAAGCATTAAATGACTGTAAATTTATAGTCAAAGCCAGTGACCTTTCGCCTCAGCCACGTATAATGATCTTGAAGAAATACTTGGAGATAATTATGTTTGGTATCAGTCCTGTACAACTGCTGATCATTCTAGCGATAATCGTATTGCTGTTCGGTACTAAAAAACTTAGAGGCATGGGCGGAGACTTAGGCGGCGCACTAAAAGGCTTCAAAAAAGCGATGAAAGACGACGATGAAAAAGATGCCGATTTTAAAAATAAAGAAAAAGTCGCCGATAAGTCATCTAACAGCGAAACCACAGCCACCACCAAGAGTGAACAAAAAGAGTCCAATTAATGTTTGATATTGGGTTCTTTGAACTGTTAATTATTGCCGTGTTAGGGCTGGTCGTTTTAGGCCCAGAGCGCTTACCCGGTGCGGTGCGTTCAACGATGAAAACCATTCGTAGCATTCGCGGTGTGGCAAATGGTTTTAAGCAAGAAGTTGAGCAGCAATTCAAAATCCATGAACTGCACGAGAATTTAAAGAAAGCTGAAAAACAAAACCTAGAAGACTTATCTCCTGAATTACAAGAGTCCGTGGACGAATTAAAAGCAGCAGCCAAGTCAGTACAAAAACCCTATTCAAAAGAGTAATCGACTATGGCCGAGGCAAATAGCCTAATTTCTCATTTGATTGAGCTAAGAACACGGGTACTCCGCGCATTAATGAGCGTGATGCTGGTGTTTTTGTGCTTAGTTTATTTTGCCCAAGATTTATATCACTGGTTAGCCACCCCCCTGCTAGACACTTTGCCAGAGCATGCTGAGATGATAGCGACAGATGTCGCTTCACCCTTCTTTGCACCATTTAAGCTCACGCTAGTGCTATCATTCTTTATTGCCATCCCCTACGTTTTATATCAAATATGGGGGTTTGTAGCGCCTGGTTTGTATAAAAATGAAAAGCGCTTAGTCGCGCCCTTATTGTTTTCTAGCACCCTGCTTTTTTATCTTGGTATGGCTTTCGCTTATTATGTAGTTTTTCCGTTAGTTTTTGCTTTTTTCACCAGTGTTGCCCCCGAAGGCGTTGCCATCAATACTGATATCAGTAGCTACTTAAATTTTGTGCTTAAATTATTTTTTGCTTTTGGGATCTCATTCGAAATTCCTGTGGCCATTGTTTTAATGTGCTGGACGGGTATGACCACACCCGAGGTACTGAGAGAAAAACGGCCTTACGTTATAGTTGGTGTATTTGTCGTCGGTATGTTGTTAACACCACCCGATATTATTTCGCAAACCTTGCTCGCTATTCCAATGTGGATCCTTTACGAAATAGGCATAGTGGTTGGCAGTTTTTATTCTAGGCCAGCCAAAGAAAACGAAGAAAATTCAATTTTATGAAGCAACTGGTATAAATAAGACACATGCAATGGTGTGATATAGGGGTTAATTTTACAGATGCTAGGCTCGATATTGAGCCGACCCTAGCCCGCGCTCAAGCGGCACAGGTAGAGCATATGCTGATCACAGGCACCTCGTTAACGACAAGCCAAACGGCCTTCGATATGACGGCAAGCGCGCCCCAATTATATTCAACGGCTGGGGTACATCCTCACTACGCTAACCAGTATACAGAGCAAACGAACGTTCAACTCAAAACCTTGGCCCAACACAACAAGGTAGTGGCCATTGGCGAATGCGGATTAGACTTTAATCGCAATTTATCAACGCCCAAAGAGCAACTCCATGCCTTTGAACAACAGCTCGAGCTGGCGTGTGAATTACAACTACCGGTTTTTTTACACGAGCGAGATGCATTTGAACAACAACTTGCATTGCTCAGCCAATATCGGCCTAGGCTAGTGGGTGGCGTAGCCCATTGTTTTACCGGCAACCTAGAGCAAATGCAGGCCTACCTAGATTTAGACTTGTACATAGGCGTGACAGCTTGGTTCTGCGATCCTAAGCGCGGAACCGAATTAGCCAAGGCCCTACCCCACTTGCCTTTAAATCGAATATTACTTGAAACAGATTCCCCTTACTTAAGGCCAAAAGGATTAGCCAATAACAGAAAGCTCGATAAAGGCAATAACGAGCCGGCTTATTTGCCCTACATAGCTCAGCGCTTGGCTGAGATTATCGATGTACCTCTTGCCAGTATTAGCCAATACAGCATCGAAAATAGTGTGAACTTGTTTGGTCTTAACCTTACAGGTAAGGGTTCATAATGGCGGCTAACAAAGTGCTTACCATTCGCCATATACTACTCGTAGTCTTTACCCTACTTGCGATAGCGACTGCCACGAGTCACATTAGCAATACAGCCCACTTCGACACAGGGTTACTTACTGGGTTAATCGGCTTAATCGCCACAGCCAATCTCATTGCCTACGCCTTAACCCGCACTCACATTTTCATTAGTAATAGCTTGTTTGGTTTACTACTCGGTCTAACTCTCAATCATTATTTAGCCATTAGTCTAACCGACTATCAGAGCCCATTTTTTTGGTCTGGCGAGCATCATTTAAGCTTATTAGTCCACCTAACCATGGGGCTAGCATTGTTAAGCTGCGAGCTATGGCTACGCACGACACTTAGCTCACCTCGATCTAGCGTTGCGATTCGCTTAGCAGCAGCCGTGTTAGCTATCAGTTTAATCGCCGGTATAGCGCTAGCTGAGCAAACGTTACTTTGGCAATCAGCTTCGGTATTTGTGATATACACACTGTTTAACGTAGTATTTGGCCTATCTTTGTGGCGTCAAGGCACGCGAGTCGGCCTAAGTTACTGTCTAGGCTGGGGGCTAATCTTAGTAACTTGGTTACTACTGATTCTGGTATCCCTTGAACAACTAAAGCTAGCACCTACAGTACTCGTACTAGGCTGCGCCTTAAGCTTAGGTTGGTTGGCCCTTAGTTTTATTATTGACCGTATACAAAAGCACCAAGCAGCCATGTTGTTAACTATTTCGGACCTAGAACTTGCCCTTGAGGCATGTCAGCAGCAAACCGAGCAATTTGTGCAACAAGAAGACGAAACCGAACAACTTGAATACAAGGTTCAAGAACGGACCCTTGAACTAGAAATTGCCCTACGTGAGCTGTCTGAAAAAAACCAAGAGCTTGAAGAAAAGAACACCTTAGATGCTCTAACAGAAATCAGAAATCGCAGCTACTTCGATAAAAAATATCTGGCCGAGCTTAGACGCAGTCGACGAGAACAAACCCAACTATCGATTGTAATGTTAGACATAGACCACTTTAAGCAAGTCAACGACAACTACGGGCATTTAGTCGGTGACGAATGCATTAAAACCGTGGCTGATATGATTACTCAAGCGTTGAAAAGGCCCAGCGATGAAGTCTGTCGATATGGCGGCGAAGAGTTTGCCATTATATTGCCCAACACAGACTTAAAAGGGGCCATTACTCTCGTCGAAAACATTAGGGCCACAATTGCTGATGCACAGATTGATGTAGAAAGCAGCCAAGTGAGTTTTACTGTGAGTGCTGGCATAGCGACCACAATCGCGAGCTTAACAGACGAAGACGAGGCTCTACTATCCTTAGCAGATAAACAGCTGTACAAAGCTAAAGAAACCGGCAGAAACAAAGTACTTGGTAGTGAGTTAACTCGCCCAACAGAATAGGTATACAGATGACAGTAGCATTTCCTCAAACGCGCATGCGCAGACTGCGTAAACATAATTTTACTCGCCGTTTAGTCGCAGAAAACCAGCTAAGCGCAGATGATCTTATCTATCCTATGTTTGTTCTAGAAGGTGAAAATCAGCGCGAATCTGTCCCCTCTATGCCAGGCGTAGAACGACTTTCGATTGATCTTTTAGTCAAAGAAGCCGAAGAACTGGTTGCCCTTGGCATTCCAGCCATTGCGATTTTTCCGGTTACCCCAGCAGCAGCCAAATCCCTATGCGCCAAAGAAGCATTTAATCCACAAGGGCTTGCCCAACGCGCGGTGCGTGCATTAAAAGCGGCACAACCAGAGCTTGGTATAATGACAGACGTCGCCCTTGACCCGTTTACCTCGCATGGTCAAGACGGCCTCATTGACGACAGCGGCTATGTGCTTAACGACCAAACCATAGAGGTTTTAATAAAACAGGCCTTATCACATGCCGAAGCTGGTGCAGATATGGTCGCTCCGTCCGACATGATGGACGGCCGCATAGGCGCTATACGCAAAGCCCTTGAAGAAAATGGCTTTATCAACACCTCTATCATGGCTTACTCTGCTAAATATGCATCGGCATACTACGGGCCATTTCGCGATGCAGTGGGTTCTGCCGGCAATATCAAAGGCGGCGACAAGAAAAGCTATCAGATGGACCCAGCTAACTCAGACGAAGCCATTCGTGAAATTCAGCTAGATATCAACGAGGGTGCCGACATGGTAATGGTAAAACCTGGCATGCCTTATTTAGATGTTGTGAGACGCTGTAAAGACGAATGTAAGGTTCCAACGTTTGCGTATCAAGTTAGCGGAGAGTATGCCATGCACAAAGCCGCTTTTGCCAATGGCTGGCTAAACGAAGAGCAAGTCATCATCGAATCTCTTTTAGCTTTTAAGCGCGCTGGGGCAGATGGCATTTTAACCTACTTTGCCAAGCAAGCCGCGCAACTTTTGCAAGGCAAGCATGCAACTAAATAACCTTACTTTCGATAACAACTGGCATGCTTGTGACTAGGTGCCACTAAGACCTGACCTTAGTCACCTATGATTAGTGGCATTGCCTTGTATTAGCTGTAAAAACTGAGTTTCTGGCATGGGCTTGTGAAAGTAGTAGCCCTGATAGGCCTTAAACAAGTTTGCCTTGGCGAGATATTCTACCTCAGCTTGGGTCTCGACCCCTTCAGCAACACATTCAAGCTTCGAATAATTACAGATATCCGTCACTGCTTTTACAATCAGCTGATGATAAACCGAAGTATCGATATCGGTAATAAAGCTACGATCTATTTTAATGGCTTTTAAAGGCAAGGTATTCAGGTACGACAAAGACGAATAACCACTGCCAAAGTCATCGAGCATACAATCGATACCATAAGCCTTGAGGGTGTTCATTTTAGCAACGGCAAGGTCGATATCACCGATTGCTACATTCTCGGTTATTTCAATCCTGATATTACTGCTGTCGACCTCATACTTACGCAGGCACCCAATAAAATCCTTTACGAAATCGGCTCGGTTAAATTGACGAGGACTCACATTGACACTGATGTATTGATTTTGATTAAACCCAGTGCTGGCTCTCAATAACTTGATAGTTTGGCAAGCTTGTTGAATCACCCAGTCACCTACGCCGATAATCAAGCCAGATTCTTCTGCAACCGGAATAAAGTCTGCGGGGCTGACCCTACCTAAGGTTTGACTGTTCCATCTTAGCAGCGCCTCTGCGCCAACTATTTCGGCACTGCTTCCCATTAACGGCTGATAAGCCAACTCTAGTTCGCCTTTTTCTATGGCATTACGCAAACAGGTTTCAACTTGAGTACGCTTATCAGAATAGGACTGCAAGTCTGCACTGAAAAAGCTATACCCGTTTCGGTTGGCTCGCTTAATACGGTACATAGCCAGATCGGCATTGCGAATGAGGGTGTTGCACTGAGTTTCGGGTGACTCCGCAGCATCTTCTTTCAAAGGAAATAGACTAATACCCGTGCTAATCGATACCGTTAAGGTATTTTCTTGAACATCCAAAGGCTTAGCCAACTGTCCAGATAACTTTTCTGCCACTTCGCCTGCTTTAGCTGTAGCCTGATGCAGGTCTGTAGACAAATTAGTAACAAACAATACAAATTCGTCTCCTCCCATACGCGCTAAGGTGTCACCTACATTGAGGCAAGAGAGTAAACGCTTGGCAATAAATTTTAAAACTTGGTCGCCCACGTTGTGCCCTAGGCTATCATTTATTACCTTGAAACGGTCTATATCAATAAAGAAGATAGCGCCATACTGGCCACTCTCGGCAGACTCTTCAATAGCTTGGGTCAAGCTCATATTAAGCATTTTTCGATTGGGTAAATTGGTTAAGGGATCAAGCAACGAGCGCTGAATCAATGAATGCTCAGCATTTTTTCTTGCTTCAACTTCCTCAATTAAACTGGTGTGGTCGATGCAAGCAATACAACCCGTCGCTAACTTAACCCATAGGGGCTGCAACGCATCGAGTATCATTTTATCTATCGATTGCCCACGGCGTGTAAAAACTAACACCCCAAAGTCGGGTACCCAAAACAAGTAATAAAAATCAGCGTTATACTCGACCGGTAAAAATGTAGTACGTTTCTCGGTATGCACGACTCTGGCTTTTTGAATCAACCAATCTTCGACTATTGTGGTGTTCTTGGGGAACGAATAAACAGAATGCATTTCACCGTAGGCCTCTTCGTTTATTAGAGGCAGATCATACAAAATAACCACATCACTGAGGCTAAGCCTATGCAGTGCGCGCTCCATAAAAACGGCTAGCATTTTGTCTAATTCTAGATGCGAGCCTATAGCCATGGCTAGTTCATGTTGAATCGATACCAGTTGCAGTGTTCGCGCAATATTATTGGTCAAAACCTAATCCTTATTGGCTAACGCCACAACCGCAGTCTTATTGTGAAAGTTAATGGCCCCGTATTTACTCGATGCGATTTCTCCCAGTACCAAAGCCCCAAATAATTTTGCTTGAGGATCCAATTGCTGCGAAATCTGCTCTAATTCCTCATTGAATTGCTCGTCTAAAAATAATTGCCTACTGATACAGTCGAAAAGCAAACCACATTGATAAGGATCGCCAGCAGACACACAAGTGACAGCATTTGCAGCCGCATTAATTAGTTTTGTGCTATCTGCATTCAAGATATACAACATAGTGTTTTCGGGGATTTTGCCAACACAGACCATACTTTTTTCATCGCATGTTAAGGGATCTCTAACCAACAAATCATCGTCTAACCTATCAATACCAAATGGAAAAGATTTAGCTAGCTCAAAAAAGTTGTCATCAGTAAAACTACGGCCTGCGTGTTTCTCTACCACTTCACTGTATACATCAAAGGCAGGCTGAAAATTAAGCTGCAAAATTTGATTGTCATCGACTTGATTAGCTAAAAAGGGACCTTCTAATACTTCCCAACCATGACCAACGGCAAGCTTAAATGAATGCTGTAAGCCTACGATTAACATAGCATCGGCAATCAAGCCTTGATTAGTGAATAAGCACGGTCGCTGTTCAAAACTTAAAGACCCCGCACCGCCACCAAATACTAGAGGTTTGTCTCCAAACTCAGTAAATATTTGATTCAACCCATAATCAATATTGCGCGACAAACCATCAACCAAAACGATAAATGACTCGTGTTGATGTAAGCTCTGATCGAACTTGAAAGATTTACCTGTTGCGAGACCTAGCTGCGAAAACACACTTATGGTCAAAGTCGCGAATACAGGCACCAATAATATTCCTTGCTGATAATTATGTGTTTGGTAAATAATCGAGGGAAACACACCACCAAAAACAGGTATGGATACATTTGGCAGGAGCTCATCAAAAAACGCCAAATGCTGAGGCTCGGTGTCACAACACAAAATAAGTAACCCATTGGGGTGAGTTAGTAGCACTTCGTCCAAAATATTTTGGATGCCATCGCGGCCAATATCAGGCGTATATTGAGGAATACCAAACACACTTTTCTGCAAGTCTTTATCTACTATCGACACGCATTCTCTCCATGAAATCTCGTCAAACAAAAGGGCAGCTTCACCTATCGACGCTTAGCCTTAAATACAAAGGGCCTTAGAATACGCTTAACAATTCAAATTGGCATTCAGATTGAAAAGCCTAACTATTTGACCTCGCTTCATGCGCAATCAATAAACTGATTTAACCGACGCCATGCCATACCAGTCGGCTTGATTAGCCACAAAAATGTTAATCAAATGCTCAGCAAGAACGCCGTTATAAGTATTAGTAGAAAAGTGATAAAACTGCAGGTGTTAGACAAAAATAATTAGGAAAAGAGGCATTATGTATACCTCTAGACAGTTTGATATTAGGCCAATGCTAGCTATAGGATAGCGTCCAACCAGCCTTGTGTTGCAGCCATTTTTCATTCGCTAATTCGGCGTTAATCAAAGGATGTGATTTTAGCCACCCCTCAGGGAACGAAAGCTGCCATTCCTGCTCGTTGACCGCTAAGGTAAATTGCGCCAGTAAATGGTCTTTTCTACGAATAGATAAAATCACTGCCAAACGAATAATACGGGTAAGGGCCACTAGCAGTGCTGAGACATCAGGATGAAAACCACCAAACAATCTAGTATCGATGGCTTGTCTATGGTTTTGCACTAAGGTTTTAATCACTAACCTCTGTTGTTGAGTATATCCAACCATAGGTAAATACGTGAGGATGTAAGCACCGTGCATATGGTGTTGTTTGTACTCAATGTGCATGCCTATTTCGATCAACATAGAAGCAGCGATTAACACAGGCTCACCTTGATCTTTACCGAGGTGTAGCTGTTTTCTCACTTGTTTGAACATACTTAGGGCTAAATTCTTAACTCGATTGGCATGTTCTGGCTCGATATGAAACTGCTGAATAAGCTGATCTAACGTTTGAGAGCGGCGATCGTTTTGCTGCATGTTATCTAACATGCCGTAAATTAACCCTTCGCGCAAAGCGCCGCCCGAGATATTCATTTCTTGAATATTTAAGGTTTCAAACAAGGCAATCAAAATAGCTAAACCACTTGGAAATATCGCGCGCCTTGCTTCGGTTAAGCCTTCAATGTCGAGTAGTTCGATTTCAGCGCAATCTTCACATTGCTGCCTAAGATTATAAAGGTAGTCAATTCGAATCGAGTCACTAATACCTTGGGCGACCAGAATTTCTGTAATCGCCTGTGGTGTACCCGAGGCACCTAAACACTGCTGCCACGTAAAATTCAAAAATTGTTCGGCACTGGGCGCGAGTAAAGATTTAGCATAATCAATAGCCCCATTGAACGCCTCTTGAGTGACGCGACCATCGGCAAAAAAGCGCTCTTTAAAGGTCACGCATCCCATGTTCAAACTCACTAAGTGAATTGGCTTCATGTCATTGCCAACTATCACTTCTGTACTTGCTCCACCAATGTCAATAACTAAAGAGTTACCTTGATTGGCTGATGTATAGGCTACCCCTAGATAAATCTGCCGCGCTTCTTCTTCTCCGTCTATCACTTCTAGTTTGTGATGAAGAATCTCCTCTGCCTTAGCGATAAACACATCAGCATTTTTAGCTAAGCGTAAAGTCGCAGTAGCGACAATCTTGATATTTGATAAAGGGATGTCTTGTAAGCGTTCGGCAAATACCGATAAGCATCCCCAACCACGCTCCATGCTCTCTTGGCTAAGGTTGAAGTTATCGTCTAACCCTGCGGCAAGACGCACTTTTTGCTTAACCTTACCAATAATTTGTACACAACCCGCAGACACTCTCACCACTACCATGTGAAAGCTATTTGAGCCAAGATCTACCGCTGCGTATAGTTGCTCAGGTTGAACAAGGGGACTGATGGGTTGTGTACTAGTATTCATCGATTCCTATTAGGTCTTGGACCTGAGTGACGTTTTTGGTGATTTTTACCGTTTTGCATGCGCTTTTTAAATCTGGGCCTAGGTGCCTCAACATCCCGAATCAATGCCTCTGAATCATACTCAGAAACTGGGATAGGATGCTCAATATAGGTTTCAATAGCCGGTAAATTCAATGAGTATTTTTCGCAAGCAAAACTGATAGACGTACCACTTTGCCCCGCTCTGCCTGTACGTCCGATGCGGTGCACATAATCTTCTTCGTCATCAGGCAAATCATAATTGAATACATGGCTCACCGAAGAAATATGCAAGCCTCGCGCTGCTACGTCTGTCGCAACCAGAATATCCAAATTACCCGAGGTAAAGTCCTCTAGAATTTTAAGGCGTTTATTTTGCGGTACATCGCCACTTAAAAGACCCACTCTATGATTATCTGCTTCTAGCCAATCAGATACCCGCTCACAACTGTGTTTAGTGTTAGCAAACACAATGGCCTTTTCGGGCCACTCTTCTTCCATTAAGGTTAACAACAAATAAGGTTTGTCATCGTCAGATGGATAAAATAACTCTTCTTTAACTCGCTCAGCGGTTTTTCGCTCGGGCTCAATTTGCACGTGAGCCGGGTTATTCATATGCTCGTATGCTAATTCTTGTACGCGATATGACAAGGTTGCCGAAAACAACATACTTAAACGCTCAGTCGCATCTGGCATACGCCTAAATAAAAAACGAATATCTTTTATAAAACCTAAATCGAACATACGGTCGGCTTCGTCGAGCACAGCCACCTGTATATGTTCTAGCGAAAAGATGTTTTGCTTATAATAATCGATAATACGACCCGTGGTGCCTATGATCACATCGACACCTTCTTCTAGTTTTTCTTTTTGACTTTGATAGCCCTCGCCACCATAAATCAAACCCAAAGAAATACCCGTATGCTTACTTAACAACTCAGCATCATTAAAAATTTGTACGGCTAATTCTCGAGTGGGAGCCATGATCATTGCACGGGGTTGTTTCGTACCTTCCTTTGGGTTGGTAAGCAGGTGATGAAAGGTTGCCACTAAAAAAGCAATAGTTTTGCCGGTTCCCGTTTGTGCCTGCCCAGCAATATCATTACCTGCTAACAAGGGCGGCAAACTTGAAGCCTGAATAGGCGTGCAATGCTTAAAATTAGCCTCATCCAGAGCTTCAACAACTTTTGGATGAATAGCTAAATTTGAAAAATGTGTTTCTGTTAAATGTGTAGTTTGCATAGCTTATAGCTTATCATTGCTTGCATTAAAAACCAGTTTCTATATAACACTCAAATCAATGCTGTTACAACGCAGCGACAGTGAAAATTACGGAGAAAAGAATGAGCGACAAAATTATCCAGTTGTCTGACGATAGTTTCGAGGCCGATGTTATTAATGCTGCTGGTCCTGTGTTAGTTGACTTTTGGGCTGAATGGTGTGGCCCCTGTAAAATGATTGCGCCAATACTGCATGAAGTTGCTGACGAGTTCGACGGCAAAGTAACAGTTGGTAAGCTGAATGTCGATGAAAATAATGAAACCCCACCTAAGTATGGTATTCGCGGCATTCCTACCTTGTTGCTATTTAAAGACGGTAATGTAGCAGCAACAAAAGTTGGTGCCTTGTCTAAAGCGCAACTTATTGAGTTCTTAAACGACAACATCTTATTGAGTTCTTAAACGACAACATTTAAGTCTCATCTAAATTAACTGGCAAGTGGCACAAGCAAGCCTTTGCAATTTGCCAGTTAATTAACTAAATGACCTCTTACCCGCTTAGTTACAACTATCTCTTTAGGTCCAATATCGTGCTAGTTATTAAATTGACTAGACTCATGTAAATATTGATGCTAAGTTTTAGAGGTTCTCACCTGAACAGACCTATATTTACTCAAGCAAAAAACTGTAAAAAGTAAAAAACCCTTGAATCATTCAAATAAAACTTGGCTGTAAAGACAAGCTTCTAGCAAAAAGACCCACCAACTATGAATCTAACGGAACTCAAGAACAAACCTATAAGCGAACTCGTTGCCTTGGCAGATAAGATGGGCCTAGACAATATGGCTCGTGCGCGCAAACAGGACATTATATTTTCTATCTTAAAGTCTCACGCTAAAAGCGGTGAAGATATATTCGGCGACGGTGTATTAGAAATATTACAAGATGGATTTGGTTTCTTGCGCTCTGGAGACTCTTCATACTTAGCTGGGCCAGATGATATTTACGTATCGCCAAGTCAAATTAGACGCTTTAACCTGCGCACTGGTGACACAATCTCTGGGAAAATACGTCCGCCGAAAGACAGCGAACGCTACTTTGCTCTACTTAAAATTAGCCAAGTTAATTACGATCGCCCAGAAAACTCTCGTAACAAGATATTGTTCGAAAACCTTACGCCTTTACATGCCAACGAACGCTTAACTATGGAGCGAGGCAACGGCAGTAGCGAAGATATTACCGCTAGGGTACTCGATTTAGCCTCACCTATTGGTCGTGGCCAACGTGGACTAATAGTCGCACCACCCAAAGCAGGTAAAACCCTGTTACTACAAAATATTGCCCAATCTATCGCAGCAAACCACCCAGAATGTTTGTTGATGGTATTGCTAATTGATGAACGCCCTGAAGAAGTGACCGAGATGCAGCGCTTAGTAAGAGGCGAAGTCATTGCCTCTACATTCGATGAGCCAGCTAGCCGTCATGTTCAAGTGGCCGAAATGGTAATCGAAAAAGCCAAGCGTTTAGTTGAACACAAAAAAGATGTCGTAATCTTACTCGATTCAATTACCCGTTTAGCTCGAGCTTACAACACAGTGATCCCGTCATCGGGTAAAGTACTAACCGGTGGTGTAGACGCCAATGCCTTGCACAAACCTAAACGCTTTTTTGGTGCAGCTCGAAACGTCGAAGAAGGGGGTAGCTTAACCATTATCGCCACAGCACTAATTGACACTGGCTCTAAGATGGACGAAGTAATTTACGAAGAATTTAAAGGTACAGGTAACATGGAACTGCACCTTAATCGTAAAATTGCCGAAAAACGTGTATTCCCAGCTATCGACTATAACCGCTCAGGCACACGCCGCGAAGAACTGCTAACCACACAAGACGAATTACAAAAAATGTGGATTTTGCGCAAGATTGTCCATGAGATGACAGAGATAGACGCAATGGAATTTCTGATTGGTAAGTTATCCATGACCAAAACCAACGACGAATTCTTTACTGCAATGCGTAAACAAAAAACCTAAATCTGCTGTTTAGCCTTTACTTTTAAAGATCCGCTATGTGTTTTATACCGATTGACATAAAACACATAGCGGATTTTTTTATGGGTATGGATAAGGTTTATTCAGTTACCACGATACGATATAATAGCCCGCTTAAATTTTTGGGTATTGCCAAAACACTTAGGCTAACCCTGCTTGTATTATCAATTCAGTAAAACAACCAATTCATTTAAGTGAGAAACGTTATGCCAAAAGTGGCAATTGTAATGGGTTCAAAATCAGACTGGCCAACCATGCAACAAGCAGCACTGATACTTGAACAATTAGGTGTAGAATACAAAGCGCAAGTTGTGTCAGCCCACCGCACCCCCAACTTACTCACTGAATTTGCTGAGTCAGCCGCAGATCAAGGCTACCAAGTGATTATTGGTGGAGCAGGCGGAGCCGCACACTTACCCGGTATGATAGCCGCTCACACTCACTTACCTGTTTTTGGCGTACCCGTTCGTTCTAGTCAGCTAAATGGCATAGATTCACTGTTATCTATAGTACAGATGCCTAAAGGCGTAGCCGTAGGTACATTAGCTATTGGCGAAGCTGGCGCAGCCAATGCTGGCTTATTGGCAGCACAGGTGGTTGGGCTTCAAGACCCCACAGTCCAAGACGCCATAAAAGCGTTCAGAGCCACGCAAACCGCAACGGTTCTTGCGCAAGAAGAATTACAACTACCTTCAACATAAGGCCCCAAGCATGAGTATTTTAGTACTGGGATCGGGTCAACTAGCTCGAATGATGTCGTTGGCGGCCACCCCACTAGGCGTAGACGTTCAAGCCGTAGATGTCGCCAATAATCAGGTTGTCGATCCTGTGACTAAGCTTGTTAGTCAACATAGTCTTGATAGTATGCTAACCGACGTTAATGCCATCACAGCGGAGTTTGAACATATACCCGAAGACCTGTTAGCCAAAGTGCACGCCACAGGCAAACTCAAACCCAGTGCTGAAGCCATATTGACCGGTGCAGACCGAGTACGCGAAAAAGCATTACTCGAAAAATTAGCCATTGCAAACTGCCCGTTTAAAATCATCAAGGAGGTCGATCAACTCGACCAAACAGTAGAGGAACTCGGCAACCAACTTATCATCAAAGCCAGTCGAGATGGCTACGATGGCTACGGCCAATGGCGATTGCAAGACCAATCAGAATTGCCTGCGCTAAAAGCTCAGCTCGCTGAGTTAGACCTAGAAAAAGTCCCGTTAGTGGTCGAAAAAATGCTCAAGTTTGACAGAGAGCTGTCTATGGTTGGCGTGCGTACAGAAGACGGCCAAATTGCCTATTACCCGCTTGCCGAAAACTTGCATTATCAAGGACAGTTGCATGTAAGCATTGCGCCTGCAACCCAGATTTCGCCGGCATTAACCAGTCAGGCTCAAACCGTATTTAACAAGCTTGCAGAGTCACTTAACTACGTGGGTGTACTAGCTGTTGAGTTCTTCCAAATGGGCGACCAACTCTTAGTCAACGAAATCGCGCCGAGAGTACATAATTCTGGCCACTGGACTATGCATGGCGCAGACACCTGCCAATTCGAAAACCATATACGCGCAGTACGAGGACTACCTCTAGGTTCAACTAAAGTGACATCGCCCACAGCTATGATCAACATCATTGGCTGCAAAGCCTTCGCTAGAGACATGCTGAGCATTGAAGGATGCCACTTACATTGGTACGGCAAGACCCCCAGAGAGAAACGCAAAATGGGCCATTTTAACCTATGCGCCGACTCATACGCCGAGCTAGCTAAATCTATGCTAGCGTTAGCCGAATATTTGCCTATCGAGCACTTCCCGTTACTTAAAACAGAAGCCGCACGTTTAGCCAAAATCAGTTAATTTAAGGTATTGATTGACAACTACAACTAGGTGAATACAATAGCGCTCGCTTTAAGGACTCATAGCCACATCCGGCCGTGTACCAACAGCCTTAAAGTAGCGTCACCTTGTAGTTTTACTACTCCAGTGTGCCGACTTAGCTCAGTTGGTAGAGCAACTGACTTGTAATCAGTAGGTCACCAGTTCGACTCCGGTAGTCGGCACCATTTCTACGCGAAAAATCATCGAAACAAAAAGCAGAGCGAAGCGAATTCTCACTATTGAGATGACTTTTACGCAATATCAACTTTTACCGTATATTTGAAAACGTCACCGTAAGTAATAAAATTTCGTAAACGCTCGGCAAAAATCAATCGTCTATAAGCCATTCATAGTGTTGTTTAAACAATACCTGCCACTGCGCAGTGCTTCTTATACCATATATGGTATTGCCACCATCACAAAATCCTCGTTTGATTAATAATGTGATTTTGCTAGTTGACGGTTAATATGGCTAGACAGGTGACTATTGCGGATAGATTATCCAGCACAACCAATAGAAAAACAGAGTTAGCAGATAAAAACCGGGCACGCTACAGAGTACACCAACGCTAATGTTTGCTAAAAAGCGATCCGACTTTTAGCGCACTATT
>CANMKA010000044.1 GCA_947498355.1 uncultured Paraglaciecola sp. | reverse complement strand
AGCAGACTCCACAGCTTCGGGCTTGTTCAACACCCAGATAAGGTGTCGGCTACGCGACACCTATCCTTATTTGTTATGTTACACATTAGCCTGTAAAGACCAGCTTGCGCCCAAGTAACATTTTGTTCAATTTTTGAGTTCAACTCTATACTCTTATATAGCTCAATAGCCTTTTCAACATTACCTTTATCTTCCATATTCATGGCTTCATATAAATCTTCATACTCTTTGTCATAGGCTATTTTATCTTCTTGAATTAACCTCCATGAATCTGATGTTTTGTCAGGGTATAAATCACATATTTTGTCTTCGAAATCTTTGAGTTCACCAATCCAACCACCAATTTTCCTAATAGTTTGCTTCCTATCCAAACCATCTATTTCTTTGTACATGTGACCAGAGTAACCAAGTGTTCCACTGGCAAGTCTAAGTAAGTGAAGTACTTTATCCACTACATCCATCGAATTTTCCTTGTAGCATAACGCTTTGAATATGGGCCAAATATGAGCGCTTTGGCCGAAGGCCAGCGAGTATTTTTCCCAGTGAGTTTACGGAACAACATAATTCATTTGTTAGTTTTACTTTCGCTTAACTTCACTAAAACGCATAGCTTTAATATTACCTTGAGACACAAGCTTATTCTGATTTATAAGGTGATGAACTCCTAACAATAACTTAGTTTCATCAAGTTCAGAGAATTGCTCTTGCAACTCAAAAGATTTACCGACAACCAATGCTATTTTTCTCCACCTCTCATGTGTGTGAGAATAAACAGTACTATCAATTAACTTTAACTCACTAGCACCAAGCGTTTTAAAGTAGTTAAAGTCACTTTCTGTAAATTCGATTTCGACAGGTACTTTCTCATTTTGACTATCACAACCTAATAGTAAATAAATCGTGATTAAAATTATAAAAATTGATTTCATCATCGTAAAACTAACAATTTATTAGACGACATAACGTCGTGTTTAAACACGACATTATGTCCAATATTATTCAGGCCATTTTATTACTCGACCCATACATTGTTATTTTGTAACCGTTTTTTCATTATCTGGTAAAGGTTACGTGTGGAAATACCCTGTTGAACGGACCCCGTTCAACGTGATTAATTTGGTATGACTGATGCTAATGGAATTTGTATTTTTTAGAAAGAGCCAATAGGTAACTTAATTTCTTGCCTCCCTTCCAATACTTGGGGCTTGTTTGTGTCTGCTCTTCTTGCCCCTATTTACCAGCTACTATCCACTGTTCTTGAATGCTTTCCCTCTGTGCGCTCAGTGTCCTCTGTGGTTCAACTTCTTAGCTTTAGCCCTTAATAGCTTAAAGACTGGATTCCTGACCAAAAGCCCTCTGGAATGACGGGTTTTGGGGCTGTTAGTCATTTACTGCTTTTTCTCGCCTCTATTTACTATCTCCTAGCCACTGTTCTTGAATGCTTTCCTCTGTGCGCTCAGTGTCCTCTGTGGTTCAAAGCTTTTGCTTTTGCTTTTGCTCTTTCTTGCCCCTATTTACTAGCTACTATTTACTGCTCTTTTTGCTCTTTCTAGCCCTTAAGCACAAAAACCACCCTAGGGTGGTTTTGGTTACTATCACGTATTGGCTGACTCGTTTGTCAGATACTTTCGGTATTATTCAAATAGGGCCTTATGCAAGGCACATACTACTTCGGCACTGGCCGAGTCTTTAACTAATAAAGACAAGTTATGAGGGTTTGCTCCATAACAAATCATGCGTAAGTTATGCTCAGCAACGGCATTAAAAATGCGGTTTGATACACCAGCTTCGCTGTGCATGTTGTTACCCACCACAGTGACTAAGTCGTAATTATCTTCGACTTTCACGTCACAAAATTCACTAAGTTCGTCTAATGTCGCTTTATTAAGTTGCTCGGTTACAGAGTTAGCTGGGTTGTCTAGGGTAAAGGCTACGGATATCTCAGAGGTAGTTACCAAGTCGACGCTAAGCTTGTGCTTAGCAATTATGGTAAATACTCTTTGTAAAAAGCCCTGGGCGTACATCATTTTAGGCGTTTTAACCGTCACCATGACTTGCTCTTTACGGCGCGTGATTGCACGGTACGCTGGCTGAGTTTCGCAGTCTTTAACGATCCAAGTGCCGCCTTTTTCAGGTTCACGACTAGAGCCAACAAACACCTTAATATTTTGTCTTAGAGCAGGCTCCATGGTTGCTGGGTGCAACACTTTAGCCCCAAAGGTTGCCATTTCAGCCGCCTCCTCGAAACTCAGCTCAGGCAAGGGTCTGGCCGCTGCGGTAATACGCGGATCTGTGGTGTATACCCCAATAACATCGGTCCAAATTTCACACGTTTGCGCTTCAAGGGCTTCTGCCAACAACGCTGCGGTAAAGTCAGAACCACCGCGACCTAAAGTCGTGGTTTCGCCTTGCTCATCTGAACCAATAAAGCCTTGGGTCACAAATACTGTGTTTTCCAAAGACGGTAACATCAAGTTTGCGGCTGCGGCTTTAATTGCTGCTAAATTAGGCGTGGCTTTACCAAACTGGCTGTCGGTTTTCAGTACATTTCGCACGTCGAAATTTTCTGCATTAACGTCTATTTGCTTTAATACCTGACTAAATAATAAAGACGACATTCTTTCGCCATGAGATAGCAAAGCGTCTTTTAAATCCGCTCGATGAATGATTTCTTCATGCAAAGCTAGATCGCTCAAAGACGATAACAGTTGATAAAGTTTATCTGATACGTCAGCTGGGCTGCCTAAATCAGTTAAAATGCTGTGTTGAATGGCTTCGATCTCCGCAAGCTTTTGTTTAATTTGCTCTTTAGACATTGCAGTATTCGCAATATCGACTAACAAATTAGTTACTCCAGCTGAGGCACTCACTACCACAACGCGGGTAGCAGGATTGTTTTTTATAATCTTTGCGCAGTTACTCATTGCGGCAAAGTTTGCCACACTGGTGCCACCAAACTTAGCTACATTTACACCATTCAACTCTTTATCACTCACAGTACTATCACTCGTTCAGACACAAAAAAATGAGGGTAGAAAATACCAGCAAAAGATTGAATAAAAAAGCAAAAATCTTCTGGTTAATCAGCTATTTTGGAATAGGATATACAGGCCTAACGGCTTCTTAACTCAGGGGTTACCTAAAAACCCATGCTAGACTTCTCCAGACGTTTGCTATTTATGCTTATCCTAAAAACCAGTGCATATTGACCTGTTATATCTACAAAGGAGAAAACCATGACATTACGCGTAAATCATGACTTTACCCAAAGGGTGGTTATTCGACCAAATGATTACCAGTGGGTCCCATCTCCGATCCTAGGGGTCGAGCGCATGATGTTAGATCGCATTGGCGACGAAGTCGCAAGGGCTACGTCTATTGTTAAATATGCACCTAATAGTCAATTTTCGGCCCATCAACACACTGGGGGTGAAGAGTTTTTGGTGTTAGAGGGTGTATTCGCAGATGAACATGGCAGCTACCCAAAGGGCAGTTATGTACGCAATCCAATTGGTACGGCCCATACTCCGCAAATTGGCAGCGAAGGTGCGACCATATTGGTTAAGTTACATCAATTTGACCCAGCAGATACTCAGCCAGTCACACTTCATACCGAATCACAATTATGGCATCCGGGACTAATTGACGGGCTTGAGGTAATGCCTCTACACGAGTTTCAGACAGAGCGTGTTGCTCTGGTAAAATGGGCCCCTCATACTCAGTTTTCGGCCCATACACATTGGGGAGGCGAAGAAATATTCGTTGTAGAAGGTACCTTTTACGACGAACATGGAAGCTACCCAAAAGGAACTTGGCTGCGTAGTCCAGATCAAAGCCAACATTGCCCTTTTACCAAAGAAGATGGGGCCTTAATCTATGTTAAAACCGGACACTTATAGCTGCTTGCATGGCTACTTATACAACTACTTATATAGCTACTTGCGTTGTTATAAGGCATTTACTAAGTGGGTTTATTGGCCAATCTTGACCTTATCACCTACTAGAATCTTATTTTTAGCAAACCAGCCCTGATTCATCTCCCACGCATATAACACTGCGCCTTTAGAATGCGTGGTGGTTAAATCATGAGGTTGCATAGGTTCGATGTTAACAATTTCACCATTGGCACGCATAAAGGCGACATCAAGAGGAATTAACGTGTTTTTCATCCACATTCCCACGGCCCGTGAACGCTGAAAATTAAATAACATACCACAGTCTTCACACATTGATTTTCGGTGCATTAGCCCCCGCGCCCTTTGCTCTGCGGTCTTTGCATAGTCTACCGTCAAGATTTGGCCGTTCACACTCAGGGTTTGGCGCTCAAATAAAACAGGATCTTGTTTGAATTGAGCAAAAATACTGATTGATGCAATTAACAGGCATGCACCTAATCCTAACTTGATATATTTGAGCATTTTGTTGTTACTTTCCTTCAGACTAACGTTGACTATGAGGTAACTCTACATGAAAGTCATCTATAGGTCGTACACAAGTACGATTAATCTGAACTCTGAACAAGCCGCCCTTCAGTTACCGAGGTTTGAATAAGCTAGCTGTCACAATTCCTTACACGAACAGCCGGGTTCTTTTTTACTGGTTTGCCATTCTTGAAATTCGCCGTGGATACATTTGGAGCGTAAATGCATACACTGTTGAGGGCCATAGGCGACTTGCGTGTCTGTACCATCGGCAATAGCTTGACCAACAAAATGCGTCACATTTTGACTCGTGCAAGCCGCCAAGCATAATGCGCTCAAGCAAATTATCACAACGTTTTTCCTAACACCTTTAATTATCATGTGCCTGTCCTTTTTACTTAACCCAGATTTAAACCAATCTGTATAAACCAAGAGGTATCGATTTGCATAAACTCAGACGAGCTTTACAATAAAAAGTTCATGCCGACTTGCCATAAAAAAAGGGTTAGTTACACACTGTAACTAACCCTTATACATTCAACTAAATGGTAGGTTTATACTAGCCAACAACCTTAACGGGTACAGCTTGTTCAGCACTGTATTTAGTGGTCATTTCTTCTGTAGGTGGCGCAAAGTCTGTTAACGTTATGCCAACGACTGAATCTTTGTATTCTTCAATGCTTGGGAAACGACCCAGCACAGCAGAAAGCACAACCAAAGGTGTTGAGCCTAGCAAGGATTCACCTTTCTTCTCAGCAGAGTCGGCTACAACTCGACCTTGGAACAAACGTGTTGAGGTCGCGATAACCGTATCACCCGGCTCAGCTTTCTCTTGGTTACCCATACACAGGTTACATCCAGGACGCTCTAAGTACATAATATTTTCGTATTTAGTACGTGCAGAACTCTTAGGATTTGCATCATCAAATTCAAAGCCAGAATACTTTTGTAGAATTTCCCAATCGCCTTCAGCTTTTAGTTCGTCAACAATATTGTACGTAGGTGGAGCGATAACCAATGGCACCTTAAACTCTACCTTGCCATTTTGTTTTTCGATGTTACGTAACATTTGCGCAATAATTTGCATATCGCCTTTATGTACCATACATGAACCAACAAAAGCTAAATCAACTGGCTTACCTTTGTAATATGACACGGGACGGATCACATCGTGGGTATAACGCTTAGAGACATCTTCGTTGTTCACGTCAGGGTCGGCGATCATAGGCTCATCGATAGTATCTAAGTCGACCACAACTTCGGCGTAATACTTAGCTGCATCATCTGGCGCCAATGCCGGTTGAGTGCCTGATTGAATTTCTTCGATACGTTTGTCAGCTAGGCTAATCAGGTGCGCTAATGTGCCTGCTTCGTTCTCCATGCCTTTGTTGATCATGATTTGAATACGGCTCTTAGCCAATTCAATTGATTTAACTAAGGTTTCGTCATTAGAAATACAGATAGAAGCCTTAGCTTTCATTTCTGCAGTCCAATCAGTAAAGGTAAACGCTTGGTCGGCCAGCAAAGTACCAATATGTACTTCGATAACACGGCCTTGGAACACGTTTTCGCCACCAAATTGCTTAAGCATTTGTGCTTGAGTCGCGTGTACCACATCACGGAAATCCATGTGGCCTTTCATGGCGCCTTTAAAGGTTACTTTAACCGACTCTGGAATAGGCATGGCGGCTTCACCTGTTGCCAAAGCTAGGGCAACTGTGCCCGAATCTGCGCCAAACGCTACACCTTTAGACATACGCGTGTGAGAATCACCACCAATAATAATAGCGCGGTCATCTACCGTAATGTCGTTCAATACTTTGTGAATAACGTCAGTCATGGCGTGGTATACGCCTTTTGGATCACGAGCAGTAATCAAACCAAACTTATTCATAAAGCTCATAAGCTTAGGAATATTGGCTTGGGCTTTACTGTCCCATACCGAAGCAGTGTGACAGCCTGACTGGTAAGCACCATCAACAATTGGCGAGATAATAGACGCAGCCATGGCTTCTAATTCTTGGCAAGTCATGGGGCCAGTTGTATCTTGAGAGCCTACAATATTTACGTTAACACGCACATCAGAGCCTGCATGCAAAGGCGTGTCTGAGGTCACTCCTACTGCGTTACGGTTAAAGATTTTTTCAACTGCCGTCAAGCCTTGACCTGCATGAGAAATTTCTTTTGACGGAGCGTAAACCTGAGGTATCTCAATATCTAACGTTTCAGCAGCAAAGGTTTGTAGTTTTTTACCGAAAACAACGGCATATGAACCACCCGCTTTCATGAACTCAACAGATTGCGGAGAAAAAGCAGACGATACATCGACTAGCTCTTTATCACCGTTATAAAGTTTTTTCTGTTTAGTATCTATGGTCAACACAGTGCCAGTGGCAACTGAATAAGCTTGCTCTAGAACTGCATCGCCATTTTCGTCGACAACCGTATTGCCGTTTTCGTCGGTCTTTTTCACCCAGTTTTTAAGGTCAAGACCAATACCACCTGTCACGCCGACTGTGGTTAAGAAAATCGGTGAAATACCGTTAGTACCGGCAACAACAGGGGCAATATTAATAAAAGGCACATAAGGGCTGGCTTGCTTACCGGCCCACAAGGCTACGTTATTAACTCCAGACATACGCGAAGACCCTACGCCCATAGTGCCTTTTTCTGCAATCAGCATTACTTTAGCATTTGGGTGTTTCTTTTGAAGAGCAACGATTTCTTGCTGAGCCTCTGGGGTAATCATGCACTGGCCGTGTAATTCACGGTCTGCACGTGAGTGCGCTTGGTTACCAGGAGAAAGTAAATCTGTAGATATATCGCCTTCACCTGCGATATAAGTGACTACATCAATTTTTTCGTCAATTTCGGGGAGTTTAGTAAAGAACTCAGCTTGGGCATAGCTCTCTAGTAAATCCTTAGCTACGGCACTGCCCGCCTCATAAGCGGCTTTTAGTCGAGAAGTATCAGCATCGTACAAGAACACTTGAGTTTTTAGTACCTCAACAGCTGGTGCAGAAACAGACGCATCATCGCTAAGAGCCAGGTCAAGCAACACTTCGATAGAAGGGCCACCTTTCATGTGTGACAGTAATTCGAAGGCAAACTCAGGGGTAATTTCAGCGACGTGTTCTTGGCCAAGAATAATTTCTTTCAAAAACTTAGCTTTAGCGCCAGCGGCACTGGTAGTACCTGGAAGTGTGTTATAGATAAAGAAATGAAGAGAATCTTCTCTGTATTCGTTAGCCGTATCTTTTATTTGCTCAATGATTTCAGACAACAAATCGGCGCTATCGATTGGCTTAGGAGCTAAACCTAGCTCTTTTTTACGGGTTTCAATTTCTTCAATATAATCTTTATACAAACTCATACAAACCTCTTACGGGCAAAATGCTAATAACACTACAAGTAGCAGGGGTAAATTTGGTTATAGTGTAACTGATCCTGACACTATTATTCATCACTTAAATAAATAACGGATATTCATTAAATTAATACCATGGCGTGTTGATTTTTTCTGTATACGTTTTGTTCTACACTTAATGAAATATAAAAGCTTTTTAGTCACACCGCAGCGTTGAAGGCCTATTAATATAAGTCAAAATGCTGCAACAAAGAGGAAAAATCTTTTAAGACGAATCCGAAGTGACTCGCAACGAAGTTGAGCATTTGCGCAGCATTTCTACTGCTTTAGCACGCTTTCATGTAGAACAACCACACCACAATCGTGCTTCATTGTATAAATACCGCGCAACTCGCTGCAAAAAATACAGAAAAGTTCAACACGCCTTACTAATTTAATGACATCGGATTTTTAACTGGCACAAACCGCTATACTATAAACATGTTAGCTCTAGGTGAATTAGAGGAAGCGAGTTTTTTTACCTCAACTTTCACCTAGCCTCAAACAAGCACTGCCATGACAACAAGGCTGTTATTTGCATGAAATATCTAATCTGTGTTTTTCTTACACTGACCATGCCTTGTTGGGCAGTTGTTAGCACATCAGAAGAAAATCCTCAGCGCAGTTATCTCGACACCTACCCTGTGTTGTTTCCGGGAGATAATCGAGCAAAAATCCGCTCAGCTTATCAAGTTGCGCTACTAGAGCTGGCATTGTCATACAGTAAATACAATTTTGACGTAAAACCTAATGGCAGAGATATTCACCGCGCGCGCAACCATATGCTACTCGAAGAGAACCAATTTGTGCACATACTTTGGACCGCCACTACCCCAGAGCTTGAAGAAAACTTTTTCCCAGTCAAAATTCCCGTTTTACGTGGTTTGTTAGGATTTAGGATCCCCCTTGTGCATGCCGACACCCCAGATATTTTAAAGTTTGTGAGCACACCTGAAGATCTTAAACAATTAGTTGCAGGGCAACTCGTCATATGGTCGGATACTAAAATATTGCGTTCCAATGATATTCCAGTGACCAATGGCTCAAATTTTGGTGCTCTGTTTCACATGCTGTCTATTAAACGATTTGATTATTTTCCTCGAAGCATAGCCGAAGTTTATAATGATTGGAGCATGTTTAGAGCCTTGCCCATAGCAATCGACAAACACATAGCGATTTACTATCCCAATGTCATGTACTTTTTTGTAAATAAACAAAACACATTTTTGCACAAAGAAATCCTAGATGGGCTCGAAAAAGCGATACAAAATGGCTCATTTGAAAAACTCTTTCACCTATATCATGCACAAAATATCGAAAAAGCGAACTTAAGAAATAGACGTATTCTTACCCTAAAAAACCCGCTACTACCCGACCAATTACCAACACACAGACCCGAACTCTGGTTAGACTTGATCAACCAGTGATGACTTAACCTTTAAAAGGAGCAAATATGCCATTACATTAAGGCCTATTGTTCTTTTCTCTGAGACACTTATGACAGTTCATTTAACCGACGACCAAGCCCGCGTAATAGGCGCATTACTCGAAAAAGAAATCACTACTCCCGATCTATACCCACTCACTTTGAATAGTCTTACCACGGCCTGCAATCAAAAAAGCAACCGCGAGCCAGTGGTGACCTACAGTGAAAGTCAGACGCAAACCATTGTCGACGAATTAGTCGCCAAAAAACTCATAATGTGTCAACAAGCTTCTGGCAACAGAGCGCCAAAATACCTACATAGGTTTTGTAACACCCAATTTAGCGACTTACAATTTACCGCAAAGCAACTGGCTTTGGTGTGTGTTCTGTTACTCAGAGGCCCCCAAACCCCCGGTGAGTTACGAACTCGCACCCAAAGACTAACTGAGTTTGACGACGTAACCGACGTACAAAAGAGTTTAACTGAATTGCAGGCGCTAAACGGTCATCAGTGGGTCATGCGGTTAAACAAAGCCCCCGGAAAACGCGAAGCCAAATACTGCCACTTGTTTTCTGGGCAACCCGACCCGGCAGCCCAAAGCGTAACGCAGTCAGCCACACCTAATCTAGAATCTGACAGCCCAGCATTAGCGGCTAGACTCGATACCTTAGAGCAACAAGTCGCTATGCTTTCAGAGCAACTTATTGAATTAAAACAGCGTTTAGGGGATTGAGCTCAATTACCACCAAACTAACTAATAGGAAATACAGTGACCGAAATAAAACGAATTGAAACCAAACCACGCATGAGCCGAATCGTCATTCATCAAGGCAGCATTTATTTATGTGGGCAAGTCGCAGCAGATGCCAGTAAGGATATTACCGAGCAAACACAAACCATGTTAAGCAAGGTAGATGGTCTATTAATCGATGCCGGTAGCGACCGCGAACACTTGTTGTCGGCCACTATCTATATTAAAGATATGAAAGATTTTAAAGCTATGAATGCAGTTTGGGATGCATGGGTACCAGCAGGACACGCTCCAGCAAGAGCGTGCGTTCAAGCGTCTATGGCAAGGCCCGAATTGCTAGTAGAGATCTCTGTTGTGGCGGCACAAAAATAATTACGCTTAAATATCCGTTAACCTAAGCCCACTCTGGGCATCTAAAAAACAGCGATTACCTTCGCTGTTTTTCGTTTATCCCCCTTTAAACCAGCGCCTGTGCGTATTCGGTTCGCTATTAATTGAGCTTTTTAGCTGACAGTCCTTTATAATCGACGACATTAGTTTATCTCGCTTTTTCAGCGCCTAGGCAGTTTACATGTTCGAACAATTAGAATTAGATGATGATTTAATCCACGCAGTGGCAGATATGGGTTACACAGAGCCCACTAGCATTCAAAGCTTAGTTATTCCCGAAGCCATGGCGGGCAAAGACATTTTAGCGTCTGCGCCAACAGGCACAGGTAAAACTGCGGCATTTCTATTACCCGTATGCCAGTTTTTACTAGACTATCCTAGGCGTCAACCTGGCGCGACTCGTGTCTTGATTTTATCGCCTACTCGGGAATTAGCCTTGCAAATATTCGAGCAAGCTAAAGCCCTGTGCAAATACTTACCTCATATAAATTGTGGTGTAATAACTGGTGGCATTAACTATGGCACAGACAGAGATTTACTCGAAAAAAACCTCGATATATTAGTCGCCACACCGGGCAGACTCTTCGAACATATCGAAAAAGAAAGTTTTGATTGTCGTGATATCGAGTGCCTGATTTTAGACGAAGCTGATCGCATGCTAGATATGGGGTTTTCAGCGGTAGTTAATCAAATTGCCGCCGAAGCCAGATGGCGTAAACAAAGTATGCTGTTTTCTGCAACCTTAGAAGGCACAGGAATAGCACGCTTCGCTGATGATTTACTCGACGAACCCGCTCGTATCGAAGCTCAGCCCAGCCGCAAAGAACAAGGCAAAATCCACCAGTGGATCCACCTTGCCGACGATGCCAATCATAAACTGGCTCTGCTCACGCACATTTTATCTGAGCAAGTTGAGAGCGCTATCGTCTTTGTTAAAACGCGTGAGCGCCTGAATACCTTAGTGGGTCAATTGAACTCAGCGGGCATTCAATGCTGTTGGCTACAGGGCGAAATGCCCCAAGACAAACGTAACACCACAATGCAGAAATTTCGTGATGGCGAAGTTAAAATATTGGTTGCAACCGATGTCGCAGCCAGAGGGATAGACGTTGACAACATCAGCCACGTAATCAACTACGATATGCCACGCACCGCAGACGTTTACGTACACCGCATTGGGCGTACAGGTCGAGCTGGCAACAAAGGCACAGCAATTTCATTAGTAGAAGCCCACGATATAGCCATAGTGCCCAAGATTGAACGCTACACAGAACAAGTATTAAAACGCCGAGTCATTGACGGCCTGCGCCCTAAAAATAAAGAAGCGCGGCCACCTAAAAAGAAAAAGGTCAGCACAAAAACCAAAAAAGCCTTACTCAAAGCTAAACGTGCAAATGCCAACAAAAAGAAAAAATCGAAAGGACGAGGTAAAAAAGCCTAATGTCAGTTATCGCCTTACCCAGCAAAATCGTATTAGCCACAGGCAACCAAGGTAAAGTCAAAGAATTGGGCAGTATGTTGCAAGCCTTAAACGTTGAGGTGCTTGCCCAAAGCGAATTCAAGGTGGGCGATGTAGCCGAAACTGGCATCACCTTTGTCGAAAATGCCATTATCAAAGCGCGTCATGCAGCAAAACAAACGGGGTTGCCCGCCATTGCCGATGACTCAGGTTTGGCCGTTGATGCCCTTGGGGGCGCACCAGGTGTTTACTCTGCTCGCTACGCCGGCGAGCAGGCAACAGACCAAAGCAACATAGATAAACTGCTGGTAGCAATGCAAGGTGTTCCCGAGGCTAAACGCACCGCACGCTTTTTATGTGTGTTGGTGTATATGCGCCACGCAGACGACCCAAGCCCGATAATTTGCCAAGGTGAATGGGCTGGTGAGATTACAAATCAACAAGTGGGCACCAATGGTTTTGGCTACGATCCTGTATTTTGGGTCCCCAGTGAGAACTGTTGTTCGGCCGAACTCAGCAAAGCACAAAAAAATGCATTGAGTCACAGAGGACAAGCGCTTCAGCAATTACTCAACATACTCACAACAAATCCAAATTAGTTCAGTAACTGTGCCTCAATACTTACAAGCCCCACCTCTATCCTTGTATATTCATATTCCTTGGTGCGTGCAAAAATGTCCGTATTGTGACTTCAACTCACATGGGCAAAAAAACCAAAGGCTACCCGAGCAAGAATATATTAGCCATTTGCTCGACGATTTATCCATAGACGCTGAGTTAGTCGGCAATCGCCCAGTTACTAGTATATTTATAGGTGGAGGCACTCCTAGCTTGTTTTCGGCCAAGGGTATTCAACGCTTACTGGAAGGCACCAAACAACGGGTCAAGCTAATCAGCGACGCTGAAATAACCTTAGAAGCAAATCCAGGAACATTCGAACGTCAAAAATTTGCAGAATATGTACAAGCAGGCATTACCCGTTTATCGATAGGCGTACAAAGCTTTCAAACAGATAAGCTTAAGAAACTTGGCCGCATTCACGATGCCGACCAGGCGGTATTAGCAGCCAATACCGCCAGCCAAATCGAGCTAAATAGCTTTAATATTGACTTAATGCATGGGTTGCCCGAGCAAACCATGCAAGACGCAATGTACGACTTACAACAGGGTATAAAGCTAAAGCCTCCTCATTTGTCTTGGTATCAGCTGACGATAGAGCCCAATACTCAATTTCATTCAAAGCCTCCCACACTGCCCGAAGACGATTTATTGTGGGACATTCAGCAACAAGGTGATCAACTACTTCAAGAGGCTGGGTACGAACAATATGAAATATCTGCTTATAGCCAACCCGGACAACAATGTCAGCACAATCTTAACTACTGGCGCTTTGGTGATTATTTAGGCATTGGCTGTGGTGCTCACGGTAAAATCACTCAGCCTGAGCAAAATCAAATATTGCGCACAGTCAAAGTAAAACACCCTAAAGGGTATATGGATCTCAGCCGAGGGTACTGCAACGAGAAAAAAGTCGTAGCCCCAGATGAATTACCTTTTGAATTTTTCATGAATCGCTTTCGACTAGTCGAACCCTGCCCAAAATCAGACTACACACGCTTCACCGGTCAAAAGCTAGATACACAGACACAAGCCAATTTAAACCACGCCATCGACAAAGGGCTACTCATGGACAGCCAAGAACACTGGCAAGTCAGCCCACTTGGACGACGTTATTTAAATACATTGTTAGAAATGATGGTGTAGCCACTTTCTGCATTTGTCCTTTCTTGCCACAATTTACTAGCTCCTATCGATTTGCTCTTTGAACTCCTTGTCCTCTGTGCGCTCCGTGTCCTCTGTGGTTCAAAGCTTTTGCTCTTTCTTACCTCTATTTACTAGCTACTAGCCACTATTTACTATCTACTATCGACTGCTTTAAGCCTTTGGATTCCAGATCAAAAGACCTCTGGAATGACGGGGATAGAGGGTTGTTGGTATTTCACTGCTGGGATGGCGAAGATAGAGGCTTTGTTTGTCTTTGCGCTTTTTCTTTAGCTATTCACTATCTACTAGCCGCTATTTACTGTTCTTGATAGCTTTCCTCTGTGCGCTCCGTGTCCTCTGTGGTTCAAAGCTTTTGCTCTTGCTTTTGCTCTTGCTTTTGCTCTTTCTTGCCTCTATTTACTAGCCACTATTTGCTATCTCCTACCCACTGCTTAAAGCCTTTGGATTCCAGATCAAAATACCTCTGGAATGACGGGGATAGAGGGTTATTGGTCTTTCTCTGCTGGGATGGCGAAGATAGAGGCTTTGTTTGTCTTTACGCTTTTTCTTTAGCTATTCACTAGCCACTGCTCTAATCTGCTTACCTCTGTGAACTCAGTGCACTCTGTGGTTCAAAGGCTTTTGCTCTTTCTTGCCTTTATTTACTAGCCACTATTTACTATCTACTTGCTCCTTGCCCCTGCTCTTACCTATTGTTCCCATTTGGGCAATATCCCATATTTTATGTCGAACCTATTTAATTGTTGTTTAATTTTACGTCCAAGCTTCCCGCTACCTATTTTCGGTACCCTTGTAGCGTCTGTTTCGTAATTGGCAGCGGAGACTGTGTGATTAAATTCATCATTGCTTTGTACGTTTTCAGCAATACGTGTTTTAGCTGATAGGGCAGATATTTTACTGACGTTATTATTTCTTGAAAAACGAGCAAAGCCTTTAAACCTAAAGTGCTCTTCAGTATAGCGATGACTCAACTGAAGTACATAATCCATAATGCTATTGAGTATGCCGTCCTCACTGCTGTCTTCAACCACTATGTACCCAGACGTTTGCTGGTTTAACTCTGGCAGGGTCGTTAACTTGCTTGGTATGATTTGTATCTCTAGTAGCAGCTGTTGCTGCTTCAGGATTTGAATACCCACTAGGTCAATACTGGCATGATCGTACCTAATAGATGCCAAGGTATCCTTGATGTGCGCCTCATCTAATGGCAATTTAGTTTCTGCTAAATCGGTTGTTCTCGACATAGCCATTAAAGGAAGGTCATGGTGACAACTAAAGGGTGTGGTTATCGTAGTTTTTTGTACCGCCCTAGGATTAGCCGATAGATGTTTGAATAACTCCCTAATTTCATGCTCGCGGGCTTTTAATAACGCTAAAAAAGCCGTCTGAATAATTTCGGAAGAGGGAAGTTGCGGTTCAACACGCCAACGTCTGCCGTATACTATTTTTTCTGCATTTTGGTCATCATGTTTGACGTAGTTGTCTTTACCAATAATTCCAACCTGTATGAATACACTGGCCTTGTCTTCATCAACAAACAATACAAACCTTGGGTCAAAGTCGATTTCTGCGATAATTTCTGACACAGATTGTTTACTATGTTGATAACTCAGAAAATGCTGAGGAATACAATTGGTTCCATCGTCTAACACCACGGCTGGCGCTTTAGGTAAAATCGTCTCTCCAGGCAACAAAGGGAAGCAGGGCGTAGAGCTAGAGAGTGTCTTAGCAGAAACGACCAAGCTTTGGTCAACCGTATTTTGACAAGAAGCACTCATCGAAATTGGACTTACTTGGCTAGCGGAATACAGAGTTTGTTTTGTTTTCATATATAAACGTATGACCTAAGAGCATTATGTGTACAAAGCATCCAAACCACACTTCAATACAGTGTAGTTGCTCAGACCTGTTATTTGTCCGCTTTATTTCAGTTGTTCATATATAGGCATGAAACGCGCAAAAAGATTAGGGATCTAGAAAAAATAATTTGAATCGCAGGGCCTGCAAGTCAGTAAAAAACGACTTAAAGATTGGAGCCCAGATCAAAAGACCTCTGGAATGACGAAGGTAGGGCTTGTTCAACCCCCAGATAAGGTATCGGCTACGCGACACCTATCTTTATTTGTTAGGTTTTGGTGCGCTAGTTGGTTGCACATATTCTACGGGGTTGAAATATATGTATGCAGAAAAAGATGAAGATGCAATGCCTATCATGAGACTTGCAACTGACACCCACCACATTTTCTTCTGCTTTCTAACATTTTCGTCATTTAAATCTTGCAACTGAGATGCAAGAGGCTGAAGCATGTGATCACTTTCTATACCTAACGCTTCTCTAATTCGCTCTAAATGAAGGCGCACATCCGATGGCAGGCCTTCAAAAGGCTCATCTCGTTCATAATCTTCGAACAAAGTCTGAAAATAGGCTGCCTTTTCCTTTTCTAGCTTTTCAAGCATTAACGCTTCTTTAAACTGTCTTCTGGCAGTGAGCTGGATATCCTTTGAGTTTAAATAAAATTCTCTAGATAAAATTTCTATTTGTTGTCTATCAAGTTTGTGTTTTTCAAACAGGATAGAAAGCTCCTTCCCAAAGCGATTACGTCTTTTTGTTTTTATAATGCCGTCAATTATCGTCGGTATGGCCCGAACCAACATACCAATCAGCACCATAGCTTCTATCAATAACACCAGAGCCATAAACTCTTTCCATGACATCAAAATTTCTCTCTAATTAAAAACACAATGCCGCACTAAGCGGACAAAAATAGTGGGTTATAATATATAGCAAAGAGAAACCTAAACCACCGTTTTAATTGAATTTAATCTTCTTGCTAGGCAATTCACTGTGCCACCTCTATGCCAATTTCATTTAGCCTAAGCAATGCTCTGCTTTAATTAAACAGGACACTTTAATAATGGAATATAATCCAATTATTGAGGTGTTAAATGACAAAACGAATAAATAGAAGTTATACGACTGAGTTTAAGCAAGAAGCCGTCGCATTAGTAACCGAACAAGGTTATAGCGTCCCTAAAGCGGCAGCGTCTTTAGGTATCACAGATAAGTTACTTTATAACTGGAAAGCCAAGTTTGAAGCGGAACAATCTGGAGCCAACTTAAGTTCGGATGAACGTGCTGAGCTGTTAAGGCTACGCAAGGA
>CANMKA010000043.1 GCA_947498355.1 uncultured Paraglaciecola sp. | reverse complement strand
GTTATCAAGTTTCATATGAACAATAATAGTGAGCAATCCATGACAGTATTAGATCATAAATCACTACTTATTGGTATTATACACTGTGGATGTGTACGGATAGCCCCTACTCTAAGCGCCAATGCGCATTGCTACCTTGCGCTCATCCCTCACTAGCATAATCGCCCACGCTTGTTTTCGAAGATATCCGGTATAGTTACTGCGGCATGATACTTTTGACAAAAGTATTAGGTCAAATCATTACGAGTATATTCAGAGCTTCTTAGTTTTGTGTTGCTCGTTTATTTTTGTGAAATTACTTAACCGTATGTTTTCGTTAAGAATTATTTTCTATTTATTTGTGTGAAATTAGTATTAAAGTTAAGACTAAAGGTTAATGTAAAATTTATGTTGCGATATGTATTCTGCTCCCATTAAATTTGAGGAGTATTAATAAGTGAAAAAGATTGTCTCTATTTTGTTTGTCTGTTGTTTTATATCACATAGTGCCTTCGCTAATTTAGTTCAATGGGATGCGTTTACTTCAGGTGATAACTTAGCAGTTAAAGACGAAGAGACGGGGTTGGTCTGGTTGGATTTAGACTTAACAGCGGGTCAACATTTTGATGACGTCAACGATTTGTACACAGGCTGGACCTTACCTAATTTCATGCAAGTTGAAAATTTATTGGAGAAAGCATTTCCAAATATAGTGATATCCGGTCCTTTAGGGATCCCCCATAATTTCGAAGAGAACTGCGCTAATACTAGCTTGTGTTTCAGCACGGCAACTGAGTGGCAAAACCTGTTTGGTTCTGTTGTTGGAGACCCTTCTTTTCAAACTTATTCTTATGGTTTGTATCGTGATGAGCAAGGTGTGTTGAGAATGGGGGGATCTTTTAGAAATGGTTCTGGCAGCGCAAACCGCTATGGCGTTGAATTTTCTGTCGACTATAGCAAAAATTATCAAGATGTTTTTGATAATGGTGGGTTTAGCAATTTTGGTGCTTTTCTGGTGCAAAGCGACTCGTTACCCTCAGTCATTCCAGTTTCTGATTCAACTTCCGTATCTCGCTCCAATATCATTCAAGTCAGCGCGCCTAGTACAGTGAGTATTGTTACAATCGGACTGGTTGCTTTGCTGTTTTCTTTAGTCCGTACGCGATCACGAGTTTAAGATATATCCCAACAATAAGTTGGGGTTATTTGAATGCTGTACTGTGATAGAGTTCAACTATAAAAAACTTCATTACAGTACAGTAGGCGTAGGGTTTGAATAAACTGAAGTCAGATATGCTGCTGATGCTATCCGGCAATCTAGTCTTAGCATTTTCACAGTGGTTACTCATAGCTGGTCTAAACTATTCAGGTGATATTGAATCTGTTGGGCGATATTCCTACGCCCTTGCTTTGGCGGGCTTATTTTTGACAATTGGTCAAGCTGGTGTTCGCCAGTACTTAATGTCTAGCAATATTCCTAGTGCTCACATTAACCAGTTATTTATTACTCGCCTTATCACTTCTCTTTGTACATTTTTGTTACTCACCGCTTACGCAAATTGGTTAGTCGAGCCTGTTTACTTTTGGATTATCGTAGCATTGGGTATCGCCAAGTTAATTGAAAACATGTCGGATTTGGCTCACGGCTTTTACCTGAGAAAGTTTGACATTTTTGGCATCACGCGTTCGCGTATTTTCCGCTCCGTAATAACACCATGTGCTTTTCTTGGCGCTTATTATGTGTTGGATAGTTTACTATTGGCTTGCTTGGCTTTATGCCTTGCTTGGTTAGTTACCTATATGGTATGCGACAAATCAGGTATTGACGCTGAGAGCAAACAAATTCGAAAAACCGATCAGGTGCCATCCGTTATCGTCACTGCATATCCTATGGGCGTCACAGCTGTATTGGTATTGCTGTCAGTTAATATACCTCTATTCGTGTTAGCTGAGATGCGTTCGGATTTGGACGTAGGGCATTATGCATCGGTATTTTATTTTGTGACCGCAGGTAGTTTAGTTATTCAATCAGCACTTCAGGTACTCTCTCCTACCCTAATTAGCTTAATCAAAGATTCGCTTTTTTCGCATATTGTCCGCTTGTCGCTTAAAAGTTATGGATTAAGTGCCTTATATGGTTTGGTCATACTAGCGGGAGCTTGGCTTTTAGGGGAATGGTTGGTCGTTTTTCTGTATGGTGACAGTTATAAAGGATTAGGCGGCCTTGTTACTTTAGCCGCATATGTTAATTTAATGTTGGCTATTCAAGCTGTAGGTGGAATTATTTTAACGGCTTTTGGGGTTTTTAAGTATCAGATGCAAGTCATGGTAGGGTCTGTGATTTTCGGTGTAGCAACGAGTGTTTGGTTGGTACCACTGTACGGTGTCTCTGGTGCATTTATAGCAGGCGCAATGACAGCAGCATTTAATGCTGTATTCTTCGGTATAAGAGTTTTTCATGAGTTACACAAGAAATGACAAAAAAACGCGTACTACATATTATTAATCGTCTAAATACGGGTGGAGTTGAGCGCTGGTTGTTAGGCGTTGCAGAGGGCTTACAAGGCAGCCCAATTCAACTCGATGTCCTTGTTCATACTTTGGAGCCTAGTGAATTAGATGAACCTTTTACTGCTACTGGTAGTAAAATTGTGAAGTGCGAATACAACAAAAATCCTTTTAGCTACGCATGGCGATTGTTCAAAATTCTCAGAAGTGGCGATAAATATGATGTAGTTCACAGTCACGTTGATCACTTTAGTGGCTGGGTGATGGTTATAGCGTTTTTTGCGGGTGTTAAGTTAAGAATAGCTCATAGCCACAGTAACAGACGGTCTATTGAGCCCCTCTCTGGGCCAAGAGCTTGGTATTTATACGTGATGAAGTGGATGATACGTATCTTTGCCAATAAATACTTGTCTGTTAGCCGCGAGGCGCAAGGTTCTCAGTATGGTCAAGTTGTACCCGAGCAGAGACTTGAGTTGTTGTATTGTGGCATAAAGCACTTAGACAATATTAAAGTGGATCCAAGTTTGAGAGATGCTTTAGGTATCCCGTCTGATGGATTTGTTCTAGGCCACGTAGGACGGCTGTCTGAACCTAAAAATCACACATTTTTACTGAAAGTGTTTGCGGAGCTAGTTAAACACAAGAGCGCGACTCTTGTTCTAATAGGTGATGGCGAGTTGAGGGGTGATATTGAGTCTGAAATTGATTCTCTGGGTATTCGTCCGCATGTAAAACTCCTAGGTATGCGCTCTGATGCTGTAGACATTATGGCTTCGGTATTTGATGTGCTCTTGTTCCCTTCTTTATATGAAGGCTTGCCTTTAACTTTAGTTGAGTCTCAGGTTGCGGGTGTGCCGGCGTTGATTGCCGATAATATTACCAGGGAGGCAGGTTTCGACCACCACTTAATGAGATATTTGCCCTTGTCTGCTCCACTAGATAAATGGGTATCTGAGATATTTGATTTACACCTGCAGGCCTCAAAGGTCAGCGAAGCGTCAAAATTTACCCAGACGGACTTCTATATGCCAAATCACCTAAAGAAGCTAGAGAAGTTATATTTGGAGAGTTAGCTTTTTAAATGTTGCAACATAGAGCCAATACTTACGCGATTATCTTTGTCAACATTACTATATGTTTGTCGGTCGTCCTTTATCGTCTAGTCGATGCTGATACTGGATTGGCAAAAGTGTTGGTTATTCAGAGTTATGCGATCTTGAGCTTAATTGTATTGCACTCCTATGCCTGGTTTAAGCAAGGTGGCAGTGATCTATCTCTGGGGTACTTGTTCTTTTTAATGGTTTTTATTTTTAACGGTGGAAAGGCCATTTTGTTTGTGTTTTTTCCTGAGTATGAAGAGCCTTATTTCACCTTCTTCAAGGAAAATGATTATCAAATTTTGGCAAGAGCTTATGAGTTTACCTACATAGGTATGTTGGTTATTTCTATCGCACTTCTGCTTAATGCCGATTATAAAAAAATTGAAGAAGTCCCTCCCACTGATATAGAGCTAACCGCTGCCAAAATTACAGCTCTTTTGTTCTTGTCGGTATCCTTTCCTGCTGCGGTGTACGATTTACAAAGTATGTTGATGAAAGTCATTTCTGGCGGCTACTTTGCGTTGTTTGAGTCTGAGCAAGCTTATGGCGCTTCTGGGATCGTCAAGGTTTTGGGTTTTTTTCTATTTCCATCTTTTTATATTGCATTGATTGCATTTAGACAAACGAAGTGGCTAATTTACTGTATTTTAATTTTTGCCGGCGTGTTTACTGCGGTCAAGTTGGCTATGGGGGCAAGGCTTGTTGCTCTGGTTCCCTTCCTTATTTTGCTCAGCTTGTGGGACGTTACAATAGAGCATGTAAAACGAAAGTTAATTTATGTTTCAGGCTTATTTATGGTAGCGGTTGTATTCCCTGCACTATCCGTTTTAAGGGTTGGCGACAAGTTAGAAGAAGGTGGCGGTGTGGGGCATTCCGTCTTTAAAATTGTCAAAGAAATGTCGGATAGTATGAGCCCTTTAGCATGGATTATGCAGCGGGTACCGTGGGAAATGGATTTTCAATACGGCCATAGCTTTTTATTGGCCGCGAGTACTGCCTTACCTAACTTGTTTTGGGATGCGCATCCCGCCCAAAAAGGCAGCTTAGCGTTATGGTTGGCAATAGAGATTGATCCTTGGATTGCAGCTAAAGGGGGAGGCTTTGGTTTTTCAATTTTTGCTGAATATTATTTAAATTTTTATTGGTTTGGGTTAGTGCTGTTGTTTTTAACGACAATCTTTATCAGTAACATGTCAAAAGTAAAGCCAAACGCAATTAACACTGCTTTTTGTTTTAGTTGTTTTCTTGGCTTTATGTTGTGGCCTAGAGGGGAATTGGTCGCAGTAGCTAGGTTTATTTTATGGAATGTAGGGATCCCTTGGCTATGTTACCACTTCATGATCTCAGCATTGCAACGTTATAGATAAAACAGAATTGTAGGATGCTGCGCGAAAGAGATAAGTTTTTTTAAGTTTTCAACGTATTATGTACTGATTTTGTCAGTCAATCGCTAGTTTTAGCGCAAGTTTGCAAGTAAACCAAATTTAGGAGCCAACAGATATCAATGGATATTGTGGTAACATGTGAATACAGATTTTATCGTACCCCAGACGGCAAAGTGTGGACGGGCAGTGCGTTTTTGTATGATTTTTGGCTTCGGTATTTGGATGTATTTGATAGTGTCTTTGTTGTTGCCAGAATTAAAGATGTCGATACTGCTCAAGATACTTGGCGGTTATCTAGTGGCAGCCGAGTAGAATTTGTAGCCTTGCCTTACTATGTCGGCTTAGCAGGTTTACTCAAAAATCTGACGACGATCCGCAGCACTATTCAGCGCACTGCCACTAAAGAGCGAGCATTGATCTATCGAGTACCTTCCCAATCAGCTATGTTGGCGAGCCTTTTTCGCGGGAAGCAGCATGGTTATGCTCTAGAGGTAGTAGGCGACCCTTATGATGTTTTTAGCTCTGGTATTACTCATAGCTGGTTAGATAAAGTGCTTGCTTGGCTTAGTTATGCAGGGCTAAAGTCGATGGCGAACCATGCTTTGGCAGGCTGTTATGTGACTAAGCATTATTTACAGCAGCGATATCCAGTAGGTGATAATGGCCTGTCTGTTGGCTGTTCCGATATTGAATTACCCGATGAAAAAATTAGGGCCTCTTTTCGAACCTTTACACAACCGGGCAAAGAATTGGTATTTGTTGGATCTTTTGCTCAGTTGTACAAAGGGCCTGATCTTTTAATTCGAGCCTTGGCTCATTTAAAAGGTAGAGGGCAACATTTTCATGCTAATGTGCTGGGCGGAGGTATCTACCTCGAACCCATGCAGGCTTTAGCCAAGGAATTAGGTTGTGCCGAGTGCATAACGTTTGTCGGCGAAGTTAATCACCACCAAGTGATGGAATATTTAGATAAAGCCGATTTATTTGTAATGCCCTCTAGAACAGAGGGGTTACCCAGAGCCCTGATAGAGGCCATGTCGAGAGGTTTGCCTTGTATTGCGTCTAGTGTCGGCGGGATCCCTGAATTACTTGATGCGGCTTATATGATTGAAAATCAGAACTGGCAAAGTTTAGCCGATAAGATCGAGCGCCTAATGGCATCGCCAACTGAGTTAACCCATGCGTCGGAACAAAATTTACTACGCGCTCGTGAGTATGAGCAATCAGTGCTTTATCATACTCGAAAACAGTTTTATCAATCTTATCGTCAATTAAAACAAGAACTTTTATGAGAGTCTTACATTTACTAAAAACGTCGGTGGGAGCGAGCTGGGCCCTCCGTCAAACCCAACAATTGGTGAATCTTGGAGTAGAGGTACATCTAGCTCTACCGGATGGTCCTATGGTAGAAAAGTATATTGCAGCTGGCGTTAAGGTGCATCTTTTTGACCCTTCATTAAACCTGAAAAAGCCATGGAAAAATCTAGAGACCATTTCGAAACTTCGAAAATTAGTAAAAACGATTCAGCCAGACCTCATTCACAGTCACTTCGTGGCCACTACTTTACTGATGCGGTTTGGTTTAGTGGGAATAGAGGTTCCTCGCATATTTCATGTCCCTGGCCCCTTGCATTTAGAGCATAAGATTTTTAGATGGTTAGATCTCATTACCGGACGAAGCAGAGATTATTGGTTGGCTTCATGTTTATGGACAAAAGATAAGTATCAAGCATGTGGAATTGCTCCTGAAAAAGTAGGACTCGCTTATTACGGGGTAAACGCTGATGATTTTACCTTTGTTAAAAGTAGCCAAAGCTTAAAAAAAAGCCTAGGCATGCAAGATGAAGATTTCTTAATTGGCATGGTTGCGTATTTTTATGCACCTAAAAAGTATTTGGGACAAGACAGAGGCTTAAAAGGACATGAGGATCTAATCGATGCTCTAGCTTTGGTTCATAAACATCATCCTAAAACTAAGTGCGTTTTTGTTGGGGGGCCTTGGGGGGCAACAGAAGCTTATTATCAGCAAGTGCAACAATATGCTGTTGAAAAAGTGGGTAATGCTTGCGTATTTCTTGGTACCCGCCGGGACGTGCCTGAACTCTATCCTCAGTTCGATCTTGCAGTCCACCCTTCTCATTCTGAAAACGTCGGAGGAGCTGTTGAGTCTATGTATGCGAAGATACCCACTTTAACAACCAATATCGGTGGTTTCCCTGATTTAGTAGAAGACGGGGAGACAGGGTTACTCGCATCGGTAAAGTCTCCGCAAAGTTTGGCCACTAAAATTGTATGGGCAATCGAACATCCAACAGAAATGCAAGATATGGTGGAGCGTGGTTTTGACAAGGTCCAGAGCGTAATGAACGTAGAACATAATGCCAAACAGGTGTTTGGTTTTTATCATGATGTATTGGCACATTATCAAGGAGGGTCTAGTAACTAATGATCAAAAGAGTCTTCGATTTTCTGGTAGCCCTAAGCGCTTTACTGGTTTTGTCTCCTGTATTGTTGTGTTTGGCTGTATTAGTTCGAGTTAAGCTTGGGAGCCCTATTTTATTTAAACAGCAGCGTCCGGGGTTAGGCGGTAAGCCTTTTTATATGGCAAAATTTCGTTCGATGACGGACGCTAAAGATAACGAGGGCAACCTGCTTTCTGATGACGAGCGATTGACGCGGTTTGGTCAACTTTTACGCGCAAGTAGCCTAGACGAACTGCCCGGTTTATTTAACGTTTTAAACGGCAATATGAGTTTAGTCGGTCCTCGTCCTTTGTTAATGGAGTACCTTCCTCTTTATAGCAAAGATCAGGCTCAGCGACATAATGTACGACCTGGCATTACCGGCTGGGCTCAAGTGAATGGTCGTAATACCTTATCTTGGGAAGACAAGTTTGCTTTAGATGTGTGGTATGTCAACAATCAATCTTTGTTACTTGATATCAAAATTTTGTTTATGACAGTAGAAAAAGTCTTTAAACGAGACGGTATTAGTCATGATGGTGAAGTTACCATGAGCAAATTTACTGGGAGTGATAATGAAGACTAATCGCTTAGTCATTATTGGCGCCGGAGGTCATGGTAAAGTGGCCGCAGAATGCGCAGAATCTATGGGCGCTTTTGAGACTATTGTGTTTTTAGACACTATTTTTGTTGACAACAAATTTGTCGGGCCGTGGCCTATCGTCGATGTACCAGAAAGCTTTGCTGATTACTTGGCTGATGATACAGAGTTTTTTGTGGCCATAGGCAATAACTCTATTAGACAAAAGTGGTTGGTTCGCTTACAAGCGGCTCAAGCTCGGTTGGCGAGCTTGATCCATGCTTCTGCTACATTGAGCGATTATTCAAACATAGGTGAGGGGACCTTGCTTTGCGCCCATAGCGTGGTTAACCCTTTTACTGAGGTTGGAGTGGGCTGTATTATAAACACAGGTGCCACGATCGATCACGACTGCCAGATTGCTGATTTTGTTCATATTGCCCCTGGTTGTAAGCTTGCTGGTATAGTGACTGTGGATAAATTTACCTTTTTAGGCATAGGCACCACAGTCATACAGCAAATGCATATAGGCAAACGCAGTGTGTTAGGTGCAGGGTCGGTAGTGGTGAATAATGTGACCGACAATGCCCTATACGTAGGCGTACCCGCTACTAAAGTTAAGCGTTTAGATAGTTCTTCATGCGAATAAATCAAAGGATACATGTATGTTAAATGGCCCATTTTCTCCTTGGCCTGATTATGATGATCAAGAAAAGCAAGCGGTACTTTCAGTACTTGATTCGAATAAAGTCAATTATTGGACGGGACAGGAATGCCGTGAATTTGAAAAAGAATTTGCCGCATATACAGACAGTGAATATGCCATAGCGGTAGCAAACGGTACAGTTGCCTTAGATTTAGCTTGGCAAGCCCTAGACTTACCAAAAGGCTCAGAAGTTATAGTCACTTCGCGTACTTTTCTTGCATCTGTATCTTCTATTGTTTTAGCAGGTTTGGTTCCAGTTTTTGCCGATATAGATCGTGACTCTCAAAATATCTCAGTTGCTACTATCAGTGACAAATTATCAGAAAACACTTCGGCTATTTTGTGTGTGCATTTGGCTGGTTGGCCCTGTGATATGGATGGCATTTTAGCCCTAGCCGCTGAACGTGGATTACAAGTAGTTGAAGACTGTGCTCAAGCCCATGGCGGGAAATACAAAGGCAAATCATTAGGTAGTTTTGGTGCATTATCAGCGTGGTCCTTTTGCCAAGATAAGATAATGACTACAGCTGGTGAGGGTGGCATGGTAACCACCAACGATAAATCTTTATGGGAAAAAGTCTGGTCGTTTAAGGATCACGGTAAGTCTTGGGCGGCAATTTACGAAAAAGATCATCCCCCAGGTTTCAGATGGTTACATGAGTCAATTGGAACCAATTGGCGAATGACCGAGATCCAAGGGGCGGTAGGCCGTTTACAATTGAAGAAAATGCCACAATGGACAAAAGTTCGTACCGATTATGGGGAACGTATCTGGCAAACCGCTAAACAGTTTTCAGCTTTAAGAGTACCGAGGGTGCCCGACAGCATGGAGCACGCTTTTTATAAATGCTATGTATTTGTAGAGCCAAGCAAGTTAAAAAATGATTGGTCGCGAGACAGAATTATGCAGACAATAGTTGAACAAGGGGTGCCATGTTTCTCTGGTTCGTGCTCTGAAGTATACAAAGAAAAGGCATTTGAGAATTCAGGTTATAGACCAAAAACGCCTTTACCTAACGCGGTTGAATTGGGTGAAACATCACTAATGTTTTTAGTTCACCCAACGTTGAAGTCATCAGAAATTGATCTCTGCTGTGAAGTTCTATCTAAGGTGATGCAGGAGGCTAGCCTTTAATGAATGTCCGCCAACTATTTGAACTAAGCCCGAAGCAAAAGTTAAGCGTCGCTATGGCTTGGGACGCAGTCGCACTGTTTAGTGCGCTAATTTTTGCCTTTTGGATACGCTTTGGTATTGGCAGTTGGCATATGGGGCTAAGTGAATGGGGGCTGATTGCGGTTAACACTGTATTGACTGTTTTATTACTCTCATTCAGCGGCCATTATCGACAAGTTATTCGCTACATAGGGTTAAAGACTCTATACATAGCGGTTCTAGCCTTAACCGGATCTTTAATCATTTTTTATGTATTAAGTCTGGTTACAAATGTATTAGTACCGACTTCAGTTTTAATTATGTACTGGGTATTAGCGGGTATTACCATCATTGTACCCAGGTTCGTCATCCAAGCCTCGGCTCAATCCCAGAGCTATCGAATGCGCGAAAAATGTCTAATCTTTGGAGCGGCAGAAGCAGGCCGTTCTTTGGCACAAACGCTAAAAGCTGGCAATAGCCTCCACCCAGTCGCATTTATTGATGACAAAAAGCAGTATCAGGGTAAACAAATACTGGGTTTACCGGTTGGCAAGCGAACAGATATTCCCTCTTATGTTAAACGTTATGGTGTAACCAAAATGTTGTTGGCGGTTCACAATACGTCAAGCGTTAGGCGTAAAGAGTTAATTGTAGAACTTGAGCCTTATGCAATTGAGTTACTCAGCATTCCCAACATTCAAGATATTCTCTCAGGTGAAAGTAAAATTGATGAACTTAGGGAGATTAAAATTGAGGAATTGCTTGGCCGTGATCCCGTGCCCCCTATTGTTGAACTGCTAGATACCAACATACGTGGTAAAAGTGTCATGGTGACTGGCGCTGGTGGTTCGATAGGTAGCGAGCTATGCCGACAAATTGCCAAATCAGAGCCAACTAGAATGGTGTTGTTTGAGTTGTCAGAGTTTAACTTATATCAAATAGAGAATGAATTACGGACGCGATTCCCAGATCTCGAACTCATTCCTGTTCTTGCCAGCATTCAAGATACCGAAATGCTGCGCGATACTATGAATAAAAATCAAATCCAGACGATTTACCATGCCGCTGCCTACAAACATGTACCCATGGTAGAGTCGAATCCCCTTGCAGGGATCCGCAACAACGTATTTGGTACCTCAAATGTGGCGTTGGTTGCTGCAGAATTTGACGTCGAAAAGTTTGTCCTGGTTTCTACCGACAAAGCAGTGCGCCCGACTAACATTATGGGAGCGACTAAGCGCTTTGCCGAGTTGTATATTCAAGGCATTGCAGAACTCGGATTTAGTACTGAATATGCCATCGTTCGGTTCGGGAATGTATTGGGCTCCTCTGGCTCAGTGGTTCCTTTGTTTACCAAGCAGATCCAAAGAGGCGGACCGATTACCGTGACCCATCCAGATATCACACGGTATTTCATGACCATACCCGAGGCTGCGCAACTGGTTATCCAAGCGGGTGCTATGGGTAAAAATGGTGAAGTGTTTGTATTAGATATGGGACAGTCAGTAAAAATTGTCGATCTGGCAACTAAAATGGCGCACTTAATGGGGCATGTTCTTAAGACACCGCAAAACCCCACGGGTGATATTGAGCTGAAGTTCTCGGGCCTGAGGCCTGGTGAAAAGCTATACGAAGAGTTACTCATAGACGACGCAGATACTACCACCCAGCACCCTAGGATAATGGGGGCGGATGAAACTAAGCTACCTTTTGAAGATGTGGTTATTCTCTTTGATGAGTTAAATCGTATTTTATTGTCTCAAGACGCGGGTCAAGCTAAAGCTTTGTTACAAAAAGCTCCTCTGGCTTACGTACCAGCTAAGCATTAGTTTCGCACCAAAGTGGTTAAATAATAGCCATGAGGATATACACAGGACTTTAGATTTTTTTTTCGCCGCCGATAAGATCAAACATATTTTCGTCTGTCGATAGATTTAATTTTATTGGATGCTCACATTGTTTAATAAGCTTTTATATTTAACCTATTTTTTATCCACACTTGTGTTACTTGGCATGGTGTCATCTCCTATTTTTGCAAAAGAGCGGCGTTTAGCTAAAGAGATAAAACCGCTACAAGTCAAAACGTCTATCGGAGTAAATGATAACGTTAACCCGACTATCGTAGGCGAAGACAGTGCGGCGTATGGGGCTGAAATTGGTTTGTTTGGCAGAATATACAGTAACAATGAGGGGTATTCTGTTGCTCTTGATTATTCTGGAGACTTTACCCGCTATTTTGTTGAAGATGAGACTGTACTTCAAAATGATGATGAGTATGACTTCACCAATGCCAACCTGAGATTGTCTGCAAATTTTTATTTGTCCGATTTATACGAATTACAAACTGAGGCTGTGCATAGCGTTACCACTGAAAAATTAGGGACAGGGATCTCCCGCTTCCGAGAGCAAATAATTAATCCGGATATGCTTAATTACAGCCGTGTTAGTTCAACCTTGGTATATGGTAAAGAAAATTTTAATCGCCAATTATTTATAACCGCTGAGTTTTCAAATTTTGATTACGGTGATAACAATAGCTATTCGCCATTATTTAACTATACCCATGCAACGGTAAGAGCTGGCCTTAAATTTAGGAAAAACTCGCGACTCACGTATATAACTCAAGTACAAATTATAGACGAACAGTATGAGTCTAATTTGCGCTTAGATAACGTACTATACAGTGCATTGGCTGGGGTAGAATGGACAGCCACGGGCAAATCTTTTTTGTATGTTTTGGTAGGTGGATATCACCGCGACATTGAAAATCGAGATCCTTCTTCAAGCTTCACTTGGTATGTAACTTATGAGTACGATCCCAGAGAAGACATTGCATTTAAGTTTGAAAGTACCAGAACTGCGGTGACGGCATTTGACGAAGTAGCAATTGATACCCTTCAAGAGGATCATATAGCTAAGGCCGAATACTTTTATAGTAAACAGTGGAAGTTTTCTGCTAGTTATCAGTTAGTCAATTCAAAATTTACCGAAGGCGAAAGAGCTAGAACATTGAAAGAAGATTTTGCTAGTTTAGGCGTGCAATTAGCAACAAGTAGCCACAATGACATCTTTTTCAATATTGGTCGTAATAGTACTGCATTAAGCGACAATAGCGTCGATTATGAGCAGAACGAAGTGAGAGTAACGTGGCAACGAAGTTTTTAACCTATGCTTTTATTCTAGGTGCCAGTCTACTGAGTCTCTCGACTCAGGCTAACGATAATGAGTTTATTATTGAAGTCGGAGACGTGGTTTCGATTCAGGTTTATAACGAACCTGAATTGAATATTCGGGCCAAATTGAGTAGTTCAGGTACGGTTAGAGTGCCACTGGTTGGTAACGTGATAGTAAGAGGGAAAACTGCGCAACAGGTTAGTCAAGAAATTGAAGCTGCATTACTTGATGGGTATTTAGTTGAGCCAAGTGTGACTGTCATTGTGGATACCGTCAGACCATTTTATGTAAGAGGAGCCGTAATAAACCCTAGTGTGTACCAGTTTAATCTAGGTATGAATGTCGAGCAGGCTATTGCGGTTGCAGGTGGTCTTAAAGATCGTGCATCGCGCTCTGCTTGGTATGTTATTCGTGTGGGGCAGGAAAAACGCATCAAGGCCGATAAAAATTTTAAAATTCAGCCCGGCGACATTATTGAGATAGAAGAAAGTATTTTCTGACCATGGCCAATCAAGCAGATTTTTCTGATAACCCCATCTCATTCGATATTTTGTCCTTTCTGTGGCAGAAAAAATTTCGAATTGTCTTTTCTGCTGCATTGATTTTTAGTTTGGGCACTTATTATGTTCTTAAGTTACCCAAAATTTATACTGCTACGAGTACGCTATTGCTTGGTTATAACGAGAACAAATTTAGCTTTCCTCAACAGGGAGGCTCCGTTTCAGTTGTGGCCGACAACAAGATGGATACCCATATCGAGTTTATCCGTTCAAGGCGATTCGCTGAGATGATTGTAAGAGAAAATGCTCTGTACGATGAGACTGGTTTTCGCTCGGTTGTGCCTTTACCTTCAGTTGACGACGAAGTCGCCTACGCCACGGGTGTCTTACAAAGCCATATGTCTCTGACGAAAGCTGGCACGACAGATATGCTGAGAGTCAGTTTTGATTCAACCTCCCCAGACGTTGCAGCTAAGGTTGCCAATTTAATTGGTCCGGCTTTTTTTGAATTTCAAATCGAACGAGGTAAAGAAAAGGCACTTAATGCTTCCCGTTGGCTAAACGAACAACTGGAGGTTATTGAAGGCAAAGTCGCAGATTCTGAACAATTACTACAAGACTTTTTTGATCAAAACCAAATTGTTGATATTGATAGCGAGATGGAAATCTTGCGAGTGCAGATATCAGCTCTCAAACAAGAGAAAATATACAGCGACAGAATTATGCTTGAGTTGCAGGCGTCGGTTGATCAAATTGACGCTGCCAACGGAGATGTCTCGCAAATTGTACAGGTTCCTTGGGTGTTGCGTAATGCCCAATTGATTGAGGCGATGCGCCTCATTGTAAACGAAGAACAGCTTTTTACAGAGGTATCTAAACGTTACAAGTTCAAGCACCAAAAATATATTGCAGCGAAAGCTAGAGTCGACCAGTTATACAATAAGCGCGATAAAACCCTTGAAAAAATCTTAGTAACGTTACAAAAAGATTATCAAACGGCGGTATCGAGAAATGCAGAAATTCTCAGTCAAATAGAAGAGACAGAGCAAAAGCACAGAGTGTTAGGTTTGCACGAAACGCAACTCTCAAAGTTAAGACGCCAAGTCGAAGCGACTCAAAATTTATACGAAGTCTTTTTGTCACGATTACAAGAAACCGAAATCTTACAAGACTTAGGGAACCAAGACGAGTTTAGTGTTGTTGATTCAGCCACTGTACCTAAATACCCTTCTAAGCCCAAAGTGTTACTCATGTTATTTGTATTGGCTTTTCTAGCCGTTATTGTCAGCGTTGGTGGTTGGCTGTTTTTGCATTTAATTAGTGATAAGCAAACGCGAGTAAGGCAAATGCTTCGTAAGCTAGGAGTGCCTTTATTAGCCGAAATTCCCAAGATTAATTCATCGAGTGGTGCAAAAAATATTGCTAAGACCTTGAGCCAAGGGGAATTAGATCATGTGTATTCTGAAGCAATCCGCTCATTGCGCACCTCCATTGTTATGCGCTCGGATGAGCTAAATTGTAAGTCGTTTGTATTTACTGGGGTGCAAGATGGTGACGGTAAAACGACTATGGCTATAAGTGTTGCTCAAGCATTTGCCAAGTTAGAAAAAGTGATATTGGTCGACAGTGACTTGCGAGTACCCTACATTGGCCCTGCATTGGGGCTGAAAAAGGCTCGTCCTGGTTTAACTAGCTTTATTAGTCGAAGGGTAAGGTTTAATGATTGTGTCTTTAGACAGCCAGAAACGGGACTGAATGTGTTACCTAGTGGACCACTCCCTGGCGACCCCATGATCCATATATCGACTTCTAGATTTTCACAGCTGATTCAAAAATTGTCTCAGGTATATGAGCGTGTGGTGCTTGACTCCCCTTCGGTAAATTCAGTGAGTGATGTTTTGGTTATTTCTAAGTCGGTAGATGGCGTTGTTTTAGTTTGCAACGCCGAAAAGGTCGATTTAGACAATTTAATTGAGGCCATTCAACGTTTAAAAGAAACTGGCGTGCCCCTTTTGGGCGTAGTATTAAATAAAGTAAAACGCGTGAGCTCTAAGCGCAGACGTAAAGTTAAACTGACTCAAGTGGTAAGGGATAAGCGCGATGTTACGTCATCTTAGTTTGTGCTAGGGCGCTTTGATGATTGATCCTCGCTACATTCGCTGACACGCGATAATTTACTGGGCGTCTAATTAGTAATAAACTGCAAAAAATCGATTCTTTGTTCAGGCTAAGGCTTTCTTTGCATTCTCTTTCAGTACTTCATTCTTTTGGTTTTGGTTACTCAGCTGCAAACTTACTTTCTATCGATTCAGTTGCGTCGATCCATCAGGTCTTCTCAACTATCAAAAATCAACACTTCATTGTATTAGGTGCAGGCTCCAACTCTGTGTTTGTCGAGGATTACGCAGGCACCCTAGTTAAAATAGATTTGCAGGGAATCGAGTACACAGATAGCGTAGATTATCATCAAGTTAGTGTTGCAGCGGGAGAGAATTGGCATAAGTTTGTCTGTTGGTGTTTGCACCGAGATATCAGGGGGTTAGAAAATTTAGCCCTGATCCCCGGCACTGTAGGAGCTGCGCCCATTCAAAATATTGGGGCTTATGGGGCAGAAGTGGCCGAATTTATTGCAAGGGTCGAATATTTTGATTTAAAAGATATGCGGCTTAAGTGTTTAGACGTTGAACAGTGCCAATTTACTTATCGAAATAGTATTTTTAAGTCAAAGTGGGGCCAGCAGCTTATCATTACCTCAGTGGTTTTTCGTATACCAAAAGCGTGGAATGCCAATACTAAATATGGTGAGCTAGCCGAACTCGTCGCGCCCTCTGCACAAGATATATTTGAACGTGTGATAGCGGTGCGCCGTAAAAAATTGCCTGATCCAGAGTTAGTAGGTAATGCTGGTAGTTTTTTTAAAAACCCAGTGGTGTCCTCAAGCCATGGCGAAAAGCTCAAGCAAGCTTGGCCTGAGCTCCCCCAATACCCGGCAACACCGGGAAAAGTAAAGCTTTCTGCTGCTTGGATGATAGATAAGTTAGGTTTTAAAGGTAAAACCTTAGGAGGTATTACTTGTCATGCTCAGCAAGCTTTAGTCTTAACCAATGATGGTTCAGGCACTGGGCCGCAGCTACTCACCTTAGCCAGAGAAATCCGTCAAAGTGTACAATCAGAGTTTGGAGTCTGGCTGGAGAATGAAGTTCGGTTAATCGGCGAGCATGGGGTAATTGAGTTGTGAAATCATCTGTTGAGGCCCTTAGAAGTCAACTTATCTCTATACTGGCTGATGGCGAATTTCATTCTGGTCAAGAGTTAGGCCTCCAATTGGCAGTGAGTCGCGCCACTATATCAAATCACATTAAAGCACTTGGGACATTGGGACTCGATGTGCATAGGGTCACTGGCAAAGGCTACAAGTTGGCCGCGCCCCTTAATTTGTTATGTAAACATAACCTACAAAGATTGTTAGTGGACACTCCCTTTTTGGATATCGAAATACTGAATGTGACTGATTCGACCAATGCTTATGTAAAAACTAAGATGCCTGAATTGAGTAGTGGCTATGTTTGCTTAGCTGAAGCTCAAACTGCTGGTAAAGGTCGGCACGGACGACCTTGGGTTTCTCCTTATGGCGCCAGCTTGTATATGTCTATGTATTGGCATTTTGCTGGTGGTTACGCGGCTTTAGGTGGGTTAAGCCTAGCGGTTGGCGTAATAGTCGCCGAGACGCTTCAGCAATTTGATATAGAAAATGTTCAACTTAAATGGCCAAATGATATTTACATCCATAATAAGAAACTTGCCGGGGTACTGATAGAAGTCGAAGGGCATATGGAAGCCGGATGCGACTGTATATTAGGCATAGGCCTAAATATGGCTTTGCCGCCAGCCACGGCAGGGATTGACCAGCCCTGGATAGATTTAGCGAGTGCTTCAAGCGAAGTCATTGACAGGAATGTGTTTTCCGCTGCGTTGATTGCGCACTTACATACAGGGCTAAAATGCTTTGAAACGGCAGGTTTATCTCCTTTTATTGATACTTGGCGAGCTCTCGATTTGTACGCAGAAAAGCCAGTCAAACTGATTTTGGGCAAGAGGGAGATTCAAGGTATAGGAAAGGGGATAGACAGTAATGGCGCGATAAAAGTGCTAACTGATTCAGGCCTTGAGGTTTTCCATGGGGGAGAAATCAGTGTCCGCAGCAACTAATTCTTTACTCGTTGATATAGGTAATACCCGAATCAAGTATGCGATTGCTGATGCACATGGAGACTTTCAAGTCGTACGTTACTGTCAATCTGTAGCAGACTTATCTTACTGCATTCCAAGCGTTCAACAGGTGTTAGTTGCGAATGTAGGGCAAGCTAGTGTAGTTGATGCCCTAAAAGACTTAGCTGTTGGTCTCAATGTAAGATGTAGGCAGATTGTCACTCAGCCTAGTGCGTTTAATATTGAGTGTGCTTACCAGCAGGTCGAGAATTTGGGAGTAGATCGGTGGGTGGCGGTTTTAGGTGCTAGAAAGCTAACTGACTTACCTAGTGCGGTACTAGACTTTGGTACGGCCAACACCTGCGATCTAGTTGCAGGTAATCAACACGTAGGTGGATGGATTGCACCAGGTTATTCGTTAATGCGCGATAGCCTAGTAAAAAACACTCAAAATGTGTTCGCAGACGCTCGAGAGTGTAGGCAACTAGTTTTGGGTGATAGTACTGAGTCTTGCGTAAGTTCCGGATGTATGGCTGCTCAATTGGGCCTTGTGTCCATGGCAGAACATTATTTAAAGCAAAATTTTGAGGAATTTCGAATTTTTGTGACAGGTGGTCTAGCTAGAGATGTAGCAAAAAGTACGCACATAAATGTAGAATTCGTAGAAAATTTAGTTTTAATTGGCTTGTCTCGTTTTATTTAAAAATTAATTTTCACTTTTTTTGATGGGTTGATACGTTAATAAAAGTAGGTTTTCGTGCGAAAAATAGGCATAGGGATGGTAATTTGAGCAGTTAATCAAATTTATTAGTTTTTTTTTAATTTGGTACTTGCACGACCTCAATCATTGCTCTAATATCCGCACCCACTTGATGCAGTGCCGACTTAGCTCAGTTGGTAGAGCAACTGACTTGTAATCAGTAGGTCACCAGTTCGACTCCGGTAGTCGGCACC
>CANMKA010000042.1 GCA_947498355.1 uncultured Paraglaciecola sp. | reverse complement strand
GAGCCGTATACGAGGTCCGTACGTACGGTTCTGTGAGAGGGATGAGGCGGCAACGCCTCACCCTACTCGATATGTCTATACATTTATACATAGCCAATTATTGTCTGGTGGTATTTAATAGCTAAGATACATTTCCCAATTTTTACTGAGCTAAAAAACAAGGCCCGTTATGGAATCTTTAACAGACACTTTGTCATTACTATCTTGGATCGATTATATCGGCCTAGCCTTGTTTTTAAGTTGCTGGATTGGTTATCGATATGTGTTAGAGCGAGGTAACAAAGGCAGAGAGGGCTTGATCGGCATTACCCATGAGTACCGATTGCAGTGGGCTAGAGAGTCTGCGGCTAGAGAGATACCCGTAGCCTGTGCAGGTTTAACCAATAATTTAATGTCTAGCGTATCGTTTTATGCCTCGACCACTATCTACATTATTGCGGGTTTATTTGCATTGGTTGGATCGGTGGAACGGCTGTTAAGTTTTTCGGAGGATATGCCTTTTTCTCAAGCTGTGAGCAGTACTCTAATCGAGCTAAAGTTAATATTACTTATCATTATTTTTGTGAATGCTTACTTCAAGTTCACTTGGTCTTTGCGGCAGTTTAACTTTTTATGCATCTTAATTGGTGGCAGCCCGTGGCAAAACAATATGCCTTCAGATGATTACTGGGAACGCACGGCTAAACGTATGGCTAGGGTTAATTCGTGCGCAGGTAACGAGTTCAATCGTGGGATCCGCTCTTACTACTATGGCATAGCGGCGCTAGCTTGGTTTTTACACCCTGTTGCTTTCATTGGCGCAACCATTTGGATTACCTATGTTCTCTACATGCGCGATTTTCACTCGCCTGTGTTACATGTTATGCGAGACGCGTATCCCCCGGAGATGCGTGAATATACTATTCACCCTGATAAAGATCGCGATCAGGCGCGGCCTTTATAGCGAGATTAGCTCGCTGTTTGCTAAGTTCTTGGTTCATAGGTGCAGTCAGTTTGGCTGAGGGTGACGGTTCAAAGTTTACGTATGTTTTATTCGAATGCTTGGCTAGTTTGTCATCGAGTAAAGATTTAATCACAAATGCATCGTGCAGGGCTCTGTGAAGCTTAATATTTTCTTGTTCGGCACGCTGTTTTTTTGCACGTCCCCAATCGCTCAGCTCTTGTTCTGACAAAAAATATTCCATTGGACTTAACTGAAAGCTCGGATGCATACCTGCCGCACCAAATAATCGGCTTAGCCATTGAGAGTCTAAAACCCAGCAATCTGAATACAGGGTTTGCCCTGCACAGAGTCTATTCATTTCTTCGCATACTTGTTTCAATGGCTTGCCGTAGCGGGTGAGGTCTTCACGAGAAATGCCGTGAATGTTCTCCGCCCTTTGAGTCCAATGTGTCCAGCTCAGGCAGGGAGATATCAAAGAGTGATAAGCGTGACCATTGTTAAGCACTATCCCCACTTCTATTGGGTAAGAGCCTTGGCCTAAACCTGAAGCTTCAAAATCGAGTACGTTGCCACTATAAAAATTATTTTTAGACATTAAACTTATCCAGTAAATTCGAAGATTACGATCAAATATTGGCGTAACTTTCTGCCATCACTTTCACGCTCACTTTTTTTCTTTCTATCAATTTAGCAAACTCTAAGCCAAAACTAGATGTATTGTGGTTGGCGCTAAAATTCGCCTTTAAGCCTTTAAAAATAGGGGGCAGTTAAATTTTTGATAGCAGTTTGAGGCGTTAGTTCCCTTTACCTTGTTAGACAGACTAAGAATTTTTTACACGACTTACGTAAAAATGCTACAGGTTGGCTAGTGGTTTAGAGCGATTCAGTATTGGTTTTGTTTACTTGCTGTTTAAGCCTTGTTTTTTCTGCTTTTTTCACATGCTTAGTTATCCATTTAGCCATTTTAGCCATTAATGGATCGGGAAAGTCGTGCCCCATACCTTGTACTAACTTTAGTTTTGATTTTTTAATGAGTTGGGCTGTTTGCTCACCACAACTGGCAGGAATGATAGGGTCGGCGGTTCCATGAATAATTAGAGTAGGGGCTTTGATTTTTTTAACTGGAGTACGTTTACCTTTACTCTTGGTTAATGCTGCCAATTGTCGTTTAAAGCCTGCTGGATAATAACCTCGGTCGACGTTTAAGGTGGCTTGTTGACGTAATTTACTCTCACTTGTGGGGTAGGCTGGGCTTGCTATGACTTGATTGAGCTTTACTGTGTAGCGAATCGCGGCCTCTCTGTCATATTTGACTGGTCGATTGGCTAGTTTTAACAGGACTTTGAGTTTTGGTGGGGGGCTGTCTGAGTATGAACTACTCGACATAATAGAGGTTAAGCTCAAGACCTTTTTTTTGTGCTTAGCGGCAACTATCTTGGCTATCATACCTCCCATAGACGCACCCACTAAGTGAGCGCGCTTAATTTTTAAGGCAGCCATTAAACCGACTACATCTTTAGCCATGTCGTCCAAATCGTAGCTAGTCGGTGGTCGGATAGGTAAATGCTTACTTAGCCAGAGTCTAAATAAACTCGGGCTGCCTATTTCATCCAATTGGCTAGATAAGCCTGTGTCTCTATTGTCAAAGCGAATGACTCTGAAGCCATTATTGGCTAAACCAAATACTAACGAATCTGGCCAGACCGTCATTTGTGCGCCTAAGCCCATGATTAAAATAATAGTCGGTTGGTCTTGTTCGCCTATATCTTGATAGTGAATGCTTATCCCAGAAGGCAGGGTAATAGATGGCATAAAGAAAATAAGGGTCTCAAAAATGACACATAGTAAATCATGGTTTTATGACCAAAGGATGAACCCCCAATGATTAGCGTTCAGCTTGTTGATCTAAGTTCATCCAAAAATGGGTTTGTTCTAAGGGCGCACTTGATGGCAAAAACGGATTAGCGATATATAGGGTACGGCGCTGGGTTGACTGGGCTTTTTTTATGGCGTCGCCGTGATGTTTATTAAAAATACGCTCAAAACTACCGTCTTCTATGGCTTTCAATAGGCCCTGCTTGATATCGTTGGCGAGGTAGGCGTTACGTCTTCCCACGTAAAAGTAGTAGGCTGAGGGGTAATGAATGTATGTGTGAGGCTCTACACTAAGGGGCAAGTCTTTATACCGCTCCAAGTCATTCCACACCTCTAATACCGAGCGCGGAAAATAGTCGATACGGCCTTTTGCTAGCATATCAGCTAATACATGAGGAGAATTGCTTTTGTATAAGTTGATCCCATTGCTTTCTAAAATGGGCGTATCAGACCATGCATAAAATTGCCCAGCTAACAGCCTCTTGAAGTTCTTGTGTGGTGGCAAATTAGTAAACAAGTCGGTATTACCTTGTTTAACCAGCGCTACTCGCCAACTGTTTAAGCCTTTAAACAGAGGAATGCGCACGGGTAAGTATTTGGCTTCTCTTTCTTCGCTAGCTCCACCAAAGACAACTTGCAAAAAATCACTTTTTTCTAGTAAGGTAAAAGCTCTGTCTTTAGATACGTCACCACCGTAAATTTTTACTCGATATTTTTTTTGTTCGTCGTAGGAAAGAGCATGCTGGAGCATTTCATATTGGTAACTGGGCGCATTGCCGCCATAAAAGTAAATATCGAATGCTACGCAGTGAGAAGTGAGCAAGAAGCACCCAAAGGCGACGAGTATTTGTAAGGTTTTCATCTAATAGTACAAGCCTCTAGAGTGGTGTGTAACCTATGCTTTAATTTGGCATCTAACATTGAATATACTCTATGAAGTATACTGTTTTATATAGTGTTTTTGAGAAACTAGCAATGTGTGAGCCTGATTTTTACAGACTTTTACAAATTGTACCTGATCACCCGGAACCAATTGGCCCAAAGCAAACAGGTCGGCGCTAATGACGTTCGCGATCCTTGGGTAACCGCCTATGGTTTGGCCGTCAACACCAGATATTATAGGTAGCCCCCCAGGTGGAATTTGAATACTGCCATTCAATAAACCCGACGAGCTAATGTCGGCAATGTTTAGGGCAGAAAGTGGTGGGCCGTCTAAGCGCAACCCCATCCGATTTGAGGCCTGACCAACTTGATATTTATTGTGATAGAAGTCTCGCTGTTGTTGGCGTGAAAATAATGATGTTTCGACACTGTCCACACATCTCAGTATGTAACGGCCACCGTACCCTAATACAGATTTTTCCTCAGTTGGGGTCTGTTGATTTGAGCCTGGTGCTTTAATATTGGTGAGTGGGATCTCATCTCCTGCCATCAACGCACGGCCTTTAAATCCGCCAAATTTAGCACCAAAATGTGTTGAATGGCTGTTAAGTTCGGGCTTTATGGCTAATCCTGCTGAAAAGGCAAGATATGCGCGAGCACCCGAAAGGCGCTTTGCAAACCTAAGTTTGTCACCCGCTTTGAGTTTTACCGCAAGATTGTTATGAATAGGCTCAGGAGGACTATGGGGCCTTAATCGTTCAACTTCAAACACAGCACCACATATTGCTATGCTGATATCTTGGTTGAACAAAAGTTCAGGGCCTAGCATGCATATTTCCAAGGCAGGATGATGGCTTACGTTGCCCACAAGAGTATTGGCCAGTGTGGCCGATAAGGGATCCATAAATCCAGATCTAGGGATACCTTGATCCATAAAACCAAATCGACCTAAGTCTTGAATGGATGTTTGCATGCCTGCACGTATTACTTTAATACTCATGGCGTGTTCCAGTTTTCAAACTCGCTGGCGCTAATGGGGTAAAAGCGTACAGAGTCCAAAGGGTTAACAATGCAAGCTGGTGTGTTGTTTACATCAAATAAGGCTAAAGGTGTGCGGCCTATGATATGCCAACCGCCGGGTGATACTTGAGGGTAGATACCGGTTTGCCCTGCTCCAATACCAAGACTACCAGCGGGAACTTGCATTGCAGGAACGGATTTTCGCGGGCAGGCTAAACTCGGATCGAGCCCGCCAAGGTACATAAATCCGGGTGCAAAGCCGAGCATATGCACAAAGTACTCTGTTTGGCTGTGCTGGTTAATTAAGCTTTGTTGTGTCATGTTTTTTTGTTGAGCCATGGGGGCTAAATCTGGCCCATATTCACCGCCATAACACACAGGTATTTCTACTCGCTTAGTCGGCTTTGTACTAAGAGAGTCTGCTGATAGTTGCGTTTCTTCAATGAGTTGCTCAAGCTCAAAGGTTTGAGTTGCAGCCCATTCACTGTCTAAATTAAAACCTAAAGTCAGGCTTTGATAAGCGGGTATCAGATCGACTATGTGCTGGCTAAATCGGGCCCGGCAACGCTCAGCGAGTTGTACTATGTAAATTGATAAAGCCCTGCTAATTGGGGCTTCGAACAATATAGTGAGGCCCATATCGCCGTTGTCGACCAAACGGTACGGATACCGGTTCATTGAATTTTAAAGCCTTTAGCATGTAAGCTCGATTGCAGCTGAGTAGCCAGGGGTAAGGCAAGAAGTGAGTCTCCGTGCAAACAAAAGGTATCGGCTTTGATCAACACACTAGGCTGATTGGCTGTGCCGTCAAACGCAGGAATAGGTTGACCCGAGACCATTGCCAGTAATTGATTTATGCAAGGCGTTAGCTCTGAATACACACTGCCCTTGTGTTTGCGTGGTGTTAGATGACCAGACAATAGATAAGCCCGGTCGATAAACCCTTCGGCCAAAAATGCTAAACCGTGAGTACGTGCAGCATGCTGCATAGCGCCTTGGCTAAGTCCTACTAGGGTCAAGTGTGGATAGTGTTTGGCTAAGGTTTGGCATATGGCACTAGCCAGCTGGGCCGACTGTTCAGCGTCGTTGTACAAAGCGCCGTGTAGTTTTAGGTGGTGCAAAGGTATGTCGAGCTCAGTGGCTAAATTATTGAGGGTATTTACCTGCTCTAATAGATGATTAAGGGTGGTAGATAACGCTTGTTTGATTGAAACGCGACCAAAGTTTTCGCGGTCTTGATAGCCCGGGTGAGCACCTGCCAATACCTGATGAGCTTGTGCCTGTTTTAAGGTTTCGAGCATAGTTAATTCATTGCCTGCATGTCCACCACAGGCAATATTACAGCGGGTCAGGAAGGGCATAAGTGCTGCATCTTTGTGGCAATCGGCAAGGGTTTCACCTTCGCCTAAATCACAGTTTATATCGACAGATTTGGTCATAGCCCTTCAGTTTTGTCTAAAGAAACCAGCATTTTAACGCACTTAGCTAAAATCGACACTGCCTTCGACAATTATCATGTTTGCAGTGGCGTTAGCATTACGAATTGCGTGAATATCAGCATAAGTATCGCTAGTCGCCCAATGTTGAGCGACGGCTAAAGATGGAAACTGCATCACCACCATACGCTTGGGGTGCCAGTCGCCCGACACCACTTGAGTGTCTGCGCCCCGCACTAAGTACTTGCCTTGATTGGCGTAGACTGTGGGGGTGATTTTGGCTAAGTAATCTTGATAAGCCTCTGGGTTGTGCACTTCGATATCGACAATCACGTAAGCTGTCATAGTATTCTCACTTATTGGTGTTGTGCTAACCAGCCCAGCATTAGGGCGCGGTCGTCTGCAGAGAGCTGGGTCATATTGCCCAAAGGCATGTAACCCGATTGAATTGCTGTGGCTGCGCGGCCTTTGCTGGCGAGTAACGTTTCTAATGAGTTGATTATGATCCCAGCAGGGGGGGCGCTAAATCCAGCTTGGGTAGGAATAGGCCCATGACAATTGGCACAATGCAGCTGAACGAGCTGATCAACCGCGACGGCCATTTTTGCTTGTTCTAGCTGAGAATGGCTATGGCTGGTTTGCGCTATTTCGACCTCAGGTTGAGGGCGGGTCAAGCTCAATATAATTGCCACTGCGACCAGTCCAACTAAACTGCTTGTGGCTATCATAGGTTGCTTGTTGCCCGTGTGTTTTAAGTTGAAGTAGTGTCTGCCCCAAGCGAGTAACGCGCCTATAGCAACCAACCCAGCCCAGCCCATAGGATGACCATATAAAAACGGATAGTGGTTGCTGATCATTAAAAAGATCACGGGCAAGGTTAAGTAGTTGTTGTGAGTAGAGCGCAGTTTGGCAAACAGCATGGGTTTGTCGTCGGGTACTTGATTGTTGCTGATTGCGTCGACAAACTGACGTTGAGCAGGCATGATCCCCCAAAATACGTTTCCTGCCATCCATGTCGCCATCATGGCACCTACGTGTAAATAGGCGGCTCTATCTGAAAATAAATTATGAGCGAGCCAGCTGGCAAATGTGATTAGCAGTAGCAGTACTAATGCAAAGATTTTACCTTTATTGACCAAGGGTGAACGTACGAGTAACTCGTAGCAGAGCTGCGCGCCTACAATAAAACCTATACTTGCCGCGACAGCTAAGCTAGGGGAGGTAATCCAGGTATCTTGCCCAACAAGATAGCTTTGTGCTTGCAAGTAGTACAAAACAATCAGTAAACCTGTACCACTTAACCAAGTTGAATAGGCTTCCCACTTAAACCAATGCAAGGTTTTGGGCATCTTTTCTGGACGTCCATGATATTTGGCTACTTCGTATATCCCTCCGCCATGTATGGCCCATAAATCGCCTTTTATGCCTTTATCTTTTTTCCACTGAGGCGGTTCTCTTAGGCTCAAATCGAGCCATATAAAGTAAAAGGATGCGCCAATCCAAGCAATGGCGGCTACCACATGAAACCATCTAAAACCCAGATGTAACCATTCTATTATCGATGTCATTGTTTATTTCCTGTAGAAGCGGGTTGGCGCTCAAACATGAGGTTACCCATGCTGTAGGTGCGTTCTATATTGTGTTCGTCGCCCAGCATCATTAACGCAAATAGGGTGTCGTCCAAGCTATTTGCTTGAGCTTGCCTTGAGGCTTGAATGGCTGTGGGACTAAGGTTTATTAGCGTGAAATCAGCCTCTTTGCCTATCGCAAAGTTACCAATTTTATCATCTAGGTCTAGTGCCTTTGCATTACCTAATGTAGCCATATATAAGCCTTTAAGGGGATGTAAGGACTGGCCTTGCAATTGCAGTATTTTGTATGCCTCGGCCAAGGTTTTTAGCAAAGAAAAACTCGTTCCCCCGCCTATATCAGTGGCTATGCTGACACATACGCCTGCCTGTTCTAATTTTTTTAAGTCCAAAAGGCCGCTCCCTAAAAACAAGTTTGAAGTAGGGCAAAATGCGATTTGCGAGCCGGTTTCGGCCAAGCGTTGAATTTCTGAATCGGATAAGTGAATGCCGTGACCAAATACACTTTTGTTGCCCAGCAGTTGGTGCTGGTCGTAAACATCTAAGTAATTTTTAGCCTTTGGGTACAAGGCTTTTATCCATTCAATTTCTTGGGTGTTTTCAGACAAGTGAGTTTGCATATATACTCCAGGATTCTGCTGATATAGCTCGCCAGCAGCGGCTAACTGCGCTGGGGTACTAGTGGGGGCAAACCTTGGGGTAATAACGTACTTGAGTCTGTCTTTGTTGTGCCATTTATCTATCAGCAGTTGGCTTTCTGAACGCGCTGTTTCTGGCGTATCTTGTAGGGCTAATGGGACATTTCTATCCATTAATACTTTGCCCGCTATCATGCGCAAGCCATGTTTTTCCGCCACTTCAAAAAAGGCATCCGTAGATGTCGCAAACACTGTGGTATAGACCATAGCGGTCGTTGTGCCATTTTCGAGCATAAGTTGAATAAATTGCTCAGCGGCCTGCAAAGCAAACGCTTTATCTGCAAACTTTTCTTCATTGGGAAAAGTGTAATTATTCAGCCAATCGAGCAGTTGCTCACCATACGAGGCAATAACATTGGTTTGGGGGTAATGAATATGGCTATCGATAAAGCCCGGCATAATCAAATGCTCGGGAAAGTATTCGCATACAGCCAGATCGAATCCAGACTTTTCTAGTGTTTTGGCATCACCTACGGCTTTGACTAAGCCATTTTCGATTACCAATACACCGTCTTCAAAATAGTCGTAGCCAGACGCTTCTTGGATATTAGGCTGCTGGGTAAAATGCAGGATTTTAGCCCGATACGCCGACATTTTGCTGGTTACTTTCATTAACTAGCTACCACGATATGTTGAAAATCCATATGCGTTGAGTAACAAAGGCACATGGTAATGCTGATTAAGGTCAGATACCTTAAACACTAAATCGATATAAGGGTAGAAACTGGTTTTTTGTTGGGCTTGATACCAAGGCTCAATTTCGAACCTGAGCTGATACGTGCCCTCTGTTAGGGTTAATGAATCAGGCCACAAGATGATTCTTCCGTCTTGATCGGTTTGGCTGGTACTTAATACATTTCCATTTGATTGAGACAAAACTACTTGGACACCGGCGGCAGGAAGCCCTGACTCAAGGTTGAGAATATGCGTGGTGATAGGAGATTTTTGCATACTAGGTTAGCCCTCTGAGTGAATAAGATTGGTAAGACGAATAGCCGTTATTTTGTTCTGCTCGGCTGCGCCATTATTGAGTTCGGTTTGACGATCGTTATTGATACGTTGTTTGAGTAAGTGAAGCATTTCGGAGGCGGATTTTCCGGTAGCGCAAACAATAAAAATGAACCCGTTTTGTGCTTCGTATTGGGTGTTTAACGCCCACAACTGTTGAATAGTTTGCTCACTGGCTGCCATGACTTGGCCTTGCTCGTTCATGGCTTTTCCTGCATATTTAGACTTAAGTAGCTCAATATCGCCGATTTTTGCATGGCCTTTAAATGCTTCGAGTATCTCGGCTTCGCCCATCTGGCTAAAAAGTGTTTGCCCCTGTTCAATAAGGGCCCTTAGGGAGTTAAAGGGAGCTTGCGCTGCTAAGGTGTTAGCCCATTTTTGACAATGGCAACAATCGAAAAGCAATGCTTCTCGTTGGCTAGGGGTGAGTTGATTGAATGCATCTAGTTGCATAGTTGACCTCTGATTATTCGCTAATTGAAACCAGCGGGCTGGTTTGTTCAGCACTGCGAATGGCTTGCTTAATTTGTCGCCATGTCGTGGCTTGGGGAGCGGGAGATTGATCGGCTTTCGCAAATAAAGATTGCAGCTGAGCGGCAATCGATAAGGCCACTTCCATCGGCAGTTTTCCACTCAACTCTGGCAGTCCTATAGGGCAGTTTAGTGTATCAATTAAAGACTGGGATAGTGACTCACTGGCTAAGCGTTTTTTGAAGCGTTTCGCTTTGGTGTCTGAACCAATTAAGCCGACAAATGCAAAGCGATTAAGGCACAGGGCTTGTTTGCTTATACTGTAGTCAAGCTGGTGGTCGTGGGTGAAAATCACCAAATAGCTGTTGTCGGGCAAGGTGTCTATTACCGAGGCCGGATCGTCCACGCACAGGCTTTTGCAATTGGCTGGTAGGGTGCGAGGTATTTGCTCAGGGCGATTGTCGATAAGGGTGACGCGGCAAGCAAGCCCGCCAAGGATTTGCTGTAAAGCTTGACTGACATGGCCTGCCCCAAATAGCACTACCTGCTGTTCGCTGGCAGCAAAGCACTCCAGCATAACCGTGACAAATCCACCGCAGCACTGGGCGGCTTCTGCGCCAAGGGGCATGGGTTTAAACACCTGAGCGGTTTTATTTTTAGTTAATAGGGTGCGTGCTTCTTGGGTTATCAGATATTCGAGTTGCCCACCGCCTATGGTGTCGTAGCAATGCTCGGGATCTATCACCATCTTGCAGTTCGTATCTCTGGGAGTAGAACCTTGGGCGCCGATAACGGTTGCAATAACATAGCCTGTGCCTGCTTGTTGGCAGTGGTTTATGGCTTGCGTCCAGCTAAGTTTATTCATTTATCGGCTCTCCTGCTGTTGCTGATTAAAGGCTTGGCAGTCTTGCAAGGCCCAAAAGACTCGCTCTGGAGTCGCAGGCGTATCGATGCGCGGGCAATGTTGATAATTAGTGGTACTGGCACAGGCATCTCGTAATGCCGACCATACGCTAATGGCGAGCATTAAGGGCGGCTCGCCCACGGCTTTAGACGAGTGTATGGTTGCCTCATTATTTTTTTGGTTATATAACTCGACTCGTAGCTGTTCTGGTACATCAAACGCTGTGGGTATTTTATAGTTTGCTGGGCTATTGGATATCAGTTGCCCTTGCTCTCCCCAGCTTAGTTCTTCTGTGGTTAACCAGCCCATGCCCTGCATAAAGCCACCTTCAATCTGACCTATGTCGATGGCTGGGTTCAGAGATTGACCTACATCGTGCAGTATATCTACTCGGTTCACTTTGTACTCACCGGTTAGCGTATCTAGGCTGACTTCAGACACTGAAGCGCCGTTTGCGTAATACAAAAATGGCTGACCTTTAGCCGTGTCTCGGTTGTAGTAAATTTTGGGAGTTTTGTAATGTCCGGCCGCAAAAAGCGGCACGCGGTTCATGTAAGCAAGTTTGATGAATTCGGGGAAAGATAATGATTTGTCGCCGATTGTGACGTTATCGTTGGTAAATTCTATGTCTTCTTCTGATATCTTTTGCTCTTTGAAGTGTTCAATTGCAAATTTAATTAAGTTACTTTTGATGATATCGCAGGCATTTTGCGCCGCCATTCCATTTAAATCTGTTCCTGAGGATGCCGCTGTGGGTGAGGTATTAGGGACCTTATCTGTACGAGTAGAGGCCACATTGACTCTTTGCACCGACACCCCAAAGGCGCTCGCCACCACTTGTTGAATCTTAGTGTATAACCCTTGACCCATTTCTGTGCCGCCATGACTGATTAACATAGTGCCATCTGTGTATATGGTAAGGAGTGCACCTGCTTGATTAAGGTGTTTAACCGTAAACGAGATACCAAATTTCACTGGGGTTAAGGCAATGCCTTTTTTAATGTGGCTATGGGTTTGATTAAATGCTTTGATCTGCGCGCGCCGAGCACGGTAGTCAGAAAAGGTTTCTAGTTGCTGAATTAAATCTGGCAGTACATGTTGTTCGATTTTCTGTCCGTAATGGGTTTGATCTCGACCGAGTTGGTAGAGGTTTGCTTTACGTACATCGAGGGGATCTTGCTGCAAATGGCAGGCAATGTCGTCCATTAAGGCTTCAATTGCCATCATTCCTTGTGGCCCTCCAAATCCTCTAAACGCGGTATTTGATACTGTGTGGGTCTTGCAGCGTTGACCAACCACTTGGGTATGATTTAAGTAATACGCATTGTCGGCATGGAACATAGCTCTGTCGACTATACCCTCGGATAAGTCCGGGGAGTAACCGCATTTCGCCGCTAAATCGAACTTCACTCCAGCAAGTTTACCTTGGTCATCAAAGCCGGCTTGCCAAGTGTTCAAAAAGTCGTGGCGCTTGCCTGTTTGGATCATGTCGTCTTGTCTAGGCATTTTATAGCGTATCGGACGGTTCAGCCTGTGGGCAAACAAGGCCGCCATGCAAGCGAGAGCGGCGGCTTGGCTCTCTTTGCCGCCAAATGCTCCACCCATACGTCTTACTTCGGCAACCACTAAATGAAGTGGTATAGCCAGAATTTCGGCAACTAACTTTTGGATTTCTGAAGGATGTTGGGTAGAAGATAAAACATGGATCCCCCCGTCCTCTGTGGGCCAAGCTTGGCTTACTTGCCCCTCGAGATAAAAATGTTCTTGGCCTTTAACGTACACTTCGCCAGATAAGGTATGTTTGGCTTGCTGAATGTGCTTATCTGGGTCGCCCATCGCCATAGTATGGGTAGGCAGAACAAAAGACTGTTTATTTAGGGCTTGGGCAATATTTAAGTCAGCAGGTAGCTTTTGGTAATCAATTTTGGCTAGTTTCACTGCCTGCTTTGCCAAGGTTAAACTCGTTGCAGCCACAGCAAATATAGGTTGGCCTACGTATTCTACTGTAGACTCTGCAAGTAACGGGTCGCCCCCGTATACTGGGCCGACTTCGTTATGCCCGGGAATATCCAAATGGGTGATAACATCTATGACACCCGGTGCGGTTTTAACTAAAGACAAATCTACTGAGATTAATTTTGCATGGGGTACAGTGGAATAACCCGTCGCCACGTATAGGGTGTTAGCTAAAGTGGGAATATCATCTACGTATTGGGCTTTGCCAGTAACATGCTTAAGGGCAGATTCATGCTTAGTGCTAAAGCCCACACCGCCTGGGCTGTGTTGCATAATATTGGGTTCAATTAACTTACGCATGGCCGAACACTCCTAAGCTTAATTCTTCAGTTTGATTGGCAAGCATTGACCAACAGGCTTTTTTAAGTAAATTCGCACTCACTCCTTGGCGATATGCCGATGATGCACGCACATCTGAGATAGGCGAGAATTCTTCTTTCAGTATGTCGCAGGCTTGTTGCAATACATGGGCCTCGAATCCAGTTGCCGGGTCCCACTTGTGTTTAGCTAAATAGGCCTCGGTTTGCCGAGCACGGATTGGCACCGCAGCCATACCACCAAAGGCTATTTGCATAGTATTAGATTGGCTAAGGGTAAATACCCCTAAAATGGCGGAGATATCATCTTCGTAGCGCTTACTAATTTTGAATATTTGCGTGGGTTGAGCCAATGCAGATTGGGCAATACGTATTTTGCTTAAGTATTCATCAGCGTTCCGCTTGGTCTTTTTGTAGTCAACAAAGAATTCTGTAATAGGCAGTAGCCGTTTGCTTCCAGTTGATGAGGTGAGTTCAACCTGTGCATCAAGAGCCAGTAAATACGGGGGCATGTCTCCAATGGGAGAGGCATTGCATATATTTCCGCCCAGTGTGCCTCGGTTACGTATTTGTCTCGATCCCAATCTGTGCAGTAACTGTTGATAAAGAACCGGTGAATGCCGCTTAGCGAAGGATTCAAGCTGTAAATAGGTAGTGGCAGCGCCAAAGTCTACATGGGTTTCTGACTCGGTGATTTGTTGTAAGCTTGGAATATGGGTAAGATCAATAAGCTGGCTCAATGGTTTATATTGTTGAGTCACAGTAAGCATCAAATCTGTGCCGCCAGCAATAAACTGTGCCTTGGGGTACTGTTGCATCCAAGCTTGTAACGCGTCTTCACTCGTGGGCCGAGCAAAGAACTCGGTGAGAGGTGTTGCTGGTGGATAATCCAATGAGTCTGCACTTTTCTGGGGAGTTTGCACAATATTGAGCGCTTGGTTAGGTTTTTTTAATGCTTCGCATGCAGCTTCGACTATAGGGCGATAACCAGTACAGCGACATAAATTTCCCGAAATAGCATCAATCACTTTCTGCTTTGTATCATAAGCCGAGACACCCGTATTTTGCTCAGTTTGTAGGGCTATGAGAGACATAATAAAGCCGGGCGTACAAAATCCACACTGGGAGCCATGGCACTCAACCATTTGTGTTTGGATCGAGCTTAAGCCTTTATCCTGGGTTAAGTCTTGCAGCTTATCTATTGTAATAACATGTTGATTTTCAATGCTTTCAACAGGATAAATACAACTATTTACTGCTTGGTAGCGGACCTCCCCAGCCACTTCCTTGCTGACAATTACCGTACAGGCGCCACAATCACCTGAACCACAGCCTTCTTTTGTACCCGTCAACGATTGTTGCTCTCTAAGAAAGTTAAGCAAGGTGGTGTCGGGCGCAGAATTGGAGGTTTCTACGGTTTCGTTATTTAAGGTAAAGCGCATACGTTTATCCTTTGCCTATTCAATAGTATGGTTTGATCAGTATTAGATTTATTAACTGATAAAGCAAAAAGCTGACCATGTCGACAGTAATTTGAATTTTTGCTATCTTATCACTGTTTATGGCCCTCTGGCATATCATTTGCTCAATAAATTTCATCAACTAAGGCCTTAGACAGTTTTTGCTTTAGTCGATGTAAGGTTAGCTGAGTTATTATAGTTAACCTGAACTCCGGATAAGAAGTTAGCCAACAAGCACAATTTTTAGGGTTAACGCCTAATTGGCTACTCAATCACAAATTTGTTATCCAGAGTTTGGGTTAGTCATTATTTTGCGTTCAGATTTAGCCATAAAAATAAGCAGGTGTAGGGCCAGCTTGACTGCCAGAAAAGGTTGTTTACCTTTGCGCAGTGAGCTAGCGCTAGACTAAACAACAAAGCGATTCGAATGGGTTAACCTTGAGCTTAGGTCATTTATACCCATTCTCGACTCGTCAAATGCTTAAACGATAGTGATTGCTTTTAAAAATAGGGTGTAAAGATGGTAAAAAAGCGTGATTTAGATAAGGGATTTGACCCCACAGGTACGCCAACAGGGACGTATAAAGCAGGCAAAATTCGTGACGAAAACATTACCAATATTGTCGATGCTGCCGAAAAAGTGTTTGTGCGAAATGGGTTTAAAGGTACCAGTATTCAAGCCATTGCAGACCAAGCTGGGATCCCCAAAGCCAATGTGCATTACTATTTTAAAAGCAAAGCAAATTTATATGTTGCCGTGCTAGATAACCTCATGCATTTGTGGAACGACTTTTTCGACCAAATAAGTGAAGATGATGACCCGGCTGTGGTACTCGACGAATTCATCCGTAAAAAAGTCATGATTTCTTATACTCATCCTCGGGCCTCAAAGCTTTTCGCTATGGAAATTATCCAAGGTGCGCCTCACTTAAAAGAGTATATTCGTACTGACTTGCGTTTATGGGTAAGGGAGCGTACTAAGGTTATCGAGAGTTGGATTGCGCAAGGCAAGATGACCAAAGTTGATCCTGTTCATTTGATTTTTTTGATTTGGTCGTCAACTCAGCACTACGCAGATTTTGACGTACAAATACTCACCATTATGAACCGCGCAGAATACGAACAAGAAATGGTCGACGAAATTGCCACCTTTTTAAGCAAAATGATCTTAGCCGGCTGTGGTTTAACCCCACCAAAAAAATAAGCTAAAGGCTTTAGCTAGAAAGATAAACCTCTGGTCTATTTAAATTTAAACGCCTCATAGGCTTGAGGCTGGGGGGAGTTGGTCTTTTTTTGACCGTAGCAGCATAAAGGCTTTACGTAATAATGTTTCTACACCACTGGTCTGAAGCGCTTGTAGATAAAGCATCGTCATTGTTCTGGTTTAAAATCAAGGTTAGGTTTGTTTAGCTTTATTGTGAGATGATGGAGTATATTTTATCGCCTCACTAATTTTGAATGGAAGCCATATGCAATCGACAAATTACTTTATAGGGAGACCTGAGGTTACTGCTACGATAGCCGTTTTTCAGGCGCTTGTTTTATACGTTTTATATCTGGCAGTAGACGAAAATTGGGTTTTGGCGAAATTCCCCGAATACTTGAATTCCCTTGCAGGTTTTGCGTTTGCGTTCCCTCTTATTTTTTTGTTTATCCGAAGAAACTTAAATCCTAAACATATCTTCTTTATTTCACTGAGTGCATCCTTGGTAATCGCATTGTGTGGCTACTATGCAGGTCTTCAGTCTAAGCCTATAGATAAGCTGTCAACGACTGGCATTACTTGGGTGTACGTAATATGTAGCCTTATTATCGCTTTTAAAACGGTTATATACGCTCAAATCTACCTAGCTAAAAAGGCCTATACATTTGGCAATTTGTATAAAAATTCATGGAGAACTTTTATCGTTGGTGCAGAGGCATGGATTTTTACTTGGTTAGTGTTTGGTATTTTATTTTTAGGTGCTGGACTATTCAAAATAGTAGGAATAAACCTGTTTAATGATTTATTAGAAGAGTTTTTCATAACTATCCCGATTTTCACTCTGAGTTTTTCGTTCGCTGTTAGCTACTTTCAGTCTAGTGAAAAGGTTGCTGATACAATCGCGACAGTGCTGCAAAGCATAATTAAATTTGTGCTTCCTCTAGTTGTAATCATCATTATTGGCTTCGCATTAAGCCTTGTATTTACCGGAATTGGACCGCTATGGGGTGATGGTCCTGGTTCTTCGCTAATTTTGTGGTTGCAGGCTCTAGCCTTATTTTTTGTTAATACGGTATACATGGGAACGCAAAAGGAAATACCTTATAAACCTTGGTTGCATAAGGTAATACTGGTCGGGATTGCGTTTATGCCTATTTATTCTGTCCTCGCAACGTATGGCTTATGGCTACGTATTGACCAATATGGATTAACACCTGCTCGAGGTTTCGGGATGATGGTTAATTTACTGATCAGTTTATTTAGCTTCAGTTACTTTTTAGCGATAGTAAAAGTCAAAACGAGTTGGTTTCTGATAAAAAATAAAATTAATGTTGTACTAAGTGTAGTCGTGGTGATTGTGTGTATTTTGCTTAATACCCCTCTTTTAAGCATGCAAGTTTGGTCGACCCACAGCCAGATGGCGCGTTTAGATATGTCTGAACCATTATCCAATTCTGATATGAGGTTTTTTAGAAATAATTTAGGAGCATCTGGGTATAAGTCCCTTGAAGCAATCAGAAGTCAAATGCGCGTATTGGACGTTAGTTACGACGAGCGATTTCGAAAGGTTTTTGTAAATTACAGCTACTCGAAAAACGCTCATTCCAAGACTGAAAATCAGGGTATGGACAGGTCATATAAAACGGTTCCCGAAAATATCCCAATACCAGATGGCATTATAGAAGCGACATTTGATGATAAATATAAGGGAAAAGGTGCCATCTTTATTCAAAAAGATCTCAATAACGATGAAATTTATGAATACATCTCTTTAATCGATATGTCCTTCGGTAAGAGGGTATTCATTTGGACGTTCAATAATGGCGTTTGGAATCAAGCTAGAGCAAATATTGTACAAGCATCAAATAATCTTGATATTGACCAGTTTTTTGTTGACCCTAACTTACCCCTAATTACAGTTGAAGAGCCTAAATTAATGAATTTGAAAATTGGTGAAGCGATCATTTATGTACCTCCCAAAGTGAGTGAAAATACTCTCGTAGACTGAAGTGCATAGTGAGCGCATCGAAGCAGCCACAACTAGAAACTAGGCAGAATGGCTCATTCAATTAATGCGGTTTAGTAAAAATTGATGCTGTGTTTTTATCGATTTGATTAGAAAGTAGGTGATGCGTTAAGATTTTTGGTGGTTTACTAATAAATGCTTGGCAAGTTTTCGTTATTACCAGTACTAGAAAGAAGCTTGTTGTCTTGAATTCTATGCCACGAAACGCGGGGATGTGGAAAGCACCAACGGCTGCAAATTAAGTATCAACGCCAAAGTCTTTTATTAGGTTTTAATTTCACCAAATTTATCAATGTATTGAAAAGTTACCATTGCAAGTAAGCATAAAGAGAACAAACGAATACAGTATAGGTCGTTAATTGCTAATAAATCTGTTGGGAGCCAAATACATATAATTAATGAAACACAGACTATACCGAGAATGGCGTGAAATAACGCCCTAAATTTGTGAGACGGTGCAGATGAATTTATTTTAAAAAACATATTTACCGGACCTATCAGTCCACCGAGTAACGCAGTATGTTTAGTTGGGAAGTAGAAAATTATAATGGCGAGAGATAGCATGATTAACAGCCAAATATTCAATTTAACTAGTTCAATGCTTTGATCTGAGAAAGTATTCACGAAACCTCCTTTGAAGTCTAAGAGGCTGTAGAAAAATTCGGTTAGGACTCATTTTTTTCAGCCATTTTTCAGTTTTTAGTATGAATTAACTTTGCCTTAATTAATGATGCTTTGCAAAATTTTTTACGCATTAGTTTGAGTTTTATGATCTAGACTTTCAAGTGCTTGGCGATGACTGTTGAGAGGAGTTTTGAAACGGGGTTTTGACTAGAAGTTTAGCTAACTACGCCGCCAGCGAGCCTGTGATTCTTCAGCTTCTCGATATTATGTATCAGACAGAACAAATACCATTGACCTTGTACTTTAGCTTTCCCTCCTAAGCTAAAACGATTGAGTTTGTTGTTGATGCCTACATTACCAAACACAGGCTCCATCAAGTACATGCAGTGACTGTATATTTGTTTGCCTGTTATCGTCTAACCTAAAAGATACTTGTCGCCCCCTCACGCTCAGCCAAGCAATTTACTATAAAAGCAGACACCACAGCTTCGGGCTTGTTCAACACCCAGATAAGGTGTCGGCTACGCGACACCTATCCTTATTTGTTAGGCAGTTTTTCCACGGAGCCCCCGAATATAATAAATAGAAATTACAAAAATGGATAAGAAGTATGTGAAATATACAAAGTTTATAAAATCCATTTTATTACAGTTAGAGCCGCCATATTTATACTCAATCATATAACAACTCACCAAATTCGAGACGCTCGACCATCCGAGTAAAACACTCATTAAACCTGTCAATATTAACAACAAATAAACTACGTATTTGTGCTGGGTAGAAAACCAATAGATACAATAACTTAAACCGATGACAATAATGGCAGTACCTGAAGCGCTTCGAATGTTATCAGCAACCGTTACATGCAAAATAAATAATAATAAGCCAGCAAAACCAATCCACGTTCCTAGAAACTCAAACCTACTTTCTCCGGAGTTAGGTGAACTAATTTTTGCAATATACCGATGGAGGTTCATTTAACTGCCTAACGAGGTTGTAGAAAAACCCTCACCTTAAAATTTGATATAAAAATTAACCTAATTTAACCATAAAAATGCGTTGCTATGTGAAATCAGGATAGGTTTAACCATGATCTGCTTTAATTAAACAGGACACTTTAATAATGGAATATAATCCAATTATTGAGGTGTTAAATGACAAAACGAA
>CANMKA010000041.1 GCA_947498355.1 uncultured Paraglaciecola sp. | reverse complement strand
CTGCTATTAACACAGCTTGTGATACAGGCAGACGAGACCACGTTAAAAGTGGTGAAAGAGGATAAAGCAACCAATTATATGTGGGTCTATGCCACAGGCGCAGACTCACCTGAAGGAAAAGTCAAAGACACAAGTATCCCCAATATCGTCTTGTTTGATTATCACGATAGTCGAAGTGGCCAATGTGCTATTAGCTTCCTTGATAACTATAATGGTTACCTGCAATGCGATGGTTATGTGGGGTATGAACAAACCCAAGCTGAACTTGTGGGCTGTTGGGCCCATGCCAGACGTAAATTCGTTGAAGCGAAAAAATCACATAATAAAAATAAACCGAGTGGCAAAGCCGACTGGGCGCTCAATCACATTCAAAAACTGTATCGCATAGAAACGCAAATCAAAGACAAAACCATAGACGAGCGTTACAAAATTCGGCAACAAAAGAGCCGACCACTGCTCACACAATTTGAAACCTGGCTTAGTAAATCACAACCCCAAGTCTTACCCAAAACCAAACTGGGCGCAGCCATCCAATATTGCATCAACCAATGGCAAAAACTGCAGCGCTACACACAAGATGGTCAACTCACCATAGACAACAACCGCTGTGAACGGGCAATCAAACCGTTTGTCATTGGCAGAAAGAACTGGCTGTTTAGCCAAACCGCTAAAGGTGCTACAGCTAGCGCAATATTATACAGCATCATCGAAACAGCAAAAGCGAATGACCTCAACGTATTCGATTACATCTTGCAAAGATTAGAAACACTGAGCCATAAAGAGCCCAATATCGAAGAACTTTTACCATGGGCCATAGCTAAAAACTAGGTGGGATCACCGGACGGATACCTTATTACTAACGGACGTGAGTGTTTGGTGTGGTTTTATTATTTGTAAAAGTGATGATGACTAAAACAAATTTTAAGTAGGTATGCGCATAGGATTGGCAGTATGGTCAAATTGAGCACTAAGAACGGGATAGGGCCCACTGGCAAGTTAAATATTTCGAACATGCCAGCAAAAGATAAACACCAAGCTGGGATTAATAAGATAATAATTTTCATAGTAGAACCGTTGCTTACGATTGGGTGATTATCATTTTAATCATTACAGTATTATTTACCTTCCCGTAGTCTTCTTGTTTAACCATTTGTTTTAAAAAGATTTATTTTCTGTTGAATGGTTTGAATTAGAGCATATATATCAATATGGGATTGAAGGGCGTCATGATACTTTGACTGATTAGATCTCAGCTTCTAATAGCATTGAGCTTTTACCTTGTGTAGGGATTGAAATACACTGAGAGAAATACATTAGTACAAAGAGCAACAGGCCTATTCTATATGTCAGCAATTCATAGAAATCTTGTTTCATTAGAGATGTTGGCTGACGATCTGGCTGACGAATTAGGCTTAATAGAAATAAGTGACGACAAATATGTCACTGCCAATTATTGCAGATTGCTCCAACAGTATCATCAACATTCTCTGTGTCTAGAAGCCTCAGTCATAGAACTGACGGGACGTGAATTTTCCGATCTAATGGTAAAGCAAGGCGTAAGTTCTCATTTGACCAACAAAAATGCATTGAAAGTGCAAAATCATTTATTGGGCTTTGTTATTCAGTATTATCAGGCTACCAGTAAGTTAGAGAAAATACGTCATGTCGATTTTTCGGAGCATGCTGAAACTAAATTTGATTTACTCACGACCCAAGCGATAAAGCATAAAGCACAATTCAAAACTATTGCTAAAGAGTTGAGGGAAGTTGAATATAATAAGTTGCTCAGTGCCCTGCGTTTGCCCAGTTTTGATTGGCGATGGGACGTGCTGTTTTAGTTGATATGCTCAAATAAAGAATGCAGGTGCAATTAAAATCGTTTCGAGCGGGTCTAAGGTTAAAGGGCATTCTGATGACTACGTAGGTTAATGCTTACTATATGGTTTTGGTGAATGCGTAATGTGAGAAATAATAGATATTTACAACCACATAAGGGGTTCGGATGGAATATAGCGTTTTAGGGAGCAGTGGCGAAAAGGTATCTCGTGCGTGTTTAGGCTCCATGACTTGGGGTCTGCAAAATACTCAGCAAGAGGCTAATCAGCAACTCGACTACGCCATGTCAAAAGATATTAATTTTATCGACACCGCTGAAATGTATCCTGTTCCTCCCTCTCCCGGTCGTTTTGGACATACTGAGAAAATTATTGGTAATTGGTTGAGCCTCTCGCCTACTTTAAGAAGTAAGATATTTTTGGCAACTAAGATAGTTGGGCCTGGGCTTGGGTATATTAGGGACGGAGCGAATATCACTGGCGAAACGGTTATTGGCGCTATCGATGACTCTTTAAAACGTCTCCAAACTGACTATATCGATTTATTTCAATTGCATTGGCCTAACAGGCCGTTTCCTCATTTTGCGAAGCACAAACCTGGGCGTATAACGTTTACTGATCTCGATGCAGAACAAGAAGAGCAAGGTATGTTAGAGATTTTAAAGGCTCTTGATACCTGTGTTAAAGCCGGAAAAATTCGCTACTGTGGATTATCTAATGATACCCCTTGGGGATTGAGTACTTATACCAAGCTGAGCAAAGCACATAATTTACCAAAAATGGTCTCGGTGCAAAATGAATTTAGTTTGCTGCACGCTAAAGACTGGCCCTACCTAATTGAAACTTGTGTACGAGAAAATATCGCTTATTTGCCTTGGTCTCCATTGGCTGGTGGTGTGTTGAGTGGAAAATATTTGAATGGGCAATTTCCGAAAGGCACACGCTGGACGTTAGAACAGCGTAATGGCATTTTTCGCAATACTCCAGCCGTTCACGCCGCTACCGCTAAATATGTAGAGCTGGCCGAAAAAATAGGAATTACCCCAGCCCAATTGGCATTAGCTTGGTGTAATCAAGTCGACGGCGTTACATCTAGTATTATTGGTGCGACGAGTCTAGAACAGCTTAAAGAAAACATTGATGCATTTGATATTCATTTATCACAAGATGCAATCAATGATGTACATGACATTTTTGCTCAATACCCAGTTCCGTTTTAATTACAATTTGTGCCTGTCTGGCTTAGCTTAATGCAATAGGATGGGCTTATTAATAAGGTCAATTTTGGTAACTCTATGAAAAAAATAAATTTAGCGTCAATTTTTGGTGCATTAGCTCTTAGTGCAAGTGCATTTGTCTCTCAGGCAACTGTGGTCGAGTTTAGGACGTCTTTGGGTAACATACAGGTTAATTTATTTGATCAGACTACCCCACAGACAGTGACTAATTTCTTGAACTATGTGAACTCGGGGGCATACGCCAATAATGTGTTTCATCGCTCTCCTCCCGGATTTGTTTTGCAAGGTGGAGGATTTAGTTATTCTGGGCCAATTCAACCAAGCCAAGGGTTTAGCCTAGATACAGTGCAGCAAGACGCGCCTGTCATGAACGAGCCTGAGTTATCTAATGTGGTAGGTACTATTGCTATGGCCAAACTAGGCAATCAACCAAATAGTGCGACGTCCCAGTGGTTTTTCAATTTAAGCGATAACAGTGCCTCCCTAGACCGCCAAAATGGCGGGTTTACTGTGTTTGGACAAGTTATTGGGGATGGAATGCAAGTGGTCAATGCGATTGCAGCTTTACCACTGGCTAATTTATCTGGGCCTTTTACACAGCTTCCTATTCGTGATTATACGCAAACAGACTTTAGTAACGATCTAGTGATCACAGATGACAATTTGGCGTTGATTAGTGACATAGTGGTAATTGATCCTACTGAAATTACTAATCCCCAGCTTACTCCGGTCCCTAATGCACTAATTAATGCACCGAGTAATCCACCAAACTCTGACGGCGGTTCAGGTGGCGGTTCAATGGGTGGTATTTTATTACTATTAGCTGGGTTGCTCGTGTTTAGAAAGGATAAATCTGCTATCTAATTGTTAATATATTGTGATGTAATGTTTTGATTTGAAGCGCATGCTGAGCATATGTTTGTTAACTAGGATGCTAGCATGTCGCTAAATCAATCAAAATGTTCGGTTTTTTCATTAACTCTTTTATCCACCTTAATTTTAACCGCTTGTGGTGGGGGGGGCGCTGACACTTCGTCTGGTTCAGCAAGCACTTCTGCCGGACAAAGTCAGGTTACGCCAGCACCAGCTAGCCCTGTAGTTGAGGAAACTCCAGCGGTTCAAGCCCCAGTCATAACGGCTCCAGAAATTCAGCAACCTACTCAACAAGCCCCCGAAGCTACCGTCAGAATAGGCAGCTTTATCGATTCAGCAGTACAAGGTCTACGTTATCGCACTGAGACTCAGTCGGGCACAACTGACGCTAGAGGCTATTTCAACTACCTTGAAGGTGAACGTGTGACCTTTTCTATCGGCGATATCGAATTTCCGAGTGTGGATGCAAAGGCAATCGTCACTCCCCTCGATGTATTTTCGACTGAGCAAGTAAGTGATGCGCGAGTGGTGAATATGGCGAGGTTATTACAAACTTTAGATAACGATGGTATGCCGGGGAATGGTATTACCATTTCAGCTGAAGCACACAATCAAGCAAACGGTGTAACCGTTGACTTTGCCGCACTGGACTTTGATCAACAGGTGCAAGATGTAGTGGCTAATGCAGGTGCCGAATTAACCAGTTTAATCAGTGCTCAAGCTGCTATGACTCACCTTAATGTATCATTGGGCAACGAAGTGGCAGTATCTAGAGAGTGTGGCGTAGATACCCTAAAAATGGGTTACACGGGCACTTTAAGTACAATTTGGTACGAGGTGGCTGGTACAGTCACTGTAAGAGATAATTGTACTTTAGAGGTCAGTATGTTTACTTATGTTGACGGCGGTGCACCTAACGTTCAATTTTATACAGGCGATAATCTTAACTTTACTGGTGCAGGCTCTGTAGGCATAGGCCCGAAGCTTGATGGCCAAACCTTCCGCAATGAAACCATTTTATTGTCTCTCCCAGAAGGACTAACCGTAGATGATTTTGATAGTTTGAGTGTTTGGTGTATCGATTTTGATATTGATTTTGGTAGTACTATTTTACGCCCACCGACTAACTAACGTTTAGGGCGTGCCCTAGTCTTAATCAAATAAAAAAGCCCTAAGGTATAAAACCTTAGGGCTTTTTTAATACGTAGATTGATTGAGCTATTGGCTTACTTTTCGTCACCTTTGATTTCTAGAAGCTCAACTTCAAATACTAGGGTTGAGTCTGGGCCGATAGTTGGGCCACTTCCACGGGTGCCATATGCCAATTCAGATGGAATGGTCAGCTCAAATTTATCCCCTACATTCATAAGTTGTAGTGCTTCAATCCAACCTTGGATCACGCCAGTAACTGGAAATTCTGCGGGTTGGCCACGGTCGTAAGAACTGTCAAATTGCGTCCCGTCTATAAGTGTGCCTTTATAATGCACAACTACTGTTGACTCAGCACTCGGCTTTTCACCGTCGCCAGCAACTAATTCTTTATATTGTAAGCCGCTTTCCGTGACTACTACGCCATCTTTTTTAGCGTTCGCTTCTAAATAGGCTTTGCCTGCTGCTTGGTTCTTAGCACTGGCTTCGGCTTGGGCAGCTTGCTGCTTTTCTTGAATGCGCGCCTGCATAGTTTGAATGGTTTCTTGCACTTGCTCTTGGCTTAAACGCGATTCAGTACCACTCTTTACGTCAGCTAGGGCCAACTGAAAAGCAGCCATATCGAGCTGAATATCGTCGTTAGCGAACTGCCCACCTAGGTTAGTGCCTACTATATAGCTTAGCTTTTGATCGATAGAATCAAGGTTTGATGATTGTTCTGCTGCGGTGGGCTCTGCAGGTTTTTCTGCTTCAGACGAGGCCTTTTCACTGCCACAGGCAGCAAGAAACAATGATGATGCCGTTAAAAGGGCAATTGAGTTTAATTTCATGAATATTCCTAAATCTTCGGGAGGTTTATTAGATATCTAAACGAGGCAAAAGTTTACACTTGAATAAGATAAATTATCGTTACATTCATAAGACAATGAGGTTAACGCGTAAACTATTCAAGTGCTTAGTACAAAAAAGCCCCGATAATTTGCATTATCAGGGCTTTCCTAAATAAAACCTTAGATTTTATTTTTTAGCAGCATTACGCTCTTTTACTTCTTCAATTACTTTCTCAGAAACCGCATTAGGACATGGGCTATAGTGAGAGAATTCCATCGAGAATTGACCGCGACCAGACGTCATAGTGCGTAAGCTTCCGATGTAACCAAACATTTCTGAAAGAGGAACGTCAGCTTTAACACGTACACCTGTTGCGCCAGCTTCTTGATCTTTGATCATGCCGCGACGACGGTTCAAGTCACCAATTACGTCACCAACGTGATCGTCTGGGGTAAATACGTCAACTTTCATTATCGGTTCAATTAACTGAGGGCCAGCCTTAGGAATTGATTGACGGAAAGCACCTTTCGCTGCGATTTCAAATGCTACTGCAGATGAATCAACTGCGTGGAATCCACCATCGAATAACTCAACTTCAACGTCTAGTACTGGGAAGCCAGCAAGTACACCTGTATCCATCATGCCGTTAAAGCCTTTTTCGATAGCAGGGAAGAATTCTTTAGGTACGTTACCACCAACAACCGTTGATTTGAATGTAAAGCCAGAGTTTGGCTCTCCAGGTCTAATACGGTAGTCGATTTTACCGAACTGACCAGAACCACCAGATTGTTTCTTGTGCGTGTACGAATCTTCAACAGCTTGCGTGATTGTCTCACGGTAAGCAACTTGAGGTTGACCTACTTCTAGCTCAACGCCATAAGTACGCTTCAAGATATCTACTTTAATATCTAAGTGAAGTTCACCCATACCAGACAGGATGGTCTCACCTGAGTCTTCATCAGTTTCAACACGGAAAGTCGGATCTTCTGCAACCATTTTACCAATAGCAATACCCATTTTCTCAGTTGAACCTTTATCTTTAGGCTTAACAGAGATAGAGATAACTGGCTCAGGGAATACCATTGCTTCTAGGATGATTGGATCTTTCGGATCACATAATGTGTGACCAGTTTGAACGTTACTCTTCATACCTACGATTGCAATGATGTCACCCGCTTGCGCGCTGCTTAGCTCATTACGGTCATCGGCTTGCATTTCACACATACGGCCAATACGCTCAGTTTTACCTGTAGCAGCATTAAGAATAGTGTCGCCTTTCTTAAGTGTACCAGAGTAAATACGTACGAAAGTCAAGGCACCAAAACGGTCATCAGTGATTTTAAAGGCTAATGCTTTAAAGGTTTCGTCTGGAGAAACAAGGGCATGTTTACCAGTAGGCTCACCTTCTTCATCAGTAAGAGGCTGAGGGTCAACTTCAGTAGGTGAAGGCAAGTAATCAACAACAGCATCAAGAATAAGTTGAACACCTTTGTTTTTAAATGCAGAACCACAGTAAGTTGGGAAGAATGCCATAGTACGCGTACCTTTACGGATACAACGCTTGATGTCTTCGATAGATGGCTCTTCGCCGTCCATGTAAGCCATCATTAGGTCATCGTCTTGCTCAACCGCAGTTTCGACCAATTGCTCACGGTATTCTTCTACTTTATCAACCATGTCCGCTGGTACATCTTCAATAGAGTAGTTTTCAGGAAGACCCGTGTCATCCCAAACGTAAGCTTTACGAGTTAGTAGGTCAACTACACCAACAAAGTCATCTTCGATGCCGATAGGTAAAACCATTACTAGAGGGTTAGCAGCTAGAACGTCTTTGGTTTGTTGCACAACACGATAGAAATCAGCACCCATACGGTCCAATTTGTTAACGAAGATAATACGTGCAACTTCTGAGTCATTCGCATAACGCCAGTTAGTTTCTGATTGAGGTTCAACACCACCCGAACCACAGAATACACCTACACCACCGTCTAATACTTTAAGTGAGCGATATACTTCAACTGTGAAGTCAACGTGTCCAGGAGTATCGATTACGTTAAATCTGTGGTCTTTCCAAAAACATGTTACAGCAGCAGATTGGATAGTAATACCGCGCTCAGCTTCTTGTTCCATGAAATCGGTAGTCGATTCACCGTCATGTACTTCACCAGTCTTATGGATTTGACCAGTAAGTTTAAGGATTCTTTCTGTGGTGGTCGTTTTACCCGCGTCAACGTGGGCAAAAATACCAATATTTCTGTACTTAGATAAATCAGTCATTGGTTCAACTTCAGTTTGAGTAAAAATTGCGCGGGATTATACAAGATATTTTGGTTAGATGCCGTTTTTCTTTTACATTAAAAATCAATAAATTACTAAAAAGTTGTTATAACGGGTTGAAACTCTCGTTTATGGAAAGGGTTTGAGTGCAAAAAGAGCGTTTCAAGATAACCGTTAAGTAAGTATAAAAACGGCTCAAGGTTATCTGTCTATATGCCTCAATGCGATTAAGACATAGGCATAACCCGATTGCGACCTAAGCGTTTCGCTTTGTATAACTGCTTGTCTGCCGTTTCAATTAACGTTAACGGGTTCATGCCTTTAGTGAATTCAGCCACTCCAAAGGAGGCAGTAATATCACCCAGTACTTCGCCACTACGTTTATCTTTTACCCCTATTTTTTCAATCGCTTTACGCATTGACTCCGCTATCACTCGCGCCTTGGAAAAATTTGCGTTGGGCACTAAAACGGCAAATTCTTCGCCACCAAATCTAAATGCTTGAGCACCGTCGCGGCAAGTGGCTTGAAGTTTTTTTGCGGTGGCTTTTAATACCAAGTCACCCATAACGTGGCCATAGTTGTCATTAATCCGCTTAAAGTGGTCTAAATCCACTAAGACTAAACACAGGTTTGACTGTATCGATAAAGAGGCCAGCTCTTCGTCAAAGTAACGCCTGTTACACAAGCCTGTTAAAGCATCGTAAAGGGCTTCTTTTTGGCTTTCTTCGAGTTTAGCTCTGAGGATGTCAATTTCTTTATGGGCGTCAGTTAAAGCCGAATTAAAGCTGATGGTGCTACGACGAATGTTTTGGGTTTCTTTGACTAAGTTTCTAACCAGTGCCATCACTTCTTCAATCGATAACCCCTCGCGCTCCACTTTAGCTAAGTCATCTACACAGTTATCCATATTCTTTTTAAATTCTGTGGTTTCTTTTCGAGTATCTTGGAGAGATTGCGATAATTGAATCAACATGGCTTCGACTGACTGCCTAAGCTCCCAAGCACTGATTTCTTCTTGTTCTGCTAAATAACTGCGATAGAGCTCTTTGCTTTTAATGTCTGATAAAGGCACTTTGTTTTCGAGCAGCGCATCTACTGCACTTGTGAGCTCTGGAGATTCATTCGATACATAGGTGTACCATAAAGCATAATTGGTAGGCACAGCTGATACTTTGTGTTTTAGCATCATTGGGATAGTTTGTTTTAAGGTGCTAAACGATGATTCTATGTAATTATCAGCCATGACATTGTCCTTACGTTATATTCACATTAGAGTGTACACAAAAAGCATAAAAACATATAAGCCTAGATCCATATCTAGGGAAGAATAATGATTGTTTTTTATTAAACCGCCCTCTAGTATTTTATTGGCCTAACCGTTACTCCCAAAAGGACACAAAATGAATAAAGTAATTGTATTGAGCGCTTTGTTAATATCGGCCACAGCGGCCATTGCTCAGCCAGCCAAATCAGGAAAAAGTGCCTTGCAAGCGGTTGAGTATCGTCAATCGATTTTTAAATTAATTAAGAGTAACGTTGGAGTGCTAGGTGCAATGAACAAAGGGGTAGTGCCCTTTGACGCCAGTACGTTGGAAACCAATGGCCTGAGATTAGAGCAGCTGTCGCTAATGCTTGAAGACTATTTCAAAATAGACACCACTCAATATCCGGTTAATACCGAGGCCCTTGATGATATTTGGCAAAATAAAGCTGACTTTAGCACTAAGATCGACAACTTGACCTTAGCAGCTCAAAACTTACAAGCCGTAGCCAAAGCTAAAGATGCTGGCAAATACAAAAGTGCTGTGGGTGATGTGTTCAAAACCTGTAAAGGCTGCCATAAAAGCTACAAACAAGACTGATATCCAACTGTTTATATAATCTGCTCTGCTGGGCGAAATAATGATTGAGACAGTTACATCAGTAATAGTCATAAGTAGGTATGGGCGCTGCTATTTCGACTAACCAATAGAAAAACACGGCTACTCCTATCGCTAGGATTAGGGCTTTGAGTAGTTGAGAGTGTGGGATAGCATCTTGTTTAGCGACAGCCTTTTTGCCATGCAACATAGGGCTAACTAAATCGTGTTTGAGCTTAAGTGTGTATAAGCCTATGGCAGCTAAATGTATTGCAATCACAGCCCATATCAAATTGAATGTTGTATGATGTAGCCATTGAAAAATGCTCTGCCACGTATCGGATACTGACTGGTAATAGGGCCCCGAATGGACTATGTCGTCTGAGGTAAACAGCCCACTTGAGCCTTGTATAGCGACCAGTAATAAAACAGCAGGTAACATTAATCCACCTAGGGGGTTATGGCCTGTGCTGGGCACATAGTTTTGGCTGAACAAGTTTTTTAGGTAGGCCAGTATGACATTAGGGCTGCAGATAAATTGACTAAACCTAGCGTGTCTAGTGCCAATAAACCCCCAGATGAATCTAAATAAGATTAAGCCTAATAAAAAATATCCATTGTAAAAGTGTATATCCATAGCATCGTCTATTATCTCAGCACTTAGCCATTGCAGGAGTAAACTGGCGACTAGCAGCCAATGAAACAGGCGTACAGGTAGATCCCAAACTAACCTTTTTTGCATTATATAAACCTTATTGGCTACTGCCACTAATGATCTGCACTTGAGCGATATCCGTGTCGCCTTTGATTACTTTTAAAATACCGTCTTGGGTGAGGGTGCGCATTCCGTCGAGCATGGCTTGGGCTTTCATTTCATGCACAGAGGCTTCCTTGTAAATGAGGGCTCTGAGTTCATTACTCATGGATAATAGTTCATGTAAGCCTGTTCTACCTTTATACCCTGTGTCCCCGCAGGCATCACACCCTTTGCCTCTATATAGCATTACTCGCTCGGGTAATTTGAGTTCTTCAATATACTCTTGACCATATTGGCGGGTGATAAATGCTACTTCGGCCTCACTCGCTGGGTACTTCTCTTTGCAGTTGCTACATAAAGTACGAATTAGGCGCTGCGCGAGTATCCCTACACAGGCATCAGAAAAATTAACCGGATCTAAACCTAAATCCAATAAGCGAGTAATGGTTTCGGGGGCCGAATTTGTGTGCAAAGTAGAAAACACCAAATGCCCAGTTAATGAGGCTTCGATCCCCGCATGGGCTGTTTCCTTGTCGCGCATTTCGCCAATAAGAATGATATCAGGGTCGGCTCGTAAGAACGCCCGCAATGCACTGGCAAACGTAAAGCCAATTTTGGGGCTTACTTGCACTTGCTGTAAACCCGATTGAGTAATTTCGACTGGGTCTTCTGCGGTCCATATTTTCTTTTCAGGTGTGTTTATATGGCCCAAAACAGCATGTAAGGTAGTCGTTTTCCCCGAACCAGTGGGGCCTACCACAAGCATGATCCCATGGGGTTTCTGTACCAGTTGCAAAATTTGTTGGTTGTTAGCAGGAGACAAGTTTAATTTACTCATAGGCATGGCGCCACCGGCTGCTAGTATCCGCATTACCACGCCTTCGCCTGCAACAGTGGGCAAAGTGGCGACACGTACTTCAATGAGTTGGCCAGACATGCGAAATGACAATTTCCCATCTTGCGGGATGCGTTTTTCTGCAATGTTCAAGTTTGACATGATTTTTATTCGCGCGATGACCGCATTATGGTGAGACGCTGGGACTTGAGTAATATCACGACATACACCGTCAATTCGCATCCGTACCCGCGTAGGCGCGTTCTTTTCAGGATCAATATGTATGTCCGAGGCGTTGAGTCGTTTAGCGTCGTGTAAAACACGGCTGACTAGCCTAACCACTGCAGGAGCATCGTCCGACATCTCGTCGGCTAAGTCGTCTGTGTCTTCGGCACTGGTTCCTATTTCGTCGAGTATTTCATCCATTGCGCCAGGTGAACTGCCACCGCCCGATGCCTCACCTAAATATTGCAAAATGGTGTTGGGTAAGGCGACGCAAATCTCGTAGCTATCTATGCCTAAGGCGCTCTCTATTTCCATAAGTAGAGTGGCGTTATTCGGCTCCGCCATGAGTACAATAGGGTTTTCTGCCACATCTGCTATGACGGCGACAAGATTACGTTTTAAGTAGGACAGATTTAACTTGCTGTCACTTTGGTAAAGATGAAACTTATCGGGTAAATAGCTCACATAGGGTACTTGGTAGTGCACCGATAGAGCAGTACCCATATCTTCGTCGAGTATTCTGTATTCGGATGCTAAGCGCTGGACCAGCTGTTTACTGTCATTGCTTGATTCTTGTAACTTAGCGAGCTGCTTATCATTCATTAAGCCACTATGTACTAGGTAATCAAATGGTTCGCTGGTACCGCCTAATTCATATCTAAACTTTTTACCAAAAATATCTGCTAATTGCTTGGCTAGACTCAAATCTTTGTTATTAAAGCCGTGTTCCTTCTTATTAATGATCTGCATTACCCCCATCAATACGCCGGCATTGAGTATTGGCACACAGATTATATTGCGGGTTTTAAAGGTAGAGCTTTTATCAAATTTGTCGGCAAATTGCAGACGGCTGTGTATCCCAGCTAGTTCATCTGGGTTATAGGGATTGTTAATAATGAGAGCAGTTTGACTCAAGGCCACATAGCCAGCAATCGACATAGGACTAATAGGCACTTTGATTTCTTTGGTTTCCTTACCTGTTTTAAAGCGAGCGACTAAGTCTTGGTGTTGGCGACGGCGCATAAAAATACTCATACGCTCTGCTTGAAACCAGTCTAGGGTATACAGCTCTAACTTATGATACGCATCAAGTAATGAGGGGTAAGTGGTGAGCAACTGATTAATATGGTCAAACTTGTTTTGATCGGGCAGGGTAGGGCTGATGTTTGTCATAAGTCTTTTTTATTAAATAGATAACGGCTTAGCACTTGTTTATCACTATACCCCACCCAGTTAAGAGCGCAAATTACGGATAAGTTTTGAATGCAATAGTTTTTATGTACTGGGTCAATTCAAAATCATCGACCTGCTTACTTGTACCGCTTCCTTGTTTGTGTCTTCGTCTACCAACAACTATCTCTATCGTGGCGATGCGGCTTGGTTAAAACTAATCCAAATTAATACTTGCCAGTATTGGGTTAATCTGTATAATTCGCGTCCACTTGTCTTAGCGGACAAATGAAGTTGGTAGAAATTAAAGTATAACTTTTTATAAAAAAGCACGTTAATTCATTACAGGCCAACAGAATAAAACAGGACCCTAATCTTGGGTTAGTAGTTTACATGCATCCTCCTATCAATAGTAATTGATGGTGTGGATGGTTTTTTTTGTTCTTTCGATTGGAGCTTAATCGATGCCAAATCAAAGAATTCGTATTCGTTTGAAAGCGTTTGATCACAAGTTGATCGATCAGTCTACGGCTGAAATCGTTGAAACTGCGAAGCGTACAGGTGCTCAGGTTAGCGGACCTATTCCACTACCTACCCGTAAAGAGCGTTACACAGTACTTACTTCACCTCACGTAAATAAAGATGCACGTGACCAGTATGAAATTCGTACACATAAACGTTTAGTAGATATTATCGAGCCTACTGATAAAACAGTAGATGCCTTGATGAGATTAGACTTGGCTGCCGGTGTTGATGTTCAAATCAGCCTGGGCTAACAAGAGAGGGTTTTAACATGGCGATTGGTCTTATCGGTCGTAAAGTAGGTATGACTCGCATCTTCACTGAAGATGGTGTGTCTATTCCTGTGACTGTTATTGAAGCCACACCTAATCGCGTTACTCAGTTACGTACTGAAGAAACCGATGGGTATACAGCGCTTCAAGTAACCGCTGGCGAGAAAAAAGCAAGCCGCGTTAATAAAGCTTCAGCAGGTCATTTTGCTAAAGCTGGCGTGGAAGCTGGTCGCGGTTTATGGGAATTCCGCATAGACGGCAACGAAGGTGAAGGTATTGAAGTTGGCAGTGAAATCACTGTTGAAATCTTTAACGACACTAAATTAGTTGACGTTGTTGGAACTTCTAAAGGTAAAGGTTTTGCTGGCGCCATTAAGCGTCACAACTTTAGCCACCAACGTAATACACATGGTAACTCATTGTCGCATCGTGCCCCTGGTTCGATTGGTCAAAACCAATCACCTGGTAAAGTTTTCAAAGGTAAGAAAATGGCCGGTCAGATGGGTAACAAGCGTGCAACAGTGCAGTCTTTGGACGTAGTACGAGTTGATACTGAGAACAACCTTTTATTAGTAAAAGGTACAGTTCCTGGTGCAGCTGGTGGCGACGTAATTATCAAAACTGCAGTCAAAGCGTAACGTCTGAGGAGTTAAGTGATGGAATTAGTATTGAAAGATGCGCAAAGCGCTCTTGAAGTATCCGAAGCAACCTTTGGACGTGAATATAACGAAGCACTAGTACATCAAGTAGTAGTTGCTTACGGTGCAGGAGCTCGTCAGGGTTCTCGTGCACAAAAAACACGCTCTGAAGTTCGTGGTGGTGGTGCTAAACCTTGGCGTCAAAAAGGAACTGGTCGTGCCCGTGCAGGTACAATCCGTAGTCCTATCTGGCGTTCTGGTGGAGTAACATTTGCTGCTAAGCCGCAGGATCACAGCCAAAAAGTAAACAAAAAGATGTACCGTGGTGCAATTCAAAGCATCCTTTCAGAATTGGTACGTCAAGAACGTTTGATTGTGGTTGAAAAATTTGCAGTTGAAGCGCCTAAAACGAAAGAATTACTTTCTAAATTAGACGCGCTTGAACTTAAAGATGTGCTTATCGTTACATCAGAAGTAGACGAGAACTTGTTCTTATCTGCACGCAACTTGTACAAAGTTGACGTTCGTGATGTACAGGGCATTGACCCAGTTAGTCTTATTGCTTTTGACAAAGTATTGATGACTGCTGAAGCAGTTAAACAATTAGAGGAGTCGCTAGCATGATAAATGAAGAGCGTCTACTTAAGGTGCTTTTAGCACCACATGTTTCTGAAAAAGCAACGCTTTCTGCTGAAAACAACAACACAGTTGTTTTAAAAGTAGTTAAAGATGCAAACAAAGCTGAAATCAAAGCTGCAGTTGAAAAACTGTTCGAAGTTGAAGTCAACTCTGTTCGTACTGTAAACGTTAAAGGGAAAACCAAGCGTCACGGTGCATCTTTCGGTAAGCGTAAAGACTGGAAAAAAGCTTACGTTGTGCTCAAAGAAGGTCAGGACATCGACTTTGTTGGCGGCGAAGGCTAAGAAGGGGATTAGATATGCCATTATTGAAAGCTAAACCGACTTCTCCAGGTCGTCGTCACGTAGTTCAGGTAACCAACCCTGATCTACACAAAGGCGCACCTTATGCTCCTTTGCTTGAAAAAAATAGCAAGTCTGGTGGTCGTAACAACAATGGTCGCATTACAGTGCGTCACATTGGTGGTGGCCATAAGCATCATTATCGTGTAATCGATTTTAAACGTAACAAAGATGGCATTCCTGCCAAAATTGAGCGTTTAGAATATGATCCGAACCGCTCTGCAAATATCGCATTGGTATTATATGCAGATGGTGAGCGTCGTTACATTTTAGCCCCTAAAGGTGCTAAAGCAGGCGATGCAATTCAATCGGGTTCTGATTCACCTATTAAAGCAGGTAATACTTTACCAATGCGCAACATTCCAGTGGGTACAACTGTACACGCCATTGAAATGAAGCCAGGTAAAGGTGCTCAAATTGCTCGTTCAGCGGGTGCTTACGCACAAATTCTAGCGCGTGCCGAAGGTTATGTAACACTTCGTCTACGTTCTGGCGAAGTACGTAAAGTATTGGCAGATTGCCGCGCCACTATTGGCGAAATCGGTAACGCAGAACACATGCTACGTTCACTTGGTAAAGCCGGTGCGAACAGATGGCGCGGTATCCGCCCAACTGTACGTGGTGTAGCCATGAACCCAGTAGATCACCCGCACGGTGGTGGTGAAGGTCGTACCTCTGGTGGCCGTCATCCAGTTTCACCTTGGGGCGTACCTACTAAAGGTAAGAAAACACGTAGTAACAAGCGTACTGATAATTTAATCGTACGTCGTCGTAATAAGTAACAGCGAGGATTCACCATGCCACGTTCTCTCAAGAAGGGTCCATTCATAGACCTACACTTGCTGAAGAAGGTCGAGGCTGCAGTGGAGAAAGGCGAGAAAAAACCAATTAAGACTTGGTCTCGTCGTTCTATGATCATCCCAGATATGATTGGGTTGACCATTGCGGTCCATAACGGTCGTCAACACGTTCCTGTATTTGTCAGTGACGAGATGGTAGGCCACAAATTGGGCGAATTTGCGCCAACGCGTACTTACCGTGGCCATGTCGCGGATAAGAAAGCTAAGAGATAGAGGATAGAATATGGAAGCTTTTGCTAAACATCGTCATGCTCGTACCTCAGCTCAAAAAGCACGTTTGGTAGCAGATCAAATTCGTGGTTTACACGTTGAAAAAGCACTAGAAATTCTGGCTTACAGCCCGAAAAAAGGTGCCGATCTAGTCAAGAAAGTACTAGAGTCAGCGATTGCGAACGCCGAACATAACGAAGGCGCAGATATTGACGAATTGACAGTATCTAAAATCTTCGTTGACGAAGGTCCGACTATGAAGCGTATCAAGACTCGAGCTAAAGGCCGTGCTGATCGTATATTTAAGCGTAGCAGTCACATCACTGTTGTTGTGTCTGATAACTAGGAGAAGATAATGGGACAGAAGGTACATCCTACGGGCATACGCCTGGGTATCAGCAAACCATGGACATCTACCTGGTACGCTAATACTTCAGATTACGCAGATAATCTGTTTAATGACCATCAGGTACGTCAGTATCTGACTAAGGCACTTAAAAGTGCTTCTCTTTCTAAGCTGATTATTGAACGTCCAGCTAAGAGCATCCGTGTGACTATTCACACCGCTCGTCCTGGCGTAGTAATTGGTAAAAAAGGCGAAGACGTTGAGAAGCTACGTAAGCATGTATCTAAGCTAGCCGGTGTGCCAGCTCAGATCAACATTGCTGAAGTACGCAAGCCTGAGCTAGATGGTCAACTAGTTGCGGATAGCATTGCTAACCAACTAGAGCGTCGTGTTATGTTCCGTCGCGCTATGAAGCGTGCGGTACAAAATGCGATGAGAATTGGTGCTAAAGGTATCAAAGTTGAAGTAAGTGGTCGTTTAGGCGGCGCTGAAATTGCTCGTTCAGAGTGGTATCGTGAAGGTCGTGTGCCATTGCACACATTCCGTGCTGATATCGACTATGCAACATCAGAAGCAGCAACTCAATACGGTATCATTGGCGTAAAAGTATGGATCTTCAAAGGTGAAGTATTAGGTGGCATGCCACTTACTCACGAGCAGCCAGCTGCCGCGCCTAAAAAGAAGGGCCGTGCTCCTAAGCGTGAGGGATAATTATGTTACAACCTAAACGTATGAAATTCCGTAAAATGCACAAAGGTCGCAACCGTGGTTTTGCCGCTGGTAGTGATGTGAGCTTTGGTACTTACGGGCTAAAAGCGGTTGGCCGTGGTCGTATGACTGCACGTCAAATCGAAGCAGCTCGTCGTGCAATGACTCGTGCAGTTAAACGTCAAGGTAAAATTTGGATTAGGGTTTTCCCTGACAAGCCAATTACTGAGAAGCCTCTAGAAGTGCGTCAAGGTAAAGGTAAAGGTAACGTTGAATATTGGGTTTGCCAAATTCAACCGGGTCGTGTGCTATACGAAATGGAAGGTGTTCCAGAAGACGTAGCTCGCGAAGCCTTTGGATTGGCAGCGTCTAAATTGCCATTTAAAACAACCTTTGTAACTCGGACGGTGATGTAATGAAAGCGACAGAACTGAAAGAAAAGAGCGTAGAAGAGTTGAACGCAGAGCTACTAAACTTGCTTCGTGAACAATTCAACTTGCGTATGCAAGCGAGCACTGGTCAGCTTGAAAAAACTGACGGTCTTCGTAAAGTGCGTCGCAGTATTGCGCGTGTTAAAACCATCCTGACTGAAAAGGCTGCTGCGTAATGAGTGAACAAACAATTCGTACAGTGCAAGGTCGTGTGGTTAGCAACAAAATGGACAAGTCTATTACTGTTGCTGTAGAGCGTAAAGTGAAACACCCTATATACGGTAAGTTCATTAAGCGTACTACTAAACTTCATGCCCATGACGAGACTAACCAATGTAACGAAGGTGACGTAGTAACTATTACTGAATGTCGCCCTCTATCCAAGACTAAAAATTGGAAATTGGTAGACGTTATCACTAAAGCATAATCGCATTTAGTAATAAATATAAAAGGCGCTATCCGCAAGGTAAGCGCCTTTTTTGTATGTTGTGAATTTTAGTCGTTTAGCATCGCGTTAAAATATACAGCTAGACTGTTTAAATGAGCCGGCACATAAACCTACTTTTTGATTTTCCAAGCATCGACCAACAATAACCTCTATGCACCTGATGCCTTACATGACGTCTTAGCTGCACTATGCAGCAGTTGGCAACCCAGTAGAGATAACAGGCAGTAGCCTAAAAAGTAGTAAAAACCTTCGCCCACGGCTGATAAGGTTTGCGTACTTAACTCTAGGTTAATGCTAAAGCCAAACACGCTTAATGATTTGGCAGAAGCCGTGTCTGCGTGGTTCGTAGACAAGATCGCGAGAAATATCGCCACGACAAATACGTCGGCCATTGACCACTTTCCTATTATCCCTACAAAATTATATAGTCGCTCTGCTCGTACTTGATTTTTTATGAAGTAGCCTATGGTGACTAATGATGTCTTAAGGAGGGGAACACAAACAGAAAAGCCGAATATTAAGGCGGCCACCAAAAAGCGCTCTCCTTGCCAGAGCTCTTCGACGGTTGCCATAATTGAGAGTTCTTTGTCGATTAACGACGAAGACAAGCTTGAGCCACTGAGCAAAGCCTGCATCTCCATGTCCATTGTGAACATAGTCAATAGTATACCTGGGAAAAAGAGTCCGAGTGCGAGTAGGTTAAGGCCGAAGCCAAGGTGTTTTTTCAACATAATTCAACATGGTTTTGTTTATCTGGAATAGCCAAGAGTATATCAAGTTGTTCCTGAATAAATACTTAACTGGGAGCGTTAAGCCCCCAGTACTTATTTTAATTGCCAGTCGTTATTTTAAGGGAAATCCCCGATCACGCATTAATGCGTCGACCTTTGGATCGCGCCCTCTAAATAGTCGATATGCTTCAGCAGGATCAAGGGCGTTTCTAACTGCAAATAAATAATCAACTAATTTGCGACTCAGCTCTGGGTCGTAATAGCCCCCAGGTGCTTCGGAAAATGCCTCTGCGGCATCAGAAGTAAGTACTTCAGCCCATAAATAGCCATAATAACTCGCAGCGTATCCCTCACTAGAAAAGATGTGTCCAAAGTGAGTGCTGCGGTGTCGCATTACTATTTCTTCAGGCATGTTTAATTTAGCGAGCTGCGCTGCCTCAAAGGTTTGTGGATCAACTTGGCTAGGGTCGGCCGTATGGTAAAGTAAATCCATTATGGCTGACGCGGTATATTCTGTCGTTTTAAATCCTTCATTGAACTTAGCTGCATTCTTAATCTTGCGCACTAAGCTAGCAGGAATGGGCTCACCGGTTTGGTAATGGACGAGAAATTGATTAATAACTTCGTCTGTTGTGAGCCAGCGTTCGAGCAACTGAGATTGAAATTCAGTGTAATCTCGAACGCCGTAATGAGAGGTAGGGTAGACAACATTCGCCGCTAAAAAATGCAAAGCATGGCCAAACTCATGAAAATAGGTCTCTGCGTCATCCCAAGATATTAGGGTAGGATGACCATCTGGCCCTTTGACAAAGTTTGAATTATTAGATGACAGTACTGTTGTTTTGCCCTCAAATGTCGTGTGATCACGATAGGTTGTTGCCCAAGCTCCAGAGCGCTTGCCCGGTCTGGCAAACGGGTCTAAATACCATAAGCCAATATGAGCCTTGGTGGTTTTATGTGTGACTTCCCAGACCTTTACGTCAGGATGAAAAACCGGCACTTTGCCTGATTCGATTGGCGTAAAATCAAAATTAAATAGTCGCCCTGCTACATAAAACATTGCCTCTCTTAGCTTATCGAGCTGTAAATACTGTTTTACTTGATCAGAGTCGAGTTCATATTTTGCCTTACGTACTTTTTCTGCATAATAACGGTAATCCCATGGTGCAATACTGAATTTACCTCCTTCTTGGTCAACTATGGCTTGCATGTCATGGACCTCCTCTTCCACTCTCGCTAAAGCCGCTGGCCAGACCTTTTGCAATAAATCCATGGCGTTGCTAGGAGTTTTCGCCATTCTATCTTCTAATTGCCACTGTGCGTAATTGTCATATCCGAGTAACTCAACCCGCTCGTCACGCAATGACAGTATTTGTTTGATCAAGGCATTGTTGTCGAATTGGTCGCCATTGTTACCTCGGTTGTAATAGGTGCGCCATACTTTTTCTCTGAGGGCGCGCTCGGATGAATAGGTCAAAAACGGGTCCATAGACGAGCGAGTATTGGTTACTGCATACAAACCGGCTTGGCCGTGATCGTTGGCGGTAGCAGCAAACGCAGAAATAACTGATTGAGGTAAACCACCTAGCTGTTCTGAACTGAGGTACAGCACATAGTTTTCTTCGTCAGCAAGTACGTTATTGGCAAAATCATTGTGTAAACTTGCCAAGGTTTGTTGAATTTGAGCATAGCGCTGTTGGGCTAAGTCACTTAGGGTTGCACCATTACGCGTAAAGTTCCGATAGGCCTTTAAGGTAATACGCTGCTCTTCTACTGTAAGGCCTGCCATTTCGTTACTTTGGTAAACAGTTTTTACCTTGTCGAATAAAGGGCGATTGGCGGTTACTTCTGAATAAAACGCAGAGAGCTTAGGGGACATGTTCTTTTGAATCCCTCTAAATGCTTCACTGTTTAAATTTGAACTCCAAATTCCCCAATAGGTAAAAAGGCGCTGTAAATCATGTCCAGACTTTTCTAGCGCAACAATAGTATTTTTGAAATTCGGCGGGGATGGATTAGCAACAATTTGGGCAATTTCGCTGCGGTATCGGCTAAGGGCTATGTCCAATGCAGGCATTAAATCGTCAAGTTGCATTTTATCAAAAGCGGGAACGCCGCCATAAGGGCCTGAATACTCAGCAAGTAACGGGTTTTCTTTAGTTGGTGCCTCGTGACTGGTCTTAGCTGTGGTATGGGTTGCAGAGGGCGTTGATTGGCATCCCGTAAAAAATAATGTAGCTGTGCCAATAGCTAAAAATAAACTCAAGGGTTTCATCGTATTTTTAATCCTGGGTGTGAGGCATCGAGCAGATAACTTGGTATAACATAAAGTCTGCGAACAGTGAATTTTTCTGCCACCTCTGATAGGGCAAACGGGTTTAAATCATACAGATGTAAACCCGACGGTTAGTACCTTCATCATATAGTCGTTGTCCCAGCCAGCCTTCAGGCGTTTGTTTTTGATGCCAACTTTGACACTCTTTTCATTCTT
>CANMKA010000040.1 GCA_947498355.1 uncultured Paraglaciecola sp. | reverse complement strand
GCTAAAAATTGTTGGCTATAATGTTGAGCGGAGCGAAAACAGCCAACTGTTTTTAGTCCCGCTTGAGTGGCTTGTTAGCTATACTTTTGCAAGTAACTAGACCTGCATTCTCAATAGTTTTGACAAGTTGCTTATAACCACCATTGCTTTTGTAATTTACCACAAAATAATCATCTAAAACATTAATAGAAAAATCTGGAGCTTGGAAGGTTTTTTGGGGTGCATAACTGACAAAAGATACAACCCAGCCTTGATTATTTTTGGCCAATAAATTTTTAATATAAATATAATCGTGTTCTGAATTTGTAATCGTCTGCCCGCAACGTTTAAAGCTTGGTGGAAAATAACTCATATCAAGAGTTTGATCTCGAAAAGTATAAAGATATACCGAAAGCCCTGTAAGAAAAGTAAATAAGACCAAATACTTCAAAGCTTTCATCATAACTTCCATGTATAGCTAACAATATTAATAAATCGCAATTACCCGTGTTTAAACACGGGTAATTGCCGTATATAAAATTTCTCTTATTTTAGGCATAGAAGGTAACCTATTACAACATATAGAGTTTTATTAGAAACTCAAATTTTAGTGTTGCAGAAATGCGGCAATTACCCAAGAACTTGCAACTATACGGGTTTAGAACTGAAACTGTATATAAAACCAGTATAAATTTAATTTATTATTATGAAGAAATCACCTTTTTTGACCTATATCGCAGAATTCATGTATCAAAGGCACTACGCTAAAAAAACGATTGAAAATTATATTCACTGGATTTATCGCTATATATGTTTTCATCAAAAGCGCCACCCATCACAAAAGAATAAACAAGACACCCTTTGTAAAAAAACATCTCAGAAAAAATATTTTAAAACAATAAGTTACCTTATTTTCGATAAGTTAAAATGTCGGCAATCTTACTTAAAAAGAATTAATTTCAGCTCAAAAAAATACTTATAAGACTGAGGGTGATGATTTCTGTGATGGCGTAGCACATGCTTTTGACTTACCCACGAATCAATGCACGCTAGTTTTGAAAAGAATTCAGTTGGCCAATTGGCAGGATAGCTAATTGAGGCTTGTGACGTCGGGAACGTCTCAAGCCGGCCTTCTTAATTCTTTTCTCAACTAGATAGAGAGCATTGTTGGAGCACGGCCTTTTTATGAAATACGTCCTGTATTTCCACCTAAGGCCCAACCTACGGTTGTTCAAATGTTTTCCAGAAACATTTGTGCTTACTTTTCTTGGCTGTTGACCAATAATTTACAGGATAAATTTAGAACGCACTTTAGTGCGACCCGCAGGGTGAAATACATGGATGTATTTCATAGCATAAGTAAGTCGAACCTCAGGGATGATGTTTGAAAAATCTGCATGCGACCGCCATGGATGGCACAAGGTAGAATAACGCAGGACGCAGTTATCGAGATGGCAGTGAGCTCGGCGAATGCTTAATAAGCGCAGCGCATAAAAACCAAACCGATTCCGGCTCAAAAGCCTGCCGGAATGACGAAGTTAAACAAAGTAATGTTTGTAGTGTGCGTAGCACATGCTTTTGATTCTCCCGCGACTGAAACTTTCCCTAAAAATACCTGTCCTTGTCGAATATCCAAGCATGGATGCTTGGATAAGGGCATCTTTGTTAGCATGGATGCGGCTTATGCCCGATTCGACTTAAAAGGATAGGTCTTTTTAGAATTGGAAAGTTTGTGGAGCACGGCTTCTTTTGCTTACTTTTCTTAGCTGTTGAAGAAAAGTCAGTTGGACGAAATGGATTTCGTTTGAAAAAAGCCATGGATGGCTGTGAGCCCTGCGAATGCTTAATAAGCGCAGCGCATAGGTGAACGAAGTGAATACTTTTACTCCACAGGTAAACCAGATACATTGCGCAAATATCATTTCGATAATTTCGCACCCTACAGATATGTCTGAGACATTGCGGAAATGTTATTAAAGATTCAGCAGTCGCTTTGCTCCGTAAAGTTGTTTAATAAATTACCGCCACATTTGCGCAAATGTCATCTCAAAAATCAGTTGTCGCTTTGCGACGTTATTTTGTCTCGATGAATTTGCGCTATCCCCCAATAAAAAATTGTAAAGCTGATTGAGAAATTAGTGTATACTCGCTCGCAATTTCGCCTAACACGTACCCAAGATTTAATTTCAATGATAAATAACGCGCAACATAATAATTGGAATGGTAATAATCTTAACTCTTAGGGTTCGGAAGGTTTCTCAATATTAAAAATAAAAACCTTCCAAATCCGGAAGGTTTTTTTTGGTTTGTAGGATGTGCTGTTAGTGCAAAAACTTCATTCTGAATGCCATACAAGAACTGCCACACAAGGTAAATAAATAACAATGAATAAAGTCATGACTGTCGATGTCTTGTCGAGTATTAAAGGCGCAAAGCCCTCAGAGACAATAAACAAGTTGTTTGAAGTAATTAATCAAGCCGATTTATCTACCGCCAATGCTGGTAATAGCAATAAGAATGCAGTCCCGCTAGATAGCCTGCGTGAAGACAACGTTGTCGAATCAAGCAATCTAGAAAAACAGTTAATCGTTGAAAACTTTCCTCAAGAAAAAAATGGCTATTTAGTCGTGGCAAAAGTGATAGAAGCTTAATTTATGCAATCTCAAATAAAATACATTCACCAACAATTAGTCGACAAGCAAATAAGCTGCGTCGATTTAGTTCAGCAACGACTTGACCGACTCAAACAAAACACCCACGGCAGTGTTAATACTCTGCTTGAGGCCGATGCCCTTAAACGCGCCCAGGCGGTCGATGCCAAACTTGCCAACGGCGAATCCATTGGGCTACTTGAAGGCATTCCGTTTGGGGTTAAAGATGTATTTATGTTGCAAGGTACGCATACCACAGCAAGCTCGGCTTTTTTGAAAGACTACAAATCAGCCTATACAGCCAGTGCTATTCAAAAATTATTAGACGCAGGCGCTATTCCAATTGTTAAAGAAAACTGCGATAGCTTTGGTCATGGCTCGTCTAACGAAAATAGCATTTTTGGTGCAGTGCAAAATGCTAAAGATTCTGAATTAGTAGCAGGTGGTTCTAGCGGTGGCTCTGCGGTGAATGTTGCAAAAGACTTTACTGTATTTTCAATTGGCGGCGATACGGGTGGCTCGGTGCGCCAGCCAGCGGGTTACAACGGCGTGTATGGCCTTAAGCCAACATACGGTCGCATCTCACGCTATGGATTAATGGCTTATGCATCATCAACAGATTGTGTTGGCCCTTTAGCCAAAAGCGTAGAAGACATTCGCATTGTACTTAACGCTATTAGTGGTAAAGACGTTAAAGACCAAACCACCTACAAATCTAGTCAGATTGATGAGGGGGCGTTGGAAAATACTGCTGGTATCAAAACAGTGGGTTACTTTAAAAATCTACTTGATAACGAAGGGATGGACCCATCAATAAAAGCTGACTTCATGTCTGCCCTTGAACAAATTAAGGCCAAAGGTATTGAGGTTAAAGCCCTGGATTTCATGGATGCCGATACCTTAGTGTCGACCTACTATATTTTGGCGATGGCAGAAACCGCATCTAACCTTTCGAGACTCGATGGCACTAATTATGGCAACCGTATTGGTGCCGAAAACTTAATCGAAAGCTATGCTGTCACCCGCTCGAATAATTTCTCGGAAGAAACAAAGCGCCGCGTAGTCGGTGGTAACCAAGTGCTATCTCAAGGGTTTTCTGATGAAATTTACCTAAAGAGTTTGGCTATACGCGATCAGCTTACTGCTGACTTTGAACGCTTTTTTGACGATGTAGATATTTTACTGTCTCCGGTCACACCAGGTTTACCGCCAAAAGTGGGCGATAGCCTTAAAGATCCTTTGGCCATGTATTTGTCTGATGCGTTTACCGTTGGTTTTAGTCTTGGCCAATTACCTACCCTAACAGTACCTCAAGGTACCGCAACAGGTATTCAAATCACAGCAGCTAAAACCGACGATGAGCGTGTTTTACAGTTCGCTCACTTGCTAGAAGAAACACTATAATGGAACTGGATTACTTAAACGATTTACTCGATAAACATGACCTAGAGCTGGTTATTGGTTTAGAAACTCATGTGCGATTAAACACCAAAACCAAGCTATTTTGTGCTTGCCCAAATGAAGAGTCCGATACACCTAACACTAATATTTGTGCGGTATGTACCGGACAAATGGGTGTGTTACCTGCAATCAACAAAGAGGCCATAACCAAAGCGATTTATTTTGGTAAAGCCGTAGAGTCGACCTTCAGTAACCCAGTAATTTCTTGGGATCGTAAACATTACGAATACCCCGACAACCCTAAAAATATCCAAATTACACAATTTCACAATCCCATCATTCCTAATGGTGAAATTGCTTGTTTCCGCAAAGATGGATCGCAATTTAGCGTGAGCTTAACCCAAGTGCACATCGAAGAAGATGCCGCTAAACTGATGCACGAAAAAGATGTGTCATTGGTAGACTTCAATAAAGCCGGTGTGCCTCTTATAGAAATTGTTACCGACCCTTGCGTAAGAAACATCGAAGATGCCGCTACCTATGCTCAATATGTCCAGCGCATAGTACAAAGCATTGGTATCTCTGCCGCAAACTTAGAAAAAGGCGAGTTTAAGTCAGATGTATCTGTGTCTTTGCGTAAAAGACACACCCAAGCACTGAATCCGCGTACCGAAATCAAAAATTTGAACTCGTTCAAGTTTATGGTGGAATCGTTAAAAGAAGAAGTAGAAAAACAGCTTAACTACTACCTTGAACATGATGCCTTTCGTCCTGATCAAACCACAGTATTGTGGGATGAAGATTTAAAGCAAACCAAAACCATGCGTAAGAAAGAGTATGAGGCGGATTACCGTTTTATCTCTGAGCCAGACTTACCTTTTGTAGACATTTCGCAAGCAGTTGACGCAATAGAGGTAGATGTAGCGACATTGCCATTCGCTATCGAGTCCATCTTGATCAAAGGCGGCGTTGTCCCCCAAGACGCTAAGTTTTTCACAGCAGACTCAGTGCGTTCAAAAACCTTTATGGATATTAATAGTATCCTTAATGATCCACTGTTTATCGCCCGTACCTTGGTAAATGTTATCCCAGCGGATGACTATCCAAAAATTGCAGACACTGGGGTTATCGCAGATATTTTTGCTCAGTTTAAAGACGGCAAAGTGAACAATGTCTTAGTACAAAAAGCCATTAGCGAATACTTAGCTGATGCAAATTTTGACTATCAAACCTACTTCAAAGAAAACAGCATCTCAGAAGACAAAATTGCCGATGCAGTGAATACGGTTATCGAGCAAAACCAAGCCATTGCCGCTGACATAAAAGCCGGCAACCAAGGTAAAGCTGGTATTTTAGTGGGTAAGGTCATTGCCATCATAGGCAAAGGCGCATCGGGTAAAGTTATTCGCGAAGCAATTTTAAGCGCGGTTGACGCATCTGGCGACACTAACAATGCATCTGCCAACGCTAGCGAAAAGGCTCGCGCAGCAAAAGGCGAGAAACAAAGCGCTAAACAAGAAGAAGAAAAACTGCCAGACACCCCGCTTATCGTAAAAGAGCACTATCGCACCCACAAAATATCCGAGCTATCAGAACAGTCGATATCTCAAGAGGTGACGCTATCAGGTTGGGTAGCCAGTGTGCGCGACCACGGTGACTTAATGTTTATTGATTTACGGGATTCTAGCTATCAAATATTCCAAGTACGCTTGAGTCGTGAGAGCTTCCCTAATTTTGACGAGCTGGTCACCTTAAAAGCCGAATCTGTCATCGCCGCTACAGGTGTAGTGGTACAACGTAGAGAAGACGATTACAACCCAGGCCTGCCCACCGGCACTATCGAACTTAAAACCAGCAAGCTAGAGATTTTAAACCTCGCTAAAAGCTTGCCGTTTGAAATTGCCAGAGCAACCAAAACTAGCGAAAACATCCGTTTTCAGCACAAGTACTTAGATCACAGAAACAAAGAAGTGCGCAAGGTCATTGTTGATCGCCACAGGGTGATCAAGCTGATCCGAGATATGCTTGATGAAGAAGGTTTCTTAGAAATGGAAACCCCAATCTTAAGTGCTGGAACAGACGAAGGTGCCCGAGAGTTTATCGTACCAAGCCGTAAAGAAGCTGGTGCGTTTTATACCTTGCCGCAAGCACCACAACAATTTAAACAAATGATCATGGTGAGTGGTTACGAAAAATACTTCCAAGTTGCCCGCTGTTTTAGGGATGAAGATTCAAGGGGCGATCGCCAACCAGAATTCACCCAGCTAGACATTGAGATGGCCTACGCTAGTATGCAAGACATCATCGATTTGAACACTAAAATGTTTAATACAGTGGTCAGAAAGATTTATGGTAAAAAATGGAAGTTACACGATTTTGCCGTCATCACCTACAAAGAAGCCATGGACAAATACGGCTGTGATCGCCCAGATTTGCGCTTTGGTCTGCAAATGCAAGATATTACCGACATAGTTAAAGATACCAGTTTCCAAGTGTTCAGTAAGCCTATTGAACAAGGCGGTATCGTTAAATGCATTAAGGTTTCAGCTGAAGAGCAAGGCGGCAAACGCTTATCTAAAGGCCAAATCGAAAACCTTACAGCACTGGCCCAGCAAAATGGCCTAGGTGGACTGGCGTACATATTTGTTAACGAAAACGACCTGCAATCCCCTATCATCAAGTTCTTAGGCGAAGACATAGCAGAAAAAATTATCGCTGCTAGCAAGGCTCAAGTCGGCGATGTAGTGTTTTTCTCAGCGGCAAGTTATGCAGTAGCAAACAAAGCATTGGATGCTGTACGTCAAGAGCTAGGCAAAATGCTCAAACTTATCGATCCTAAAGCTCTTCGACCAGCTTGGGTGGTGGACTTCCCTATGTTTGAAAAAACAGACGAAGGCCGCTGGACCTTTACCCATAATCCTTTCTCTATGCCTGCCATTGCCGATATCGAAAAGCACATGAACGGCAAAGAAGAAGAGATAGGCAGTATTATCGCTCAGCAGTACGATTTAGTACTTAACGGCTACGAAATCGGCGGCGGTTCGGTACGGGCCCACAAACCTGAGATATTAGAAGCCACATACAAAAATATGGGCTACAACAAAGAAGACATGCTAAAAAGCGTGGGTACCTTGTACAAGGCCTTCCATTACGGCGCGCCACCCCATGGCGGTATTGCTTGGGGTATCGACCGTTTAATGATGTTGCTAGGTAAGAAAAACTCGATCCGTGAAGTCATGGTGTTCCCAAAAACCGGTACCAGCGAAGACTTACTGTTTAATGCGCCATCACTTCTGTCAGATAAAAAAGTCGAAGAGATGAACGTTAAGATCATTAAAAAGCAGTAACGTTTAGATTGAAAGCGGCTGTGGTAGCAGCCGCTTTAAGGCAACTGTGCCATGGTTATGACTTTTGGGCTATGAGCTTTTGGGTTATAACCTTTTGAAGCAAGGCTACAATGTAGCGTGCGCTTTACCCTTATACGATTTACTCTTTTATAAGCGGGTAATACCAAGCGGTATAACGTTAATCATTCGCCTTTGACTGGCTAAACCACAATTCAGGACGTTGTAAGGGCGTATTATTTGGTAGGTTAATATTCTTCAGGCTAAAAAACGTGCGCTCTTCTAGCTTAGTTTTGTCTATGTATTCTTTAAACCACTTATCAAATAAAGCGTCAAACTCGCCGTTAGCGATAGCTCGCTCTAACCCTGTTTCGATCAAGTTTGCCAATGGCTGATTCTTTTTATTTAGAAAGAAATACACAGCAGCTGGGTAACGCAGGCCTAGACTGGGTTGCAAGATTAGAGGGTTGGCAGGCTTAAATATCTCTAATTCATCCCACACTTCGAGTATAGAGCGCGGAAAAAAATCGCCTTGGGCGTTTGACAACATATCGAACAGAGGCGCGTATTGCAGGTGAGTAAATACATCAAACCCCGCTGCACGTAATACAGGTGTATCGGCCCAATCAGTGCCTTGTATCGCACTCATTTTTACTAAATTTTCTAAGGTATTAATATAGGTAAAACGCTCTTGCATGTCTTCACGAATTAAAAAGACTCGCCAGCCAATTAGGCCCTTATAGAGGGGAATACGAATGGGCAATAGGTCTTTCTCTAATTCTGTATCTGTCATACTCCACACTATGTTGATTTCGCGGTTATCTTCTAAGCGACTCAGATTTTTACGTTGAGGATAGGTCTTACTGGACGGTTTAAGATGATAATTCACACCCGTTTGATCTAGGGCTAAAGCCAGCAAGGCCAACGGATATAAGGTACGCTTATCTTGGTCGCTAACGGGTTTAGGATAGGTAATATGCCAAGATGCGGCAAATACAGGTTGCCCGACAAACAACAAAAGCAAAAGACAAAGCCTTCTACTCAGCATATTTGCGCTTTTCTTGGTTTGGCACATTATTCGATACCTAGATATTTGTGAGTTTGTAGAGATAACCGCCAATTTCTAGCAATACAGGTTTTGATGGCTAATTGTGTGGCACGGGCCTGCTGACTAATAGGTTGCAAATAAACCAAAGGCTGAGTGCCCTCTGGTAGCATTGCCAGTACCTTGTCTAGTTCTTCTATATGCTTTTCCATAGCAACTGGGTGTTTGATCTCGTTAGCTCTTTTTACTGCTTCCTCTAAAACCGGCTTTTTACCTGGCATATCTACCTTAGGTGAAACCGTTACCCAAGTATCATCATGAGCGAGAATTTTGTACGTCCCACTGGTTTCGATCTGTACCGAAAACCCTTTATCAATGAGTAAAGACGTAATAGGCAGCAAATCGTATAAGCAAGGCTCGCCCCCAGTAATTACTACGTGCTTAGCCACATAATTAGAACGTGAAAACAACGCGAGTAGCTGCTCTGGAGATTGCGAAAACCAAGATTCTGATTCAAAATTTTGCGCCATTACCTCTTCAGCTGAACTTTCTTTGTCGGGGTTAATCGACCAAGTGTGCTGAGTATCGCACCAAGGACATCCCACAGGGCAACCTTGAAGACGCACAAATATCGAAGGAAGCCCAGTAAAGCTACCTTCACCCTGCAAAGATTCAAATACTTCGTTAATTTTATAAATGCTCACACTATCCCTTTCACCTTATGCTCAGCCGCCTAACTATATAGGAATTTGACTACAGATCACTTACTATATATGGCTTATGATTATAAAGAAGCAAAGCCAATGTCACAAAAGGTAGTCGTTATATTTTCAGGAGGAATGGATTCTTTTACCGTTCTAAACTTAGCCCATAAACAAGGCTTTGAGGTATACGCCTTGTCTTTCGACTACGGGCAAAGACATAAAAAAGAATTAACTTACGCCAGTCAAGCCTGTGCCGAACTCAATATCCATCACAAAATTGTTGATATTTCAGCAATTAATCAGTTAATTGGGGGCTCCTCTCTGACCTCAGATATACCCGTCGCAGAAGGCGGCTACGAAGAGGAGAGCATGAAAACCACAGTCGTACCCAACCGAAACATGATCTTACTGTCTATGGCAGTGGGTTATGCTGTGTCGCTAGATTCGACCAAAGTATTTTATGGCGCACACTCAGGAGACCACGCAATTTACCCTGATTGCCGCCCTGAATTCGTGAATAAAATGAACGACGTTTGCGCCATCGCCAATTACGATGCGGTCGAAATCGTTACCCCCTACTTAAAAGTCAGTAAGATTGACATATTAAAAGCAGGCCTAGACATGCAACTTGACTACGCAAAAACCTGGACCTGCTACAACGGCCGAGAAAAAGCCTGTGGAAAATGCGGTGCCTGCCAAGAGCGACTAGAAGCATTCGAACACAATCACGTTCAAGACCCCCTACCCTACGAGTAGTTGGGCTTACCTAAACCCTCGTTTTTGCTTAATCAATTCATAAGCAGCTTGAATATCTTGGGCTTTATTTTTAGCCAATTCTAAGGCTTGTTCTGGCAAGCCTTTAGACACCAACTTATCTGGGTGATGTTCGCCCATCAATTTTCGATAGGCTTTTTTAACGGTTTTATCGTCATCCGATACCGACACACCCAAAATACGGTAGGCATCAGCGAGTGAATCGGCTCCACTGTAGGCTTTATTTGATTGACGATTTTGGCCCTGCTGCTGATTTTGCCTAAAGCGTATTTCGGCTTCGAAGGCCGAAATTAAATACAGTAAATCGTTATGCGCAAAGCCAGAATACTGCGCCACTTTCTCCAAAATACCAATTTCGGCTTTGTCTAACTTGCCGTCGACATACGCAGCTTGGATCAGTATTTCGATATACACTTGCAAAATGTCGCGGCGACCATGACAAGATTTAGCAAATTCTGTAATGGTTTGCTTGAGCGGAAAATCGGCCGCTTTACCCTCTCTGAAGGCTTGTTGGGCTTCGGCTCTCATATCGCCTTTTAAGCCCATAGTGTCCATCAAGTGACTGGCCATACGAATTTCTGCATCGGTGACTTTGCCATCGACCTTAGCTATATGGCCCATCACTGAAAACAAGCTATGAAAGAAAATAGCTTGTGACTTGAGTTGATCTTGACTGGCGAAAAAGCGGCTAAACCCGCCCATCTGATTGAAGTCTTGGCCATAACCTTTGTCGAACATATGCCCCACAAAAAAGCCTAAAATTGCTCCTGGGATACGGGCAAACATAAAGCCAAAAAGCGTGCCTAATACCTTACCAATCATAATAAAACGTTACCTATCTTGTGTTTAACTTAATGCGTTAGAGGGTATGCTATTCAATTTAGCTAATCGCTCAGGTGTTCCTACGTCTGTCCATTGCCCTTTGTGTAACTGCCCCGTTACACAGCCTTGTTGCATGGCATGGCGCAGCATAGGTGCTAAAGGCTTAATACCTAGGGTTTGTTCAGCAAAAAAGCGTCGGCTATAGCGGGCAATTCCACTAAACGTAAACTTGGCTTCGCCACCTTCAGCTAACTGACCATCAGACAAACTAAAATCTCCCTGAGGATTATGCTCGGGATTGTCGACCATAACCAAATGCGCATCACTTTGCGTTAATACTGGGGGCAAGTCGTCAAAATCAAAATCGGTGAAAACATCACCATTCACCACAGTAAATTCTTGCTCATCAGAACGTTGGCAAAGTAATGGCAGGGCTTGGATAATTCCACCAGCGGTTTCTAGTGCTGAAGACTCTTTGGAATATAGAAGGTTAACGCCATAGCGTTTACCGTCCCCTAGAGCTTCAACAATCTTATCACCAAGCCAAGCATGGTTGATCACAATACGCTGGCAACCTGTTTTGACTAAGCCCTCTATATGATACTCAATTAACGCCTTGTTATGCACTTGCAGCAGAGGCTTGGGCAAGGTGTCGGTTAAAGGGCGCATACGTTCGCCTCGCCCAGCCGCAAGGATCATAGCCGACTTAATTGCCATCACAAAGCTCCATCAATATTGGATGATTGCGATAACGACACCAATACAGCTGGCAACACCATTTCTTTAACCAAATCCGCAAAGTCCCGTAGTGCTGGATACCCGTGTGCGACCTCTATCACATACTCCAAGGTGCGTGGAATATCCTGTAAGTAAGCGGGCTTGTGATCTCTGATACACAAGCGAGCAAAGATCCCGCTGGCTTTAATGTGTCGTTGCAAACCTGTCATATCAAACCAATACTTAAATTCTGACCACGGGTACTGGGCATAGTGTTTTGTATGCCAATCAGCTAACCAATTCTCTACGTCACTGGCGGGCCAGCGCTTATAGCAGTCTCTGAGTAAAGACACGGCATCATAGGTAAGTGGCCCAACGACCGCATCTTGAAAGTCGATAATGCCAATTTGTTGGTTATTCACAATCATCAAATTTCGAGAATGAAAATCTCTGTGTACCCCAACCTGAGGCTGCTCAAGGAACACCTGTTTAATATGTTCGAAAGCCCCTTGCAGGGTCATAATTTGCGCTGCATTTAACACTAACCCCAAGTAATCAGACACTAGCCAATTAGTGAACAAGCTGTATTCAACGTCTATCAAACTAGAATCAAATTGAGGTAAGGACTCCCCCTTAATGTCTGTACAACCTTGAATAGCGGGCAAGCAATCTAGGGCTTGTGCATACAAGTCTTGGCTGTTGTTGTTATTTACTACATCCGAAAATAACTGGTCGCCAAAGTCTTGTTGGCAATAGAAGCCCTGAGTTTCATCGGCACAATAAATTTCGGGTACCAGTATGCCAAGCTGTTTATAGCTGCGGGCCATGTCAATGAACCTTTGGCTGTCTTCGGTCTCGGGCGGTGCATCGACCGCAATCACACTCTTGCCTTGATCTTCAAATCTAAAATACCGACGAAAACTCGCATCTCCCGACACCATAGCCAACTCACGGCAAGAAAAGTCAGTCTGCTGATTGATCCAATCTTGCAACTCTTGTTGCCGCTTGTTTTTATTGTCCAATTGCTCAACACCCTTATTTATTCATATAATTGCCCGCAAAGAATGACGAAATAACGGTTTTTTTGCAAGTATGCTGGTAAATCCTATCGAAACCCTTAAAATCTTATATCTACTCTAGTTATCAGCACCTAATGCAGGCTCCTTTTCAGTTGAACAGTACACAAAACACACAATGGGCGTTATGGCTTGCACTCACTGCTTTCACTAGTTTTGCTAGCGCTCAGCAGGTTTGTCTGCACTCTCCAGATCTACCCAACTTAGAAAAGTCATTAACTGACGGTCAAATACAAGTTAAAGCCTTAGATAGCCAGATAAACCAAAACACGTTAGCCAAATTTTCTGGTATGGTAGAAATTGACAGCAACCTAGCTAAAATCAAGGCCGACCAAGCCGTGTTCGACCGAACTACTCATACATTACAAGCCTCGGGCGATGTGAGCTTTGCCAATGAATACATAGCGGTTTCGAGCGAAAGTGTGCAACTTAATCGTGCTTCTCAAGCCCTTAAGATTAACCAAACGCAATACTCTCTCAACGCAATACAGGGCCACGGCACAGCCAAAACTATCGAGATAAGCAAAGAAGCAGGGATCAACCTAGTAGATTCAAGCTTTAGTATTTGCCCCAAAGACAACCAAGTTTGGCATATAGAGGCCAGCAACATTAAGTTAACCGAAAACCAGAGCAGAGGCGTAGTTAAACACGCTAGATTTTATGTGCGTGATGTTCCTCTTATGTACCTGCCGTATTTTTCTTTTCCGGTAAATGACGAACGTCAAACGGGGATATTGTTTCCTGAAATTAAAAACAATACAGCCACAGGGCTAAGCTTCGAACAGCCTGTTTATTTTAATCTTGCCCCTAACTATGACTTAACAGTTAGCCCTCGCGTGATGGCAAAACGCGGGCTACAGCTGAAAACTGAATTTAGATATTTAACTCCCAGTCAAGGCGGGCAAGTCAATATTGAATATCTAGCAAACGATACAGAATTAGCCGACAACGATAGCCGATATTTCTATCGGTTTGTACACTCTGGGCAAATCACAGACAACTGGCAGTTCGATGTAGACTTAAACGGGTTAAGTGACGACAACTACATAGCGGATTTAGGCTCTGATTATTATAACCGGGCAGATACTCACCTGTATAAAACCATAGGTTTGAGCTACTACTCAGAAAAACTTTCGGTCAACGCCCGCTTACGAGACTTTGAGGTGTTAGGGGAAAGTGCCGATAGCTATCGCGCCCTGCCTGAAGTGCGCCTTAATTACCTGACTCAAACAGGGCTAGGTGTTGAGTTTGAAGTTGACTCAGAGTTGGCATATTTTGAAACTCAGTCAGACGACGATCCTACCGCCACGCGCATCCATCTAGCGCCTACCATACGCTACCCATATCAAAACCAATGGAGCGAGTTTGTGGCCGAAGCCACGGTATTTCATACTCAATATTATCAAGACAATCTTATAGGCTCGGCGCTAGAAAAGAACGTAACCCGAACCATAGGCCAAGCCAAAGTTTATGGCACCTTGAACTTCGAACGTCAATTACACGTGTTTGGTTCGTCCTTAACCCAAACCCTAGAACCTAAAGTCCAGTACCTTTATACCAGTTTTGAAGACCAATCAAACATTGGTTTATACGACACCACTCGCCTGTTTACCAATTTCTCTGGTTTGTTCAGAGGGCAAGAATTTACAGGGTTAGATCGCATTAACGACAACAATCAAGTGACCTTAGGTGTGACCACCCGAATGATTGACGAAAATAACCGGGAACAAGTTAAACTGAGCTTAGGCCAAATATTCTATCTGTCGGACAGCAGAATAAACGACATTGAAACAGATAATAATCGCTCGGCGTTAGCAGCCGAACTCGATTGGCAACTTAGCAGTAAGTGGTATGCACACGGAGAAGCTCAAGTTCAAACTAGTACCGACAAAGTGGAACGCAGCAGCTTATCTCTCGAATATCAGTTAAGCAAAAATAAAATTCTACAGTTGAATCACCGTTATGTACGTAACCTATCTGGCGAGCAAATCGACCAGTTTGGTGTCACCGCGAGTTGGCCACTAGCCAATAAATGGCAATGGGTTGGACGCTGGTATCAAGACAGAGAAAAACACCGAACCGTAGAAAGCTACACAGGTGTACAATACCAATCCTGTTGCTGGACCATGAGCCTAGTGGCTCAAAGGCACTTAACCAATCGCTTCGAACAAAATGGGTTACAAAACGTGGATGAATTTGAATCTGGCATTCAGGTATACTTCACCAGCCGCGACTTATTAAAAGAAGGGTTATTTGGTTACAGACGCCCTTACCTATTGAACTAATTAGTAATTTGAGTCACTAAAATTACCGGATATTAATTTTGCGTTTTACGTTATTAAAAACGCGATAACAGAGAAAACAGAAGACCATTATGAAAGCCATAGCTATTTCATTACTTGCTGGCGCATTGCTTAGCACATCGGCAAATGCCGTACCTCAACTTCTCGATAAAGTTGCTGTCATCGTTGACCAAGGTGTGGTGCTTGAAAGCCAAATCGAAGATTTGCTCACCACAGTTAAGCGCAATGCTAAAACCAACAATCAAACTTTGCCTTCAGAGCGTGCCTTGCGCACTCAAAGCACCGAGAAGTTAATTCTCGACAGTGTCCAAATGCAATTGGCAACAAGAATGGGGATCCAAGTGAGCGATCCACAGCTTGACCAAACTATCGCCAGCATTGCCGCAGAGCAAAAAATGACGCTAGGGCAATTACGTGCCGAGGTACTCCCCAGCGGCACTGACTACAATACCTACCGCGAAGAAATACGCCGAGAACTCATTTTAGGCGAAGTACGCAGAGCAAACGTACGTAACCGTATTTATATCACTGAACAAGAAGTCAATAACCTAGTTAAACTGATTGATGAACAAGGTAATGAGCAAGCCGAATATCGTCTAGGACACATTCTGATTGAATTTCCTAATGAACCAACTGACCAAGATATAGAACAAGCCAAGAGCCGTGCCAGCAAGGTATTAGAGCTGCTCAATTCCGGGTCTGAATTTGCTAAAATTGCCACAGCCTCATCTGGTGGACCTAAAGCCCTAGAAGGTGGTGATTTGGGCTGGATGAATATTAACTCTATGCCCACCCTATTTGCCGAAGCAGTACAAGGTAAAGAAAAAGACAATATCATTGGCCCCATTCGAAGCGGTGCAGGGTTTCATATATTGAAAATTGCAGACTTAAGGGGAATCGAGAAAGTAGAAGTGTCTGAAGTCAACGCACGACATATTCTAATTAAACCTTCGATTATTTTAAGCGATGAAAAAGCGAAAAAGATGCTGAGTGAATTCAGAGAACAACTCATAAAAGGTGAAGTCGATTTTGCCGAGTTAGCCAAAGAACACTCAGCGGATCCTGGTTCTGCCCTAAAAGGTGGCGAGCTAGGCTGGGCAGATCCAACCAATTATGTGCCTGAGTTTAGAGACACACTCGCCTCGTTAACAGTAGACGAATACAGCCAACCCGTTCGAAGTGAACACGGTTGGCACTTAATGCAACTGCTAGGTCAACGTATGGGCGACGCCACCGAACAACGCAAGCAAGACAAAGCCTATCAATTGCTATATCAGCGTAAATTTGCTGAAGAAACAGACGCATGGTTAAGAGAAATTAGAGCAAGAGCCTATGTTGAGCTCGCTTCAAACTAAGGGTAAAAATTGAAACCGTTGAAATTAGCCATTACCCCAGGTGAGCCTGCCGGAATAGGCCCAGATTTAGTCATAGCTGTTGCTCAAAATAAATGGGAAGCGCAGCTTGTTGTTTTTGCTGATAAAACCGTTCTAGCCGAGCGTGCAAAACTGCTAGGCCTGCCGCTCACTTTGGTAGATTACGACCCAGAAAACCCTGCCCTATTACCCCCAGGGCATTTATACGTGTCGCAGATTGATACTAAAGTCCCTGTAATACCTGGCAAACTAGACAGTGAAAACGGCCATTATGTCGTCGAAACCCTCAGACAAGCCTGCCAGCGTAATATCGACGGACAGTTTGATGCTGTAGTCACGGGTCCAGTACATAAAGGCATTATCAACGAAGCAGGTATATCTTTTAGCGGTCACACCGAGTTTTTTGCTTATGAGTCGGGCACCAATGATGTAGTTATGATGTTAGCCACCGAAGGATTGCGTGTAGTGCTAGCCACTACCCACATACCCTTAGCCTATGTATCCAAGGCTATTACTTACGAACGCTTGCACAAAGTGCTACACATAGTGAATACCGATCTTAGATTGAAGTTTGGCATCAAGCAGCCCCATATTTTTGTGTGTGGCCTCAATCCCCATGCAGGAGAAGACGGGCACCTCGGTACAGAAGAAATCACCACAATTAATCCTGCTCTAGAAGCCTTGCGCGCCGAAGGTCTTAAGATTACCGGCCCACTACCCGCAGATACGATATTCAATCCTAAATACCTCGAACAAGCGGATGCAGTATTGGCCATGTACCACGACCAAGGTTTGCCTGTACTCAAGTACAAAGGGTTTGGCCAAGCAATCAACATCACCCTTGGCTTACCCTTTATTCGTACATCTGTCGATCATGGTACCGCATTAGAACTTGCAGGCTCAGGTAAGGCAGAACCCGGTAGCTTTGTGCTCGCCATAGAAAAAGCCATTTCAATAGCGAGCGAACGAGATGAGTAAACAACATTTAGGCCACACAGCCAGAAAACGATTTGGCCAAAACTTCTTACATGACAACTATGTTATCGGACAAATTGTTGACGCAATCAACCCTCAAGTTGGACAAAATCTAGTTGAAATTGGCCCCGGTTTAGGTGCCCTTACTGAGCCTGTTTGCGAACAAATTGAGCAATTAACGGTTGTCGAATTAGACAGAGATTTAGCTGCAAGGTTACGCACTCATCCGTTTATCGCCAGTAAGCTCAACATAATAGAAACCGATGCTTTAAAGTTTGATTTTACTGAGATCATGCACGACGGTGCGCCTTTAAGAGTGTTTGGAAATTTACCTTACAATATCTCCACGCCTTTAATGTTCCATTTGTTTTCGTTTGCAAACAAAGTGCAAGACATGCACTTTATGCTGCAAAAAGAGGTAGTACAAAGATTAGCTGCTAAGCCGGGTAATAAAAACTATGGGCGCTTATCGGTTATGGCTCAATACCACTGCCACGTTATGCCTGTACTCAATGTGCCTCCTGGTGCATTCAATCCCCCGCCTAAGGTAGATTCTGCTGTCGTGAGGCTAATACCTCATCAAACTAAACCCGTCGATGTGAAAAGCGAATCATCACTGAATCTAGTGTGTGCCAAAGCCTTTAACCAAAGAAGAAAGACCATACGTAATAGTTTGAAAGATTGTATAAGTGAGCAACAGCTGATTGATTTAGGTATTGATCCTCAATTGCGCGCAGAAAACTTGTCTTTGCAGCACTACGCCGATATCGCGAATAGCATAGATTAGAAGATCATCTTTTTAGGTTTACATTTAAGGATCGCAAACACGTTATGCAGGCATCAACCAATATACAGATAAAAGTTGAAACAACATTTCTGAATGATTACCCAACAGATGAAGACAGCTTTCCCTTTGCCTACAAAATTGCCATTACCAATAACAGTGACAGCATGGTGCAGCTTATCAATCGCTATTGGCTAATAACCGATGGTAACGGCAAAAAAACCGAAGTCCATGGTGCTGGGGTAATAGGTAAACAGCCCTACATAAAACAAGGTGAAACCTACGAATACTCAAGCGGTGCTATTTTAGATACCCCTGTAGGCGCAATGGAAGGCTACTACGAGTTAAAAACCGAAACTGGCGAATGGCTACAAGCCCCCGTAGACGTATTTAGCCTAGCTGCACCCAATATTCTTAACTAAACCATGACCACCTACGTCGTAGGAGATATTCAAGCCTGTTTAAAAGGCTTGAAAAAACTCCTAAAAAAAGCTGAATTTAATCCTAAACACGACACGTTAATTGCCGTAGGGGATCTAATTGGCCGAGGTCCACAAGCCGAACAAACCCTGTCTTTTTTAATGTCGTTAAGCCCAAATTTTAAAACAGTGTTGGGCAATCACGATCTACACTTTTTGGCTATTTGTGCGGGTATTCGCCACGCCAAACCTAGCGATAAATTTGACACACTACTCAAAAGCAAACAACTACCTCAATATATAGACTGGCTTCGCCGACAACCTTTGGCGTTAGCCTTAGACGCCAACACCCTAGTCACCCATGCAGGGTTATACCCATATTGGTCAATCAGCGACGCCCTGCGCTTCAGTCAAGAAGTATGCGAGCATTTATCAAGCGATAACTGGAAAGACTGGATAGCCAGTATGTATGGCTCAGAGCCTAAAGCATGGAGCACAGACTTAGAGGGTGAAAATCGCACACGATTTATCGTTAATGCACTCACCAGAATGCGTTTTATCGAAAACCACAATCAACTCAATTTCGAATGCAAGTCGTCGCCCAAAGATGCCCCCAGCTCTCTCCAACCTTGGTTCTGCCTAAAAAACCCTCAGCTAACTAAGCAACAAAAGGTGATTTTTGGACATTGGGCTGCCCTTCAAGGCAACACTCAACACAAGCAATTTATAGGATTAGATACAGGCTATCTGTGGGGGCAATCTATGACGCTTCTCAATACCTCTACCATGAAAAAATTAGCGGTTAAGCATTAAGAAAATCCATCTCAGACCGATAAATCCTTTATTGGTCAAGTTAGAAAATTTAACAAATCACTTGATAGTCTCGGTTAAAAGACTCATATTTTGAACACAAAAATACTGAACAGCACATTAAACATCACTTAAGAAACCGGTGAACTCAATAAAGGCTACTCATGAAAATAACAATTAAAAAGAAAATAATCGGTGGCTTTTCGATCATCACTATTCTTCTCTTTATCCTTGGCTTGGTTGCAATTAGTAATCTTAAGAGCATCGAATCGGCTACACAACAAGTCAATACGCTTGCGTTACCAACTGTAATGGGAAGTAACCAACTCAAAGTCTCTTTTTTAAATATGGGTAGGTTAGCTACTGAGGGCTTTTATGAAACAGAGCTCAGCGAAATAGATAGCAAGTATAAGGGTTTCAATGTCAGTAAACAGACATTTGAACAAGAGTTAGCGGTTCTGCGCAAAGTTGTAAATCAAGAGCAGGCCCTTAAAACGTCATTAAGCCAAACTGAAAGCATATTTCAAAATTATGCAAAAAATGTTACGGCAATATTTGAAAACAAAAAGCAAAGAATTAACCATCAAAATGCACTTGAAGACATACTTGGCGATATCGAAGACAATGCTGACGATACATCAACTTTGATTATCGATTTTTCTGACTTAGAGCAAGTTCAATCCAACAGCGCTTTGAAAGAAGCATCTGCTATAGCCAATAGCCTAGAAAGTAATTTAAGCTCACTCATCACGGTTTCATACGACTACATTGGCACTAAAACAAAGACACGAGCAGATACCCTTGGCAACGAAGTCAAATTATTTACAGGACAAATCAAAGACAAAATAAACGAAATTAAACGGGTTGCAAATAACGCTGACGACTCAGGTACGTTAGAAGAAATGTACGAGCTTGCCGATCAGGTAATTGAACAAGTCAACGGTAACGACGGATTGCTTAGCACCCACCTAAAAAGTATCGAATCGTCAGTTAACGCCAAAAAAGCCTATGTTTCATCTGAAAACGACATACAACAAGCAATTACAAAACTAGATGAGCTGTTAAAATTAGCAGATATAGAAACTCTCGATTCAAAACAAAAAGTTAAAGGTTCTGTCAACCTAGGTGTAACCAGCACCATAGTTATTGCCCTTGTATCGATCATTGTCGCTGGCGGAATTGCCTTCGCAACAGTCAAGGCTATTTTACGTCCGTTAAATAAAGTGAATGGAATTTTAAAGATCGTAGCGACAGGCGACCTAACCCAAAAATTGGATGATTCATCTAAAGATGAGTTTGGCGAACTAGCCAAAAACTGTAATGAGCTTATCGAAAGCTTGAAACAATTGATCACAGGTATTAGCTCAAGATCATCTCAATTGGCGGCAGCAGCAGAACAAACGTCTACGGTAACGGCACAAACAACAGACTCTATTCAAGAGCAAAAATCTCAAGTTGGCCAAGTTGCTGCAGCCACTACCGAGATGCACAGCACGTCTCAGCTTGTCACTCAAAGTGCTGAAGACACATTAAATCAGATAAAAAATGCTGACTCTGAAGCTGAGAAAGTAAAAGTTATTTCCGAAGAAAACAAAACTACAATTGAAGCTCTTGCTAGAGATGTCGGTCAGGCCGCCGACGTGATTAACAAACTACACCAAGATAGCGCAAGCATAGGCGGAATATTGGACGTTATCAGGGGCGTAGCCGACCAAACTAATTTACTCGCTCTGAACGCAGCCATAGAAGCCGCTAGAGCTGGCGAGCAAGGTAGAGGCTTCGCAGTCGTTGCTGATGAAGTGAGGACGTTGGCCAGCCGAGTACAAAAATCAACCCAAGAGATCGCCTCTATGATTGAAGCATTACAAGCTGGCGCAGAAAAAGCGGTAGGAGTAATGAATCAAGGCAAGGAACAAACCAGCGCTTGCGTAGAACAGACTGAGAATGCGTCTAATGCCTTACAACTGATTACCGATGCGGTGCACAAAGCTTACGACGTGAGCAGCCAAATTGAACAGTCAGCAAAAGAACAAAATATCGTATCTCAAGAGATCAGTGAAAAATTAGAGAGTATCGTCAGCATCGCAGAAAATACTGCAACAGGCGCTAAACAAACCTCCGACTCAAGTATTGAAGTCGCCAAGCTGGCAGAAGAGCTACAACAATCAGTTCAACAATTCAGAGTTTAACAGCCTCTCATTCATATAGTGTCTCATAGCAGCATGACCAGCAGTTTTGATTGAACTGCTGGTTTGCGTGGCAAGTTGTACTTCACTTAACATTGAAAACATCTTGCCAACCTATCCAGCAAAGCGTCTTAACGTGTATCAAAACCCATACCTAAGTATCGCCCCCTAGATTTATTAAATAGCCAGCATCGGTTTTAATAGGTTCATCGGATTCGAAGTAAGAGTCCACAACCCAAATTTGAACCAAAGAGAGAATTTAACCATGTTGAAAATCGTTAAAACTTCTATTGCCATCGCTACAGCATCAATCGTATTTTCTGGTACCGCTCACGCTAACGTAAGCGAGGCATTGCAAAACATTTGCACCATTGTCAAAGCCGACGATAAAGGCGAGCTTCGTAAAAAAATGAAACGTGTTCAGAGTAACTACAAGCTTAAGATTCAAGATTATTACAAAGGCGTATCATGTGATGGCAACAGCTTGATCCGTACAGCTATGCTTACTAACGCTCTAGAAACCGGCACCCTAATAGTCAAGAAGATGCCCAAAAGTGATTTGGGCGCTCCAGAAAAGGACGGTAAAACGGTTACCGATTGGGCGAATGAGCAAGGGTTAGCATCATCTCCTATCTTTGCCGAATTGCAAAAACGTATTTAAGATATAAACCTTTTGGTTGACACGTTGTGAAACAACACCAAACTAGTCAACATGGTGGTTGGTAGGCATACCGACCATAGAAAGGGGCCTCTTCAGAGGCCCTTTTTTTACTCCTACATGAACAACTTAAAAAGCTTCAGCAAAATAAGCAACAAAACGTAATTTTTGGGTATAGGGCTGCCCTACAAGGCAACACCCAACAAAAGCAATTTATAGGATTAAATACAGGTTATCTGTGGGGGCAATCTATGACACTACTGAATATGACCAACTCGAAGAAAATATCAATCCCCCCCCCCGTAAGCCCTGCCTCTCATCAAAGTCTGCTTTAAAAGTCGCTTCTCGAATAGACAGACAGCAAAGGAAACTTACTTTCGCCAAAATTAATTGTTAACGACAGGGTTTCATTTGCTCTAAATGTTCGCAAAAATTCAATTGGCGAAACACGATTACCATCGGCAACAATGGCCATAAGATGCTTCTGAGTTAAGCTTCGCCGACCAGAAGCTCGGTTAGTCAAAGTCACAACAGCCCAGCGTTCACCAGAATCATTACTCATTAACGCAAAATTGTTAACGACAAAATCGCTCTGCTCAGGCTGAACATTAGCGTCATTCGGAAACACTAAATCAAAACTGTTAGGCACCACCCTATCAATCGACAATGCGTCATCACCCGAATACGCCCCAAATGAACTTACCAATAACACACCAAATATCCCTTTTTTCAAAATCTATCTCCAAATGTAAGTAGTCAATTAAAAACCACACTGCGTTTATGATCTAATTCACAATCATCTGACGGATCCATGTGTTGCTACCCGTCCATATATAGTCATATTGGGGACGCTTTCTTAGCAAGTAAATCCTACTATGATGTTAGGCAGTTTGTGTACCAAAGGTACGTATATCATTTGATCTTAAATGTACTATACAAAGCAGGTGCCACCGCTTCGGGCTCGTTCAACAACCAGATAAGATGTTGGCTGCGCGACACCCATCCTCATTTATTAGCTGCGTGTTACTACGGCAGTACCAGTATACACAGCCTGCGACACTTGCCATTGAGAACCTTGTTGTGCGTAAGAGCCTGTTTCCACTTTCATATCGATTACTGCATTGGCTCCCAAAGTCTTGGCTTCGGTTAATAGTTTATATAAAGCTTCTTTTTCTGCTAACTCGAACTGTTCTTTACTGGTTGCTTGAGTGTCTGAAATGCCTCTTACAATTCCAATAACGTCATTAATTTCTTTGCCAGGTACTGATGAGCCGGCGATACCAAGAATTTCTGTTCGCAATTTGGCCAGCGAGGCCTCAAGCTCTTTGGACCCTTTGACCGCTTTTTTCCTTGCTGCCTTATTCGACTGCACAATCCAAATGAAAAAAACAAAAAAGCGAATGTAATAAAAATAGCTTCCATAGCATTTTTTTCCTTTATAAAGCAGCTAACAATTTATTAGACGACATAACCTCGTGCTTAAACACGACATTATGTCCAATATTATTCAGGCCATTTTATTACTCAGCCTATACATTGTTCTTTTATAAACGTTTTTTCATTATCTGGCAAAGGTTACGTGTGGAAATACCCCAAAATGTCCACGAGCTGCTCTTATTAGACAAATCACAAAACACTGTCCATAAGAACAGTATGAATTAAATTGGCAGAAAACCACATGGAAAAGTCTCCTTTTTACTTTACATCACCGAAACCATGCATGAAAAATGCTATGCCAAACGAACAATTGAGGCGTTTCTAAATTTTTTAGTCAAAAAAAAACGTCGCTTCGCAGACACAAACCAGCGCTTTAAATGCACTAGGTTTTTTATATAAAGTGATTATTGAAAAACCATTCACATTGGACTTCGTTCGCAGTCAACGTCTGCAAAAATTGCCGGTGGTATTATCAATTGAAGAAGTCAAAAAAGTACTTGAGCAAATCAATACGAACTATTATCTGGTAGCAAGTTTACTTTATGGTAGTGGCCTCCCTTCCAATACTTGAGGTTTGCCGAGCCTGTATCAACTCCCTTTATATTAAGATGCTACGAAAGGTAAGTTAACTGCTTTACGAGATTAGATTCCAGATCAAAAGACCTCTGGAATGACGGGTTTTGGGGCTGTTGGTTTTCACTGCTGGAATGACGAGGGTGCGGGTTTGCTTATCCCTGCTCTTATTGCTTTTTCTTGCCCCTATTTACTATCTCCTATCCCCTTCTTCTTCATTTTTCTCTGTGAACTCAGTGCCCTCTGTGGTGCAAAGCTTTTGCTGTTAAAGGCCTTAGAAGATTGGATTCCAGATCAAAAGACCTCTGGAATGACGGGTTTTGGGGCTGTTAGTCATTTACTGCTTTTTCTCGCCTCTATTTCCTAGCTACTATCCACTGTTCTTAACTGCTTTTTCTCTGTGAACTCCGTGTCCTCTGTGGTTCAAGGCTTTTGCCTTTTCTTGCCCCTATTTACTATCTCCTATCTTCTACCCCCTTTTTCTTGCGTTTTCTTGCTCCTATCTACTATTTACTATTTACTGTTTTCACCTGCCCTTTTTGATCCTCACAAAAATAACACCCTCTTAGGCATTTTTGACGATCTGCGCTCTGTAGGCTTCTATTTCGTCGCGCAGGCTTGCAGCTTTTTCAAATTCTAATTCTTTGGCAGCCTTGAACATTATTTTTTCTAACTCGGCAATTTTTGCCAATAACTGTGGGGTACTTAAAGCCGCATAGGACTTTTTGCCTTCGGCCACGAGTCTGAGCTTAACTTTACTTTCGTTACCTTGTTGCTCGGCGTCGCCTACGTCCATAATATCTGTGATTGGCTTGTTCAGCTGCATGGGGGTAATACCATGCTTTTCGTTATGGGCTTTTTGTTTTTCGCGCCTTCTTTCGGTCTCTTCAATAGCTCGCTGCATGGAGCCAGTAATTCTGTCACCGTATAAAATGGCTCGGCCATTTAGGTGTCTTGCCGCTCGGCCTATGGTTTGAATTAATGAGCGGTCTGAGCGTAAAAAGCCTTCTTTGTCGGCATCAAGTATGGCAACCAAAGACACTTCGGGCATATCTAATCCTTCTCTAAGTAAGTTAATGCCTACTAGCACATCAAACTTACCCAATCTTAGATCTCGAATAATCTCGATACGCTCTACCGTGTCTATGTCCGAATGTAAATAGCGGCCTTTTACTCCGTGTTCGTCTAGATAGTCGCTTAAGTCTTCGGCCATACGCTTGGTCAAAGTGGTCACTAGTACTCGCTCGTTAAGGGCGACGCACTTATGTATCTCTGAGAGCAAATCATCGACCTGAGTACCCACGGGTCGCACTTCAATTTCGGGGTCAAGTAAGCCTGTTGGCCTTACAACCTGCTCAACTATGTCGTCTTCGGGTACTTCGGCCAGTTCGAATTTACCCGGTGTTGCAGACACATAAACTGTTTGCGGACTGATAGATTCGAATTCATCAAATTTCAAAGGGCGATTGTCGAGTGCTGAGGGCAACCTAAAGCCATATTCGACCAAGGTTTCTTTTCTTGAGCGGTCACCCTTGTACATGGCACCAATCTGCGAAACTGTGACGTGAGACTCATCAATAAATAACAAACCATCCGCTGGAAAATAGTCAATTAAGGTCGGCGGTGGATCGCCCGGCGGACGCCCTGATAAGTAACGAGAGTAGTTTTCAATACCCGAGCAATACCCCAGTTCTTGCATCATCTCTATATCAAATTGGCAACGTTGTGAAATACGCTGTTCTTCTACCAGCTTGTCGATGGATTTGAGCTGAGCTTGACGCTCTTTTAGTTCAACCTTAATGTGTTCAATTGCATCGAGAATTTTTTCTCTAGGGGTGACATAGTGGGTTTTCGGAAAGACTGTGGCACGGGTTACCGTTCGATCTATCGCTCCCGTGAGGGGATCAAATACACTAATACGTTCCACTTCTTCATCAAATAATTCAACCCGAATCGCCTCGCGCTCTGAGTCGGCAGGGAATACGTCGATTACATCTCCCCTCACTCTAAACGTGCCGCGTTCGAAGGCTACGTCATTGCGTTTGTATTGAATTTCGGCCAAACGGCGCAAAATGTCTCTTTGATTCATAATGTCGCCCTGACGAAAATGCACCAACATTTTCATATAAGACTCAGGGTCGCCCAAGCCGTATATGGCAGACACGCTGGAGACAATAATAACGTCGCGCCTTTCCATTAACGATTTAGTCGCCGACAAACGCATTTGTTCGATGTGCTCATTAATAGAGGCATCTTTTTCAATAAAGGTGTCACTCGAAGGCACGTAAGCTTCTGGCTGATAGTAATCGTAGTATGAAACAAAGTATTCAACTGCGTTATTCGGAAAGAACTCCTTCATCTCGCCATACAATTGCGCTGCCAGCGTTTTGTTATGGGCGAGGATCAAGGTAGGCCGTTGTACTTCAGAAATAACATTTGCTATAGTGAAGGTTTTACCTGAGCCTGTCACACCTAGCAGAATTTGCTTAGCAAGCCCATCTTCTAACCCTTCAACCAGTGCCTTAATAGCTTTAGGTTGGTCTCCAGCGGGAGAATATTTAGACGATATTTCAAATGCTCTACTCATAAACCGATTCACTCTTAGGGATGTCACCCAGTTTTTTATTTAAAATACGCTTACACCACACAAGTGCGATCAACGCGACACCAAGGTTGGCGAGCACGCTTCCCCAAAAAATTCCTATCATGCCAAAGCCAACACTGGCCAAATAACAAATGGGTACCAAAAATACAAACAAGCGCAACACATTCAACCATAATGCAGCCATAGGCATATGCATGGCGTTAAAGGTCGAGTTAGTCAGTATGGTAATACCTTGCAAACCATAACCAAGGGGCACTATATATAGAAAAATGATTAAAATACGTACCACTTCGGCTTCGTCAGAAAACACATTCGCAATGTAGGGTGCCAATAACGCCACCAAAGCATACATAAGCAGTTGGCAAACCATGACAAACTTAATACTGAGCATATAAGACTTTTCAACGCGATCTAATTTGTTGGCACCAAAGTTTTGGCTAACAAATGGCGGCAAAGACATAGACAACGACAACACCACAATGAGCGCAATAGACTCTAAACGTCCCCCTACGCCCCATGCGGCCACTGCTTCGTAGCCATATGTGGCAATAATCGCAGTTAGAATACCCGTCGCAATCGGCGTTAGCATGTTGGCCCCAGCCGCAGGTAAACCAATTTTTAGAATATCGCTACAACTACAAATAAACTCATTCCACTTTAATAACTTGGGCTCTATCAATTGGCGCTTTACCGCCAAGATATACAAGATGTAAAAAAATCCAGCGCCCCAGCCAACCAGAGTGGCAATGGCTGCCCCTTGAATGCCCAAAGCAGGAAACGGCCCCCAGCCAAAAATCAAAATAGGATCGAGCACCACATTGATTAAGCCGCCCATGGCCATCACATAGCTGGGAGTTTTCATATCACCCGCCGCACGCAAAACACTATTGCCCACCATAGGCATGGCCAAAAACATCCCGGCCGCGTACCAAATCACCATATAATCGCGAATGTAAGGCAACAAATCCTCACTGGCCCCCAACAATGAAAATACCAAGGGAATAGTAGTAATTCCTATTATGGCTAGGATAAGTGCAAGGACTAGGGTCAGCATTAGCGCCCCTGTTGCCGCTTGTTTAGCTTGAGCCTTATCCCCTGCCCCCAGCAATTTTGCAATAACAGCTGAGGTCCCCACTCCTAACCCTATATTCAGGCTGATTACCGTAAAAGTAACAGGGAAAGTAAAGCTAATTGCCGCCAGCTGTTTTGTGCCAAGTAGCCCCACGAAAAAGGTATCGACTAAGCCAAAGGTCATCAATAAGATTAAGCCTAAGATCATAGGCAAAGTTAAACGGACGAGTGTTTTAGCGATACCTTGATTGAGTAAATCAGAGGAGCGAGATGAAGCGTTAGTAGCACTCAAAGGTGTCTCTCATATCAGGCAAACATTTTAAAAAAATCGGTCGCCAATAATACCTCAATTAATCACCTCCTTTCATACATAAACGCTGAATAAATTGTTTAATCTTTGTTAATCTGAGTAAAACCCAAGTGTTTCCAAAAACAGACACTATTTATTACAAAAATTTGACATTCCTTCATCAATCAAAGAAACGCGATCATATTTTCAAATACAAATTAAAGAATCTGATCAGGAAATCTTGACCAAATACACAAAGGATCCTTTAGAACCTTATTTTTCTATGTAAAACAACACACAAGTTTCGAAAATTTTTTTGGCCTATTTGCCCAAACTTTAACCGAACAAATTTGATTAATCGTAACTAATTGTTTTAAATGGTTTTTTAAAAAACTATCATAAATATCCTAATGAAGTATTGACAGGGATTTATCCACTGCACTGGTCTAACAACTTTTTTAATTCACAATGTTATCCACAGGTTTAGTGGATAACCGCCCTCGCCCAGCGAAACACGTAGGATCTAACTCAAGTACATTAGAGATCACATTAGTGACCACTAACCTACTAGTCGGCCCTAAAACGTTACAGTTTTGTGAAGCACTGGTATTCCATACAGTTAACAAGCGTTTGTTAATAACAAAAAACTATAATGTTCGATAATTTAGATCTTTGAAAAGTCTTTACCTTTACTTAAAAAAAACACTTTTTTTACCAGACCAGTGCTGCCGTATTTGCCTAGATTTCCATCAAAAACCTAGGAATTGATTAGATAAAATACAATAACGAAAAAAGATTCAAAAATACTTTGTTTCTGTGTTGACACAAGGCAAGTAGCTCTTTAAGATTCGCCTCCGTTGAAATTGAGCAAGTGCATAGCACCTTAATCAATACAACAGGTGTATATAGTTCCCCCTTAGCTCAGCTGGTTAGAGCGACGGACTGTTAATCCGCAGGTCCCCCGTTCGAGTCGGGGAGGGGGAGCC
>CANMKA010000039.1 GCA_947498355.1 uncultured Paraglaciecola sp. | reverse complement strand
ATGGCTGGGGTAGCTGGACTTGAACCAACGAATGGCGGGATCAAAACCCGCTGCCTTACCACTTGGCTATACCCCAAAAGTAATAGATTGCGTTGTCAACAGCCATTCATCTATAAAAAATGGCTGGGGTAGCTGGACTTGAACCAACGAATGGCGGGATCAAAACCCGCTGCCTTACCACTTGGCTATACCCCAACAATGGTGCGGAAGGAGAGACTCGAACTCTCACGCCGTGAAGCACTGGAACCTAAATCCAGCGTGTCTACCAATTCCACCACTCCCGCTTGCTGAACAAATGGTGGCTACGGCGGGACTCGAACCTGCGACCCCATCATTATGAGTGATGTGCTCTAACCAGCTGAGCTACGTAGCCATTTGTTCCACTCCGTTACCGAAGTGGCGCGTATTATGCTCATCAAGCTTTTAGTCGTCAACCGTTTTTTTAATTAAAAATTCCGTTTGCTCAGATACTAAGCATACTGGCTATATTTTAACTGAAATTGGCAAAAAATAGCCAGTGATCGCCCAAATAAACTGGATAAGACTCGTGATTTACATCCAAGATTTTTGGCTAGACTCGACAATAAACAAGCTTTTATCGATAAGTTTTTCTGCGTGTTGCCTTTTAATAAAAGGAATAGTTAAGGCTCTAGAGGCTAAAACATAGCGCAAACTCGCCAGGTTTCTGCGTGCCATCAGAGGTGTGTGCAGCAAGGCTGTTTGTTGAACTTTAAAGGTTGCAAAGCAGTAGTAGTCAATTCCGAACAGTCCTTTTCTTATATAAACAAAGTCCTGATCTGCGGCTATGCCCCAACGCTTCCAACGTAATAGCACTAATCCCAAAATAGCCATATAACTTATACCAGCGATTATTAAGCCCGTACTTAAGTCCTGTTTTAGGGTGATAATAAGACCGATTGCACTCATTGGAATTGCCCAAAGCAGGCAATATTTACTCACAAAATAGGGACTAATGGCACAAAAAGCCTGTTTATCGATTAACTGTTGTAGGGAGTTATTTGGATAGGTATCGTTTATTAACATCTCGCACTCGGTTTTATTTATAGATGGGACCACTATCTTATTGGTCACAACGTCTGACGTACCAGATGCAGATAGGCTGCGATTTTGTTCGTAAACTAAGTTAATGCGCTTAATCAGGATATCTAGCCAATCCTGCTTTCGAATGAGTATTTGCACACGACTTAACGCCATGCTGACTTCATTTTTAGTGAATAATCCGTTACGTCGTATATATCTATTCCCTTGCTTTGTTAGAGTGTAACCATAAAAGTGTATGATAGCGCCAAGCACCGAAAGCGCAGCTAAAACCAATATAGCCAGCAATAAAAGGGCAACACTGTAAAATGCGACTTGGAATATTGAGTGGGCCTGTAAACTAAATATAGTGGATAGGTCTATCCCCAAGTTTTTTGTGTATGTGTTAGCAGCGTTAAAAATATCGTCATAAAAAGGCGCAAAGCCACCAAGGAATATCCATATTCGGTTACTGGTTAGTCCATGTAACACTAAATCTTTGATTGACCTACGATTAAGCACCATTTCTTTTGAATCTTGTTCATTAGTCTCAGTGCCACTATTTTTGTGTATGTAGTTTGGGCTTTGTTGTTCTTTAAGTGCAGTGAGCGAGGAGTCTCCACTACTGTTAGGCAACTCTTTTGCGTTATGCCGCATTATACGTTTTTTAAGGTGTTCTGCCTTGGCCAAGGTTAGGGCAACAATTTGGGCTTCGTTCTGTGCCGAGCCTGCAGTATCCAGCTGTACACAAGCATGCCCTGTAAGTCTGTAGTAAATAGGTTGAACCAGCTTAATACTTTGGATCCTATCAAACGGCAGATTGGCGTGATGTTTCTTGATGATCCCTGAGCGGATTTCTATCGTCGAGTCAGTTAATCGAAATCGGTACACCCGATAACTGATCATCGCAAAAAGGCAAAGTAGTAATAACCCTCCCACAACTCCACCCAGAAATATAAAAGGTGATTGCTGAAGATGCTTGTAGTTAAGGGCTGCGACTGGAATTAAGTAAATAAAATTTGTCGCAATTTGCTTAATGCTACTGGCGAAAAAGTAAAAAATCGCGATGGGTGACAGGGTTTGCCATTGCGGATTAGCATAGGGGATTTCGTCACGTGTGGTTTTTTGAAATGTTTTATTCACAGAGCTAGGTTCTGTGACGGAACGTATTTTAGGATCATCCATTGGTTAGCATATCCTTGTGTTCAACAATATGTTGCCTGATTTGTTGAGCTGTGACTAAAGATAACCCTGGAATTTCAAAGGTATGAGCACTTCCCCCTGCGCTGAAAACTTGTAATTTTGCCAATCCAACTTTTCGGTCAATGGGTCCACGGCTTAACTCTACATGTTGAATGCGGCTTATGGGTTGGCTGACGGTTTTGCGAAAGAACAAGCCGCTCGAAAAATGCAAATCTTGTTCACGCAAGGCATAGGTTTTGCGACGGTTAGCGAGAAATTTTATAGCCACTCGCAGCCCACCTAACATTAACGTTGCTAAACCAATAAAAGGTAAGGCCTGTTTAAACTCTGGATTGAGGACAAAAATCGACTGAAAATAGAGCGCTGTCACTCCAACAAGTATCGCCACCAAAGTGATGAGATCAATTTTCAAACTCGTTTTGATATAAATTGAAGACAGGGGTTGTGATTGCAAGGTGTTGATAGAAGGTAATACGCTTGGGGTAAGGTCTTGGTTACTAAATGAGCTATTTGACATTAGATTAATCGGGCCTGTTGATCTTTGCTGTATGTTTGTGCTGCAAGTTGAGCGTTAGTTATACAATAAAGAGCGAATGGGGTGTAGCCATTCTACACGAGCGAACGTTGAAGCAGTAGAAATCTGACCCAAGCATAGGCTTAGGAGTTCGGCCTAAACGCATTAGATTCTGTATACAGCCCTGCTAAAACGGTTCAAAAAAATTACGATAGTTTTGTGTTGCTGATGATTAAGTTACTCCAATAGGCCTTTAAGTTAATGTTACGAATAAAAATAACAGGGTGAGTAAGCATTTGTGCTCAACCAAACTTTTTCACTCTTAACTTATTTACTCTTAACTTATTCTAAATTTATACCAGAACCTAAGCTGCATCGATTAGATTAATCAGGCACAATATAGCCTATAAACTAGACCTTAAAATATAAGTACACAGCATGATTAAAATTGGAATATTTGGGGCCAACGGGCGCATGGGTAAGGTGTTGATCGAAGCAACCTCACAAAGTGAGCTGAATCAATTGGCTGGGGCGTCGGTGCGCCCATCATCGACGTTACTGGGTGCCGATAGTGGAGAAATTGCGGGTATTGGTAAAAATGGCATATTGACCTGCGGCGATTTGTCCGAAGTAATAAATGATATAGATGTATTGATTGATTTTACCTTGCCAGTTGCCATGGTCGACAATATTGCACTTTGTGTGAAGCATAAAAAGCCTATGGTTATAGGTACGACAGGATTGGACGAAGGGCAAAAAGCCGCTTTAATTGATGGAGCAAAACATATCCCTATTGTGTTTGCTGCGAATTACAGCGTTGGTGTAAACCTGATGCTTAATTTGGTTCGCCGTGCCGCAGCAGTCATGGCTGATACTGCAGACATAGAAATTGTTGAAGCTCACCATAGATTTAAGAAAGACGCTCCGTCAGGTACAGCAATGGCAATAGGAGAGGCCATTGCTGATGAGATAGGCAGAGATTTGTCTAAGTGTGCCGTATACGGCAGAGAGGGAGACACAGGTGAGCGCGAACATGACACAATCGGCTTTGCAACGGTAAGAGCGGGTGACGTAGTAGGGGAACATACAGCGTTATTTGCAGATATTGGCGAACGTTTAGAAATTACCCACAAAGCATCAAGCCGTTTAACCTTTGCGAAAGGTGCTGTAAAAGCCGCTAATTGGCTGGTTGACAAGCCAGTTGGTCTTTATGACATGGAAGATGTTCTTGGTTTTAAATAGCCGTTTTTGGCGCTTATAGCAAAATATTGTCCTTAAGCGCCTATTTTTACAGATTATGTAAATCCCAATGGATTTGCAGCTAGCTTACGGCTATAATGCTGCGAATTTGCCAAATTTCAGTGAATACGTCCGTTATTCGCTCTGTTTTCTAAAGCAAATTGATTAAAAATTCATATAAATCAATGTTTTGTGTGAATGTTCTTCGGAGCTGATGGTTAAGGCTATATAGTTTTGAAGAGGAAACTTTTATTTTTACTAACCTGGAGGTTGATTTGGCTAATTCTGCCCTTTTAGTTCTTGAAGATGGTTCAGTCTTCAAAGGCACAGCTATCGGTGCTTCTGGTAAGTCTGTTGGTGAAGTGGTGTTTAATACATCTATGACAGGCTACCAAGAAATCTTAACTGACCCGTCTTATGCACAACAAATTGTGACATTAACTTATCCTCATATCGGAAACACAGGTGTTAACCAAGAAGATTGTGAATCAACAAAGATATGGGCTAAAGGACTAATTATTCGCGACCTGCCACTTATTGTTAGTAATTTTCGTAGCGAAAAAAGTCTGTCTGAGTATTTACAAGATAACAATATTTTAGCCATCGCTGATATTGATACCCGTCGTTTAACCCGAATTTTACGAGATAAAGGCGCCCAAGGTGGTTGCATTATCACGTTTGATGTTGCAACCGATGCTCAACAAGCTGAGTCTCAAGCCCTTGCTGAGGCCAAAGCATTCACTGGCTTAAAAGGCCTAGATTTGGCCCAGGACGTTACCTGCGACAGTACCTACGACTGGACTGATGGCTCATGGGAATTAGGTAAAGGCTATAATACCAATGCGCAGCCATCTGATTTTCATGTGGTAGCCTATGATTTTGGTGCTAAGCACAATATTTTGCGTATGTTGGTTGACCGTGGTTGTCGATTGACTGTTGTTCCTGCTAAAACCCCGGCAGACGAAGTACTCGCGATGCAACCCGATGGTGTGTTTTTGTCTAATGGCCCAGGCGACCCAGAACCTTGTGACTACGCTATCGAGGCGATTAAACAGATTTTAGACACTAACATCCCTATTTTTGGTATCTGTTTAGGTCATCAATTATTGGCTCTAGCCAGTGGTGCACAAACGGTCAAAATGAAGTTTGGCCATCATGGTGCTAATCACCCAGTTAAAGATATTCAAGGCAACCGCGTAATGATTACTAGCCAGAATCATGGTTTTGCTGTGGATGAAGACAGTCTTCCTGCTAATTTAGATGTGACTCACGTTTCTTTGTTTGACCAGTCATTGCAAGGTATTCATCGCAACGACAAACCTGCATTTAGTTTTCAAGGTCACCCAGAAGCAAGTCCAGGCCCCCACGACGCTGCGCCTCTGTTCGATCATTTTATAGACTTGATGAAAGCTGCTAAATAGCAAGGTTCGTCCGACTAAATCCAAAACTTAATAAGTTTAGAGTAAAGAATACTATGCCAAAACGTACTGACATAAAAAGCATCTTAATTTTAGGTGCAGGTCCAATTGTAATTGGCCAAGCGTGTGAATTTGATTATTCAGGCGCTCAGGCTTGTAAAGCCCTACGCGAAGAAGGCTACAGAGTTATCTTAGTTAACTCTAACCCTGCGACCATAATGACTGATCCTGAAATGGCCGACGCGACTTATATCGAACCAATTCATTGGGAAGTGGTTCGAAAAATCATCGAAAAAGAGCGCCCAGATGCTGTGTTACCTACTATGGGCGGCCAAACAGCGCTAAATTGTGCCCTTGACCTTGAAAAACACGGCGTGTTGCAAGAATTCAATGTTGAAATGATTGGTGCGACCGCTGATGCTATCGATAAGGCAGAAGACAGAGATCGTTTCGACCAAGCCATGAAGTCAATCGGTTTAGAGTGTCCCAATGCAGAAATAGCTCACTCTATGGAAGAAGCTTTTGATGTCAGCACGCGAATTGGTTTCCCGTGTATTATTCGCCCGTCTTTCACTATGGGTGGAACCGGTGGCGGTATTGCTTACAACAAACAAGAATTCGAAGAAATTTGCCGTCGAGGCTTAGATCTTTCTCCTACCAGTGAGCTGCTTATTGATGAGTCGTTAATTGGCTGGAAAGAATACGAAATGGAAGTGGTACGAGACAAAGCAGATAATTGTATTATTGTCTGTACCATAGAAAATTTCGATCCTATGGGTGTTCACACCGGTGATTCAATTACCGTTGCCCCTGCCCAAACCCTTACCGACAAAGAATTTCAAATTATGCGAAATGCGGCGATTGCCGTATTAAGAGAGATCGGTGTTGAAACTGGTGGCTCTAATGTGCAGTTTGGTGTGTGTCCAAAAACCGGTCGTTTAGTGATTATTGAAATGAACCCAAGAGTTTCGCGCTCTTCAGCCTTGGCTTCGAAAGCGACAGGTTTCCCTATTGCAAAAGTAGCAGCTAAGTTGGCAGTAGGTTATACCCTAGACGAATTGGCAAACGATATTACAGGCGGCTTAACGCCAGCCTCATTTGAGCCAACGATTGATTACGTTGTGACTAAAATTCCACGCTTTAACTTCGAAAAATTTGCTGGCGCGAACGATCGCTTAACCACGCAAATGAAGTCGGTTGGTGAAGTCATGGCAATTGGCAGAAACCAACAAGAATCTCTGCAAAAAGCCCTGCGTGGACTTGAAGTTGGCGTGAATGGCTTTGATCCAATCATAGATATCAACGCAGCTGATGCTAAAAATACTATCATTCGTGAATTGCGCGAACCTGGTGCCGAGCGTATTTGGTATATCGCAGATGCAATGCGAATGGGAATGTCTGTTGACGAAATTTATAACCTTACCGGTGTTGATCCTTGGTACCTTGTTCAGATTGAAGATATTATTGCCCTAGAAAAACAGGTGTCTGAACTCGGCCTTTCTGGCATAGATCAAACCCTGATGAATACGTTAAAACGTAAAGGTTTTGCGGACGCAAGGCTTGCCGACTTAACGGGCGTAGACGAGTCAGACGTGCGTGAAACGCGTCGCGGATTTGATATTCATCCAGTGTATAAACGGGTTGATACCTGTGCAGCTGAGTTTTCGACGAGCACAGCGTATATGTATTCTACATACGATGAAGAATGTGAAGCGCAACCTAATCAAAAAGACAAGATTATGGTATTAGGTGGCGGACCAAACAGAATCGGGCAAGGTATAGAGTTTGACTATTGCTGTGTACATGCAGCGTTAGCTATGCGCGAAGACGGTTACGAAACCATAATGGTAAACTGTAATCCAGAAACGGTTTCGACTGATTACGACACGTCAGATCGTTTGTATTTTGAGCCGGTAACCTTAGAAGATGTGCTTGAGATTGTTCGTTTAGAGCAACCTAAAGGCGTGATTGTTCAGTATGGTGGACAAACCCCACTTAAATTGGCCCGTGACTTAGAAGCAGCGGGTGTACCCATAATCGGTACCTCTCCTGATGCAATAGATAAAGCAGAAGATCGCGAACGTTTCCAAAAAATGGTTAATAAGTTAAACCTTAAGCAACCAGCTAACGCGACTGTTAGCAACATGGAAGAGGCCTTGGCCGCAGCCGAAGGGATTGGTTTCCCATTAGTCGTACGTCCATCTTATGTACTTGGCGGACGAGCAATGGAAATTGTTTACGACTTAAAAGACTTAAAACGCTATCTGAATAATGCGGTTAAAGTATCTAATGATTCCCCCGTTTTGTTAGATAGGTTCTTGGATGATGCGATTGAGGTCGATGTTGACGCCATTTCTGACGGTAAAGACGTCGTAATTGGCGGCATTATGGAGCACATTGAACAAGCAGGGGTTCACTCGGGTGATTCAGCTTGTTCATTGCCTCCGTATTCTTTGAGCGAAGATATTCAGAACGTTATGCGTAATCAAGTTAAAGCGATGGCCTTAGAGTTGGGCGTAGTCGGCTTGATGAATACACAATTTGCTGTTAAAGATGGTGAAGTTTACTTAATCGAAGTAAACCCTCGTGCTGCTCGTACCGTTCCATTTGTTTCTAAAGCTACAGGTATGCCGATTGCTAAAATCGGTGCTCGTGCCATGGCTGGCCAGTCACTGGTTTCTCAAGGTGTGACGAGCGAAATCATTCCACCTTTCTACTCGGTAAAAGAAGTGGTGTTACCTTTTGCTAAGTTCCAAGGTGTTGATCCGCTACTTGGGCCAGAAATGCGCTCTACTGGCGAAGTAATGGGGGTTGGCGAAAGCTTTGAAGAGGCTTATGCAAAAGCTAATTTAGGCGCAAGTCAAGCCATACCTGTTGGTGGTAAAGCATTGCTTTCAGTTAGATTGAACGACAAAAATCGTGTAATCGAACTTGCTCAAAGCATGCATGCCAAAGGCTTTAGCCTAGAAGCGACAGGCGGAACCGCTGAAGTATTGAACAATGCAGGCGTACCTTGCAGTGTGGTTAATAAGTTAAGCGAAGGTCGCCCTAATATAGTAGATGCGATTAAAAACGGTGAGTATAGCTACATAGTTAATACCACAGAAGGCCGTCAAGCAATTGATGATTCTGTGTATATTCGTAAAGAAGCGCTGGCTAACAAGGTTGCCTACACGACAACCATGAATTCAGCTTTTGCTACTGTAAATGCGAATGAAGCGGATGACCGAGCCCGTGTTACGTCTGTACAAGACTTACATACACGTATCCAATAAGTAACAAGCTAAATTAGTGCATTTTGGTGTGTATTAGTAATAATAAAAAGAGAGTGTTTGATAGATGAATCAATATCCAATGACAGCTAAAGGCGCAAATATGTTGCGTGAAGAGCTAACCCATTTAAAGTCTGTAAAAAGACCGGAAATCGTTAATGCTATTGCAGAAGCAAGGGAGCATGGCGATTTAAAAGAAAATGCGGAGTATCACGCGGCGAGAGAGCAGCAAAGCTTTTGTGAAGGCCGTATTCAGGATATTGAAGCTAAGCTTTCAAACGCTCAAATTATTGATGTCACTAAAATGCCAAATAATGGCAAAGTTATTTTTGGGACAACAGTCACCATTTTAAATGTTGATACAGACGAAGAAACAACCTACAGAATAGTGGGCGAGGATGAAGCAGATATTAAAAATAATTTGATATCTGTCATCTCTCCTATTGCTCGAGGCTTGATAGGCAAGCAAGTTGACGACCTTGTAACGATTCAAACCCCCAAAGGTAAAATCGAATACGAAATTTCAGAAGTCGAATATATTTAACGCTAATCGAGGACTAGGGCGTGGCTATGCCCTTAACGTTAGTTATTGTTGAGTATTATTTGTGTGATATGCAGTGAATCAATAAAATCCGATGCTAGTTCATCGGATTTTTTTATGTCGAGCCTAAAATTTTTTTAGAAATAATCTTTTAGCTGGCTACTTTAACGACTTTGCGTGATTTCTTGATTTAGGTGAGGCGCTAGCTTCTCAGCTAAAGCCTGATGTTTGACATGTAAAACGTGGTAAATGTCGCTCTCGTACAAGGGCCGTCCTTGGTACGCTTGATAGGCGTTTTCTGGCTGGCTGCCATCTGCATATATGAGTATGGCGTAATCAACAGCGGCATTTTTGAGTAGTTGGTCAAACTTTTTGAAACTGTCAATGACGTATGCGTCAGCCCTAAATTTTCCTCTAATAGATTCGGGTAGCCCTTTTAGTTGGCCTGCGGTAACTAAAATTTGTGAATCCGGTTGGGTTAATAAGTCGATGTGGCACTTCACGGTTTTTAAGCACATAAGGTAAGTACGCGATTTTAATAGTGGTTTACCAACCGTAATTAGATTGCTGTAACTGCCTATGCTGTTGCTAGTGCGAGCAACATCGCCGTCTGCTATTCCAGCATTAACTGCGATGAGTCCTTGCTCTTGAGGCACTTCGTGTAGGACTATATTAATATTTGCTTTTGCATAACTACGTTTTACTATTTCTACATAGGTTTGAATTTGGGGGTGATCAACAAAACTAATAGCAAGATTGCTATGGGTGTGATTGATAACGCACAGGTAGACTAAAAAGCTCATTGAGAATTGTCTAACCAGTAGGTTTGATTTGCTGATAGTTAAAGTCATGCCGTAATTTATAATCTAAGATGAAAAAATCACTATTGAATAAGGATAAGGTTTGTTCGTAAAACCATCAAGCCTATTATTTTAGTCGGTAATGTAAAGTGTCATTAGGTATTGCTTTATGTTCATTTTATCTTGAACAGTAACCACTATATCTTGCCGTTTTTACTCATATACTTAACTCTAGATAATTGATGTCGATATCTAATTATATTTGCTATGTTTTTTAAGACGTAATATGAGTAACTTAAGGCTAGATGGCTGCTTGGTGAGAATAAATTCGTGTATCGCGCATAAATTGGTTAGACGTATGCCCAGACCTTGTTATGCTTATTGTGCGTCAATTAATTGTTAACTGGGGATTAGAATTATCTATGAATTTTGTAAATGGCCTTAATGTAAAAACCCGCATCATTATTTTGGTGCTCGTCCCATTAGTTGCAATTTTATTTTTGATGGGGGAGCGATATCGTTTCGCTAAAACAGAATTAGACAATGTTAAACAGGTTGGTGTATTACAAAAATACATAGCCGTGCTCTCGCCGTTAATCAGTTCACTGCAAAAAGAGCGATTTTATTCAAAGATTTACATGGGTCCTACCAATCCATCTAATCCTATTGGTTTGGAGGTAAAACCTCAGTTATTGGAAAGTCGAATTATCGTTGACTCCGCCTATCAAGCTTTTAATCAATTTATCGCAGAAGAAGAGGCTCTTCAGCAGTATCCAATCTTAGTTAAAGATATCGAAAAAGTTGCTGAAGGATTTGATGGTTTTGCTCGGGTCAGAGGGCTTGTTGATCAGCGCATTAAATATGAAGTTTTTGCAGACAAAGAGCCGGGTAAAAAAGGTCGGTTTTGGACTTATCCTTACATCAATCGTATGGTCGATTCATTGATCAAAACCATAGATCAAGTCGTTGTTTTAGCTACGCAAAATCAAGAATTGTCGGTATTGGCAAATACCTATCAGTATTTAACTTTGTCTCAAGATGTAGTCATGAAACAAATTTTAAATATTGAAATGTCGATTAATCGACCATTTACCACCATTACTTATGGCGGCATCATGGAAAATCGCATGCTAGAAAAACAATTTTTAGCTGGAGTCATTACATTTGCCCCAGACAATATTAAGAAGATGCTTACTGAACAGCTTACAGGGACTCCTTCTCATAGATACGCAACTAATCTTTATCTGAAAATGCGAACCAAAACTAAAAACATAGGCACTGAACCCCTCGACTTAGACTATGACGAATGGCTAGAACACGGTGATGCCATGATAATCGGTTATACCAGCGTGATGGATAATATCTTGCGAGAATTGAGTGATGTAAAAGATGCTTTGATGGATGCCGCTACGAGTAGAATGTACAACACTTTGATTGGATTGGGGGTTTTACTCGCTTTATTGGCCCTTATCTCATCTAAAATTATCGCTAGCATTAACTCTCCTCTGAAGCAATTGATGAAGGAGTTTTCATCTTTAGCATCATCAAAAGATATGACGATCAGAAGTGCAGTGAAAGGTAAAAATGAACTAGGTCTGGTTGGGCAAGCCTTTAACTCTCTTATTCAAGCATTTGAAAAGACCTTATTAGTGGTTCGCGAAGAAATTCTATCTATTAGCCGAACTACTGCTGACTTGGTCAAGTCTATGAACCAATCGATTACCTTGATTGATAGTCAAAAAGAGGCGACTGAAACTATCTCAGTGGCAATCGGAGAAATGACTACCACTATCCACGAAGTGGCAGATATGTCCTCTTCGACTTCTGAAACGGTAAGACGTTGCTATGAGCTATCTGTCTCTAGTGAAGCTGATGCAGAGGCCAGTAAGGTTAGTATGAATGAACTATTTGCAGATTTGGGTGAAACAGGTAAGTTAGTCGCGAACTTAAATAACGAAGCCAATCAAATTAGTAACATTTTGCAAGTGATAAAAGGTATTTCAGAACAAACCAATTTGTTAGCCTTAAATGCAGCAATTGAGGCGGCGCGAGCAGGAGAAATGGGGCGCGGCTTTGCCGTGGTTGCAGATGAAGTAAGAGAATTATCTAAACGTACCCACGACTCGACTGAACAGATCCAAACTCAAATAGAAACGCTTATTCAAGAAGCCAATCAAGCAGTTAAGCAAATGGAAGCATTGCAAGAAAGTGGCTCATCTGTAGTGGATACAGTCGATAAAAGTGCAAGTGCTTTCGTCACCTTTAAAACTGAACTAGACAATATCAAACAACAAGCGACCCAAATAGCGGTGGCCGCTGAAGAGCAAACTCAAGTGGCAGATGAAATTAACCAGCGTATTATGACGATTAAAGATTATTCTGAAAAAGTGTATCACCAAGGGGAATTATCTTTATCTTACACTCAAGCTTTAGAAAAAACCGGCTCGACGTTAACTAATGATATTGGTGTCTTTAAATTTTAGGTTAGCGGTTTAGTCTTGTTTTCGTCTTTGTACAGAGTAGGCGAAAACTAGCATACATAAACTAATCAACCAGATGGGCGCGTTGCCTAGATACCGATACGGTGTTTGGCCGCGCACAATCTGTACCTCTTCTAGTAATACGTCATCTACAAACTGAGCAAGTCTGTTTTGTATTTCACCATTATGGTTGACCACGGCTGTGATGCCGTTGTTGGTTGCCCGCAATACAGGTAATCCAAATTCTTTGGCACGTACCTGAGCAATTTCTAAATGTTGGGCTGGACCATGAGATTCACCAAACCATGCATCATTACTTACGGTAATGATCATATCGGTTTTATCGTATAGATTGGCAGATATTTGATTGGGGAAAGCAATTTCGAAACAAATTGCAGGGGCAAGATCGACGCCATTTACTCGCAAATTATCTTGCTGGTATAACCCTCGACTAAAAGACGACATTGGCAAATCAAACAATGGGCCAAGTTTTCTTAGCCAGCCTTCAAGTGGCACAAACTCACCTATAGGTAACAAATGATGTTTAGCAAAGCGGTTACTATGCATATAACTGTAGTTGCCTGTTAAGTCTTTCGATTGTTCTGCCGTGACTGAATTTTTCAGGCCTAAACCCAGTAAGTTATTATAGGCGCGCTTGTTATCAAAATTGTAATTTACAATGCCAGTAATTAGGCCGGTTTTAGTTTGAGCGGCTTGAGAGTCGAGTGCTTCAAGGTAGTCTTGAGCTAAGGGCTCAATCGCAGGAATTGCCGCCTCTGGCCAGATGATGATGTCGCTTTGCTGCCAAAAAGGGGCGGTTAACGCTAGGTATTTGTCCATAGTGGGTTTATCTTGCTCAGGCGCCCAGCGCATACTTTGCTCAATATTACCTTGTACTAAACTGACTGATACCGACTGTGACGTTTCTTTAACCCATGCAAGTTGATTTAACCCCCAACCTAGGCCTAAGGTTATACCTGTTATTGAAACAGGCTTAAGCCAATGTTTGGTAGACTGAGTTGTACCTAACACTGTCGCGACAAATAGTAATATAGCAGTAGTGCCTATCTCGCCAATAACTGGCATGTAGCCAGATAGAGGGCTGCCTATTTGGCTGTATCCAATAGACAGCCACGGAAATCCCGTTAACACCCAGCTGCGCAGCCACTCACTAATTAACCAGAAAATAGGCAATGACAGAGGCCAAAAGATAGGTTTAAAGAAGCGGGAGGCAAAATAAAAAGCTAAAGCTGGATATAAGGCTAGGTAGGCGCAGAGTAAAACCATAAGCGCAACAGAGGCAACAAGGGGTAAGCCTCCAAAGTCTGCAATACTAACATGAACCCAGCTGATCCCAGCGCCAAACCAACCAAGACCAAAGGCAAAGCCCGTTATACCAGCAGAACGACTGTCACTACTGCGAGCAATTAAGCCTACTAATATGGTTAGGCTAATAAATGGGATTAACCAGAGAGAGAAGGGGGCGTATGCTAGGGTTAGGCTAGCACCCAAGGCGCTGGCCAAAGGTGCAGATAATTTAATAGGAAGTGTCATTAGCCTATATTGATTATACTTAAGCAGGCTCGTCGGAATCAGGCAAGGTAACTTTTAATTGCAGTAAACGTCTTTTATCCGAGTTGGTCACTTTGAAGTTGATACGGTCTATCGAAACTTCTTCATCTCGCTGTGGCATGTGACCAAAGGCTTTCAAAACAATTCCGCCTATTGTGTCTGCTTCTTCCATATCAAAGCTGGTTTCGAAAAAGCGGTTAAACTCATCTAAAGGCGTCAGGGCTTTGACTGAATAGGTGTGTTTATTGAGGGGGCGGATGCCGTCCATATCGTCTTCATCGATATCGTGCTCGTCTTCAATCTCGCCTACGATTAACTCTAAAATATCTTCGATAGTAACAAGCCCAGAAACCCCGCCATATTCATCTACGACTATGGCCATATGATAGCGTTGTTGACGAAATTCCTTTAGCAATACATCCACTCGCTTGCTCTCAGGAACAATTACCGCGGGACGTAAAATATTGGCTAATTGAAACTCCTTACCAGGAATAAACGCATATTCTAATAGGTCTTTTGCTAGTAATACGCCTTCAATATGGTCTTTGTCTTCATTGATAACAGGAAAACGGGAGTGAGCCGACTCTAAAATAGTAGGTAAAAACTCCTCTACACTTTGGTCTTTTTCTATGGTGCGCATTTGTGCACGAGGGATCATAATATCCCGAACCCGCATTTCGCTGACTTCCATTACCCCTTCCATCATCTCTCTGGTTTCGGGGTTAATGACGTCTCTTTGCTGGGCGTCGGTGATCACATCGACCAGTTCGGTTTTATTTTTCGGCTCTCCCGCGAAGGTTTGGACGATTTTTTCTATCCAGCCTTTATTGGCAGAACCGTTTGTAGAGGGGGGATTGTCTTCGCTCATGATCTCGTTTTTTTGTTAGTGAAAAATTTATTAACCAATACCTGACATCATTAATGATTTAGGTAGGGGTCGTCAATGCCTAATTTATGTAAGATAACTTTCTCAAGGTCTTCCATCTCTTCTGCTTCGTTATCATCTATATGGTCGTAACCAAGCAAATGCAAGGTGCCATGCACTACCATATGTGCCCAGTGGTGAAGTGCGGCTTTAGTTTGTTCCTTCGCTTCTTGTTCAACAACTTGGCTACAAATAATGAGATCGCCCAAAAAATTAACTGGAAGGGTAAAGCCTTCCGAATCATGACAATCTACGTCTATGCCTGGTATCTCGGGTATCGAAAAATCAGGTTGCTCAAACGGAAAAGACAGAACATTAGTGGCTTTGTCCTTGCCTCTGTATTGTTTATTTAAGGCTCGAATTTCAGGTGCATCGACTATGCGTATAGTGAGCTCTTTATCTTTTAGTTGTTGTTCCGACAGTACGGCTTCAACCCAAGTTGCAAGTTCTTGTTCACTTGGGATGTTGTTATCAGTGGTTGCGATTTGCAGGTCTAGCTCAAGCATATTTTAGTTATTCTCTTGCTTGGCTTGCGACTCTGACTGGGCAAGGGCAGCTTGCTCTGCTTTTTTAGCTAAGCGTTCGGCTTCTTTTTGTTTTTCGTGGGCTTCGTATGCCATTACTATGCGGGCTACCACAGGGTGTCTGACCACATCACCAGCACTGAAGAAGTTAAACGAAATATCATCCACGTCAGCTAATACGTCAATGGCATGGCGTAACCCAGAGCGAACCCCTCGTGGTAAATCGACTTGAGTGATATCGCCTGTAATGACGGCTTGCGAATTAAAACCAATCCGGGTTAAGAACATTTTCATTTGTTCAACAGTAGTATTTTGGCTTTCATCTAAAATAATAAACGCATCATTAAGGGTACGGCCTCTCATGTAAGCCAAAGGTGCAACTTCAATAACGTTACGCTCCATTAGTTTTTCGACTTTTTCGAAACCTAGCATTTCAAATAGGGCATCGTATAAAGGACGTAGGTAAGGATCGACTTTTTGTGATAAGTCGCCCGGTAAAAAGCCGAGTTTTTCGCCTGCTTCTACTGCTGGTCGAGTAAGTAATATGCGTCGTACATCTTGTCTTTCTAATGCTTCAACTGCACAGGCAACCGCTAAATAGGTTTTGCCCGTACCAGCTGGGCCCACGCCAAAGCTGATGTCATGATTAAATACATTGCTAACATATTGTGATTGATTTGGGTTACGCGGCTTTATCACACCGCGCTTGGTCTTGATATGGACTTCTTTACCGTAGTGCTTGCCAGATGGTTGCTCTAAACCGCGTAACTCTTGGATAGCTAGGTGCACTTTTTCTGAGTCAAGTTCAGTGACTTGGCCTTTTACAGGAGCCGTTTCTATGTACAAGCTTTTTAATAAATCGCTAACGATACCGACTTGAGTGCTGGCACCTACGGTTTTAAATACGTTGTTACGGTAGGTAATCTCTACACCTAAACGTCGTTCAATTTGCTTAATGTTGTCGTCTAGGGGGCCACATAAATTTGCTAACCGCTTGTGCTCAGATGGTTCTAAGGTTATTTCACTACTAACAAGGTTACTCAATTATTTATCTCTTTATAAAATCGCCAGCTGAAGGTTTACGCTGGCGTATAGTTTCCAACACCAAGATCGTCTGTACTAGCAGAACTTTTTGCCACAATTGCTGAAGGAGCCATAGCATTACGCAACGCCATTTCACTCTCTACGCGAATCACATTACCGCGTAACGAATTAGCAAATACATCGGTAATGTTAATATCAACAAACTGACCAATCATCTCGCGGGTACCTTCGAAATTAACCACTCGATTGTTCTCTGTACGTCCAGAAAGTTCCATTGGGTTCTTTTTAGATGGGCCTTCTACTAACACCCGTTGCTCTGTGCCGAGCATGTTACGTGCAATTCTAAGCGCTTGTTGATTGATCCGTTGCTGCAATAAGCGTAAACGCAGTTTTTTGGTATCTTCGGTTACGTCGTCGGGTAAATCTGATGCTGGTGTGCCAGGCCGCGCGCTGTAGATAAAACTGAAACTTAAATCAAAATCCATTGCTTGGATTAGATCCATAGTGGCTTCGAAATCTTGATCGGTTTCACCGGGGAAGCCAATAATAAAATCTGAGGACATACTTAAATTTGGTCGGATCTTTTTAAGTTTACGTATTTTTGACTTGTACTCTATGGCCGTATGACCTCGTTTCATTAAGTTCAAAATACGATCTGCGCCAGATTGAACCGGAAGGTGTAAGTGATCGACTAACTCTGGAATAGTGGCATAGGCATCGATAATGTCGTCAGTAAATTCAACAGGATGCGACGTTGTATAACGGATACGGTCAATACCGTTAATAGATGCAACCAACTCCAACAATTCGGCAAACGTACATTGAGTACCATCAAAGTTATCACCTCTAAAGGCATTGACGTTTTGCCCCAATAAGTTAACTTCACGCACGCCTTGCTCGGCAAGCTGAGCGATTTCTAGGAGAACATCATCTACTGGGCGACTGACTTCTTCACCGCGAGTGTAAGGTACAACGCAAAACGTACAATATTTTGAGCAGCCTTCCATAATAGAAACAAAGGCAGACGGGCCATCGGCTTTAGGTTCGGGTAAACGATCGAATTTTTCAATTTCTGGGAAACTAACATCCACTACTGAGCTGCTACCCGAGTTAATTTGGTTAATCATCTCTGGTAATCTGTGTAAGGTTTGTGGTCCAAACACCATGTCTACAAACGGGGCGCGTTTGCGAATGGTTTCACCTTCTTGAGAGGCGACACATCCACCCACACCAATAATTAGCTCGGGTTTGTCTTTTTTCAGGTTTTTCCAGCGACCAAGTTGATGAAACACTTTTTCTTGGGCTTTCTCACGGATAGAACAAGTATTAAGCAAAATCACGTCTGCGTCTTCTGCTTCACTGGTTGCCTCGAATCCGTGTGTTGAATCTAAAAGATCTGCCATTTTTTCCGAGTCATACTCGTTCATTTGGCAACCCCAAGTTTTAATGAATAGCTTTTTTGTCATGCTGATTTTACAACCTATACCTAATTTGTTCTGCATCTGGCTACTTTTAGCTAAGACGCCTGCCGCGCGTTGGCACGTGAAGAAAAGCGAACCGCAGATTTTACTTGGTATTTGCGTTAACTGCTATAGTGGCGGGTTATTATCCGACGAAACTTTCACTTTTAGCTGTACCCTGATCACTTCGCAATTGGTATCCTACTGTTATTACTTTGATTTGGAGAAAAAACTCACTTATGGAAACTTTGCATCAACTGTCTATTGCAAATATTGACCTTGCTAACGATAAACCTTTTGTTTTATTTGGCGGCATGAATGTACTGGAATCGAGAGATTTGGCAATGCGTATTGCCGAGCACTACAAAGAAGTCACCACTAAACTTAATATCCCTTACGTATTTAAGGCCTCGTTTGATAAAGCCAATCGCTCTTCGGTTAATTCATACCGAGGTCCGGGTATGGAGAAGGGGTTAAAAATATTTGAAGAAATTAAGCAAACGTTTGATGTCCCGATTATTACAGACGTACACGAGACTTTTCAGGCCGCACCCGTTGCCGAGGTGGTAGATGTTATTCAGCTTCCAGCATTTTTGGCTCGACAAACGGACTTAGTGGTAGCAATGGCTAAAACTGATGCGGTAATCAATGTTAAAAAGCCGCAATTTTTGGCCGCCCACGAAATGCGTCATACCCTGACCAAGTTTCACGAAGCAGGTAACAATAAAGTTATCTTGTGCGAACGAGGCTCTTGTTATGGTTACAACAACTTAGTGGTGGATATGTTAGCGATGGACGAAATGAAGTCTTATGCGCCAGTTATATTCGATGCAACTCATGCCTTACAAAAGCCAGGCGGAAGAACAGATTCTGCCGACGGACGCAGAGCGCAAGCAGCACAATTAGCGAGAAGTGGCATGGCGCTAGGTATTGCAGGCTTATTTATAGAAGCGCATCCTAACCCTAATGAAGCTAAATGCGATGGGCCTTGTGCTTTACCATTAGATAAGTTGGAACCGTACTTACTACAAATGAAACAGATTGATGAATTGGTGAAGAGTTTTGACTCGTTAGATACAAGTGCTAATCAGGTGTAATTTTTAGGTCTGTGGTGAGAGTAAGGTATTGCGTTACGCCGAGTTAACATAACTCACGTAACGCAATTTGTGTCTTACTAAAGGTTTGTTACTAGGTTAAGCAAAAAGTAAGGGGGCTTATTTTTGGACTGCCACCTTCACTTTTGGTAAGTCTTTGTTAAAAGAATTAGCCATTTGGCTGGTTCTTAATTTAACTGAGTCTGATGCTAATTGGCGCTGAACCTTAGCTCTAACTGATGGCTTAGGTGAGTCACCCATTGTGCTTTTAATAAAACCACTGATTTCTGCAACTACATCGAAACCAAATGTGTTTTCAATTTTTTGCTCAGAATTTTTGGCGTTGTCGATTTTGGCATTGGCTGTTCCAGTAATTAAAACAGCAGCGCTAATAATTGCAAGATATGTCGATTTAGTAAATAATGTTTTCATTTTGTTAACCTTAAGTTTAGTAATGTTACGTTTTTGTCTTTCAAGATAAACATGAAATGTTCATCTTTATTTTAATTCTTGTTTTTCAACAAGTATTTTTTTGCTTGATGTAATACTACTTAAGGTGACCGACTAAATAAAATGACTTATTTTATGGTTATCCATTAGAAAAACTAATGTATTTTAGCTGTGGGCTTAAATCAAAATTGAGTATTCAATGATACGTCGACTTCCTCCCTTAAATGCACTCAAAGCCTTCGAGGCCGCAGCGCGGCACCTAAGCTTTACCCGTGCAGCCGAAGAGCTATTTGTTACGCAAGCTGCGGTGAGCCATCAAATTAAGTCCCTTGAAGACTTTTTATCGATGAAGTTATTTGTGCGCAAGCGTCGTGCGCTATTTTTAACCGAAGAAGGGCAAGTTTACTATCTGGCACTGAAAGACATTTTTCAGTCCTTGAGTGATGCTACCGAGCGATTATTAGCCAAAGGGGATACAGGGGCGATTACCGTTGCATTACAAACCAGTTTTGCCATTCAGTGGTTAGTGCCAAGGTTGAACCAATTTAGTGCTATGCATCCAGATATAGATGTGAGGATCCAAGCGGTCGATAAAAATGAAGGGTTTTTAACCGACGATGTAGACGTGGCGATTTATTTTGGTCGTGGTCATTGGGAAGGGGTCAAAGCAGATAAGCTCCATACTGAGTATTTAACTCCTGTGTGTTCGCCTATTTTGTTTCAGGGCGATAAGCCCCTAAACACCCTAGATGATCTAGCAGAACACACACTCTTACATCATAGTTCACGGGATGCATGGTTAGATTGGATTAAGCACTTTGATGTGAAAGGCGTGAACGTTGACCATGGGCCTATTTTTAGTCATTCCACGTTGGTTCAGCAAGCCGCGACCTTAGGTCAAGGGATTGCGTTGGGGCACAGTGTGTTAGCCAGAGCCGAAATACAAGCTGGCAGACTGATCTGTCCATTCGAAGAAAAACTCGTTACACAAGACGCGTATTATTTAGTGTGTCACCAGTCTCAAGCCGATTTAGGTAAAATAGCTGCATTTAGGGCGTGGTTGATATCACAAGTACAGGCAGAGCAAGATGATCAAGACTTTAGTTAATCAACCCGACAAGCCAATTGCCAATCTGATTTTTGCTCACGGAGCAGGAGCGGGGCAAAACAGCGAGTTTATGCAAAGCATGGCACTTGCTATAGCCAAGCTGGGGGTGCGAGTTATCCGATTCAATTTTTGTTATATGCAAATTGCAGAACACACTCATACTCGTCGCCCCCCCGAGCGTGTTCCTAAGCTGATGGATTATTATCAGCAAGTCATCGAGCAGGTAGCGTACCCCGAGCCACTTTTTATTGGCGGAAAATCTATGGGGGGACGTGTCGCGAGTATGATTTTAGACAACTCTTCGGCGCTGGCAGGAATTTGTATGGGGTATCCATTTCATCCACCCAAAAAGCCCGAAAAGTGCCGTACCGAGCACTTGCTCACTTTAGCTAAGCCACTGTTGATTTTGCAAGGAGAGCGGGACACCTTTGGTACACCGGCAGAAATTGCCCAATATGCTTTGCCTAAACCTGTGCAACTTGAATATTTAGCCGACGGTGATCATAGCTTCAAACCAAGGGTAAAATCTGGTTATTCCCAACAACAGCATATATTGCAAGCAGCTCAGCACAGTGTGGCGTTTATTAACAATCAAATAGCATAGGCCCGTGTAGGCTAGACTAATTTGCCAAGAGGAATAGGATGAAATTTATTTTACTGTTTGCAGCATTGAGTGGGATGTTTGGGATCGTCTTAGGGGCATTTGCGGCCCATGGTTTAAAAGGGCGCTTGTCCGAAAGTTTGCTGCAAACTTTTCAAACCGGAGTGCAATATCAAATCTACCACAGTTTGGCACTGTTGCTTGTTGTGATTTTATTTCGACTTATGCCAAGTAACTATCTAGTATACTGCGCCGCAGCCTTTATCATGGGCATCGCTTTATTTAGCGGTAGCCTATATGGGCTGGCGTTGACCCAAAGCCCTTGGCTTGGGCCAATTACGCCTCTCGGGGGCTTATGTTTTATTGTTGGTTGGGGGTTGCTCGCAATCTTCGCGTTAAAGGAAATGAATTAATGGCAGGTTTACTGACCTATTGCCGTGCTGGCTTCGAAAATGATTTAGCAAACGAGTTACAAGATAAAGCCAGTCAGTTAGAAATATTTGGTTATCCTCAGGCAAAATCGAATACGGGTTTTGTGTTGTTCAATACCTACCAAGATGAGCATGCTGAGCTGCTTGCTAAAAAATTACCGTTTTCTGAATTGGTATTTGCACGCCAGCAATTTGCCTGCTTGCAGGTGTTAGAAAATATGTCGCCCGATGATAGAGTCAGCCCAATCTTAGCGGCTTGTGCAGACTTTCCACTTTGCGGTGATTTACGCGTAGAGTACCCAGACACCACAGATGGTCGCGAGTTGTCTAAGTTTTGTCGAAAAATCAGTGTTCCACTGCGCCAAGCGCTGCGTAAGTCAAATAAGCTAACTAAAAAAGAGAATGAAACTAAACCCGTTTTACATGTGTTTTTTACCCAAAATAGCCATGCCTATGTAGGGTATTCGTTTAGCAACAATAATTCGTCTTTGCCTCTAGGTATTTTACGGCTTAAATTTCCCCAAGCGGCACCGAGTCGTTCAACCCTCAAGTTGGACGAAGCCTTTCAAACCTTTATTCCAAAAGAGGAACACAGCACACGCCTACGAGGCGGGCTGCACGCCGTTGATTTGGGAGCGTGCCCTGGTGGTTGGACATATCAACTGGTTAATCGTGGGATGTTTGTTCAAGCTGTTGATAATGGCAGCATGGATGAAGGGCTAATGGAAACAGGGCAAGTAACTTATTGCCCAGAAGATGGCTTTAAATTCACCCCAAAAAAGAACAATGTTTATTGGCTAGTATGCGACATGATTGAGCAGCCTCAACGCGTTGCCAAACTCATGGCAACTTGGGTGGGATCAGGCCAATGTAAAGAAGCCATGTTCAACCTTAAATTACCGATGAAAAAACGCTACGAATCGGTTTTGGGTGCCCTAGAGATTATCGACAAGACCCTAGGCCAGCAAGCGTATAGCCTGCAAGCTAAGCATTTGTACCATAATCGCGAGGAAGTCACAGTTCATTTAACACTGGTTTAACCCTGATTAGGTAGGGCGTAACTAACCTTACCTGTGGATTTAACTATGGATAAAAAGTGTCGCAAAAATACACACCTGACGTGAGAGTTTAATTAACCTAAAATATATCGACTTACCCATGCCTTTAGTGATGTGCTGAGGTGTTAGGTAAGCACACTATTAAGGGTATTCACATGTTAAAAATTATAACTAAAACGTCTCTCCGTTTAGGTATTGCCGTCGCATTAAGTTCAAGCTTAGTGATTGGCGAGGCTTATTCAGAAATCATTTATGCTAATGGCAACGATGGCCTGCCCCTAGGCTTAGTGTCAGATGATCAAATTAAAACCAACTGGCGAAGCCGCTATGCTAAAGGCCCAGACGAGGGCAGGGTAGAGGTAGTCTCGGATGCCCAATCTGGCAATGGCTTGCGGATCAAGTATCCAGCCTTTGGAAATCAGTCTTCGCCCAGCGGTGCTACGTGGGAAACTGATCTGCGTACTAGTAAAGACGAAATGTACTTATCTTATTGGGTGAAAGTGGATGCAGATTTCGATTTTGTTAAAGGAGGCAAGTTACCGGGACTAGCAGGAGGAACGGAGTTTCCTAGAGGTGATAATAATTTTACGACTCGACTGATGTGGCGGGAAGAAGGTAAATTAGAATTTTATGTTCATGGTTACACCTTACCCAATGCGCAAGGTAAAGAGCCCACTCGCATATTTTGGGATGACTTTGGCGAACATGCTCGGCTACAAGCAGGGCAGTGGCATCATATCGAACTTTATCAAAAACTGAATACGCCAGGCGTTAAAGATGGCATATTGAGAGGTTGGTTAGATGGGCAGTTAGTCGCTGAAGATACCGATGGGGCAGGGGTTAGAGACGAAGGGCAAAACAATACAAGGATCAACTATTTATATTTCTCGACGTTTTTTGGTGGCTCAAGTGCTCCCGAAATTCAATGGCAGCCTAAGGCCGATGTGTATGCCACCTTCGATGATTTTATCGTGTCGACAACAAGGATGGGGATGACAGATTTCCCCGGCGACACAGATACTGCACCTCAAAATCCGAGTGATGAAACGCCAGTAGATGACTCGCCCAATGGTGAGGCTCCAATAGACGACACCCCAATAGACAGCGACACCCAAATTAATACCAGTTGTCAAAATATAGCCGTGAGAATTAAACACGAAATAGACCTAGCTCAGGGTAACTGTTTGATTTTTGATAAGGTCCTTACTAACCGAAAAGTAGCGGTTTGGGATTCGAACTTCCAAGAGTGTGATTTTAGAGGCTTAGTTTCATCAGAAGATGGTCAAGGTACTTTAAACGTTCCCGATAATTACGAAGCTACCAATAGTATTAGTGGACAGCGATTGCGCATAACGAATAATGCGGGTAACGCATGCCAGTATTTAGTGATAAGAGCGCTCTAGGTTCAAAGCAGTAACTAGTAGCGAGTAAATAGCGACAAGAAAGAGCAAAAGCTAAGATACCGAACCACAGAGGACACAGAGTTCACAGAGGAAAGCAGGAGAAAGTAGCTAGGAGATAGGGGAGAGCAGGGACAAATAAGTCCCTTCTCGTCATTCCAGAGATCTTTTGATCTGGAATCCAATGTCAAGCGCAGTAGATAGGAGATAGTGGCTAGGAAAAGCAAAGACAAAAGAGCAAAAGCTAAGATATCGAACCACAGAGGACACGGAGCGCACAGAGGAAAGCAGGAGAAAGTAGCTAGGGGATAGTAAATAGGGCGAGCAGGGACAAATAAGTCCCTTCTCGTCATTCCAGCAGCGAACGCCTAATTACCATAAAACCCGTCATTCCAGAGATCTCTTGATCTGGAATCCAATGTCAAGCGCAGTAGATAGGAGATAGTGGCTAGGAAAAGCAAAGACAAAAGAGCAAAAGCTAAGATATCGAACCACAGAGGACACAGAGTTCACAGAGGAAAGCAGGAGAAAGTAGCTAGGAGATAGTAAATAGGGGCGAGCAGGGACAAATAATTCCCTTCTTGTCATTCCTAACGAATAGATGGAGTAGAAACAATAGTGGCATGGTGTGTGTCGCTGTATGTCACTAACAAGCGCCAGATTGATTCAGTTTATCGCGAATATTCATCCAGGCTTTGCCAAGATGATTGTGTCCTCGCAAGTCACGACCAATACCCCAAAAATAATCGTACTGAGAGGTCTCGACAATCAGTTTATCTTCAGTTGCGAGTAAGGCTTGTTTGACTTCATCGTACATTTGCACCTTGGTGTACAACGCCCTCGTCATAAAAATAGGTCCGTGAGTTTGATAGTTTTTAATTTTAAATCGATACCAAGGCTTGGCATATTTTATGACCTCGGCACCCGTAAGTAGTTTATCTATGATTTGGATATGAGTATCAGAGCGAAGGCATTTAGTCTGTACATAATGTTCGCATGTCGCCCAATTTTGGTTTTCCAGTACAATCGGATGCTCAGAACAGCTAGAAAGCGGCGATTGCAGATCGGACCGAGATATTTTTACCGCGTTTTCAATTTTTGAGCCGAGTTGAAACAAGTTGGAAACCCTTTAACAGATAAGACTCATAGCAGTGTACCACGCTGCAAGCCGCAACCAAATGTACAGCCAACCCCACTAATGGATTTTCTTGCTATTAGGTAAAAGACGAGTTTTTTTTATGCTAAATAACAAAGGACCCACCTGCTCGTCATTCCAGCAGCGAACGGCTAACTACCATAAATCTCGTCATTCCAGAGGTCTTTTGATCTGGAATCTAATCTCGTAAAGCAGTTAACTTACCTTTCGTAGCAACTCAAGATAAAGCGGGTTGATACAGGCTCGGCAAACCTCAAGTATTGGAAGGGAGGCCACTACCATAAAGTAAACTAGTCATTACACCACAAATACCTTGAGTTCACTCAAGCTGCCCAGTATTCATCAAAAGACCATAAAAAGCCTTAAAGCTTGAGGCAAAACTGACTTTTTAGCCAGACAGACGCAAACGCAAAGTTAACTTTTATCAAGCTACCTTGATTCAAATGTTAACTAGGCGTAGCTTATAACTATGGCTGTCTATGTAATACCATTACTCACACGAAATGGACTAAGCCTTTAAACCAGCGTTGCGATTAAAAAACGCTTACGCTTTAAGTGTTTAACAAGGTTCATACACCAAAGATCGACAGCCACTAGTTAGTTGATTGACCTAAGTCACGGTTAATATGACCAGTTACTTATGTCATTGCGGTTGGTTTTTTATAAACGCGATAGTGGACTGACCACTGAATTTCCGCCCTGTTGCAATATGTGGGTATAAATCTGTGTTGTGCGTAAATCTGCGTGACCCAGTTGAGCTTGTACTGTGCGGATATCTGCACCAGATTGGAGTAAGTGGGTAGCAAACGAGTGTCGTAGAGTGTGGGGCGTGACGTGTTTTTTAATTCTGGCTTTCATTGCGGCATTGCGTACGTTTCTTTGAATGCTTGTTTCGTCACAATGATGTTTGCGTATAAGTTTGCTTTCTGGATCAACTGATAATCGGACCGATGGAAATACATATTGCCAAGGCAGTGTGCGACTGGCTCCTTGATATTTTATGCGTAGTCTATTTGGCAGATAAACCCCAGCATACTCAGGATGAGCGATGTCTGAATGTAAATATTGCTCGACCAAAACTATCTGGCTTCTAAGTGCTTGATGAAGCTCTGGTGCTAGCGTTACTACACGATTTTTTCCGCCTTTTCCATGCCAAATTTTTAAACATGAAAATTCAAAGTCAATGTCTTTAACTCTTAAACGAACCGCTTCCATTAACCTTAATCCGCTGCCATAAAGTAATGATACCAGTAGTTTATTTTTAGCGTTGATATAGGCTAACAGTGTTTTCACTTCTTCAATGGTCAACACCACTGGCAATTTTGGCTGGCGACTACTTTTTACAAAATTAAGTTTTATATTGAGTGGCTTACCCACAATATCTTTATATAAGAAGACCAATGCGTTGAGAGCGCTAGCTTGAGTGCTTGGCGCCGAATCCAATTTAATGACTAAATGGTTTAGAAACTGCTCCACTTCATTATCCCCCATTTGTGCTGGGTGGCGCTTTTGATGAAAACATATATAGCGATAAATCCAGTGAATATAATTTTCAATCGTTTTTTTAGCGTAGTGCCTTTGATACATGAATTCTGCGATATAGGTCAAAAAAGGTGATTTCTTCATAATAATAAATTAAATTTATACTGGTTTTATATACAGTTTTAGTTCTAAACCCGTATAGTTGCAAGTTCTTGGGTAATTGCCGCATTTCTGCAACACTAAAATTTGAGTTTCTAATAAAACTCTATATGTTGTAATAGGTTACCTTCTATGCCTAAAATAAGAGAAATTTTATATACGGCAATTACCCGTGTTTAAACACGGGTAATTGCAATTTATTAATATTGTTAGATGTCAGGCTATAATTTCTAAACATTGTTCCGCTGGGATTGCCCGTTAAAATTGCAGTTTTAAGTTTTGGCAAAAGTTATCAATTGTGTCTCGTAGCCTTACTTATTAAAGTGTTTCGTCATTCGTCGACAAATTTAGTACAATCGTGTTTATCAAGTTTTCCATGCTGTCACAAAGTATTGTGAGTATAGAAAACATCAAATTAAATTTAGGTGGCTAATAATTTATATGTCATCTAACAAGGCGTTTAAGTCCGACGCAATACGTTCCGTTTCTTTTGTGCTTCGCTTCGCGAATTATTGCACAAAAAAACTCCGCGCATTGCGCGGCTTAACTTGGCGTTATACCTTGAGTAGGAAAGTATGAAGATTTCCAGTGTTGCAAATGCTGAGCACTACATATGGGGAGAGAATTGTGATGGTTGGCACCTCGTTAGTTCAGAGTCGCTTAGCGTAATTCAGGAGCGTATGCCTCCTGGGCGCTCTGAAAAAATGCATTTTCATAAATTTGCAGAACAGTTCTTTTATATTTTAACTGGTATCGCAACAATAGAAGTTAACGGCAAGATATTTACACTTAAACAGAATCAAGGATTTCATATTCCGCCAAACACGAAACACCAATTGCGTAATGAGCAGAATGTGGATTTAATCTTCACTGTTACATCTACGCCGCCCAGCCACGGAGATCGTTTTGAACAACAGGTATAACAAAACAATCAAGCGGATTTTGGCAAGAGCAGCCAAAACCGCTTATTGTAAGTGTTAGGTGTCTATGAAGGAAAGTTTCAGAGTCTGGTTTATATTCGAGATTACGTGTTACTCGTTACCTGTTTGTTTAGCAGCAGGAATTACACTCAAAGTCCTCTCTTTTGATATGCCACTGCATGTATTAACTTTTCTAATTGTATTCTTTATCAGTTGTTGCGGTTCTGTATATGCTGTTTCCAAATTGATGCTTTACGTTTTCGGGAATAAACCAATTGAACTGCCCCAATTAATTGGTTTATTGCTTGTTTTTTGGTTGCTGTGCTGGTTGACTGCCGGATATATGGGTTCTGGAGGCGCTAATATTTACATTCGTTTTGCTTTTTTTATTCCGATATTAGTGGTTTTACATTTAGGGTATATTGCAAATGGTAGAGTTAAGTCCAACACCTAACAAAAACATTATTTCGCTCGCAGGCTCGCTGGGACAATTACTCACTGGCTGGCGCTTCGCGCAGTATAGCCAGCAAGTAATTGCCCCATATGTTAAGCGTTATATTTGCTCATCATAACCTGGAGTACAAATGGAAGTATTAGGAATTAGTTTAGCTGTTATAGGGATTTTGCTATCCATAGTTATGTGGATTATAAAACCTGAATTTATCATGAAGTTATTCACCTCTCAGAAAGTTACTACTTTTATACAATCAAAGAATCTAGTGGATAATTTTACTATTGCAATTGTCGACGATGAATTAGAAAGCTATCCGATCAATTATATTCAAAACTTAGGCTATAAAGTAAAAACGTTTGATTCAGTTTCTTTTTCTCAAGCAGAAGAGCTGTCAAACAATGATCTGATTTTGTTAGATGTTAAAGGTGTAGTTAAAGAAGACCTCGAAGAAGGGGGAGCTAAACTGATAAAGATAATAAAAGAAGCTAGGCCATTAGTCCCTATTGTAGCAGTCTCTTCGGGTTATTTTCATACGGAGTTAAATGATTATTTTAAAACATGTGATGACAGTATTAAAAAGCCAATTGATGAGTATAAAATTCGAGAAATACTTGCGGAGTTGAAGATTAGGTTTTATGACGAAAATAGTATTGCCAATTTATTAAATAGCCATATTGAATCGTTGCAACTAAGTCGTAGAAAAAAGAAAAGTATTTCCTCGAAGATTATTGATTACTTAAAAAATGAAATCGATGAACAAGAGTTAAAAGTCACTTTACATCGATTAGCAACGACTAAAACTGAAAAGATGCTCTGTAAAGTTGAAAGATTAAAGGATCGATTGAATTATGCTTAAAAATATAATCGAAGAAAGTATAATTTCAAACCCTTGGCCTATATATGTAGGTGATACATTTTTCGATGGTACTAAGGTTTTTAAAGCAAACTCTTGTAGCATCGACTGTATTAGCGAAAGTAAATCTACACCTATGTATAAATGCTCACATGGTTTAAATCATATATCTAAGAACATAGGAAATGAGTGTATAGTCATTACTGGTGTCTATATCAATAATTCAACTAACTCTCAAAAGTTAAATCGCAAATATAAACCTCAAAAAGCATCGATTAACGCTATAAACAATTGGCTTTCAGAGCTTGAATCAAAATTATTATCAATAAGTAAAATTTCTAATAAAATAGCAAAAGATAAGTTTGACCAATTTCATGAATTTGCGAAATGGGCAAATGAGATCAACTTTTATTCGAATAGGCTTATTGATAAGTCAAACAACTCTAAATCTCGTGGTTTCGAAGCTGCAACAGAAGATCTTAAAAGCCTGCATAAAACAAGTGTAATGCTATTGGACTCTTTGGATACAAGCTCTATATACTTTAATCCTGCTAGTGCCTCTTTTGGTCATAAGAGGCAGACTGATATATATAGTATGTTACATAAAATATCCATTGTACTAAGTCACTCAAAAAGTAATAAAAGCCGAGTTCAGATACCTATTAATGGACGCGTCAAAAACAAGCATAAAATCTATGAGTCGTTTAAAATTATTCCTCTATCTTTGCTTCAAAACGCATTGAAATACAGAAAAGCTAATGATGTAGAAGTCCAATTCGATGAAATTGGTGATAACCTAACTATGAAAGTTATTTCTTATGGTGATTTAATACCAGAAGATGAGTTGCCCAATCTCTTTAATAGAGGTTTTAGGGCTTCCTCTGCTATAAAAAGTAAATTAGAAGGTAATGGTTTAGGTTTATATGTTGCAAATATTGTAGCAAAAGCACATGGGTTTAGTTTATCAGCAAAAAGTGAAATCATGACAGGTAAAGGCATAGCAAAAAACACTTTTACTGTTTGTATTAATTAAACCCGCAAATATAACAAGCCAATTCAAAGGACAAAAAACAGCTGGTTTTGCTCCTACGTCGCCAATTATAACCAGCTATTTTGTTGCCTCTGATTGGGGCGTTAGGCATCTTTATGAAGAAATTAGCTCTTTTCACTCTGCTTATTTGTCTATCTTATAATTGCCTAGCACATAAAAATTCTTCGTTAGACAAATTTGCTAAATCGTTAGTGCAGACTATTAAAGATGGAAACGTCAAAAGGTTTAAGGAAATTGAGTGTATCAAAATCTCTTGTGGCGTTATTGGTTTGGAAATTATTTTCAATCAGAAACGTAAACCTATAAACTTCAGTAGCATTATGTCGCAAGACGATTTAGTTTATAAGATTGTTGGACCATATACGGTTGAGCCAGAATATCCAGATGCATCATACACGATAATTTTCTATTCGGTATCGAATAGTCCGTTTGATATGGATGGCGGCATAAGTCAGTCTGTGGGTAATGCAGAGTTATATAAGTCTTTTCTAATGACACAAGTTACTATTGTAGGTGATAGAGTTTTATTTCAAAGAGTGCCGTTCTATCTTGAAACACATCACCCCTTTGTTGGAGATTATGGGTAATGCCTAACAAAACCATCAACCGGATTTGTGGAAAAGCGCCACAAACCGGTTATGGTAAGTGTTATACGTTTTCGGAGAAATCGTGAAATATCTAAAAATAGTGGTATGTGTTCTATTATTCAGCAGCGCCTATGCTGATGAGAGAGTCGCACCTCAATTGGATTCTTTAGTAGGATTACTGAATGATTCATATAGTGGTGAATTTGTTAAAGCTCGTAAATATAGATCATTTAAACTTAGCAATACAAAAGAGTACGTGGTTTCGGCTTTTACAATTGAAGGGTTTCATGGCGGTAATAACTGGACTCAGTTTTTGTCGGTGTTTCGATCATCTTACAAATTTAATGAACTTGGTCAGCCAAAAGGTGAGGCTAGGTTTAGGTTAATTGGTTTTGTCGAGCTTTCGGCAAAGCATAAACCCAAAGTAAATTTTAATGATGTAACATTAGAAAAAAATACTCTTATATTCCCAACAACTACTAAGTCAGGTGTGGCTGCGAATATTAGTGTTGTTATTAAGCAAAAAAGCTTAGAAATACAGTAAAAACGTATAACAAAGCATTCGTAGGGAAATTTTAAGCTCCGCTCAATTTTGGCATAGCGCTCTGCGCTATTTTACGCCAAAATTGGCTCCACTTAAAATTCCCCACAATGCGGCGTTAGCAATCAATGAAAGAGTGATAAGGTTCCACTTAGTTTTTATGAACACTTTTTTAGTGTTATTTTTTTAATCATCATCTAATTTTTAAAGTCAAAATGCCTAAAAGTAAAAATAAAAGAAAAAAACAATCAATAAAACCTCGAAACAAACAGGCTCTTAATCAAAACAATAAGAACAGCATACGCACCATGGCTAAACTTAATAAGATACTTATGTGGTGTGCTGCAACAGGGCTATTAGCTTTTTTATCTAACCTGGTATTTAACTATTTTACAGGCAATATCGAAGTAAAATATATTAAACCTGTTGGTAGAGGTTACGAATTTCAATTGACGAACAAAAGCTCAACTGACCAAAAAATTGAGTATTTGCGAGCAACACCTGATCAGCAAGAAGTTGTATTTAAAATAACTGAAAACGTTGAAGGTTTTTTTCATGAGGACGGTAGTGTTTCTATTCCTGGTGGCAATGAAACTTATATGCCAGCGTACGAATATAAAGGCATGGATGGCTTTGTGGTTCCGGCTAATTCGACAACCAATTTTAAACTTCCACCGTTGTCGTCCCGCAATTATGTGACTCCCGAATCAGTAGTTATGTTTCTTGAATATAAAACAAGTTCTTCAAATAGCTTTCTCAAAAAAATGGAGAATATTATTGAGTTTATAGGCTTAGGCGGCGGAAACAAAAAGCTGAAATACCTAGTTTCCGAAAACTATTGGACCCCCATAAGTAATGACTCTGTGATTGATGCAACCAAAGTAGCTTGTAGAGATGATGATATGTTTAGCAAGTCTTCGGTTTGTGATAAGTACAAGTAGTGTTGATTGCTAACAAACCGGTCAAGTCCGGACGCAAAACAGTAGGCTTGCGCTCGTTCCTCGCTAATTTTAGCCTACTATTTATGCGCCGCTTACCGGGGCGTTGAGGCTGTAGAAAAAGTCTAAGATTGTTGGTTTGTCAGCCATTTATTCCTTCCCCCAGATCGTAGTTTG
>CANMKA010000038.1 GCA_947498355.1 uncultured Paraglaciecola sp. | reverse complement strand
GGTGATTTAGCCTTGGCAACGGCTAATACGCTTACCAGTGATGTGGTGGCCACGCGCTTAGTGTTTATTCAAGAGCCCATAGAGTTTACTCCTACCAGTGAAGTCACATGGACTTTTGAGGAGAGTTTTGTTGTTCAAGCGCAAGATGCGCAAGGCCTGCTTGATGACGATTTTTCTGGCATTGTGAGCATGCTCCTAGATGAGTCAGCTAGCTTAGGAGATTCGGTTGTGAGTATTGCCTCTGATCTTGATTTTGATCCCAAAAGGGTCAGCCTTCAGGCTGAGGCTGGAGAGGTTGTATTTACAGGCTTAGGGTTGGTTTATCAACATAGCACTGCGGATGATGTATTACGAATGATTGCGGCAAGTCAGGGGGTGGCTAGTGCACTAAGCGTTGGCACTGCCAATGTTAATGTTGCACCAACGATAGAGTTAAACGGTTTTGATGCAAGTCTTGTGAATTTTATCGAGGATGTCCAAGGTGATTGGGTTATCGATAAGTTACAGCTTAACGATGCTGATCTCGACTTGGTTAGTTTGCGAATTTGGGTCGATAGAGGTTCTTTAGCTTTGCCCGATGAAGCTATCAGTAACTTGCTTGCGGTTACCGATAATGGCGTAACTGTAACGAATGTCACTGCACAAGAATTTACCTTAACGGGTGCTATTGATGTACTAAATGCTCAGTTGTTAGCGGGAATATCGGTTAATTACACAAGCGAACCCAATCAGATTGGCGATGGACGCTTATCAATAACGGTGGCTGACCAACTGGTTGTATCTGAAGTACTTGTACAAAATTTAAGCCTTACACAGGTCGCTGATCCTATCGAGTTTTCGGGCGAACCAGCTGCGTTTGTCGGGGTTGGGCAAACCTATAGTTTTACGCCTACAACTCTAGATGTAGACCAACAGAATTTAACATACCAAATTTCAAATAAGCCCCAGTGGGCAGAGTTCGAAACGAGTACTGGGCGATTATTTGGTGTACCAGAATCAGACGATCTGGGTTTATATCAGAATATTCAAATAAGCCTATTGGGGGAAAATGAACAAGCAGCGAGAATTCCTGCTTTTGCGATTCGGGTTAGGGAGACAGAACTTGCGACAAATAGTGCGCCAACGATTGTTGGCAGTCCCGAGGCCGAAATTTTAACGGGTAGTTCGTATACATTTACTCCAACTGCTACGGATCCTGAAAATGATAGCCTTACCTTTACAATCAGTAATTTACCCAATTGGGCAGTGTTTGATGAAAACACAGGGGGGCTTACAGGTACTCCACTCCCCACTAACATTGGGGATTTTACTGATATTCGGATCCAAGCGTCTGATGGTTTTGCGGTGAGCAATGCATTGGATTTCTCTATCCGCGTAAGATTGAATAATCAAGCGCCAATAGCGGACGATATATTGGTTATGGTCCAAGAGGACGCTAGTTTATCTATCTTACCTGAGGTATCTGATGCCGATGGAGATGCTATCACTTTTAGTGTGCAAAACTCTGTGGCTAATGGCCAACTAACCTTGCTTGACGGTCGCTTTACCTACACTCCGAATGCTAATTTTTCAGGGCAAGATAGTTTTACGTTTATTGCCAATGACGGGCAACTCGATTCTCAGCTCGCGACTATTAGTATAGAGGTACTTCCAGAAAATGATGCGCCTGTTGCCGTAGACGACGTGTTTTCGCTAATGGCCAGTAGTGACAATACCTACCGACTATCAGTTTTGGACAACGACTTCGATCCTGAACAAGACGTGTTAACTCTAGTTCGAGCGTCCTCTAACAACGCAAGTATTCAGATAGATCAGCAGGTATTGATTGTCAGCCCTACCAACAGTCAATCAAATTCAATATTTATTGAGTACCTAATCAATGATTCTCAGGGAGCCAGCAGTTCGGCAGTGGCCGAGCTATCGATTGAATTTGATGCTCAGGCTCAAAATCCAGTTATTAGCCTACCAGAGCGGCAAGTGTTCAAGGCTACAGGTACCTTAACTAAACTCAATATAGGCATCGCCACTGCTAGAGACGAAGCTCTAGGCCAAGACATTCCAGTGAGCCTGTTACGCAATAATCTATTTTTCCGACCTGGGCGTCATCTTGTCCCGTGGCAGGCTGAATTTGCCGATGGCGAGATTTTAATTGCTGAACAACTTATCGAGGTAGAACCTCTTGTATCTTTACAGTCAAATAGTTTTGCGGGTCCCGATAGCCAGGTAGAAGTGAGGGTTTATCTAAACGGTGAAGCGCCAAATTACCCAGTTGTCATTCCTTTTGAAGTTGTCAGTAATAATATATCTGAAGACAGTCACACGGCGCGTTCTGGGGAGTTTGTGATTGAATCTGGTACTCAAGGCCAGTATGTATTTGAAATTGAATCTAAGCTTCTGACAGATGGATCTCAAAACATTGAATTTGTGTTAGATGAGTCGGTTAATAGTCTTGCCAATAACCGCACTCGTGTAACTTTGGTCCCTGACTTTACTGTACTTTCTGCAGATTTTGTAGCGTTTCAGCAAGCAGAGCAACGTACTTTACTGTCTCGAGAGGAAGGAGATGTTCGCTTTGATACTCACCTGAATATCGATTCAGATTTAACTGAGTTTAGGTGGCAAACTAGCCAAGAGGTTAGCAATCTGAGCGAAGCCCCTGAGACGCTAATCATTGACCCCGCACAATTACTTGGAGATCGTTTAGCCGTTACCCTAACCATAACTGATCGTCAAAGTGGTGAGTCTGATGCCTTCACTCGAAGTTACGCCATAACAGATGCCTTAGTCCCGTTAACAGAGATAGACACAGACGCTGACGAGATTGCAGACATACTCGAGGGCTGGGCTGATGATGATTCCGATGGAATCGCAAACGTGTTTGACACTGAAAATAGTTGTCATGTGTTGCCTCAATCAATTAATCAGGGCGGGCAATTCTTGGTAGAGGGTAACCTAGGGGTGTGTTTGTCTCGTGGTGAAAATTCGATTATTAGTGAAGCAGGCAGTATTAAATTAAATCGAAATGAAGCTTTGGCATTGTTTGGCAATGACACCGAAGCCAGAAACGTTGGTGGTATATTTGATTTTATCGCTCATGGCTTAAGCTCAGACAATTCTGGCTACCAAGTGGTGTTGCCACAATCCGAGCCTATACCTGCTGGCGCTTCGTATCGAAAATATATTCAAGGTCAGTGGCAAGATTTTGTGCAAGATCAGCACAATCAAGTACTTAGTACCAAAGGCGAGAGAGGAGTTTGTCCTCCCCCGAACTCGCCCTCTTATACCCAAGGATTAACTGAAGGAGATTGGTGCGTAAGTTTAGTAATACAAGATGGAGGCCCAAATGATGGTGACGGGTTAGTAAACCAATCTATCTCAGATCCTGGCGGTGTGGCTGTTGCCATTAGTGATAACCGTGCACCCATTGTCGAAGATATTGAGTATTTTGTTGAGATCGACCAGCTCAGTACTCTAGATGTACTCAGTCAGGTAACTGATCCCGATGGTGATCCCGTTAGAGTCGTGAGTGTAAGCGCTTTATTTGGGCAAGTTGAGCTGAATGCCGATAGTTCTGTTTCTTACCTTGCTCCTTTAAACTTTAGAGGTATAGATAAGTTAGTGTTTGGGGTTAGTGATGGCCTTGGTGGCACTGCGTGGGGGCAAACTACAGTAAATGTTATCCCAAATGAATCTGTTTTAGTGGCATCTGAGATCCTAACTACAGATGACGTTACCTTGTTACCCATTAGTCTATTGAGTTTTTCTGAGGGAGTGACGAGTCAGGTACAGATAGTTCAAACACATGCAACCTTAGGCAAGGTTACTGTTGTTGAGGATGGACGGATCATCTATCTCGCCCCGAGGGATTATCTAGGTATGGATACTGTGGAGTACACAGTGCAAACGCAATCGGGTCAGCACCTATCTGGCAGCCTATCAATATCTGTTGTGCCATCTCAATTTGATTTAGCTCAACAAAATAATGCTAAGCAGGGCGGCAGTGTGTCTATTGCTCAATTGAAATTCATTCTGTTTGCTGTGCTGTTTATGCTTTGGGGTCGAAGGCGCAACTCTATCTTGAATGACCTAGATAGGTGAGGCTAGTGTCGAGCCTGTTTTAAGGGGAGGTCGTTATTTGGTTAACTATAGAGAGTCTTATGGTTAAATTAAACCCGCCCTTCAAGCATGAAGAGCGTTTTAAAATTGTTACTTATTAGGGTGTGTTGGTCTTTTCTGTATTTTTTTGCAGCGAGTTGCGCGGTATTTATACAATGAAGCATGCTTATGGTGTAGTTGTCCTATATGAATGCGTGCTAAAGCAGTAGAAATGCTGCGCAAAATTCGTCTTAAAAGATTTTTACTCTTTGTTGCAGCATTTTGACTTATATTAATAGGCCTTCAACGCTGCGCTGTGACTAAAAAGCTTTTATATTCCACGAAGTGCAGAACAAAAAGTATACAGAAAAGACCAACACGCCCTAAACTCCATGGGCAATTAATTCTTGATTCTGAGTAATTATAAAGAAGTAAGGTTATCTAATGATTTGCTGCAAGGTATGGACTTGTCCTGGTGATAATATCTGTCCTTGAGTAACAGCGGTTTCAACGCATAGCATGGTTAAGTAACTGTCATCAGCCATATCTGCCATGCTAATTGATTTTTCTTGCCAAGGGTTCCATACCACTATGCTATCGTGACCTTCTGACAATACAGATGTTTCAGTTTGTTGATCATGAATTGTGACTTCACTGGCTTTAAATAAATGGACGCGATCAGTTTCTTCATTAAATTGATAGTTAGATGGCGTGTCAAAACTATCAAAATCACGGGTTTTATCCAAGTATTTGCCTTGCAAGCCAGACAGATGAGTTTGATTAATGTCGGACACGGCAAAGTAAGTATGCAGTGCACAGTTAATACTAGTATTAGTTTCACCTATATTTTTGCTATTTAGCTGAATAGTTAAGGTTTTGCCAACTAGAACCGTCAGGGTTAATTCCGTTTGACCGTCAAAGCCAGGGCCTTGCGTAGTGGCGGGTTGCAAGGTAACGAGCGTACCTAATTCAGAATCTTGGCTTTGCACAATATGCCAAGCTTGATCTCTTACGTAACCATGAGCTCCGAACTCATCGCTTTTATGATCACCAAACCAAGGCCAACAAATGGGTACGCCACCACGTATGGCTTTTTTACCATCGTAAATCGCGTTTTCACTTACCCACAAGCGTTCTCTGCCATCATGTTTTGGGGTAAAGCTTAGGATGTGTCCGCCGAAAAGTGCAATTTCTGCAAAGCCTAGTGCGTTGTCTATTTGCAGTACTTGAATACTTTTACGGGTAATGATTTGGGTCGAATTGGTTAATAGCATAATCTTAAGTATCTGTTGGTTGATCAAAAAAGGCGACCTGAGTCGCCTTAGTTAGGTTGGTTACTTTGGCTTACTTGCTAATATGAGCAACTAAATCTAGTACCTTAGTTGAGTAACCGATTTCGTTGTCATACCAAGAAACCAATTTAACAAACTTGTCGGTAAGAGCAATACCAGCAGTTGCGTCGAATACTGAAGTACGTACGTCTCCAATGAAATCTTGAGAAACAACAGCGTCTTCGGTGTAACCCATAATGCCTTTAAGTTCGCCTTCAGCTGCATTTTTCATAGCAGTACAAATTTCTTCGTAGCTAGCAGATTTAGCAAGGTTAACCGTTAGGTCGACTACAGATACGTCAGCAGTGGGTACGCGGAATGCCATACCTGTTAGCTTGCCGTTAAGTTCTGGAATAACTTTACCTACGGCTTTAGCTGCACCTGTTGAAGATGGGATGATGTTTTGAGACGCGCCGCGTCCACCACGCCAATCTTTAACTGATGGAGCATCAACTGTTTTTTGTGTTGCTGTGGTTGCGTGTACCGTAGTCATTAATCCATCAACGATACCAAAGTTGTCGTTTAATACTTTTGCAAGAGGGGCTAAGCAGTTAGTGGTACAAGACGCATTCGAGACTATGTCTTGACCCGCATAGCTGTCATGGTTAACGCCCATAACAAACATAGGCGTATCGTCTTTAGATGGAGCTGATAATACCACTTTTTTGGCGCCAGCTTGAATGTGCTTACGTGCGGTTTCGTCTGTTAAGAACAAGCCAGTTGATTCAACCACGACATCAGCGCCAATGCTACCCCATGCTAAATCTGCAGGATTACGCTCAGCGGTAATGCGTATGGTTTTACCATTAACAACTAGTTGACCATCAGCTACTTCAACTGTGCCTTTAAATTGTCCGTGAGTTGAATCGTACTTCAACATGTAAGCCATGTAATCTGCATCAAGTAGATCGTTAATGCCTACTACTTCGATATCACTGCGTTCGCATGCTGCTCTGAATACAAATCTACCAATACGACCAAACCCGTTGATACCAACCTTAATTGTCATGCTTGTTTCCTCTGAAAACGTTATTGAACGGCATACATATGCCAAACTGAAATAAACTTACGAAATTATGACTTAATCTCTGCGACAAGGCAAAAGAAACTCAGAATAACGTTGTTAAATTACGAAATAATTCATAATCGATCGATTTATAGCGCAAGGCCCTCTTAATAAAGGCTTTTAGTCTAGCTGCAATTTACGTACATAACTGCAAAAATACATCATCAAAATCAATCACTAAGATATTCAAAAATGGTAAATATCTCTGGTATAAATTGCTTTGAAAAGCATTTCATTTATAGTAACACGGAGTATGCTTAATGCTAGGGGCTGTTTATCTTTGTTCATAAATTATGGCGAAGGCCATTTTTTAGCCAACCTGTGGCGAATGAGTGGGTTTGAATTTTTCTAAATGTATGGGTATGTAAGTAGTGAGGGTGACATGGCTACGTTACCCAATAGCGTATCCTTTGGGTTGAGGCCAAAGCCCCTCCTAGCTTGGTTATCAAACGGCTCATGTAGATGACTAAACCACATTTGGTGCGCCTAGCGCTGTGTGAGTTTAGCCTTCAATATACAAAATGAATAAAGATAAACAGCCCTTAGATGTTTTGTTTGATTTTAAAGGAACCAAAATTTATGACTGCGCCCCTTATCGATTATTTAGTTGACCAATGTGGCATAGAGTCAAATTACCTAGATGCCTGGGGTAAGCCCCAATCAATCCCTATGGATACCAAGCAAAAGTTGTTAGAAGTCATGGGCTATCAAATTGATAATCCAGAAAAGCTTGAACAACAAGCCAATCAAGCTGTGGTAGATAACTGGACGAGTGTGTTAAACCCAGTTCAAGTGACCCGTGAACATCAAGCTTTGCAAACAGTTATGCGCCTGCCAATTGAATTGGTATCCGACGCTTACCAATTTTGCATTGAGTCAGAAGCGGGCGATAAACAGCAGTTCGACGTCACACCAACAGACGGTGAGTTAGTCAATGGAACGCATATTGATGAGGTAGAATTTCACGAATATTTGGTCAACTTACCTGTCACCTTAGCGATAGGATATTACACTTTGTCGGTTGCCATCGAAGATGACGTGTTGGCCAGTATGAAACTGATTATTGCGCCAAAGGCATGTTATAAACCGCAGGCTATCGAAAGCGGACAAAAAGTGTGGGGCTTGAGTGTTCAATTGTACTGTTTGCGTAGTCAAGATAACTGGGGAGTCGGGGATTTTTCAGATTTAGCTTATTTAATTGAACAATCTGCCAAGCGTGGTGCGCATTTTATTGGACTGAATCCAATTCATGCTCTTTACCCTGCTAACCCCAATGCCTGTAGCCCTTATGGTCCATCTTCTCGGCGCTGGCTAAATTTCATTTATATCGATGTGAGTGCCGTGGATGGATTTGAACAACCCTCTGTACAAACATTAGTTAATCACCCTGAATTTCAACAAAAGATTGACCATGCCAGACAAGTCGCCCATGTTGACTATGAAGTCGTTACAGAGCTAAAGCTACAGGCGTTACATGCCATTTTTGACTATCAAAATAAGCAATATTTGTCCAAAAATACCAAACTGAATAAACAGTTTAAGCAGTTTGTTGCCTGTGGCGGACAAAGTTTACAAACTTTAGCTATTTATGACGCGCTACAACAGCATTTATCAAGCAAAGGCCAACCTTGTTGGGGATGGCCAGGGTTCCCTGAAGAATACCAAGATGCAGAGTCGCCAGCAGTGGCTAAATTTGCCAAGTTGCACAGTAAACAAATCAAATTCTTTCTGTGGTTGCAATGGCAAGCGTCTTTGCAATTGACCCGCGCCAATGATGTAGCGCTTGCTAACAATATGCATATTGGTTTGTATCGTGATTTAGCGGTTGGGGTCAGTGAAGGCAGTGCAGAAGTATGGGGCAATCAAGCCTTGTATTGCCCAGATGCCAGTATAGGTGCCCCTCCCGATGAGTTAGGCCCACTCGGTCAAAAATGGGGACTGCCGCCTATGGATCCAGATAAGCTTTACCAGCAGGCCTATCAGCCTTTTATCGATATGTGCCAGTCGAATATGTACGCTACAGGTGCGTTGCGTATTGACCATGTTATGGCGCTGTTAAGGCTATGGTGGGTGCCAGGTGACAACAGTCCCAAACAAGGCGGTTACGTTTATTACCCTGTAGACGACCTGTTAGGGATTTTGGCCCTAGAAAGCCAACGTAATAAAAGTGCTGTAATTGGAGAAGATTTAGGCACAGTTCCGGACGAAATTCGTGCCAAACTCGCCGATAACGGTATTTATTCGTACCGAGTCTTTTTGTTTGAGCAAGCGCAAGATGGTGGCTACTTTTCGCCATCACATTACCCCGAACAGTCCATGGCTACCCTGACCACCCATGACATGCCAACATTACTGGGTTTTTGGCATTGCCACGATATAGAGCTCGGCAAAAACCTAGGTTTATATCAAACGGAAGACTTAGTGACCCATCTTTACGACAGTCGACATCGCAACAAGCAAGCTTTGTTAGATACCTTACACGGCCACCACTCTTTGCCCGAAAATATCAGTCGAGATGTCAATCAAGTAGGTATGCACAAAGCGCTAAATAACGGTATGCAATTGCATATGGCAGCGGGGTCAAGTGATTTGCTCAGTTTGCAGTTAGAAGACTGGCTTGAAATGGATCAGCCAATTAATGTGCCGGGCACGTTTAGCGAGTACCCCAATTGGCGACGCAAACTCACTCACAATTTACAAGACATATTTAGTGATGCATCATTAGACGCGTTGGCAACACAATTAACTGAGGCAAGAAACCAAGCGTCAACGTAAATTATCTTCTCTAAAGCCGCTCAGTGTCAGGAAGAGCGGCTCAATATAAGGCGAACCAATGCAGGTAGAACACGTATTATCTAATGCCAATTGTACCCACCCTTTTTCTTACTTAGGTATACATACTAAACCTGAGGAGTCGATTTCTAGTATTCGCGCTTGGTTACCAGGCGCAGTTAAGGTTGAGGTGATCGACCTAGGCTCAAATAAAATCTTAGGACAGTTAAGACAAAGCGACGATGGCCCGTTATTTTCTGCTAACTTCGAATTTGCCACTTTACCCAAAGCATATAGTTTTAGGGTTACGACCGAAGCAGCTGAATATGAAGTTGTCGATCCTTATCAGTTTCAAGAACAAGCTTATCACGCCATTCATTTTGTCGACCATCACCCAGAAAATGTTTATCACCAATTGGGCGCACAGTTGGTGTCCCTTGATGTGGGGTTAAGCCAACCAATTAAAGGGACGCGTTTTGCTGTGTTTGCTCCTAATGCCTCTGCTGTGTCTTTAATTGGTGATTTCAATTACTGGGATGGCTCATGTACCCCTATGCAGAAAACCGAAATGGGCTATTGGGTGTTGGTGGTGCCAGGTATTGAAGCGGGAGCTAAGTATAAATACCAAATCAAAGACGCTGCTGGGCACAGTTTGCCGCATAAAGCCGATCCAGTTGGGTTTTCTGCTGAGCAATACCCGTCCCATAGTTCTATTGTGTACGACCATTCTGCGTATGAGTGGCAAGATCAAGACTGGCTAAAAGAAGCCAAGAAAAACAAATATACTCAGCCAATGAGTATTTATGAACTGCATTTAGGTTCTTGGAAAAAGCCTCAAGGCGATTCGGAACAACGCTACTTGAGTTATCACCAGCTTGTTGATGAACTGATCCCATATATCAAAGATATGGCCTACACCCATATCGAGATTATGCCTGTATCTGAATATCCATTTGACGGTTCTTGGGGGTATCAGCCTGTAGGTCTGTTTGCACCGACAAGTCGCTTTGGTACCCCAGATGACTTTAAGTATTTTGTTGACCAATGTCATCAACATGGCATTGGTGTGATCATGGATTGGGTGCCTGCGCATTTCCCAGAAGATGGCCACGGACTCGCGAGATTTGATGGAAGCCATGTTTACGAATACGAAGATCCGCGCCGAGGCTGGCACCCAGATTGGAATTCGTGCATTTATGATTTTGGAAAAGACACAGTTCGTCAGTTTTTAGTAGCCAATGCCTTGTATTGGGTCGATAAGTTTCATATTGATGGACTAAGAGTTGATGCCGTAGCCTCTATGTTGTATCTGGATTATTCCCGAGAAGATGGAGATTGGGTGCCAAATGTAGATGGCGGGAATCATAATTACGAAGCCATTAGTTTTTTACAGTGGATGAACAAAGAAGTATACCAAAAGTACCCTCATGCTATGACCATAGCCGAGGAGTCTACATCTTTTCCAAAGGTCTCTAGGCCTGTATTCGAGGGAGGATTGGGCTTTGGATTTAAATGGAACATGGGCTGGATGAACGACTCCCTGCACTATATCGCTAAAGACCCCTGCTATAGGCGCTACCACCACAATGAGATTACTTTCAGCTTAGTTTATTCCTTTGATGAGAGTTTTGTGCTGCCCATTTCTCACGATGAAGTGGTTCATGGGAAAGGAGCGTTGCTACGTAAAATGCCAGGAGATGAGTGGCAGCAAGCGGCCAATCACAGAGCCTATGCTGGATTTATGTATGGACATCCGGGTAAAAAGCTTAATTTCATGGGTAATGAGATAGGACAGTTTGCAGAATGGAATCATGATTCCTCCATTGATTGGCATTTGTTAGATTTTGATAAACATCAAGGGATCCAGTCTGTATATCGAGATTTGAACAAGCTCTACGCACAGTATCCTGCGTTGTACGAGTTAGATAATGATTACAAAGGCTTTGAGTGGATCGATCACGGTAACGCCGAGCAAAGTATTTTGTCTATGGTGAGAAAATCTGATCAGCAAAAAATTTATGTCGTTACTAACTTTACACCCGTTCCACAAGCCGAATTTAGACTTGGCGTTTTGGACAAAGGTAAGTATGAGCTATTACTCAATACCGATGATAAAAAGTACTGGGGTAGCGGTTATTTAACCAAGAAAAATTTTAAAACAGACCCAATCAATTGGAATGATAAAGAGCAATCTATATCGTTGAGTTTGCCACCTTTGGCCACAATTTTTGTGATCCATCGAGGATAATAATTATGAGTCATGGTTTTAATGTGAGTGTTGGGACTGAACATCCCCTTGGAGCTAATTTAGATCAAACCGGGTGTAATTTTGCTGTGCATTGTCCTCGAGCAGAATCCGTTGAGTTATGTCTTTTTGATGCTAAAACCGAAAAGCAAGTTGCAGTTATTCCAATGCCAGCCAAAACCGGCAAAATCTGGCATTGCCATGTTGCAGATCTCGCAGCAGGTCAGCTATACGGTTTTAGAGTGCACGGCAGTAATTCCTCTCATCAAGGGTTGAATTTCGATCCTGAAAAATTATTGATTGACCCTTATGCAAAAGCGTTAAGTCGTCCATTATTTTGGGATGAAAAGTTATACCAAGGTGACAGTCAGGGCATGATGCCAAAGTGTGTCGTCCAAGCACCTCTAGGCTTTTATGATGACGCACAACGGCCTAATACTGAGTTAGATCAAACTATCTTGTACGAGGCCCATGTAAAGGGGTTAACTCAACTTCACCCAAATGTGCCTAAAAAGCATAGAGGCAAATTTTTGGGGATATGTCACCCAGACGTAATTGAGCATTTAACCCATTTAGGGATTAGTGCTATTCAGCTGATGCCTGTTTCAGCCTTTATGCCAGAACCTTTTATCACCAATAAAGGCTTAACTAATTATTGGGGATATAACCCTGTTAATTACTTTTCCCCAGATCCACGATACGTGGTTAAAGACGGCGTAGCCGAGTTTAAACAAATGGTGACTAGTCTGCATAGTGCAGGTATCGAAGTCATAATGGATGTGGTGTTCAATCATACTGCCGAGGGTGGCTATGACGGGCCTATGTTGTCGTTTAAAGGGTTTGATAATGCCTCTAGTTACCTATTTGAGCGGAATGAATATGGCGCAATTAACTACGATAGGTATGTAAATAATTCTGGATGCGGAAATAGCGTGAATACCGCGTCACCTTATATTCAGAAAATGGTGATGGACTCCCTGCGTTACTGGGTACAAACCATGGGGGTTGATGGATTTAGATTTGATTTAGCCGCTAGTTTAGGTCGTGATCCCTACGAATTTACCGCGTTAGCTGGATTTTTTAGGACCATACGTCAAGATCCCACACTAATTAACACTAAGTTGATTGCTGAGCCATGGGATATCGGCCTTGGGGGCTATCGACTTGGGCAGTTTCCCTCTAACTGGTTAGAGTGTAATGACAAATACCGAGATACGGTTAGGTCGTTCTGGCGGGGTGATAAAGGCCAAACCAGTGATTTCGCTACCCGTTTATTAGGATCTCGAGATATTTTCCCCCACGATAATCGGTCAATCTTAACCTCTGTTAACAACGTGAGTTACCACGATGGATTTACCCTTCACGATATGGTGAGTTACGCTGAACGTCACAATGAGGCTAATGGCGAACAAAATCGTGACGGACATGGGCATAACTTATCTGCTAACTATGGCGTTGAAGGCGAAACCAAAGATCCAGTCATTGTAGCGTTACGAGAGCGACAAAAGCGTAATTTATTTGCTACCTTGCTCTTGTCTCAGGGCACGCCCCATGTGCTGGGCGGTGACGAATTAAGTCGCACGCAACAAGGTAACAATAACGCCTATTGCCAAGATAACGAATTGAGCTGGGTCGATTGGTCGATGACGCCTATCCAGCAAGAGTTTTTAACGTTTTGTCAGCAGATCATTAAACTTCGTAAAAGTACTCAGATTTTAAATCATCTAAATCTAGAGGGAGATACGTATACTTCTACGCATAACGTTGAAAAAGTCTATTGGTATCGTCCGGATGGAGAGCGCAAAGTCCAAGATGACTGGCAAGATCACAACAACCAAGCCTTTGCTGTAGAGCTAAGGGGAGTCGTTGACGATAAAGATACGCATCAGGGCCATTGGCTATTGGTGTTTAATGCCAGTGATCACGATGTCTGCTTCCATTTGCCACAATTTTGCGAAACTGACGGTTGGAAACTAATGTTTGATACACGTTATGCTAAGTGGTCAGAGCAACCTGACGTGATGATCCGCCACAAATATCTGCAGGCTTATCGAAGCTTAGCAGTATTTAAGTGCGAGCCAATGGCGTGAATATAGAGGTAAATAAGTGAAACAGTCTGAGCAATATTGGAAAGAAAACTTAACTGATGAAGAGTTTCGTATATGTCGTTTAAAAGGCACAGAGCGGCCGTTTACGGGCAAGTTACTCGATGAAAAACGTACTGGAGAGTATCGCTGTACATGCTGCGATGCACTCTTATTTATATCAGCCGACAAATTTGATTCTGGCTGTGGTTGGCCGTCGTTCTCAGCCCAAGCTGACGTGCAAAATGTTGAATATCATACAGATGACTCTCTTGCCATGCGGAGAATCGAAATAGTGTGTAAACAATGTGATGCGCATTTGGGTCACGTTTTTGATGACGGTCCCCAGCCAACGGGTAAGCGTTACTGTGTAAACTCTGTCTCTGTGCAGTTTTCTGAGTCGAATTAGGCTTGAATCACTTTGCAGAGGTACAGAGCTTAAAAAAGCACCTCATTTGAGGTGCTTTTTAATGGGATAGTTTTTTTTCATCCTAAATTATTTATGCCTAATGATTTTACAAAGGATTAGGCACGCATGTGGGCAAGAGACGATTGATCTATGGAGGCGCTGGTTGTACTGTCAAATTGATTAGGAAAAGCTAACCTTGCTTTACTCCTTCGACAATTTAGCGCACCTATCATGGCTGAGGTTACCAAAACTACCCCTTGTTTGGTTAGTCTAAAGCCATTGGCTAGATCGGCTTTACTGTCTACACCTATTTGTAAGCCGTCTGGAATTTTTGTACCGCTCTCGATAATTGCTTTGCATATCTTGACCCGTTCACCTACCTCTACTTTTGGCAACAAAACTGATTGATATATTTCGCTGTAAGACGCTATTTTTACGTCAGAAAATAGCAGTGAACTGTCTATTTTTGCGCCTGCAACAACACACCCACCAGATACCATAGATTCGACTGCATATCCTTTTCTAGTCGAATCGTTATACAAGAATTTAGCTGGGGGGGCTTGTTTTTGGTATGTCCATATTGGCCAATCATCATCGTATATACTGAGTTTGGGGTTGCTATCGAGTAAGTCCATATTGGCTTGCCAGAATGCATCAAGGGTGCCGACGTCTCGCCAGTAAGGTGGCTGTTGATTATGTTTATTGCGAAATCTGTATGCCGTTACATGGCTACTTTTAATCAGGTTTGGAATTAAATCATGACCAAAATCATGTTGTGAAGTGAGTATTTGTGCATCTTTACACAACTGTTCAATAAGAAAATCAGTGTTAAATATATAGTTACCCATAGACGCAAGTGTATAGCCAGATTTATCCTCTAGCTCGGCGGGGTTGGTAGGTTTTTCTTCAAATTCTAATATTCTGTTATGTGAGTTAACCTTGACTACGCCAAAACTGTTGGCTGCCTCTTGAATAGGGACCTCAATACAAGATACAGACATATCTGCGCCACTCTCCACATGCTTAACCAGCATATCGCCATAATCCATTTTATATACATGATCGCCTGACAGTACTACGACATATTTAGGCGCATTTTCTCGGATAAAATCAATATTTTGATATAGGGCATCGGCTGTCCCTCGATACCAGTTGCTGTCTTTTTGCTGAGAAGCGGGAAGCAGCTCAACAAACTCACCAAGCTCTCTGTTTAAGTGCCCCCAGCCTTGAACCAAATGTCTAAGCAACGAATATGCTTTATACTGGGTAACCACGCCTATTTGTCGAATTCCTGAATTTATGCAATTTGATAAGGGAAAGTCAATCACCCGGAATTTTCCGCCAAAGTGCAACGCGGGCTTAGATTCAGAACGGGTTAACTCGTGGAGACGGCTGCCTTTACCACCAGCTAAAACAAGAGCTAAAGAATCTCGGGTTAATTGACTTACATAGCGCGAGTCAGATGTTATCATTTAGTCGTTCGTCCTTTTTAGCGTAAAGCGCGTCTCGAGTCGGGGGTGTTGTTAAGCCTAGTTTAGTTACCTGTTTTATCAAACGGAATAGAGCAAGAAATCCTCTAGTCGTCGAAGCTAATGTAAATTTATTATTATGGTCAATGAGTTATAAATTTTATGAGAATAAGTAGTAATTTTGATGGGGGAAATATTCGGGTCGTCAGTGCTGATTCTGAACAAAATATCCGTTTGGCTATTCGCCCCGATAATCAATCAGCCTTTTATCAATGGTTCTACTTTAAACTAGAGTCCAAAGCCTTTATTTCTCACATTTTAACCATAGAAAACTTAGCAGAATCGGCTTATCCAAAGGGCTGGCAAGGTTATCAGGCTGTGGCTTCCTACGATAGGCAGTCTTGGTTTAGAGTTGAGACAGAGTTTGACGGTGATAACCTACGTATCCTGCATACCCCTGAGTTTGACCAGATGTATTTTGCTTACTTCGCTCCATATAGCTACGAACGGCATCTAGATTTATTGGCTATCTCCCAAACGTCGCCCGATTGTAAGGGCCAATATTTGGGTGATACGTTAGATGGCAGAGACATGTCTTTGTTGGTCATAGGTACTCCTCAAGAAGATAAAAAATCTATCTGGATCACAGCTAGGCAACATCCTGGCGAAACTATGGCCGAATGGTTGGTTGAAGGCCTAGTAGAGCGATTACTAGATGAAGAGGACGGCCTAGCCAGATTGTTGTTAGACAAAGCCGTATTTTATGTTGTGCCTAATATGAACCCAGATGGCGCGAGTCGTGGTCATTTAAGAACCAATGCGGCTGGAATCAACCTCAACCGAGAGTGGGCCACGCCCAGTATGCAAAAAAGCCCAGAGGTATTTCTGGTTAAGCAAAAAATGCAAGAAACAGGCGTCGACTTATTTTTAGACATTCATGGCGATGAAGCCCTTCCTTATAATTTTGTCGCGGGTTGTGAAGGTAATCCAAGTTACGATGAATCATTGGCATTGTTAGAAAATCAATTTAAGCAGGCACTGTTAACTGCTACACCTGAATTCCAAGATACCTACGGCTATGACAAAGACCAGCCGGGTGAGGCCAATATGACCTTAGCAACTCATGCCGTAGGAGAGGCTCATCATTGTTTGGCTTACACCCTAGAGATGCCGTTCAAAGATAATATAGAGTTACCCGATAGTGTGTATGGTTGGTCGCCTCAGCGTTGTAAGCAACTCGGAGAAGATTTACTTGTCGCAATACGCGCTGTAGTTGACAAGCTTTAAGCATTTGGCAACTGCCTAGTTTAGGCTTGCTTCTATTGGTCAGTTTACGTTTTTTTAGATACCGTTTTTAACTTATACAAAGGATAATTTGTGGCAGCTATACATGAATTTTTGAATAACTTGGACCAAATGCTTGGTGGCGCTTGGTGGTTTCCCTATGTATTGCTGGGTACAGGGTTGTTTTTTACGCTTTACCTCAAGTTTCCGCAAATACGCTACTTTAAGCATGCTTGGAAAGTGGTGTTGGGCAAATATGATAAACAAGACGCAGAGGGTGACACTAGTCACTTTCGAGCCTTGACCACTGCCTTGTCTGGGACTGTTGGAACAGGGAATATTGGTGGTGTTGCGTTTGCGATATTTTTGGGTGGACCTGCAGCATTATTTTGGATGTGGGCGACTGCATTTTTCGGCATGACCACCAAATTTGTCGAAGTCACTTTGTCGCATAAATACCGCGAAAAAACGCCGGACGGTACAGTGTCTGGTGGGCCAATGTACTACATGGACAAACGTCTTAATATGAAATGGTTGGCTGTAGCGTTTGCCATTGCGACTGTGATCAGTTCGTTTGGCGCAGGAAACCTTCCTCAAAGCAACAGCATTGCAACCAGTATGGAGGCAACATTTGGAGTTCAGCCCGAAGTGATGGGCGGCGTGTTAGGGGTTTTACTCGCTCTGGTTATTTTAGGTGGAATTTCGCGCATTGCTGCGGTGACATCAAAAGTAGTGCCCCTAATGGCAGCCATCTATTTGATCGGTGCATTTGCGGTGATCTTTGCCAATATAGAAAACATAGGCCCTGCGTTTTCTTCGATTATATCTGATGTGTTCACTGGCTCGGCAGCAACAGGCGGCTTTCTAGGTGCCACCATAGCGTACGCGTTTAACCGAGGGGTAAACCGTGGTTTGTTTTCAAATGAGGCGGGCCAAGGCTCTGCGCCTATCGCCCATGCCGCAGCCAAGACAGACGAGCCTGTAGCTGAGGGCATGGTGTCGATTCTTGAACCTTTTATCGATACTATTTTAATCTGCACCATTACCGGTTTAGTCATTTTGTCGTCAGGCGTGTGGCAAGAAAAACACTATAATGTGTTTGACCGCTCAGACATGAAAATTATCAATGGCACATTGCTAGAAACCGAGCCAGCCGATAGACAACAGATGTTTAAGTACCTTAATCAACTTGATGGACACAGCATAGCTCCCTACAACGGTCAGATTCAAGTAGTAAACGGTAAGGCGGTGAATCAAGGCTTTACTATAATTAATGCCCGCTCGTTTGCCGAAGAGGTAAGCTTCTCCGTTGACTCTCCAGAAGACCCGTTTAGCGGCAAGCTCGAAGTGAAAAATGGTCAACTAGTCAAACCCAATATAGTCGTATCGGGTCATTCACTTATTCACTCTGCAAACTTAACCGCAGTGGCGTTTACCAAAGGATATTTTGGTGAATCTGGCAAGTATATCGTATCAATCGGTTTGCTCTTGTTTGCGTTCTCAACGGCCATCGCATGGTCATATTACGGCGATAGAGCCATGACCTATTTATTTGGACCAAAATCAGTTATGCCTTATCGGGTAGTATATGTTGCAGGCTTTTATTGGGCTGCTACCTCAGATACGACTTTGGTATGGGCCTTGTCTGCGGTAACTATAGTAATTATGACATTGCCGAATTTATTTGGTATTTTGCTTTTAAGAAAAGAAATGAAAGATTCGATTGCGCAATATTGGCAATCGTTTAATCAATCTAAGCCCAAGCCTTAACGGGGTTTGGGCGTTTTTTTATTTTGCGGCTATGCGCCGCTTTAGCCATTGAATATTGGAGTATTGGCATGGCCTTAATTAATTGCCCCTCTTGTGGAAAGAAAATTTCTGATAAAGCTCAGGTTTGCCAACATTGTCAATTTAATATGGGCACCTCTACGGCAGAAGATATTGCTAGAAAGAATAATTTAAATCGGCATCTTAAACGTCAAGCTATTCAAACTCAGTCTATGATTGCTATGTTGTTGTTTGTGGGTGGTATTGGGTATATGTATTGGGGTGGCGGTGCATCAGATGCCTTTAAGTACAACGCATCGGCTGGCGTGGCGGTTGTAGGGTTTGTTTGGTACATAGTCAATCGCGTTAGATTGGTGTTTCTAAAAAAGACAGATTAAAAATTATGAATATAAATATGTTATTGCAGTCAATGTCACAAGATGTATACGAAAAGCTACTGCAAGCTGTAGAGACCGGAAAATGGCTAGATGGTAGCCCATTAACAGACGAACAAAGAGAAACCAGTTTACAAGCTGTGATGATTTACCAAGCTAGGGTGCTGCAGTCTGATCAGCACATGACGGTCGGCGCAGACGGAAAAATAGTACATAAAAGCCGAGAATCTTTTAAGCAAGAATTTAAGCAATCTCCAGATAACACTCAAACAATAGCGCGGTTCAAGCAGGATGATATTTAAACACCTTTTTCGCTCGAAACATCAAAGCCCCGATCCAAATGTTCGTATTCAAGCCATAGAGAACTTTAATAAAGAAGACGTCCAGCAAAAATCAATTTTACATGAACTGGCATTTAACGACGCTGATGCCAATGTAAGTTTGGCTGCTTTGACTAAGCTAGACAGCTTTCCTTTGTGGTACAAAATGTCTGAAATCGCTAAAAACGAACGTATCCAAAAGCGTTCGCAACGGGTGATTGAAGAGGCGTTATTAAATGATCAAAACCAGTACCTGTCTAAACAAGACAAGCGCAGCTTTATTCTTGAGTGCAAAGACAACAGGTTACTTGAAAAGCTGGTTACACTTGATTGGGTGCAAGCTGACAATGACTTGGTGGCTACAATATTAAAGCGTTTAGACAAACCCCAACTAAACGAAAAGATTATGCTTAGCAGCCACAGTGAAGGTTTAGTATTGGGCATGCTTAACGCGTTACCCGATAACCCTCAGTCAAGAAAGCTGTTGTCAAAGCTCAGCAAAAAATCTGCCTTCGAGGCAGTTGTGCAAGCAAGTGAACAGCAGCTTGAAATTTGGCGACAGGCAGAGCAGCTGCCAAGTCAGATTGAGAGTCAAGTGAAGATGGTTTTGTCGCGTTTGCTGGCCCTAAAAGACAGTGATGACTTTCAACAATTGACCGAGCGTAAAACCGAACTTGATCAACAATACGCAGTACTAGCTAAGCAATTTGAGTGCTTAGCTGAGGGAACACGTGTTAGTTACCAGCAAAAATACGCCGACATCGATCACAAGCTGCAAAAGGTTTTGGCGACATTGAAGCCGATTTGGCAAGCTGCTCAGACTGAGCTGAAAATTCAGCAAGATACTAGTACTATCATTCAAGATAATCAGCAGCTATTGCAGCAAATCCATGAGGGGTTACAAGGAAATATTACCCAAGTGAGCGGCCAACAAGTGGAAACGTGGTTGAACGCCATTGAGTTGTCGATTGCAACAGTCAGCGAGTTTACTCATGCCTTGCCTAGCCAATTTACTCAGCAGCACAGTCAATTAGAAACCCAACAACAACACTTACTAGGCACTAAAAATACCCTCGAAAACTTACCCCAGGTATATGTTGCAATTGAAAAAGCCAAGGCTTTAATTCAACAGCTGAGTGATTTGCCCTTACCAGAGGAGCAAAGCCAAGCTGATGCTGCCCACGAATTCATCAATGAACTGTCACAGCAGTGGAAAAACCAAGTCGCTCCACATCAAAGTTATTTGCCGGCTGAGAGCCCTAAGCAATGGCAGCAGCACAAGCGCGCTTGGCAAGAGGCCATTCACGCTATTCGTCGTCAGGTTAAACAAGACGTTAGTCGCTGCAAAAATAAAATGCGAGCCGTTGAAAGCCTAATTCAACAAGGTAAATTTAAGTCTGCTATGGGCTTGTACGAAAAGGTTAATACTTGGTTTACGGCTTTGCCAGAACAACAGCAAACGCAATTGGCTAAGTCGTTTGCAGACATTCAAAAGCAAGTCGCAAACTTACAAGACTGGCAAGAATACATTGCTGCACCGCGCAAACCTGCTCTATTAAAAGAAGCTGAAGAATTGGTAGCTAATCCTCTGCCCGTTGCCGAACAAGCTAAAGCTATTAAGGGGCTAAGGGCTCAGTGGACTAGCTTAGGTAAACTCGATACAGAAGCTGATACAGCATTAAATCAAGCGTTTGATCAGACACTCGAACGTGCATTTGTGCCTTGTCGAGAGGCCTATCAGCAAGAAGAGGCGAAAAGGCAACACAACTTGGTATTGAAACAAGAGCTTCTGGCTGAGTTAACTGCACTCAACTTAGAACAACAAGATGTTAGTCAGCTTATTAAGCCGTTTCGAGCATTACAGCAACGTTGGGGGCAAGTAGGGGAGGTTGATTATAAAATTAAAGCATCTTTGAATAAGGAGTACCAAGCCTTAGTTCAGCCAATAAAACGCAAAGTTAATCAGTTTTATCAAGACAACCAAGCTCTCAAACAAGGGCTTATTGCTAAGGCAACAAAACTGGATACTTTGGACGATATTGACCAAGCTATCGAGCAGGTTAAAGCGTTGCAACAGCAGTGGAAGCAGATTGGCCATGGGGGACAAAAAGAGGAAAACCGCTTGTGGGATGAGTTCCGTCAAGCCAACGATGCCATTTTCGCCAAGCGTAAAGCTGCGAGCAACGAGTATAAAAAAGAGTTAAACCAACAAGTGGCTGATCTAAAACAGCGCTTAACTCAGCTCCATCATGGCGTAGAGCAAGCGCAAAGCGCCTCTCAGTTACAACAATCTCTTGGCGAACAGGCCGAAATAGAATCTTTACTAACTAACTTGCCAAGTGCTCAAAAGCGCAGTTTGGATAACCAATTGCGTACAACTATTAGCTTGCAACAAGATAAGCTACAACAGCAACAAACATTAGATAAAAATAAGACGTTTATCTGCCTGTTTAGCTATTTAAAAATCGCTCAATTAGATGCTGAAGATCAAGCTGAAGAGCTAAAACAGCAATTACCTAAAGCTTGGCAGCAATGGCTAAACCAAGAGCCTACTAAGGCCGACAGACACAAGCTAACAGTGCAACTAGAAATACTCAGCGAACATGCTTCGCCAGATACGGATGGTGATTTACGTAAGCAGCTGCAATTAGAAATGATGGCCCAAAAATTGGCCCAAGGCGAACAGAATACTAAGCTCGATTTATTACAGGCTTGGGTGACAGCTGGCCCGTTAAGTGGCGCAGAACTTCAGTTGTTATTGCGAATTGAACCTTTATTTGTGCCCATTAGGCAAGACTCATGAGTTTAATTCGTTTAAATAAATTCATTAGTGATTCGGGGTTTTGTTCGAGAAGAGAGGCTGACAAGCTGATTGAGCAAAAACGTGTGAAAATTAATGGGATTTTGCCGGAGTTAGGCACAAAAGTCGCCCTTGGAGATAAAGTCACAGTTGATAATCAAACCATTGCTGCCAGTGCCGAGAATAAGTCAGATCGAGTGTATTTGGCCTATCACAAGCCTATTGGCATTACTTGTACCACCGAAAGACACGTGAAAGGCAATATCATTGACGCAATCAATCACCCCCAACGTATTTTTCCTATTGGTCGCTTAGATAAGCCCTCCGAAGGACTGATCTTTTTGACTAGCGATGGCGACATTGTGAATAAAATTTTGCGCGCAGAAAACGCCCATGACAAAGAGTATGTCGTGACTGTAGACAGACCCTTGTCTGCACACTTTATTGACAAAATGGCTAAAGGCGTGCCTATCCTCAACACTGTCACTAAACCGTGTAAGGTGGTGATGCAGAGTAAAATGGTCTTTCGTATTACCTTAACCCAAGGCTTAAATCGTCAGATTAGGCGTATGTGTGAATACTTAGGTTACGAAGTCACAAAGCTAAAGCGCACGCGTATCATGTCGGTTCGCTTAGCTGGTTTAAAGCCGGGCCAATGGCGAGATTTAACAGACGAAGAAATGCTACAAATTAATACGGCTGTTGCCAGTTCAACTAAGACGGCCAGTTAACCCCTTTTGAAACCTGATGAGAAATTGGAGAATAAAATGAAATGGATGATAATTTTGTTGATGAGCCTAGGCATAACTCATGCTCAGGCAAACACTGAGCCTATGCAACAAGCGGCTATGGAACAGATTATTAAAGACTTAGCTGACCAGTCAAAAGGCGGTCAGGGCGTGGTTGAGTTTACATATCAGGGAATGGATATGTTCGTTATTTCGGATGTAACCCATGACCGTATGCGTATTTTATCGCCAGTGGCGAGCTATTCTAAGTTAGATAGCAGTCAAATTGATAATGTGATGTTTGCCAATTTTCATCGAGCATTAGATGCTAGATACGCGGTAAGTCAAGATGTGCTGTATGCAGTCTATATTCATCAGCTTTCTAAGTTAGACAAACAACAAATTGAGTCAGCGGTCACTCAAGTATTTAATTTGAAAGCCTCTTTTGGCGAAACTTACAGTAGTGGCGTGTTAGATTACCAAGGTAAATAGATCGTTTTTGAAGAATAAGCACGTACTATTTATGAGCTATGAGCTATGAGCTATGAGCTATGAGCTATGAGCTATGAGCTAACTTGATCTGTCCAAATTAGTAATCCTCTTTGGTATTAGTGTAGGGTAAATTCAAAAAGGAGACCTAATGTTAATCAGTGCGTCATCTTCAGCCTACTGGGCGTTTTATCTTTACTTACTAATGGTATTCGTTCAGTGGAGCTTTGCTACCTTTAGTAAGGCTAAACAGCCCAGTGCTGTGCCGGGTAAAATAGATGATAGCCTGTCTCACGACAGTTTTATCTTTAGGGCGCATAGAACATTTCAGAATACTTTGGAAAACAGCCCGCTATTTATTGGTGCGACTCTGTTCGCATTTTTTATTGGAATAGATGGCTCGGCATTTGAGTGGTGTGTTTGGGTTTATTTGATTGCCCGAATAGTTCATATGGCCCTTTACTACAGTATTGCGACAGAAAAAAATCCGAGCCCTAGGAGTTATTTTTTTCTGGTGGGCCTAGCTGCAAATATCACGATTTTAGCTTTAATAGGCGAAAAACTAGTTAATCTGAGCTTTGGATAAGTGACACTTTAGCGCTCACGTTAGCCAGCAAAACGTTCTTTTTTTTGGCTAGCGTTTCCTCATACAAAACGAGCAGTCCCCCCCAATTAAGCAGGTTATTTGACCAAAAATTCAAGTTTGTTGGGGGTGCCTAGCCAGATATCTGCATCGTCTGGGGCAGGTTTTAGTTCAGTAATATTAGGCCATACTTCTGCCATATCAGCGTTTATTTTTACATAATGGGCATGCTCTGGCGGTAATTGAGTATCTTGAAAGATAGCCTCTGCTGGGCACTCGGGTACGCACAAGCCGCAATCTATGCAAACATCAGGATGAATCGCCAAAAAGTTTTCCCCTTCGTGAAAAGCATCAACGGGGCATACAGGTACGCAATCAGTGTATTTACATTTAATACAGTTATCGGTTACTACAAAAGTCATGAACAGTCAGATGTAAACAAGATATATAGATAAGCTAGATCTTAAAGAAGCGCTGTAAAAAGGCAAGTAAAGGTTAGGCGTATTTCTGTTTGATTTGAGCTTAGCGAATGCAAGCTAAAGGACTACCAAGGTTGCACAAACGTTTAGCTTTACATACTGCCTGTTATACCAACCGGTATTATTGGCTTTTGAGAAAATCTATTCGGCAAAACCATACATAGGCCTGTATAATTAGTGGATTGTCGAGTAACTTTCGACCCACTTTATAAGATGAAACGACTATGCCTCTAATACGCCTCAATGAAATCAAACTTCCTCTAGATCATAATGACGACGCCCTTGGTCAAGCAATATGCGAAAAATTCGCTGTCGACCCAGATGATATCAATGGGTTTACTGTACATAAACGGGCTTATGATGCGCGTAATAAATCCAACATTTTACTGATTTATACCTTAGATATTGACTTGGCTAATTCAGCACATTTGCTCGATAAATTTAGTCGTGACCCCCACGTGCGAGCCGCGCCAGATATGACCTATCAGTTTGTCGCCCAAGCACCTAGTGACCTCACTCAGCGGCCGGTTGTAGTGGGCTTGGGGCCCTGTGGTTTATTTGCGGCTCTTATTTTAGCGCAAATGGGCTTTAAGCCGATTGTGCTCGAGCGAGGAAAAGCAGTAAGAGAGCGTACCAAAGACACCTTTGGATTTTGGCGAAAACAACCTTTAAACCCCGAATCTAATGTGCAATTTGGTGAAGGTGGAGCTGGGACGTTTTCTGACGGCAAATTGTACAGTCAGATTAAAGATCGAAAACACTACGGACGTAAAGTCTTACATGAGTTTGTTGATGCTGGCGCGCCGGAAGAAATCATGTATGTGAGTAAGCCGCATATTGGTACGTTTAAGCTTGTTAATATGGTTGAGAAGATGCGTGCCCAAATCATAGAACTAGGCGGCGAAATTCGCTTTAGTTGTCGAGTTGATGGGCTTGATATTAAAGACGACCAGTTGCAAGGCGTGCACCTGTCGACTGATGAGTATTTGCCTTGTGAGCACTTGGTTTTGGCGTTAGGCCACAGTGCCCGAGATACCTTCAAAATGCTTTACGATACAGGCGTTTATTTAGAGCCCAAGCCCTTTTCAATTGGCTTTAGAATTGAACACGAGCAATCTATGATCGACGAATGTCGATTTGGCGAAAATGCTGGAAACCCCATATTAGGAGCTGCCGATTACAAACTCGTGCACCACTGTAAAAACGGTCGTTCGGTTTATAGTTTTTGTATGTGCCCTGGTGGCACCGTGGTTGCGGCTGCATCAGAAGAGGGCCGTGTAGTCACGAACGGAATGAGCCAATATTCTCGCCACGAACGCAACGCAAATAGTGCAATAGTTGTGGGTATCACCCCAGAACAAGATTACCCCGGGCACCCGTTGGCGGGTATCGACTTGCAGCGAAAACTCGAAGAGCTAGCGTATCAAGTAGGCGGGCAAAACTATCATGCACCTGCGCAACTAATTGGAGACTTTTTGGCTGGCAAGTCGAGTGAAAAACTTGGTGATGTTGAGCCATCCTATAAGCCGGGCATCACCTTAACGGATTTAAGTCAGGTCGTGCCTGATTATGTTGTCGACGCTATTCGGGAGGCTATTCCTGCGTTTAATCGCCAAATTAAAGGTTTTGCCAAAGAAGATGGTTTGTTAACGGGGGTAGAAACCCGTACATCCTCTCCAGTGTGTATTAAGCGAGGCAAAGATTACCAGAGTATTAACGTGAAAGGCTTATACCCAGCGGGTGAAGGTGCAGGTTACGCAGGGGGCATTTGGTCAGCGGGAATTGATGGGATTAAAGTTGCTGAAGCGCTGGCCCTAGATATGTTGGCTAAGCATCAAAATGGTCAAGGATAATGGCAAAAACCGCTCCAGAACTCCATCCACGTAATGTGCATGTAGGCCAGTATCCAATAGACGAATTACTCAAGGTTTACCCTGCTTTACAGCCTTTTGTTGTGGTAAAACCCGATGGCGAAAAAACCATTCGTTTTTCTGAACCGAAAGGGGTTAAAGCGCTAAATGCTGCACTTTTAGCTTATTATTACCACGTTAGCTTTTGGGATATTCCCCAAGGCTATTTGTGTCCCCCTATTCCTGGTCGAGCCGACTATGTGCACTATATTGCCGATCTTGTAAGTGAGGTGGGGCAAAGGGCTAAAACTAGTCTTGACGACTCTCATATCCTCAAAGGTAAGCAAGTGCGGGGCATAGATATTGGTACAGGTGCCAACGTAATATATCCCATTTTAGCTAATCGTATTTATGGTTGGCGTATGCTGGGTACGGATATTGACCAAGGGGCGGTCAACTCTGCCAATGCGATCGTCAAGGCTAACCCAAGCCTCAGAAGTACCATTGACATTCGTCAACAAACGACGCCTCAAAATATCTTTGATGGTGTGATAGGCAAAGATGAAGTGTTCGATTTTTGTATGTGCAACCCACCATTTCATCGCTCTGCTGAGGCAGCACACGCGGGCTCTCAAAGAAAGATCCAAAATTTGTCACGGCATAGTCAGAAGCGCGGTATTCAAGCTAAAAATAAGCCCGAAAAATCGACAAAAACTGCTAGCACGGCATTAAACTTTGCAGGTCAGTCACATGAGCTTTGGTGTGACGGCGGAGAGTTAGGCTTTATCCAGCGCATGCTAAAAGAAAGCCTTAATTATGGTCAGCAAATACGTTGGTTTACCTGCCTTGTTTCCAGCAAAGATACTATTCAGCCTCTGCTTAAATCCATGGCATTTCATAAAGTGGCTGAACACAGAGTAATTGATATGGCACAGGGTCAAAAAGTAAGTCGATTTATTGCTTGGCGTGTTTGAATCTAGCGGTGTAATAGGCGCTCAATATGCGCAGAAGGAAACAGACAAACAATGAGTGAACCGACAGAAAAACAAAAAATGCTATCTGGGCAGGCCTATTTTCCGAGCAACAAAGTATTATTTGCAGAGCGTGAATCGGCCAAACAGCGTTGTCATCAATATAATCAGTGTGCCATTAGCGACCGTAAGAAAAGTCGTCATATTTTAAAAGCGTTAGTGGGGGAATATGCTGGTGCATGGATAGAGCCCGATTTTTATTGTGACTATGGTTACAACATTAAGCTAGGTAAAAACTTCTACGCCAATCATGGTTTAGTGATCTTGGATGCCGCTCCCGTCATCATAGGTGACAATGTGATGATAGGCCCGAAAGTCGTAATTTCAACCGCAACGCACCCCCTTGACCCCGAACGTCGTCAAAAAGGCATAGAAAGCGCCCAAGCCATTTCCATTGGCAACAATGTTTGGATAGGCGCCAGCGCCACCATACTCGAAGGCGTCACCATAGGCGATAATGCTGTGATAGCAGCAGGTGCTTTAGTTAATCGAGATGTGGCGGCTGACACCCTGGTAGGCGGTGTTCCAAGCCGAGTACTAAAAACAGATATAAGCAGCTAGGGGCAAGTAGATAGGAGATAGAGGCAAGTAAAAGTAACAAGCATTGGATAGGAGCTAGTAAATAGGGGCGAGCAGAGATAAGCAAGCCACCAGTCCCGTCTTCCAGCTGTGAAAATCAACAGTCTCTACTCCCGTCATTCCAGAAGTCTTTTGATCTGGAATCCAATGTCAAGAGCAGTAGAAAGTAAATAGTAGCTAGTAAATAGTGACAAGAAAGAGCAAAAGCCTTGAACCACAGAGGACACGGAGGGCACAGAGCAAAACGAAGAATAAGGGGATAGTAGCTAGTAACTAGGCGCAAGTAAAAGCAATAAGAGAAGAGACATGCAAGCCCGCACCCTCGTCATTCCTGCAATGAAAGACTAGCCACCTCTACTCCCGTCATTCCAGAGGGCTTTTGATCTGGAATCCAATGTCAAGAGCAGTAGATAGGAGATAGTGGCTAGGAAAAGCAAAGACAAAAGAGCAAAAGCCTTGAACCACAGAGGACACGGAGCACACAGAGCAAAACGAAGAATAAGGGGGTAGGAGATAGTGACAAAACAAACCCACACCCTCGTCATTCCAGAGGGCTTTTGATCTGGAATCCAATGTCAAGAGCAGTAGATAGGAGATAGTGGCTAGGAAAAGCAAAGACAAAAGAGCAAAAGCCTCGAACCACAGAGGACACGGAGCGCACAGAGCAAAACGAAGAATAAGGGGGTAGGAGATAGTGACAAGAAGAACAGAGACAAACAAGCCATCATCTTCGTCATTCCAGTAGCGAACGGCTAACTACCATAAATCCCGTCATTCCAGAGGTCTTTTGATCTGGAATCTAATCTCGTAAAGCAGTTAACTTACCGTTCGTAGCAATTTAAGATAAAGGGAGTTGATACAGGCTAAACAAACCTCAAGTATTGGAAGGGAGGCCACTACCATAAAGTAAACTTGCCACCAGATAATAGTTCGTATTGATTTGCTCAAGTACTTTTTTGACTTCTTCAATTGATAATACTGTAGTGGTCAACCACCAAGTGGCTTGATTTTGCGTGCTTGGTGAGACTTTTTTGGTTATCGCCAGATACGTAAAAACTGTTACAGGCTCTTCTACCTCTAACTCAGCCATTTCTTGTGGGTGTCGCTTGCCATTGAAAAAATAAACCGCCGTATCCAGTGTAAGTAAGTTTTTTCTGTTTTTAGACTATAGCGTTTAGTGCACATGACTGTACGCATAGACTCAATATAAGGAGATTTTTTCATAAATATCACTGAAATTAATATGCTGTTTATTTATACTGGTTTTATATACAGTTTTAGTTCTAAACCCGTATAGTTGCAAGTTCTTGGGTAATTGCCGCATTTCTGCAACACTAAAATTTGAGTTTCTAATAAACTCTATATGTTGTAATAGGTTACCTTCTATGCTTAAGATAAGAGAAATTTTATATACGGCAATTACCCGTGTTTAAACACGGGTAATTGCGATTTATTAATATTGTTAGCTTTGTCAAGGATTCGGCATGTTTATCGATAAAACGTATCAAATAAAAATTTTAAAAAATGTATTCTATTTAGTAGCTACTCTATTGTCAGTTAATTCTTACTCTAATAATTTTCCATTAACTAATGATGATATTTATCGAGTAGAGCATCCAGAAGGGATGCAAATTATGAGTACCATTATCACACCCAATGAATCTTTAACTCTTATTTACGAACACTTTTATAATTATGATATGGAAGCTGGTGAGCTTAGGTATAGTAAGCTGAAATTGACTCCAACTTCTATCTTGTCATCAAAGCCCATGACTCTTGAGTTTGAAAATAATAAACAAGTTAATTTTAGAACCGGTGTTAGTAGCATTAATAAAAATAATGTTGAATGGTTATATTTTGTTGAATCTGAAACAACTTATCATAAACCCGCATCACTCTATAGGGCACAGTGGGGAAGTAATAAAAAACTAGTAAATAGACAATTACTTTCCCTACCTACGCCTATTGCAGCAGGAAGTGCACCAAAATGGTATTTGCTTAATAATGGTAAAATTGCGCTAGTTTACCGGTCAAAGCCTTACTCGGGATGTTGTCAGTTATTATTCAGCCTAAGCGATGACGGGGTAAATTTTGGCTCTCCCGTAAATATTGGGAGCGGAGGAGCGATGCCTGCGTTAGTAACGTTTTCATCAAACGAACTTATTTATACATTCCAAACTCGATTTACTAGTAAAGCTAATAGTTCAGATGAACAAAAAAAATCAGGTATGAGAACTCATTTTAGACTGTCTACAAATAATGGAGATAATTGGGGGAAGGCAATTCCAATCACTACGAGAGTTGAAGAGGTTCATGATGCAAGCCCTATCCAACGTATTGATGGTTATGTTGACGTATATTATTCATCAATTGACAATCGCCATGAAAATGATGTTTTTTCATTGTGGCGAAGGTGTGTTTCACCTTCAGGAAAGTTAGGGCCTGAAGAATTAGTTGTTGATAAAAGCTTTGGAAATATTGCAAAAGTATCACCGCATAGGTTGAGTGACGGCTCTTTATTGCTAACATTTGTTGAGCAAGGTAAAGTTTACTCTGAAGGTGATCATAACCTTCATGCAGCCAAAATCCTGAGTGATTCGAAGTGTGGTGTTTAACAAAGCTAACAAGAAATTAAACAAGGACAAAAAACAGTTGGTTTTTGCTCCTGCGTCGCTTATTTTAACCAACTATTTTTTGCCTGTTAATTAGGCGTTATATGCCTAGGAGATATTGGCGTTGAAATTGATTCCTGAGTTAGAAACTGAAAACTTAATTATTTCAGTTTTAAACCCCGACGATTTTGAGTTACTTATCAAATATGAAAATGATAATCGTAGTCATTTATCTCCGTGGGAGCCAACAAGAGTCAAAGAATACTTTGGTTTTGAGGAAACTAAAAAACGTGTAGAGTTAAACTATGAAAATTTTCAATTAGGCTCTTCAATTTCTCTTGTTGCCTTTGATAAAAGTAAATCTGAAATTATTTGTTTATGTACATTTTCGAATATAGTTCATGGTGCGTTTCAAGCTTGCAATCTTGGCTATTCAATCTCTGAGAAAAAACAAGGGACAGGTTTAATGTTTGAAATGCTCCAAGCATCAATACAGTACGTATTTACTGAATACAATTTACATAGAGTAATGGCTAATTATATTCCATCAAATATTCGTTCTGCCAAGTTATTAAAGAAACTAGGGTTTCAAAAAGAAGGGTTGGCAAAGTCTTATTTAAAAATAGCGGGTTCATGGCAAGATCATGTTTTAACGTCAAAAATAAATCCGAGTTAAATCGGCATATAACAAGAAATTAAACAAGGACAAAAAACAGTTGGCTTTTGTTCACTCCGTTCACTTATTTTAGCCAACAATTTTTTGCCTGTTAATTAGGCGTTAGTTTTACAGGAAAGGATGTGCCAATTTTATGAATATCAACATGACAGTCGTTTGTGATGACTGTGGTACAACAACAAACTGCCGAGTTGGTATGTCAAACAGACGATTACAACCGCTTCGTTTTGTCTGTGAAGAGTGCCTTTCACCGATTGATATAAATGTGAATATTGGTCAAGGAATAACTGTTGCTGGTGCGAATCAAATAGAATCTAAAGGGCCATTTGACGCTACAACGCCATTTGTTGATCTGCACCTAGACTTTCCTGTTTCATTTGAAAAATACGTTATGGGGCAAACCCCGTTCCTGCGAGCAACACAAAGGTGTGGGCATGAGAATATGCAAATTCATGCATTCAGAGTAAATACCCTAAATCATATATCTGAAAACTCAGCCGAAATTAAGAAGATCATCAAGTTATATAGGAACAGCAAAGAAAAACTATATCGCAAGAGAGTGCTATCATTTCTCGGTGCTGATATAGATTGTAAAAAGAAGATTGATCAAAACTATGCCTTGTATCATCTCCTTGAAAGGTGTTTTTCACCCTTTAATGAACCCAGCAAAAATTTGGAAACAGTCGAGGGGTATACTGAAAAAATCATTTTCTTTGCTGAAAATAAAAAAGACGAGTTTGAATGCTTTTTAAAAGAGGTGGTTGATTCTGGTTTCCTGAAAAACCTACAGGATGACTGTCTTCAGCTATATCCAAAATTCCTTGATTTTGAACTTATTCTAAGACCTGCACTATTTCTTGACTTTGATGAAACATATGAGAATTCAAGAATAGCTTACAGAGTCTCAAGCCATGATTTTGAAGAAATTAAGGACTTATATAAAGACATATCGGAAGTTCTGTCTCGCCAATTAGTTTTAATTGCAGGCGTAAATAATTTAGAGAAACGTGGTGATCATAATAAATTTGCCAAGTTTGACAAAATTAAGTCGCCCACATCCCTAAATAAGTTCGCTGATGTGCCATTCGGTCAAAAACTAGACCTAATTGATACTCCTTGGCACTCAATTGATAAGCATGTAGCTGACAATCAGCTGAGGAATTCAATAGCTCATTTCAAAGCAGAGTACGACGACCTTAGCCAGCAGTTAACATACTTTCCGAGAAAGGAAGGTATTAAGCAAGAAAAGCCTGAGCAAATGTATTTTTTAGACTTTAGCAGAAAAATCCTTCTTGCATATAGAGAGATGCATAAGTTGAATCACCTAATTAAGTGCCTTTATGTATTTTATTATTTATACACTGAGCCAGAGCAAAACTAACAAGGCGCTGCTGTCGGACAAATTTTCCGCTGCGCTCCAAATTTGCCACAGAGCGCGGCGTTAGGTACTTAAATGGACTTCTTAAAAATATTTGCCGCTTCAATGTTGTGGTACCCACTTTTTTTAATACCAGCTGGTTTCGGTTTCTTGACTTACTACTTTGTTATTAAAGGTGCTTCAAAGTTAACTAAAATAAACTGGGCAACGATTATCGCGCCTTGGCTTATCTGGTTGATACTGATGTCATTTTTTTCTACTGGCAAAAAGTCACTGGCAAACTTAATTGAGCCAGTAATATTAGGTGGTATTGTAAGTGTGCTTTTCATCGTCTGGGCATTGATGAAAAAATATTCTAATGTAAGTGGAGTAATTGGCTCAGCAACAGTGTTTGTAGCAAGTTGTGCATCAGCATTTTTGTTGTTTTTTCTTGTTCCTGGGCTGCCCGAATGAAAACAGTACCTAACAAACACATCATGTTCATTCGCTTCGCTCATTGGGACGCAAACTCACTGGCTGGCGCTTCGCGCAAGTATAGCCAGCAAGTCTGCGCCCCATATGTGAAGCGTTATGCATGCTAGTGATAAATACGTCAAATACAAGGAAAAAATATGACTGAACAAGAAGAAGAAAAGAAAGAGCTCGAAAAATCTAATAATTCTCTCGTTTTCATTAGTCATGACACGCGCGATGCAAAGTTGGCCGAAGCATTTAGCAATCTACTGAAGAGTGTTAGTGCGGGAGTACTAAAATCGTTTCGAACGTCCGACCGAAAAGGAACGCAAGGAATTGAGTATGGTGTCGAGTGGTACCCCGAAATAATTAAAAATATTCAAAAGGCATCTGATGTTGTGTGCCTATTAACTCAACGAAGTGTAGACAGGCCGTGGATTCTTTTCGAGGCTGGTATGGCAAAGGGGAAGCTCGATACACCAATATTAGGAGTCGCATTAGGGATTCCGTTAGGTGATGTTTCAACCGGACCATTTGCACAGTTTCAGAATTGTAGTGATGACGAGGATTCTTTGACAAAACTCGTTTTTCAACTTGTTGATCGTATTCCAAATTCTGAGCCAGACTAAGATACAATCCGGTTCCAAGTAGGAAAATTCAAAGAGGTTATAGCTAAAATTCTGGAGTCAGACATTGAGCTAAAGAATACTAATCCAGTCAAAAGCATAAGCCCGACTGATGATTCTTCAGCGAAATTGTTTGAAGAAATTAAAGTGATGTTTAAAGATTTGCCTTCGAGAATAGAGGGTAATATTCACCCAAGCTATAGAAGTAAAAAGAAACGCAGATTTCATCCAATGATGATAGAAGAGATGATGCACTCTTCGAAAAATGGAAAAACGGGGATTCTCATTGGGCTAGGCATGTTACGAGATGCTATGCCTTGGCTATATGATGTTGGCTTGGAAACTGTTCGAATTATCGAGTCTCAGGCTGAGAAACCTGTTAAAGCTAGAGCTGTAGGTGATTTTGAAGATTTGCTCAAAATGTCTACGCGCCACCCAATAATGCATGAGTTTATGGACTCAAAAGAAGATTTCATGCTCTTTGAAGAATTACCTAGAATACTCAGAATGCAAATGGAGCGATTCTTAGATATGAACATCGAAAATGCATAACAAAAAGCTGCACGCGGACACATATTGCTACGCTCGTTTTTGTGTATGTCGCGTTGCGCCATTTTCACACAAAAACGCTCTCCGCAATATGTGCCGGTGAGCTTGGCGTTGGTATGACTCCCCACGTCAAGCAGAACGAGCGATATCCTGCTTCTTTTTAAAGCCATTTTTTAGTTTATTAAA
>CANMKA010000037.1 GCA_947498355.1 uncultured Paraglaciecola sp. | reverse complement strand
TATCAAGTTTCATATGAACAATAATAGTGAGCAATCCATGACAGTATTAGATCATAAATCACTACTTATTGGTATAAAGTAACAATAGGTATAGATATAGCCAAGTCTGTTTTTCATTTAGTTTTTATGAATTCATCAGGCAGAGTACTGAAAAAGAAGAAGTTAAAGCGTCAACAACTGATGGAGTATTTTAGTCAGTTACCCCTCTGTGTAGTGGTGATGGAAGCGTGTGGCAGTTGTCATTATTGGAGTCGAGAGTTGAGTAAATTAGGGCATGAGGTCAAATCAATTGCACCGAAATATGTTGTGCCTTACCGAAAGGGAAATAAACACGACTACAATGACGCAGAAGCCATAGCGGAGGCTTCTCAGCGAGAAGGCATGCGTTTTGTTCCATTAAAATCTCAGGAGCAACAAGATGTTCAGCTGATGCATCGAATTAGAGAGCGGATGATATCGCAGCAAACCGCCTTGAGTAATCAGATAAGAGGCCTGCTTGCTGAATATGGCATTGTGTATGCCAAAGGCATATCGACCTTGGTGAAAGCGTTGCCTTTCACATTAGAAGACACTGACAATGGATTGAGTGTATTGGCTCGCTCACAATTTCAGGGGTTGCTTGATGATTTATTGATATTGCGAGAGCGCATCAAAGATATGGATACCGCATTGAAGGTATTCGCGCAAAATCACCCTATATGCAAACGATTAATGAGCATGAGTGGTATTGGCCCAGTGATAGCCACGGCCTTATATGCGGGCGTTGGGCAAGGACAAGCCTTCAATAGTGGCCGGCATTTAGCCGCTTGGATGGGATTAGTCCCCAAGCAGCATACGACCGGAGACAACCCCAAGTTATTGGGTATCAGCAAACGTGGTAATACGTATTTACGTACCCAAATAATAAACGGAGCCAGAGCCGCCTTACGCCATATTGGCGATAAAACCGATAAGGTGAGTCAGTGGTGCCGTTCCAGCTTAGAGCGAATGTGTTTTAACAAAGCCTGCGTCGCACTGGCTAATAAGATGGTAAGAATGGCTTGGGCTATGTTGCATTATCAACAGGATTACCTGCCAGGGAAGATAAACAAAGTGGCCGCTTAGTAAGCCAGTCACCTAAACAATAAGGTAAAGAGGAAACCCATCGACGAATTGCAAAAGATAACGTACTGATGATTAACGGTTCATAACCATCTTGTTCAAATCAGCTAATACCAAGGGCCTGAGAGGCCGTCAGATTGATGAGACAACAAGATGCGAACAACCATCAAGGCTAGAAGCAAGATTGCTTCATCAAAAAGCCGAATATATGGCAGCAATGTATCTCGCTAATCAGTCAAAACGGAGTCTTGCAATCGGAGAGGGTCCATATATGGTATTAGTGAAAATTTCTAGATTTAGCATTTAGTTTTTCGAGTAAGTGACTCATATCAGTTAATTTACCTGCAATAACGTGAGTGACTCCACCGTCACCTTTTTCGAGGTGACCTTTTACCATAAGTATAGTGGACTTCAAGTAGGCTTGTTTCTGTGCTCTTGAGGTAGCGAGCCATACAATTACATTAATATTTCCGGTGTCATCTTCTAATGTAATAAATGTTACACCTTTTGATGTGCCTGGCCTTTGTCGGCCTGTTGTTATCCCCACGACTTTTACCAAGCTATTGTGGGCATGATCGATCAAATCCACTGCTAATGTAGTATTAGGCAACAAGTTGGCTTGCCTAAGTAAGGCTATTGGATGAGTGAATAGGCTTAAATTTGTTGCTTGGTAGTCTTCTAGTAAAGTTTCTACCTGAGTCGGTGCAGGTATGTGCCGCAGAGAGTCTGATGTGTGGTTTTTATCAGATGGCTGAGAAAATAAAGGGAGCTCATTATCGTTATTCATCAACTGCCAACGGCTGGTATAACGGTTTTTTGAAAGTAGATGGAAGGCATCTGCGCTGGCGAGGGCTGCTAAGCTCGCTTTATTCAGTCCTAATGCTTTTACTTGTTCAATATTTTTAAAACCAGAGGTTGGCCGAGCATATACCACCCGCTTGCTGTCTTGGTTATTTAGACTTTTTATTATTCTAAGGCCTAACCTTATTGCCCAGTTTTTTTGATGGTATTCAATAGTGTGTTGGCATTCTGAATGATTAATGCATACAGGCAATACGGTTACTTGATGGCGTTTAGCATCTTGAATAAGCTGACTGGCGGAATAAAAGCCCATAGGTAAACTATTTAGTAAGCCTATGTAAAACGCGGCAGGGTAGTAATATTTTAACCATGACGATACGTAAGCTAATACTGCAAATGAGGCTGAGTGAGATTCGGGGAACCCGTATTCGCCAAAGCCACAAATTTGTTGGTAAATACGTTGAGCGTATTCCTTTGGATAGCCTCTTGCTAGCATGCCTGAAATAAGCTTTTCTTTAAATTGTTTCAATTCGCCAGTTTTTTTCCAGCTGGCCATCGCACGGCGAAGCTGATCAGCTTCGCCGCCGCTAAATCCAGCTGCGACCATAGCAAGTTTGATTACTTGTTCTTGAAAAATTGGTACCCCCGAGGTTCGTTCCAATACGGTTCTTAATGCTTCAGAGGGGTAATGTATTAAGTTAGGTTGGGCACGGTGTTTTAGATACGGATGAACCATCCCTCCTTGAATTGGCCCAGGCCGAACTATGGCGATTTGGACAACTAAATCGTAAAACGTTTTAGGTTTCAATCTAGGCAGCATGCTCATTTGTGCTCTAGATTCTATTTGAAATACACCGACTGTATCAGCTCTTTGGATCATCTCGTAAACTTGTTCGTCATCACCCATTGTTGTGATATCAGCTAACTTAAATACGTGACCATAAGTATGGCGAATAATGTCTAAAGATTTACGAATAGCAGTGAGTATGCCTAAGGCCAGTACATCAACTTTAAGTAGGCCAAGGGCTTCTAAGTCGTCTTTATCCCATTGAATTACACTACGTTCAGGCATTGCTGCATTCTCAATTGGCACGAGTTGATAAAGCGGGCCTTGGGAAATGATAAACCCTCCAACATGTTGAGATAAGTGACGAGGGAAACCTCTAATTTCGTCAACTAAGGCGGTAAAATGTTGGCTGCTTAACGACCCTTGAGAAAACCCTAATTCGCTTATTTGTCCTTGCCAGCCAAGATCTTTGTCTCTGTGGTTGATGTTTTTAATGAAAAAATCGAGCTGTTGCTCGCTAACCCCTAATGCTTTACCCACATCTCTAAGGGCACTTTTTAAACGATAGGTGGTAACGGTTGCAGCTATTGCAGTACGCTCTCGTCCATACTTTTGGTAAATATACTGAATAACTTCTTCGCGTCTTTCATGTTCAAAATCTACGTCTATATCAGGCTCTTCTTTTCGTTCTTTAGAGATGAAACGTTCAAACAATACCGATATTTGCCTCGGATCGACTGCGGTAATTTCTAAGCAGTAACATACAATTGAATTGGCGGCAGACCCTCGCCCTTGATATAGAATATTTTGTTTTTGGGCGAATTTGACTATGTCGTAAATAGTCAAAAAGAAATATTCATAGCCTAATAAGCTAATCAAATGTAACTCTTTGACGATAGTGCGCTTTATGTTGAATGGAATAGGTTTTTTTGTGCCAAAACGAATTTCCATGCCTCGAAGCACTAGCTCTCGTAAATACTGTGACGGTGTTTTGTTTTTGGGGACGAGTTCACTGGGGTATTCGTAGCGTAAGTCGTCTAAGTTGAAATGGCATAGCTTGGCAATCTGCATTGACTCAGCTAAATATTGATTTGCATATAAGGTTGATAACTTATATCCAGGGCGCAAATAACGCTCGCTGTTTTGGGACAGAGTCCGACCTAGTGATGTTATTGTTTGACCGTGTTTTATTGCTTGTAAAGTGTGCTGTAGTGGCAGCCTTTGAGGTATATGCATGAGTACGCCACCACAAGCTGTGATAGGGATGTCATGGGTTTGTTGTAAGCGTTGTAAGTAATTAATATGTCTATGTTCGTTAGCGATTAAGTGCCTTTGCTGGCCTATCCATAGACGATCTGCATGGTACTTTTTGAGTGACAGTGCCCAGTCTTTATCGTCTGTTATATTGCCAGTGGGCAACCATATTAGCACGCAATGTTTAAGACTTTTTACATCCCAACTATCAAGTTGGTACGCGCCTTTTTTGGCGCGTTTTCGGGAATTGGTGATAATTCTGCATAGTTCTGCGTAGGCTGCTCTGCTTGGACAAAGCACGACAAGCGTTAAGGATCCTTCAATATGAAAGACACTGCCTACAATTAATTTTACCCGTAAGTTTTGTTGTTTAATGGCTGAATGGGCTCTGACTATGCCTGCCACTGAGCACTCATCTGTAATAGCTAAATATTTATAGCCTAAAAAGTCTGCTTGCTTAACTAGCTCTTGCGGGTGAGAGGCTCCCTGTAAAAAACTAAAGTTAGATTGGCAAAATAGCTCGGCGTAATCTGTGTTTTGCATTAGCTGAATACACCATGCAAATACCATTGGTTCTCTAGGTTTTTATAGATCCAGTACCATTTTCCAGCATGGGTATAGGCGATAAAATAGTCTCTAGTTATGGGAGGGCCTTGCCACCAAGCTGTATTAATACGCTCTGGCCCGTAGGCTATGGTAACTTTTTCTTGTAATGGTATGGGTGGAGTAAGCAAAAAGCTGGGGCGCATTGGATATAAAGGCACACTGGCTGAATCGCCCGCGGGCAGTTGATGATTGTGGTTCATTGATTCGGGTAGAAAACTATTGCTTACACTCGGCTTAACTAAGGCTTGTTGGCCTAGTTTCGCTTGTAGTATAGACAAGAGTTGAAGCTGATTTAACGTACCTTGTTTGGTTTTAAATAGGTCTTGTTTATCTGGACTACGGATATAAGTATGCTGTGCGAGTAGTGATATACCAAATACAGGGGCAGATAGTGTGATGTTGGCTAATTTTAATTCTATAAGTTTCAGCCAAGAACTTATTAAATATTCGCCCTGCCGAGAAGTCACTGTGATGGATAGCTTTTGCTTATCTCGTTGGTATAACTCAATGACAATTTGATCGGTTAATAGATCTCGATTTTTTAAAAAGCTTTCTAATGGTTTGAGTAACAGGGATAAAGGCTTCAGTAATACTTGGCTGTGCTCAATATCGAATAGCAATTCGAGATAACGTTCAAATTGTTGTTTAGGATGAAACCAATTAATTGGATGAGGGATCAGAGCCGTTAATTGGCCAATATAATGTGTCACTTCACTGTCAAAGCGTTTTGCCAGTTCTGAAAATGGAATATTTAGTAAGTCTTTTACACTGCGGATCCCAACACGTTGTAACTTATCAATCACCGAGCAAGCTAGCTCTGTGTGTTTTAGGTTAATCGGCTCTATGGCTTGCCTGAGTTGTACGGGGTCGCTAGTGATCTGGTTGTACTGGGTTGTCGCTAATAATCGGGCAGCTAGAGGGGTAATGCCTGATGCGAAGTCATAGTTAACATGTTTTGGCAGGCTATTTTGAATCCTATGCCAATATTGGGCGAGACCACCATGCATATGTAGCATATTATGAATTTGTAGTAGTAATCCTTGTTCTCCCCAAAAGCTGATATCACTCGTTGTAAGATATAAATTATGCGCTATTTCATTAAGTATGCCTTTCGCTACCTTACTTTGATGGGGCAGTACAATAAGCTCACTCATTAGCATGGCCGCTGTGCCAATCCCCATACCTCTACGGATCCCTCCTTGGTAGGCAAGGCTATTTAACTGGCAAATTTGATGCTTGTGTTCATCGACTATGACGTAGGCTTGCTCGGCAGTTTGATGAGAAGACTGCTGGAGTATGGAGTCGAGCTGTAATTGCGGGAAATGCAAATATAACCAAAGCTTCTGCACTTTTTAGGCTCGTTTAGGCAGTGTACTTACTGGGAATGTTAGGTTTACTACTTGCGCTTTTTCTGTCCTTATTAGCTCTGGCCAGTAAGTATGCATATCAACGACAAAGGGCTTATTAGGTTTAGGGCCTTTTCGTTTAGTAATGTCTACTTGGATACCTAAATGATTAGCTTGAAGTTGCATGCCTAGGCTTACAGGTAAAGGTATATCGTTCTGCTGAGGGATACGTAATATAAACAGTTGGCTATGGCCTTTTTCTGCTGCGAGTTGCAAACGCTTAATTTGAGCGACTGTCATCATACTGTGCCACAGCACTACACTATTGCAGCAACCACTTTTTAAGCTCTGTTCAGCAGCCCACAAGTTATCGTGATTTGCCTTAGGCTGAATGATCATGACTTGCTCTAGCTTGAGCCCAATTTCTGCTAACATTTCGGCATTTAAGCCAAGGGGAGGAGCAATAAATACGCTTAAGTTAGCAGGACTATGTTTTTGTTTATTAACAATATTCGGTAGTAATAAACGTAGTTCGCCAATGCCTATTGGGCTGCGTATATCTATTACTCCGTAATCAGGAAATCCCCCTTGCAGGGCACTATCTAACTCGCTAAAGCCGGTTGTTTGAGTATTTGAATGCGCACTGTTTACATCGTTGGCACGCCATAAAAGCTGTTTATTTTTTAAATAATGAATAGCAGAATGCATGATAATCACAAATATACTGTTTATTTATACAGTATATTTGTGATTATAAAAGATGCAAGTCTTGTTTGTTATTGAGTGGATACGAATGTGGGCTGCTGTTAAGTGTATGGGGGGAGGGCGAGACAGAATGATTTTATGTTTAGAGCGGCATAAAAAAGGCCGGTAGTCGGCCTTTGAATTGATTGGGTTTACATTATAAAACCAGAGCGGGTTTTGTTTAGTGACTGTGACCGCATCCACCTTCTGTATGTGGGTGACCATGCTCTAATTCGGATTCGGTAGCTTCTCTGACGTCTAACACTTCTACATCAAAGTTTAAAGTTAGGCCTGCTAATGGGTGATTTCCGTCAACGACTACATGTTCATCGGTAACATCAATGATAATCACTGATTGCTCGCCTTCGTCTGTAGTGGCTCTAAATGTCATGCCTGGTGTAACGTCCATACCTTCAAACATAGATTTAGACACGGGTTGGACTAATTCGTCGTGGCGCTTTCCGTATCCCAGCTCGGGTGGAATGTCGATTACAAATTTATCCCCTGCGACTTTATTTTCTAAAGCGTTTTCAAGGCCTTCTACTAAGTAGTGGCTACCTTGTAAATAGACCATAGGGTCGCCCTCTCTTGATGAGTCTATTTGCGTACCGTCTGCAGAGCAAACAGTAAAATGAATGGTGGCGACGGTTTTATTTGATATATTCATAATGTTCCAGTGTTGTGTGCATTCGCTATGAGCCTATTGTAATTCATATGGTAAGGCTTGTGTGGTCAAAGTCACTTCAGGCGAAGATTTAAGTCTAAATTGTGCGCCTTGTTCAGTATCGTTGGCGAGCACTGCAAACGCCCAAGTTTGTCCATGACTGACTGCGCTTCTCAATATTTTACCTCCTGGTCGCCAGTTATCACCTACCGCAAACTCTAATGTTTTGCCCTCTAATGAATCGAGTTGGGCATCACAAGTGACGATAAATCCGGCTTTTTTATTGCGGCCCAAGTACTTAGTGCGAGCAATTACCTCTTGGCCCATATAGCAGCCTTTTTCGAAATCAATGGCATTCAAATATTGTAGGTTGAGCATTTGCGGGACAAATTCACCGCTACTTGATTGTCGAATGTCACCAAGGCCTGCTTGTATATCGGCCGCTTCCCAGTCATCAGACTCGCCATTACCAGTGATGTCGAGTGTGAGTTCAGCTGTCTTGGGTTGTAGCACTAAGTACCTTGGTATGGGCGCATTAAACAATACGACTAAACCATTGTCATTACTTACTACTTCGCCGTCGTTTTCTGGAAGACGAGTGAACACCTGTTTGATGGCGGTCTCGAATTCAGTACCCGTCCCGCCTGTTATGATCCAATTATCCGATTGATCGGTAATATCAACTTTGGCAAATACTCCATATTTGTTTAATTCTGCTAATGAGCTGGCGAGTACTGATTGATGAGGGAGCAATAAAATCGAAGATTTCCAATCGAAGGTATAACACAGACTCCACATTTTCCCTTTAAAGTCGCAGTGACAACTTAGCTGCATGGTGCTTGGGGTTAATTTAGCTATGTCTGTAGTGACTTGACCTTGAAGGTATTTAACCCGCTCTTCGCCAACAAGTTGTATTACGCCTCTGTTTTTAAGCTGGCCAATGTAAGGGGAAGGGGATGACGGCATGTTTTGTACTCTCTATCTATTTTAACGGCTTATTACTAATATGGGGGGAGTGTTAGATTTCCCAAGGAAAGTGCTGAAAAGAACTTTTCATAACTGGTATTATGTTTACTAGAGATGCATTGAATAGAGTCACTGAGGTAAAGAATGTTCGATAAACAGAGATATGGGCGATTAAAGTGGGCGTGTCGCCGAGGAATGTTAGAGCTAGATGTATTGTTTATGCCTTTTGCCGAGACTGGATTTTTGGAACTGTCTGAACAAAAACAACTTGTATTTGAGCGCCTATTGACCTTTGATGACCCTGATTTATATGCTTGGTTTATGGGCCATCAACCGTGTGAAGATCAAGAAATCCGCGAGATGATTGAGCATATATTGGATCGTGTCAAAGTATAGGATTGAATTTATTTTGTCGAAAATAGGCAGCGCAACGCTGTCTATTGCTTTTATCATTTTGCTCGTTAGTATTTGGTTGTGGCAGCCAAATCTATTGCCTTATCAAATCGTGTTTCAAATCTTATTCTCTTTCTTATTGGTGTTTTTATATTTTCAGCATAAAAAACGTTATCAGTCTCAACAATTTTGTCCTATTACCTTAAACGAAAAAGGTCAGTGGATTGAATTAACTCAGCATCAATCGAGCTGGCAAATTACTCAATCGTCACGAATGACTAGGGTGTTGCTATTTGTGCATTTACAGTCTGCATTAAGTCAGCAGCATAAATGGATACTCATATTTAACGATCAAGTGACAGATGCTGACTATAGGCGTCTGTGTCGTGCCATTTTATATCAGCAACAAGGGGAAAAACCTTAATGTTATCGCGTGCACCTGCCACTTCAACCCATAAACCGGTAACCGAGATCCTAAACCCCGTGCCCAGTCCTTTGGGGTTGTTATGTAAAGTACCGTTTAAATCGTCGTTTTCCCATACCAGTAAAGCGCCTGTGCTGCCTAATCATTGTATTGAAGTACCACAAGTTAACATATCGCCTGAGACCCTAGGGTTATATCACCAAGTCGTTAACTGGCAGGCTAAATCCGCAATAATACATCCATGCATGTTGCACGTTTTAGCTTTTCCTTTGCATCTTTATTTACTCCTGAAAGCAGATTTTCCGTTTAAAATCTTAGGCCTTGTTCACATTGAAAACAGTTTGCGGCAGGTTAGGCCTTTGTATGCAAATGAATCATATAACTTGGTGTGCTACTTAGCTGACTTACACATTCATAGAAAAGGTTGGTTATTCTCGATTGTGGTAGAAGCTAGAGTAGCTGGTGAGCTTGTGTGGGTCAGTACTAGCCGTAATTTATCGAGAGCTAAGCATGGTTTAACTGCACCTGTAAGCCCTAAAGCAGATATACCTAGTTTAGCCGATGCCTCCGAATTTTTTTGGCGACTAGAGTCAGACTTAGGCCGGCGGTATGCCAAAGCGGCAAAAGATTATAATCCTATCCACTTATATCCGCTTAGTGCCAAATTGTTTGGTTTTAAGCGAGCGATTATGCACGGGATGTGGACCAAGGCTCGTTGCATGTCGCAAATTCAGTTGTCGAATAGCCCTATCTTTGAGCAACCTTTTGAAGTGAATACACAGTTTAAGCTGCCTTTATATTTGCCCAGTAAAGTAAGAATGCGCTTAAGAGATAAACAGTCGTCAAGTTTACACTTTTTAGTTGATAGTTTATCTGCGGAGCAGCAATCGACTCCGCATTTAGTTGGTAAGATTAAGCTGAATTAAGACATCAAGGGTGAGACCCTAGTGCACTCGCCAACTTTTTATCCAGAATGTTGGCTAGTGTTTTGGAGGAATCAAAACAGTTGGTTGAGGATTGTCGAGTTTGTCTGGGTAATCAAGATTGAAATGTAGGCCTCGGCTTTCTTTTCGTTGTCTGGCACAGTTCACAATGAGTTCTGCTACCGTTAACAAATTACGCAATTCGAGTAGATTATTACTGACTTTAAAATGTGAGTAATATTCGTTTACCTCTTGTTTTAACAACTCAATACGATGATGGGCGCGTTCTAAGCGTTTGTTGGTTCGTACTATACCTACGTAATCCCACATAAATAAGCGTAACTCATGCCAGTTATGTTGAATGATGACTTGTTCGTCTGAGTCGTCTACTTGGCTTTCGTCCCAATCTTTTATTAGTTCTACACATTTGGGTTGTTGCAAATTATCCAATATAAATTGCGCCGCAGAACGCGCAAAAACAATACACTCAAGCAGTGAATTACTGGCCATTCTATTCGCGCCATGTAAGCCTGTATAGGCAACTTCTCCGATGGCAAACAAGTTATCTAGATCGGTTTTAGCATGGGAATCTGTCATTACGCCACCGCAACTGTAATGCGCTGCAGGTACCACAGGTATGGGATCTTGTGTAATATCAATGCCCACTGAGCGACACTTTCTATATATGTTAGGAAAATGCTTAACAATAAAGTCGCTAGGTTTATGACTAATATCAAGATACATGCAATCTGCACCTAGGCGTTTCATTTCGTAGTCGATTGCTCTTGCGACTATGTCTCTCGGAGCCAAATCGCCTCTATCATCAAATTTGTGCATAAAAGGCGTACCATCGGGATGGCAGAGTTTTGCGCCTTCACCTCGCAATGCTTCAGTAATTAAAAAATTGCGGGCTTCAGGGTGATACAGGCAGGTTGGATGAAATTGATTAAATTCCATGTTAGCGACTCTGCAACCTGCTCGCCATGCCATGGCAATACCATCACCACTGGATACATCAGGATTCGACGTATATTGATAAACTTTACTGGCGCCACCCGTTGCTAAAGACGTGAACTGGCTACGAATAATCTCAACGCGTTCTTTTTTACGATTCCATACATAAGCACCCAAAAGCGTGTTTTGATTTGTTGGGCTTTTAATTAAATCAATGGCATTGTAGCGTTGAAAAAGGTGAATGTTTGGATGCTGCTTAACGGCCTCGACCAAGGTGAGTTGCACCGCTTCGCCAGTGGCATCAGCAGCGTGCAAAATACGCCTGTGACTGTGGCCACCTTCGCGAGTTAAGTGGTATCGAGTTTCGCCTTTTTCATCTCGCTCTTGGTCGAAAGGCATACCAAAATTAATCAGCCACTGCATGCACTCTTTGGCTCTAGACGCAGTAAAACGCACGGCGTCTTCATCGCACAACCCAGCACCTGCGAGTAAAGTATCACTTACGTGGTAATCGATTGAGTCGTTAGCGTCAAACACGGCAGCGATCCCGCCTTGAGCATATTTTGTTGAGCCTTCAGATAATTCACTTTTGCTTAATACTATGACTTGGCAATGTTCGGCTAAGGTTAACGCATGGCTCAGGCCAGCGGCGCCACTGCCAATAATAAGCACATCACACTGATGTTCAATTGTTGATTGCATTGTATAAACTGAGCAGGTATTTCGTTTATTGGCTGGCAATACTAGTGTACGTGCTATAAATTTCAATCATTTTCAGTTATTGATGCAATAATAGCGCGATAAGCTTGGGTAGGTAAAATAGCCATTTAGGGAATGTTTTTTAAAAAGATTGATTTTTTACGAACTTTTGTGAAAAAGACGAGTCAATATAGGTGCTTGCATGGGCCGTTGTATATTTTTGTAAAGGATAGGAGCTCGAATGAGCGAGCAGATAACAGATCAACAAATTGTAGAAAGAGTACAAAAAGGTGATAAAAACGCATACGCATTATTAGTAAATAAGTATCAGCACAAGGTTACTTATTTAGTTGCTAGATACGTTAAAAACTCGGGTGATGTGGCAGATGTCACACAAGAGGCGTTTATTAAAGCTTACCGTGCTTTACCTAATTTTAGGGGAGACAGTGCTTTTTACACTTGGTTATATAGAATTGCGGTGAATAGCGCTAAAAATTATTTGGTCTCTCAAGGACGAAAACCACCGGCTAATGATGTTGATGCCGATGACGCAGAATTTTATGACGGCAGTGACGCATTAAAAGAACATGCGTCGCCTGAAAAAAACATGATGTCTAAACAGATGGAGCGGGTGTTATACGATGCAATGGATAATTTACCTGAAGATTTACGCATGGCTATCAGCCTACGCGAGTTAGAAGGCATGAGTTATGAAGACATTGCTAATGTAATGGACTGTCCTGTTGGAACAGTGAGATCACGAATATTTAGGGCAAGGGACGCATTAGACAAAGCCCTTCAACCTTTATTAACAAACGATTAGTTATGGTGCATTTAGCCATAATTTATTAGTATAAAATTTAACGTAGCTGGAACCCTATTGTATGTCGCAAAAATTTGAAAATTTATCAGCTTTGGTAGACGGAGAATCTTCTCTGTCCGACCAAGTATTAAATGCTGTTAAAGAAGACAAAGAATTAATGCAAAAGTGGAAAAACTATCACCTTATTCGTGAAGGTTTGCGCCGTGAACTGCCAGATAATCCTAATCTAGATATTACCAGCAATGTGATGGCTGCATTAGAATCAGAACCAGCAATTTTAGCGCCTAATAATCAAACCGTCCGTAAGCCATGGGCTGCAATACCTCTGTTTGGTGGTGCGTCTGCGTTACTTAAGCAAGGTGGACATATGGCGATAGCTGCTTCGGTGGCAGTTGCTGTTATCTTAGGTGTTCAGCAGGTGAATCAACCAGAAATTGAACAGCCATTTAGTGCGGCTCCGCCTATTTTGGGTATTCAAGGGGGGCTCTCTCCTGTGAGTTATGAGCAAACTCGCCCCGTATCTCAAGCCGCAGATGCTGCAGAATACAAGCATAGAGTACGCGCCTATCTAAACGATCATAGGCAGCAAATGCGTTTTAAAACATTACCGTCTGAGTCTGTTCAGGGCGACGCCCAAACTCAGCATCAAAGAGATGAGTCTGTTCTTGCTAAACCGTCTGTTCAAAACTAATTACCAAGCCATCAGCTTAATTGCTGGTGGCCTGCTGTTCTCGGCTATGGCCACGGCTCAACAGGGCGAAGCCGAAACAGTTCCTTCTGTTCAACACCCAGCTGACACAGCTAACCAGTGGTTAGCTAAAATGTCACAAGCCGTCAGTTCTCTAAACTATTCAGTTTCGTTTGTATTGCTCAAACCAGGTATCGATTCCCAGCCCTACCAATGGCGGCATGGGATAACTGCAACTGGCGAGCAAATGGAAGAACTTAATTTGCTAAATGGACCTGGCCGTAAGGTGCTAAGGGTTAATAATAAAGTAGGGTACTTCGAACCTAACGTTCCCCCATATAGCTTAGAGTCGTCTTCCATTAATGGGCCGTTTCCGATTAACTTGTTACGACAGCCTGAACGTTTAGCAGATGGCTACGACGTTATGCTGATGGGCACTAGTCGAGTATCGGGTAAAGCTGCGCAACAAATAAAAATGGTTAGCAGAGACAAGACTCGCTATGGGCTCAACCTTTGGCTCGACCAAACCACTGGCATGATTTTAAAAATGAATATGTTCAATTTGAAAAATCAATTGTTAGAGCAAATTCAAGTGACCAAACTTGAAGTAACAGAGCAACCCGATGCGTTTTTTGAACAAGTATCGGCAACTATGTTACCTGCGGTTGTACCGATAAATGATAAAGGTATTCAACCGTCACCATGGAAAATCAATTACTTGCCTACAGGTATGCAGATTACTAAACGTCAAAAACGTAGGCTGTCGAGCAATGGTGCCCTAGTCGACTACATTATGTTAAGTGATGGCTTAGTAGATGTGTCACTCTATATCAGCAGTATATTAAGCAATCAATCGAGTAATAAAGTAGTAGGCGTGAGCCAAACCGATACTGTGTATACCCTTCAAAATGGGCCTTGGAGCGTGACTGTGATTGGTAAAATTCCACCTTCTACGGCCGACGCCATAGCGTCGTCTATTCAACGTTTGGGGTCGTAATTGTTATGTTGGAAGAGATTGGCGTCGTTAGCCAAGTCAGCCATACCGAAAGGGAGCAATTTATTTTGGTCGAAACCCAAGTTAAGACGACTTGTGGTAGCTGCCAGGCAAAAGACAACTGCGGCACCCGAACTATAGCTTCGGTTTTGTCTCGACGTCGCGAGGCGTTACGTTTTGCATACTCAGGCGATGTTAGTGTTGGACAAAAAGTGAAACTAGGTATTTCGGAGCAGCGAGTGCTAACTGCGTCTTTGTTGGTTTATATGGTGCCTTTGTTGGCTTTGCTAGTTGGTGCCTTGGCTGGACAGTTTTTTCTTGCAGCATTAAGTATTGGTTCTGAATTAGGCGTAATCGCTTTTGCATTTGGCAGTGCTGCTTTGGCATTTTTAGGCGTTAAAGCTTACTTGACCTCACAGCCTAGTGGTGATTTTTATCCTAAGTTGCTGGCTGTATTCCCCAAGGATTGCCATCCAATCCAAGTGTTTCAGGCTGAACCTTAAATCAATTGCTCAGCAATGTCGCAAATTGCGCCATAACACGGTAAAATCTAAAGCAATTTAAGTTAACTCTTTGCTGCCCTGTTAATCAATTTATCATTTGGTTTTTATTCGGCTAGTGGCAGCACTCACACTTGGTATATTTCTAGAACCTTATGCAGCATAAGCACATACGTAATTTTTCTATCATTGCTCACATTGACCATGGTAAATCCACTCTTTCTGACCGTCTAATTCAACATTGTGGAGGCCTCTCTGATAGAGAGATGGAAGCACAAGTTCTCGATTCAATGGATATTGAAAAAGAGCGCGGGATCACAATCAAAGCCCAAAGTGTAACCCTGAATTATAAAGCTCAAGACGGCGAAACATATCAGCTTAATTTTATCGACACGCCAGGCCACGTTGATTTTACCTATGAAGTATCACGCTCCCTAGCCGCTTGCGAAGGGGCCTTGCTGGTGGTTGACGCAGGGCAGGGCGTTGAAGCTCAAACCCTTGCCAATTGCTATACCGCTATCGATATGGATATGGAAGTTGTGCCTATTTTGAATAAAATCGACTTGCCTCAAGCCGAGCCAGATCGGGTCGCAGAAGAAATCGAAGACATAGTGGGTATCGATGCGGTAGATGCCGTGCGTTGTTCAGCTAAAACTGGTATTGGCATTAGTGATGTGCTGGAGGTTATTGTTAAGCAAGTTCCTCCCCCTGAAGGCGAAATTGACGCGCCTTTAAAAGCGCTTATCGTTGACTCATGGTTTGATAATTATCAAGGCGTAGTATCTTTGGTGAGAATTATTCAGGGCGAACTAAAGAAAAATGACAAGATCAAGATCATGTCAACCAATGGTGTACATCAGGCTGATAAAGTCGGTATCTTCACGCCTAAGGCCACAGATACAGGCACCTTAAAAGCGGGCGAAGTAGGGTTCGTTATTGCCGGCATTAAAGAGATTCATGGCGCGCCAGTTGGCGATACCATTACCCTTGCTAAAGATCCCGCAGATGCAGCTTTGCCGGGCTTTAAAAAAGTTAAGCCGCAGGTATACGCGGGTATGTTCCCTGTGAGTTCTGATGACTACGAAGACTTCCGAGATGCCTTATCAAAGTTAAGCTTAAACGATGCCTCGTTGTTCTTTGAACCAGAAAGCTCTTCGGCCCTTGGCTTTGGATTCAGAATCGGTTTCTTGGGCATGTTGCACATGGAAATCATTCAAGAGCGTTTAGAGCGTGAATATGATTTGGCGCTTATTACTACTGCGCCAACAGTAGTCTACGAGGTAGTAACTAAATCGGGCGATATAGTCTCTGTTGATAACCCATCAAACTTGCCACCCATAAACAACATTGAAGAGATCCGTGAGCCAATCGTTGAAGCCCATATATTGGTGCCGCAAGAGTATCTAGGTAATGTCATTACCTTATGTGTTGATAAGCGTGGCATGCAAACCAATATGACCTACCATGGAAAACAGGTGGCTGTCGTTTACGAAATACCCATGGCCGAGGTAGTGATGGACTTTTTCGATCGCTTAAAATCGACTAGCCGTGGTTTTGCCTCACTGGATTATAATTTTAAGCGCTTCCAAGCGGCGGATATGGTGCGCTTAGATATAATGATTAACGCTGAGCGAGTCGATGCGCTGGCCGTTATTACTCACAAAGATAATTCCGTTGGTCGAGGCCGTGAATTAGTTGAAAAACTAAAAGAGCTGATACCGCGTCAAATGTTCGATATCGCTATTCAGGCTGCAATAGGCAATCAGATTATTGCCCGCAGTACCATTAAGCAATTGCGTAAAAACGTAATCGCCAAGTGTTACGGCGGTGATGTCAGCCGTAAGAAAAAGCTACTGCAAAAACAAAAAGAAGGGAAGAAGCGCATGAAATCAGTGGGGAATGTTGAGCTGCCACAAGAAGCCTTCTTAGCGCTACTCAAGGTAGGCAAATAATGGCTAATTATTTCTCAATTTTATTGGTGATTGTGACTGTCGTATCCGGATTAATTTGGTTGGTCGATAGCTTGTTTTTTGCTAAAAAACGCAAAGATAGACATGCCTTAGCTAGTAGTGGTGCATCTGGAGCCTCTGCCCTTGAACAGGGGGAAGATTTGCCTTGGTTAGTCGATACAGCACAACAAATTTTTCCCGTTATTGCGTTTGTATTGGTTTTACGTTCATTTTTATACGAACCCTTTCAAATCCCTTCAGGTTCGATGATGCCAACCTTGCTCGTAGGCGACTTCATTTTGGTTGAGAAATTTGCGTATGGGTTAAAAGACCCAGTCGCGCGTAAGAAATTTGTGGATATAGGGCAACCAGAGCGCGGCGATGTGGTTGTGTTTAAGTACCCAGTTAACCCTAACCTAGATTACATCAAGCGAGTAGTGGGTTTACCTGGCGACACTATCATATACCGCAACAAGCAATTATTTATTAAGCCAGCTTGCCAAACGGCAGATGCATGTCCAAAGATGCAAGCAGTTGAATTGAAATTTGAAAGTCGAGGCGAGGTATATCAAGAGTTTGCACCCCTTGAAAAATATACCGAGAGCCTAGGTGAAATTTCTCATCAGATATACAAAACCGCAGGGCGCGTGCGAAATGAACATGAATACTACCCTCAGCCTGGGACTAAACAAAATGAATGGATCGTCCCTGAAAATCAATACTTTGTTATGGGCGATAACCGCGACAACAGCTTAGATAGCCGTTTTTGGGGCTTTGTATCTGATGAACATTTAGTCGGTAAAGCCGTCGCAATTTGGATTAGCTTTGAGCGCGAACGTAAGCCAGATAGCTTCTTACCTAGCTGGGTTCCCACTGGTGTTAGATTTGAACGAGTCGGTGGCATTCAGTAAATGCAGTTGACCAAACCTTATTTGCGTTTATATAAAGTCATTGGGTATACGTTTAAGCAAGACAGTAATTTAAAACAAGCTTTAACCCATAGAAGCGCCCATAAATCTCATAACGAGCGCTTGGAGTTTTTGGGGGATGCTATACTCGGTATGGTCATTGCCGAAGCTTTGTTTAAACGTTTTCCGAACCAGCCCGAGGGCCAGCTTACTCGAATGCGTTCGAGTTTAGTTAAAGGGGATACCCTAGCCGAGTTAGCACGTGAATTTGAACTAGGCGAATTATTGATACTAGGCACGGGTGAACTAAAAAGTGGTGGTTTTAGACGCGATTCCATTTTGGCTGATGCCGTAGAAGCTATTATAGGCGCAATTTATTTAGAATCGGGGAAAGACGTATGCGAGAAGTTAATACTCGCATGGTTTGATACCCGCATTAAACGCTTGGATCCTGAAGCTGTTTCTAAAGACGATAAAACCCGATTACAAGAATACCTACAAGGTAAAAAATTACCTCTTCCGGATTACACAGTAACAGACATAAAAGGTAAATCTCATGATCAGACTTTTTATGTCAGTTGCAAAGTATCTGGCTTAAAACGTGAGATAATTGGGGTAGGCAGTAGTCGCCGAAAAGCCGAGCAGAAAGCTGCTCGTCAAGCATATGAGAAGATAATTGATGGAAAATAATACGCATTGCGGAATGATCGCAATTGTTGGTCGTCCGAATGTAGGTAAATCGACTCTGCTTAATAAGTTGCTTGGGCAAAAGGTGAGTATTACCTCACGTAAGCCCCAAACTACGCGGCACAGGATCATGGGCATAGATACCCAAGATAATCGTCAAGCCATTTTTGTCGATACGCCAGGTTTACACATTGAAGAAAAGCGTGCAATAAACCGCTTTATGAACCGGGCTGCTTCTAGTTCTATTGGTGACGTCGGCCTAGTACTATTTTTGGTTGAAGGCACGAAATGGACTGACGACGATCAAATGGTGCTAAACAAGATCCAACAAACCAAGGTGCCTTGTTGGTTAGTCGTGAATAAATCCGATAATGTTAAAAATAAAGAAGTCATGATGCCCCATTTAGGTTGGCTAGGGGAGCAACATGACTTTGACAAAATTGTGCCCATTTCAGCTAAAACAGGAAAAAATGTCGACAACTTGCGGGATATGGTGATGGAAACCTTGCCAGAAAGTGAGTTTTATTTTCCTGAAGACTATATTACCGACCGTTCGAGTCGTTTTATGGCCGCAGAGATTGTCCGCGAAAAGTTAATGCGCTTTACCGGAGACGAATTACCTTATTCAATTACTGTCGAGATTGAGCAGTTCTTGTTAGCCGAAAACGGTGTATACCGAATCAATGGCTTGATCTTGGTAGAGCGTGATACGCAAAAAAGTATGGTGATTGGAAAAGGAGGCCAGCGCCTAAAAACCATAGGTGCCGAGGCGCGGCGCGATATGGAAGCCTTGTTCGACAATAAAGTCTTTTTAGAGCTTTGGGTAAAGGTAAAATCGGGCTGGGCGGACGATGAAAGAGCATTGCGCAGTTTGGGTTACGGAATGGACGAGTAAGGGGAGCTTGATGAAGTCTATCAGTGATATCCGTCGTCAATATGCCAAAGATGGACTAGATGAAGGCGATTTAACCCCCGAGCCTTTTGCCTTATTTGAACGCTGGTTACAAAACGCTATTGATGCAGAATTAGCTGATCCAACAGCAATGACAGTGGCAACCGTTGACCAATTTGGTCAGCCCAGTCAGCGCATCGTTTTGTTAAAAGACGTTAGCCCAGATGGCTTTGTGTTTTATACCAACACCGAAAGTAAAAAAGCTCAAGACTTAAAGCAAAACAGTAAGATATCTCTTCACTTCCCTTGGCATCCTCTAGAACGCCAAGTGAAGGTTAGCGGTGTCGCTACGCCTTTGAGCGTGGCACAGGTTACGCGATATTTTCTATCTCGTCCTAAACCTAGTCAACTCGCGGCATGGGCTTCGGCCCAGAGTCGTCCTATTTCGAGCCGCCAACTTCTCATGACTAAATTTGCAGAAGTAAAACAGAAATTTGCAGATAAAACCGTGCCCCTTCCTTCTTTTTGGGGAGGATACAATATTGTTCCCCATAAAATTGAGTTTTGGCAAGGTGGTGAAGACCGCCTGCACGACCGATTTGTTTACACAAAAGATGATCAGGGCCAATGGCAAACCGAGCGCTTGATGCCTTAATTGACAGTCACTGTCATTTAAATTTTAGCTGTTTTGACCCTGACAGACCGCAAATTATTGAGCAATGTGGTGAACTTGGTATTGATACTTTTGTGGTGCCGGGTACCCAACAAGCAGATTGGATACCCTTAATTCAGCTGGCTGCAACTTACCCACAAATACATTTTGCTTTAGGTTTACATCCATATTTTTTAGATACCTACCAAGACAGCGATATCCCTAGATTAGAACAACTAATTGTTAAACACAGAGAGCAGGTTATCGCAGTAGGAGAAATAGGATTAGATGGCGCGATTGATGTTGATTGGTCGCAACAATTACAGGTTTTTGAACAACAGCTTAGCTTAGCGACTAAATATCGATTGCCTGTTATCTTGCATCACAGAAAATCTCATAACGACTTGATCCGTTTGTTAAAGCAATACGATTTTAGCCAAGGCGGTATCATTCACGCTTACAGCGGCAGTTACCAACAAGCCTGTGCCTACTTAGATTTAGGGTTCAAATTGGGAGTGGGAGGCGGTATTACTTACTCTCGGGCCAATAAAACACGAAACACTTTTGCTAAGGTTCCTCTGTCAGCTTTGGTTCTTGAAACTGATTCGCCAGATATGCCTATTAGCGGGAAACAGGGTATACGTAATACTCCTCTTACTTTGCTTAATATCTTGGATGCACTCACAGAAATTCGAAGTGAAACTAGACAAGAGTTGGTCCAAGCGTCAACTCAGAATACACGTCAGGTTCTAGCTAACTTTTAATAGCAAAAAGTATAACAGCAAGATTTAAGAAATTAGGGTTTTGTAATGCGTAGCAGTTTTTTGTACCTAAATTTATAGAACACCCTTGCCAATAAAAAGCCTAATCCTGCAGCAAACCCCATAAGAAGCCATACTTGGTTGTTCAAATAGGTTTGGTAATCTTGGTGGTAGGTCATGACACGTTCTTTGTCTAACAGTAGTTGCAAGTAACCTATCAGTTCGCCTTGTTCTTCAATTGGCTGCACAAATACCAGAGGGGGCGTTTCACGGGTATGAAACAAGCTTAATAATGAGGTGCGGCCTTGATCAATATTGAGTTTTTCTCCATGTTGGTTGTACAAAGATACACTCAATACATTGGGATCTTGAAGAATTGCCTGAATTTGGTTTTGTAGCCCTTGCTGATCATCTTGAGCCATACTTTGCCCAATAATTTTGCTCGACACGGTAAGCAGGCTATCTCCCAGTTGACTACTTTGTTGTTGGTGCCAATTATCCGCATGATGAGTATTCACCAGCCACACGTTCACGCCCATAGCTACAGCTACCAATAATAACAGTAGATTAGCCACTCGCTTAAATACAGAGTGTTGTATGTCAAAAGAGCTCAAGTCGCTCGGTACATCAGTTTTTTGCATGGGCAAACCCTACGACAGTTGCGCTAACTTGCCAAGTAAAATGTACTGACGTACTCATCTGTATTTAAGGCTAATGCTGGCTTGTAAACACGCCTAGTGGAGTCTTATTGGTGGTCAGTCTATTTGTGCTCAGAAAAAGCTCAAGTTTGGCCATTGAAAATCGTAGTTTAATCTCCACATGAACTGCAGATTTGATACATTTGTATCTATGCGGTGTTGAACGCACCGTGATTCAACGGAACCATCTGTTATTCCAGCCATTTTGGCGTTAATCAATGTTTTGGGCATCCTAGGATAGCTATGATCTCAGTAAAAAATTTAAGTAAAACCTTTGCCAAAGAGGTTGCAGTAGATGACTTGTCATTTGATATGCAACCTGGTGATGTGGTGGCGTTTCTTGGGCCAAATGGTGCGGGTAAATCAACCACTATGAAAATGCTTACGGGCTTTTTACGCCCAACCAGCGGTGAAATTAGGATCAACGATTTAAGCTATGCTTCCTCGTCACTAAAAATTAAACAAAGCATAGGCTACCTGCCAGAGGGCGCGCCTGCGTATGCTGAAATGACACCCTTTCAGTTTTTACAGTTTATCGCTCAAATTCGTGGTCTAAAAGGAAAACACAAGCAAGACAGAATCGACCAAGTGATCGAACAGGTAGAATTGGGGAGCGTCCTTAACCGTCCAATTGAAACCTTATCAAAAGGCTTTAAGAGGCGAGTCGGGTTAGCCCAAGCCATTATCCACGATCCTAAAATTTTGATTTTGGACGAGCCAACAGATGGCTTAGACCCGAATCAAAAGTATCAAGTCAGGCAGTTAATTAAAAATTTGGCTAAAGACAAGGTTGTAATCATTTCGACTCATATACTCGAAGAAGTTTCAGAGGTCTGCAACCGCGTTATGATCATCAACCAAGGGAAATTGAAGTTCGACGGCAGTCCTGATGCCTTACTGCAATTATCACCTTATCATGGTGCTGTGAGTTTGCACTTTAGCTATCGGGCAGATGCGTCTGAGTTAGAAGAATTAGAAGGCGTGGATTACATGACTGAAGATCTCGCCACAGGAAAAGTGACACTTTTCCCCAAACCTGGCGCCCAAATTTTACATTTAGTCGCTGCCCACGCTCAGCGTTGTAAATTGCCAGTAGACAGTTTGTATGTCGAAACAGGACGTTTAGACGAAGTATTTAGACAAATTACTCAGGAGCAAGAGAAATGAGTAATATTTACTTTGTTTTCAAACGCGAATTTGCCAGTTTCTTCGCATCACCTGTTGCCTATGTGTTTATCGGTATTTTTTTGGTGTTATCTGCGGTATTTACATTTTTTGTTGGTGGTTTATATGAAAGAGGGCAAGCAGACTTATTGCCATTCTTTAACTTTCACCCTTGGTTGTATTTATTTTTGGTGCCGGCCATTGCGATGCGTGTTTGGTCTGAAGAGCGTAAAAGCGGTTCTATCGAATTATTGATGACTTTGCCTATTCGTCCTTGGCAAATCACCTTGGCCAAATACTTAGCTGCGTGGTTTGTTTTGGGCTTGTGCCTTGTTTTGACGTTTCCTGTGTGGCTATCGGTTAATTATCTAGGACAGCCTGATAATGGCATCATTTTGGCTGCCTATATTGGTAGTTGGTTAATGTCAGGCGCGTTTTTAGCCATAGGCGTATGTATGTCTGCTTTAACTAAAAATCAGGTGGTGGCCTTTATTTTGTCGTTAGTCGCGTGTTTTGTGTTTGTGGTAAGTGGCAGCAATATAGTACTCGACGCATTTACCTCTTGGGCACCGACTATGGTGATAGATACAGTTGCGTCTTTTAGTTTTTTAACGCATTTTGAAGCCATGGCTAAAGGTGTTATTGCGCTTAACAATGTCGTGTACTTTTTATTGGTTAGCGTATCTTGGCTATTTGCCAGCTTAGTCGTGATTGAACAGAAGAAGGCTGACTAAAGATGAAAAATAGAACCTTATCAACCATCAGCCTGCTTCTTTTAGCTGTGTTGTTTGTGAGCCTCGTCTTTGTTAATAATCAGATGTTGTCGCCCCTGCGCATCGATTTAACCGAAAACAAAATATACTCTTTGGCAGACGGCTCCAAGCAGATTGTGGCTGCCATCGATGAGCCCATATCGTTGCGGTTTTTCTTTTCTGATAAAGCCTCAAAAGACATGACTGGGTTACGTAATTATGCGAGCCGCGTGGAGAGTATACTGAATGAATATCAAACCTTATCAAAAGGCAAAATTATTCTGCAGGTACTCGACCCCGAGCCCTTTTCAGAATACGAAGATCTCGCCAACGAATATGGCCTAACAAGTGCAAACTTTAATCCTAATGGCGATGCAATATACATGGGGCTGGTGGCGACTAACGCACTAGACCAGCAAAAAGTTATTGCCTTTTTTGATCCCCAAAAAGAGCGGTTTTTAGAATATGAAATCAGCGAGTTACTTTATCAGTTAAGTGAACCTGAAGAAGTATCGGTTGCAATTATAACCGACTTACCCATACAAGGTGGGCCCAATCCGATGACCGGTCAGACAAGTCCACCTTGGGCATTTTTGACTCAACTCCAGCAACTGTATTCTGTTGAAACCTTAGGCACAGATATTCAGTACTTGCCCAAAGATATTGATGTGTTGGCATTGATTCATCCTCAGCAACTGAGCGACAGCTTGTTGTATCAAATTGACCAATTTGTATTGGCTGGAGGTAAGTTAATTGCCTTTATTGACCCTCATTATGAATCAGACCAAATGGCCTTGTTGGCGGGAGCTCAGGGCCAAATAAATGGGTCAGACCTTGGGCCTTTGTTGAAAAGTTGGGGGGTCGAATTTGACTCTCAACAAGTCGTATTAGATGCTTTGTCTGGTTTGGATATTCGAACACAAGATGGACGCATTACACGCCATTTTGGTTTTTTAGGGATCACACAAGATCAGCTAAACGAACAAGATGTACTCACGGCAAACTTAGAATTAATTAACGGAGCAAGTTTTGGTGCATTGAGTCAGGCTGAATCTGCCAGCACTGCTTTGGAGCCGTTACTGCAATCGTCTATCAACCAAGACTTGAAGGCCGTCAGTGACTACGCCAAAAGTATTGAGCCAGATGACTTATCAAAAGGTTTTGTGAGTAAAAACCAAGCAGTCACCTTGGCAGCAAGAGTCACGGGCAATGCTAATAGTGCATTTTCTGAGGGACGTCCTGCCTCTTTGACGCCTAATGGTGAGCCAATTGAAGAAGCGCACATAGAGACTGCCGATAATATAAACCTAGTGTTAGTAGCCGATGTAGATCTGTTAGTAAATCGATTTTGGATACAAGAGTCGAATTTTTTTGGGCAAGTTATCGCGAGTCCATTTGCTAACAACGGAGACTTTGTCAACAATGCCATAGAGAATTTAAGTGGTAGTCAGGCGCTTATCAGTATTCGTAGCCGGGGTACGTTTAATCGTACCTTTAATAAAGTAGACGAACTTAAACTGATTGCCGAACAAAGGTTTCGAGAGCAAGAACAGGTTTTACAACAACAACTTGATGAGACTGAGCAGCAATTGACTCAGTTACAAGATTTTCAGGGCGACAGTCAATCCTTGATCATAAGTCCGGAGCAGCAACAAGCCATAGATGCCTTTATTGATAAGCGCTTGGAAATTCGTAAATCGTTACGAGAAGTTAGGCATCAGTTAGATAAAGATATAGAGCATTTAGGCAACCAGCTGAAAGTTGCTAATATTGTCGTTGCCCCTTTGGTCTTGGTTGTTGTGTTAGTGCTACTGCGTTTATTGTTTAGAACCCGAGCTAAAGTTCAAGGCCAGCAAACCATTCAGGAGAACAAAGCGAATGATTAAGCAAATTTGGCTGCTTGTTACTTTGGTTTGTATTGCCTTAGGTATTGGCTGGTGGACCCTTCAAGAGCCGAAAAATAGCGTTGAACTAGATACTCAGAATAGATTGTTTCCAGATTTAAGAGCCAATGCCGAGCAAATTGACCAAGTGACTATACGCTCGAGTCAGGGGCAAGTGCTGTTAGCATCACGTACAGATTCGGGTTGGCAGGCCAGTATACCCGATGCGCAAGGGACGTATCCCCTTGACTCTCAGCCTTTGGCTGGGTTACTTAATGCCTTGGCTGATGCGACGTTAGATGAAAAGAAAACCTCAAACCCAGCTAAATATACTGTACTGGGTATTCAAGATTTAGCCGTAGAAGATAGTTTGGCTAGACAAGTTACGATTCAAAGTGCTGAGCATACGTGGCAAGTACTAATTGGTAACGCCCCAAGCGTACGTCAAGGTAGTTATGTTAGGCGTCCAGATCAGGCACAAGTCTGGTTTACCCAGCAGGAAACGTCATTGCCTTTAGATGAATATGCATGGTTACGTCAGCCAATTTTGCCTTTTGAGTTGGCCGATGTGCAAACGCTCTCCAAGTTAGGTGAAGAGCCTTGGCAAATACAACTGCTTGATAATCAGTTTGTATTAAGTCCAATGCCAAACCAAACTGAGTTGACCTATGCTGATATACTAGAAGGGTATGTTGAAACGTTCTTAGATTTACCTTTCGATTCTCTCGCCCCTAAACTACAAAGCAATTTACCCCTTGGATCACCGAGTAATACGAATGACCAAACTCCTGCGGCTAACCTAGCTGATAGTGATTTGGCGAGTAATGCGTCAGGTACTAACAACCCGGGCAGCAATAACCTAGGTAGTAAAAATAAGGTGGTATTTACCTTAAAAACACGCTCTGAACAGACCATTACTGTGTCTTTGGCGGAGCAACAAGATGAATATTTCGTCACTTTTGAGTCAGCCTTCAGTCAAGGCTACTGGACCCAATGGCGTTATCAAATCTCGAGTTTTCATGCTGGCCAATTAGATAAATCGATTGGTGACTTTACTAGGGTCAATGATTCATCAAGTGACTCGACAGCAGGGCTGAGTGAATTTAATGCTGGGCAGAATGATCTTGATGAGCATAGCCTTGATGATAAGGGGCCTGATAACAGGAGTATCGACGAAGGCCAATCACCTCAATAATTCCATAAATTACGGATGATTACGGTTGGCTTATCCCAAACGGGTTAATTCAAGGCGATTAGCCAAATCTTGAGCCCCTAATTCTCTGGCTTTAGCAATATTATTATCTGGAATACTCTCGGGGTTGGGGTATTGCTTTAATACTCGGCTCAAGCTTTGCTCGCGTAATATGTGGATAATTGGATAAGGCGAACGGTTAGTGTAGTTGGCTGGGTCGCTGGTGGGCTCTCCTGCAAAGCAGTAGTCTGGGTGAAACGTCGCTAATTGATAGATGCCGTTATAGCCACCTTGCTCCAACATACCATTGGCATATTCGACTAGCTCTAAATAATCGTCAAAATCATTAAAGCTTTGAGCAAATATTATGAGCGTGGTTTCAACATCAGTGTGTTGGTCTAAATATTGGAACTGGTCAAGAAGCAATTCTAGGCTATCAGCTAGGCTTGAATGTTGGGTCACGCAATAGTGAATGGTCTGACGTTCAAGTTCTTTTTTTGCAAAAGGACAAAAATTGAGGGCTACGATTATATCTCGTAGCCACAACTTGGTTGATTGAATAACGTCACTGGACTTGTGAGATGGATTCATTTGATATGGCTGTTTAGTCGCAGAGTTTTGTCGTTACTCGCTATGAAAGTTTACATAGGCTTCTAGAGTGTTCTCAATTAAACTCGCGACCGTCATAGGGCCAACACCGCCTGGTACTGGGGTTATCCAGCCTGCGCGCTGTACCGCGCTTTGGTAATCAAGATCACCGCTCAATGTACCATCTTCATTACGATTGATGCCCACATCAATGACAATGGCGCCTTGTTTGATCCAATCGCCCGGAATAAAACTGGCTTTACCCACAGCTACGACCACTAAGTCTGCCCGCTCAACATGAGATCTTAAGTCTTTAGTAAACTTATGACAGCTAGTTACTGTGCATCCTGCTAGCAATAATTCTAGCAGCATAGGGCGACCGACTATGTTCGAAGCGCCTACTACTACTGCGTCCATACCCTTAATATTTTGACCGCTAGAATTTATTAGGGTCATGATCCCTTTGGGCGTACAAGGACGCAGGGCAGGAATTCTCTGGGCCAAGCGACCTATGTTATATGGGTGAAAACCATCAACATCTTTAGTGGGCGAAATACGTTCAAGAATTGCTTCACTATCAAGACCTTCAGGAAGAGGTAATTGCACCAATATTCCGTCTATCTCGTTATCGTTATTTAAATCATCAATGATTTGCAGTAGCTCAGCCTGTTGGGTATCTGCAGGTAGATCGAAAGACTTAGACACAAAGCCTACTTCTTCACAAGCTTTGCGCTTTTTGTTCACGTATACCTTAGAAGCAGCATCGCTTCCTACTAATACAACAGCCAATCCGGGCGCACGTTTGCCAGATGCAACGATCGAAGTAACTTTTTCGCTAACAGTTTCGCGTATTTGTTTAGCTACGTGAACACCATCAATGATTTGTGCAGGCATATATATAACAACTAGTAAATTAAGATGGGCGAATTGTCCCACAAGCGATACCAATTTCGCAATTCAGATCGGGCAAAAAAGTGTATGCAAAACTAAATGACTATTTATTGGGTAATATGTAGGAGAGCGTTAGCTCTCGATTTTAGAATAGTATGCGCTGAAATCAGTTCAACAACTTAGATTCATATAGCGAGTTGTTTTGTTAAGTATTTAAAGGCGTTTGCCTTACATCAAGAAAAACTGATTAAAATTCATTTAAAAAAGTACCCACGGAGAGTGTGTATTGGCTAACTTAGTATGCAGAGCTCAAGTTAATTCATGTTTTTTTGTAAATGAGTAGCAATAAAGCCTACATAATAGTGAGTGCCACATTAGCTTGAGAAATGATAAATCTGTATTAAAACTGTACGTTACGATGGTAATTTCGTCAGTTTGGTGTGAATTTAAGCAAACGAATATTTTTTTTAAAAAAAGGTTTGACGAGTAGGGGGGGCGTCTGTAACATGCGCCTCCCGTAACGAGATGACTTTCTCGGAACGGAAAGAAAGATGAAAGCGGTGAGTAGCGCAGCTTGGTAGCGCACTTGGTTTGGGTCCAAGGGGTCGCAGGTTCGAATCCTGTCTCACCGACCACTTTCTTATGATAGTTTGATTCGTCGAGCGCCCGTAGCTCAGCTGGATAGAGCAACGGCCTTCTAAGCCGTGGGTCACAGGTTCGAATCCTGTCGGGCGCGCCACGCGATTCCGAGAGGATGAAAACGGAGATGTTTCAAATTAGTCGCTGCAGTACTTCTGTGGTGAGCGTAGCTCAGTTGGTAGAGCCCCGGATTGTGATTCCGGTTGTCGTGGGTTCGAGCCCCATCGTTCACCCCACTCGCGGGAGTGGTGGAATTGGTAGACACGCTGGATTTAGGTTCCAGTGCTTCACGGCGTGAGAGTTCGAGTCTCTCCTTCCGCACCATTGCGATGTCGCAATATCTTATTAAAATATCCTCTTAATCATTCAATTAATTAAGTTCATCCGTGGGCAGCTTAGTTATGTTAATTGTTTTACCTCTATATCAAAATATTTGCTGGGTTTCCCTCGACTTGTTTTAGGGCTATCGCTATACTATCGCGTCTTTTTTATCAGGCTTAGTTTACTGTTTATCCACTTTTGATATGTAGTGCACAGTAAATGTATGTAGGAACACTGGCGTTTTAAATGTTGTGCTGTTCCCGTTACGCCTAATCAGTCATAACAAAATAAGCGCAAGATCGCGCATAGTTGAGGTAGAAGAATGCAAGTTTCCGTTGAGACGTCTACAGGTTTAGAGCGCCGTCTTACTATTACTGTTCCTGCGACATCGGTAGATACCGCTGTTAAGTCTCGTTTACAGCAATTGGCTAAAACTCAAAGAATTAATGGTTTCCGTCCCGGTAAAGTGCCAGTTAACGTAATTAAAAAGCGTTACGGCCAAGCAGTACGTCAAGAAATTGCTGGCGAAGTCATGCAGCAAAACTTCTATCAAGCCATTACTCAAGAAAAAATCACGCCAGCTGGCATGCCTTCATTCGAAATGAAAACCGACGAAGATGGCAAAGACCTAGAGTTTGTTGCTGCGTTTGAAGTTTATCCAGAAGTAGAAGTAAAAGACGTAGATCAAATCAAAGTTGAAAAGCCAGTTGTTGAAATCAGCGACAAAGACTTAAGCAACATGATCGACACGTTGCGCAAGCAACATGCTGACTACAAAGAAGTTAAGCGGAAGATCAAGAAAGACGATAAGGTCACACTAGACTTTGTTGGCACCATAGACGGCGAAGAATTTGAAGGCGGAAAAGCTGAAGATTTCGTATTAGAAATGGGCCAAAACCGTATGATCCCTGGTTTCGAGGCACCTATTGTAGGTCACAAAACTGGCGAAGAGTTTGTTGCTGATGTAACTTTCCCTGAAGATTACCACGCTGAAGCGTTAAAAGGTAAAGCTGCGCAGTTTACAATTACTGTTAAGAAAACTGAACAGTTAGACTTGCCTAAAGTTGACGAAGAATTTGCTAAGAAATTTGGCATTGAAGACGGCGACATCGAAGCATTAAACGCTGAAGTACGTAAGAATATGCAGCGCGAACTTGATCAAACATTGAAAGCATCTGTTAAGCAGCAAGTAATCGACGGTTTACTTGAAAAGAATCAAATTGAATTGCCTAAAGCCTTAGTTGAGCAAGAAGTTAATGCTTTACGTGAGCAAGCTAAGCAGCGTTTCGCTCAACAACAAGGTGGCCAAGTTGATAACATGCCTGAGCTTCCAGCAGATTTGTTTGAAGAAAACGCTCGCAAGCGCGTTAGCATAGGATTGTTACTAGCTGAAGTTATCAAGACTAACGAATTGAAAGTAGACACAGCTAAAGTCGACGCACTGATCGAATCTGCTGCTTCTGCGTACGAAGATCCGCAAGAAGTGATTGATTACTACAAATCAAACGACGAACTAACGCAACAAATGAACAATGTTGCTTTAGAAGAGCAAGCGGTTGAAGTACTGCTAGAGCAAGCTAAAGTTAAAGACGTCAAAAAGAAATTTGACGATATCATGAACAAACAGGCGTAATTTGCCTTTTGTTAATTGACTTAACCAGTCAGCAACTGCTTAAATGCTCGGTATATACCGAGCATTTTTATTTGTGAAGAATTAAAATTTATGATGAATACACCTTTTGATCCAACTAACGCCCTTGTGCCTATGGTGGTTGAACAAACTGCTAAGGGTGAACGTTCGTATGATATTTACTCTCGTTTATTAAAAGAAAATGTCATTTTTTTGGTTGGCCAAGTAGAAGATCACATGGCTAATCTAATCGTTGCACAAATGCTATTTTTAGAAGCTGAAAACCCAGAGAAAGATATTTACTTGTATATCAATTCTCCTGGCGGCTCGGTTACAGCAGGGATGGCGATTTATGATACGATGAACTTCATTAAGCCAGACGTAAGCACAGTGTGTATTGGCCAAGCAGCCAGCATGGGTGCGTTTTTATTGTCGGCAGGAGCTGAAGGTAAGCGTTATTGCCTACCTAACTCTCGGGTGATGATCCATCAGCCGCTAGGCGGGTTTCAAGGCCAAGCATCAGATTTTGAAATACATGCCAAAGAAATCCTGTCTATCAAAGAGAAACTTAACCGATTAATGGCTAAGCATACGGGTAAAGATTACGAAACCCTAGCTCACGATACCGACAGAGATAACTTCTTGAGCGCCGATGAAGCCTTAGACTATGGTTTGGTTGACCAAGTGTTAACCCAAAGACCAGATGCAAAAAGCGATAAGTGATTGAAAGCGATCCGCTAATAACTAGCTTGATCTTGTATTAGCGGACAGTCAATAGATAGGAAATGATTGTAAATGAGTGATGATAAAAAAAATGATGGCGACAATAAGCTGTTGTACTGCTCTTTTTGTGGCAAAAGCCAACATGAAGTCAGAAAGCTAATTGCCGGACCGTCAGTCTTTATCTGCGACGAGTGCGTTGATTTATGTAATGACATTATCCGTGAAGAGATTAAAGAAATCTCGCCACAAAAGAAGCAAGATGCTTTGCCGACCCCCAAGGAAATACATGAGCATCTTGATGATTATGTTATCGGTCAAGATCATGCCAAAAAAGTCCTAGCAGTTGCGGTTTACAATCATTACAAACGCTTGCGCAAAGGTGATGTGCATGACGGCGTTGAGTTGGGTAAAAGTAATATTTTATTGATTGGCCCAACAGGTAGCGGCAAAACGCTACTTGCAGAGACCCTAGCAAGACTACTTGATGTGCCTTTTACTATGGCTGATGCCACCACGTTAACCGAAGCAGGTTACGTGGGCGAAGATGTTGAAAACATCATTCAAAAGCTACTGCAAAAGTGTGATTACGATGTAGAAAAAGCGCAGCGCGGAATTGTGTACATAGACGAAATCGACAAAATTTCTCGTAAGTCTGACAACCCTTCTATTACCCGAGACGTATCCGGCGAAGGGGTGCAACAAGCCCTACTTAAATTGATTGAAGGAACGGTAGCGTCAGTCCCCCCTCAAGGTGGTCGTAAGCACCCTCAGCAAGAATTTTTACAAGTCGATACCTCGAAAATCCTGTTCATCTGTGGTGGCGCTTTTGCTGGCTTAGATAAAGTGATTGAGCAACGCGCAAATACGGGTACAGGTATTGGTTTCGGCACCCAAATAAAAAACAACAACGCTAAAGCTAACGAAGGTGAACTGTTCAAAAAAGTTGAACCTGAAGACTTAGTAAAATACGGCTTAATCCCAGAGTTTATTGGGCGCTTACCAGTATTGACTAGCTTAGAAGAGCTGAGCGAAGACGCCTTAATTCAAATTCTTAAAGAGCCAAAAAATGCCATTACTAAACAATATGCTGCTTTGTTTGAAATGGAAGAAACGGGTTTAGAATTTAGAGATGACGCCCTACAAGCCATTGCCAAAAAAGCTATGGAACGCAAAACCGGTGCTCGTGGTTTACGTTCAATTGTAGAAGCTGTGTTACTCGATACCATGTACGACTTGCCGTCTATGAAAGACGTAAGCAAAGTCGTTATCGACGAGACGGTAATTAAAGGTGAGTCTGACCCTATTTTAATCTACGAGAACAACGTAGATAAAAAAGCAGCATCTGAATAAAGTAAACCGCTCTGGGCTTTAATAGACCAAACACAAAAAAGGCTCGCAAGAGCCTTTTTTATGCCTGTAGGTTTTTAGCTGTAATTAGCAGTAAATAGTAGCTAGGAAATAGAGGCTAGAAAGAGCAAAAGCGAAAGACATTGAACCACAGAGAACACCGAGTTCACAGAGGGAATGCAGTCAAGAACAGTAGATAGGGGCTAGAAAGAGCCAAACAAAGAAGAGCAGGGACAAGGAAGCCCTAAGTACTGGAAGGGAGGCCAAGACATTAAATTTACCCCTTGCCGCTTCCTAAAAAATACAAATTCCATTAGCATCGGACATACCAAATTAATCACGTTGAATGCGGTCCGTTCAACAGGCTATTTAACGCGCATTAAACATCACGCACGTTAAAATACTAAGTTGTTAAGTGACTTTAAGCTCATGCAAAATGTAAACGTTGAAGAGGATTTAAGACAACTTGTAAAGGACGCCAAGTGGGCTATCTGGGCATTTGTCATCTTAAACACTTTTGTCTTGGTTTTTTTCTTTGTTGATGGGTTGTACAACGAATTTGTTTTCGTCCTATTGTTCATCCAAGTATTTTTAGTTCTATTTTGGTTAGGACCTGTTTTTCTGTATCAGATCTTTATTAAAAAAGTACGTATAAAATACGCGGTTTACAGGGCTTTGGCATCGTATAAAGAGGTATTTTCTCACTGTTCATGGTAGCCACGTAACAAACAAATTATGGCACTCGCTGCCCCTCGCTAGGACGCAAACACGCCATTATGGCATACGTGCCTGCGCCCAATATATTTAAACGTTAATTGCTTCTTGCAATGTCATGACGTCATAACGCTCTAGTGCTATGATGTTCTTGTTGAAATAATGGAGGCATAATCATGAGTAACCTATCAAAACGTTCTACTGTTTACTTTGAACCGGATATACATCAAGCACTAAAAATGCGCGCAGCTTCAGCTCATTTATCAGTTTCTGAGTTAGTAGATGAAGCTGTTCGTTTATTAATGCGTGAAGATCAAGAGGATTTAGCCGCTGTATCAGCAAGAGCCAATGAACCTGAGATTTCATATGAAGATCTATTAAATGATTTGAAGTCGCATGGAAAAATATAGAATAACGTTTAAAAAGTCAGTGGTTAAAGATTTACGAGTTATACCTAAAAACGATATAAAAAAGATTCTAAGTAAAATAGATACATTAGCTGTAAACCCTAGAGGTGAAGGTTGTATTAAACTTTCAGGGCAAGAAAATTATCGAGTTCGCCAAGGTTTGTACCGAATAGTGTATGAAATAAAAGATGATGTACTTGTCGTTAATGTAGTGAAAGTTGCTCATAGGTCACAGGTGTATAAAAGCAACTAAGCCACATGAATTTACTTGAAATTCATAAAAATCTACTGGGCGTAAGCCCAAGCGTTATATGTGAAATCACTGGTTATTTTTGTATAACAAACAAAGCATCAAAGCCCACACCTCGTCATTCTAGAGGTTTTTTGATCTGGAATCCAAAGGTTCAAAGCAGTGGATAGGGGATAGTAAATAGGGGCAAGAAAGGGCAAAAGCCAAGAAGTTGAACCACAGAGGACACTGAGGGAAAGCAGTTAAGAACAGTAGCTAGTAGCTAGTAGATAGGGGCTATGAAGAGCAAAACTAAGAATAGCAGGGACAAGTAAGCTCCCGCCTTCGTCATTCCAGAGGTCTTTTGATCTGTAATCCAAAGTCCCAAAGCAGTGGATAGTAGCTAGTAGATAGAGGCTAGGAAGAGCCAAACAAAGAAGTGCAGGGACAAGCAAACCCCCACCATCGTCATTCCAGAAGTCTTTTGATCTGGAATCCAAAGTCCCAAATCAGTTAACAGTGGATAGTAGCTAGAAGAGCAGAGACAAAGAAGCCCCAGTTATTGGAAGGGGGACTTTTTCATGTGGTTTTCTGCCAATTTAAATCATACTGTTCTTACGGACAGTGTTTTGTGATTTGTCTAATAAGAGCAGAACGTGGACATTTTGGGGTATTTCCACACGTAACCTTTGCCAGATAATGAAAAAACGTTTATAAAAGAACAATGTATAGGCTGAGTAATAAAATGGTCTGAATAATATTGGACATAGTGTCGTGTTTAAACACGATATTATGTCGTCTAATAAATTGTTAGACCTTTTGCTCATCAATCCCGCAATTTGGAAGAACTACCAATGAAACAATTTCTTATCACGACTGTAATTTCTATTTCTGCGGTCTCGCTTAGCGCATGCACTCAGCCCAAGGAAGCAGAAGAAGTGGCCATAGGCATGGCGAATCCAGCATCAGAATATTGTGTAAAGCTTGGCGGCAAAACAGAGATTAAAAAAGATGAAGACGGTGGTGAGTTCGGCATGTGTCACCTCCCTGACGGGACCTCACTTGAAGAGTGGGAACTATTTCGTCGAGACCACAAGGATCAAAAGTAAAAGGTTTAACAATTCATTCAAGCCGACGCCGCTTCGTGGCGCGGCTTAATTCAAGCGTTAGTATTAATATCAATCAAGGAGTTAAATTTGAGATTTTCACAAGAAGAAATGCTTGAAGCATTAGACGAAATCAATAAGAACCAAAAACCATTACTAGCTTTTTTTGCTGCATTGGTTGGAGCAGTTCCTGCAATTGCTTTGTATTTCTTCTTTGCCCAAATGGGAGGTGTGATCTGCTTTAATTAAACAGGACACTTTAATAATGGAATATAATCCAATTATTGAGGTGTTAAATGACAAAACGAA
>CANMKA010000036.1 GCA_947498355.1 uncultured Paraglaciecola sp. | reverse complement strand
GTGACCTCAACCGGGTAACGAAAATGTGCAATAGAGACTGGTTGGATGTGAGCAACACTTAAGATGGAATGGTATAACACCTTCATGCCTAATCGCATCAACAATAACAGCACCTGTTAGCGCAGTGGTTTAGCACTGCCATGCATTAAGCCGTATTCTCTGGTGCGCTGAAAGCCTTTGGGTAACTCATGCTGGATTATCACCCATAAAAACGTGAGTGTGGTTAACGTGCGGGTTTGCCATTGCTGTGTCTTGCCCTGTCTATAACGAAAGGTGACCTGGTTATCGTCACTATATACTATGTCTTTGGAAAGTTGTCAGCTTAATCTCCAATCAACATCCGCGTCTCAAAACTCTTCACAGTAGCCATCCCCAAGCAGTTGAAAACCTAAATCATATAACTCAAATGAATGTGTGAAAAAACTTTGCAAAGCGTCATTAATCAAGGCAAAGTTAATTCATATTAAAAACTGAAAAGTGGCTGAAAAAATGAGTCCAAACCGATTTTTTTATAGCCTCGTTAGTTATCCAAGGAAACAAAGTGACTTTATTTAGATTTAAATATTTTGGGTTATTATTAATCTCCACTGTTTTATTTGGTTGTAAAACAACATATACGCCTGAATCACTAAAAGGGCAGAGTGTTAATGAGCTTGCATTTGTACAAGCTGATACAGAAAAAGACCATGGAATATTTATAGCGTTTGATGAACGTTTGTATATTACAAACATTAACGGTGAAAGCACTTATCGTTTAATGGAAGACGGTCATGCCGAATCTGCTTACGTTAAACCGGGAAGAAATGAAATAAAGGTGTCATATTTTCACCATAATATAAGCAGTTATGGTTGTGTGTCATTTGTAGCTGAGCCGAACCAAAAATATTTAATCAAGAAAAAAAGAGACAACATGAAGGTCTATTTTTGGGTAGTCAAAGGTGATTTGGAAACTCAAATTAGCATTAGTTGCAAAGGCGATAGCTAACAAGAGACTATGGCGTCAATAGTTAATTTATCGACTTTGGCGCTTCCCACATCACCCCATCTCTGAGCATCGAATTTAAGATAACAATCATCCTTCTTAGACAGGCAATAATAGCCACTTTTTTAGGTTTTCCTTGCTCAACTAATCGTTGATATGTGGACTTGAAAACAGGGTTACATTGCATTATCAGCACAGGGCACTGTAATAGAGTTAGTTCGAAAGGATGACTCGCTCTACCCTGTAGTGAGCTTCAACGATGAAACTGGAAAAACGCATACTTTTGAATCGAGTTATGGTTGTAGCCCGGCTTGCTATGAAGAAAAAGAGCAGGTAACCGTTTTTTATAATGATGACAATGTTAAAGCTCCTAAAGTGAGTGGATTTATGTCACTTTGGTTACCAAGTTTACTTTTATTAGGTATCGGAATTGGTTTTGTGTCTGTTAGTCTATTCCAAATAAAGAAGTTGAGAGGCGGCAAGGCTTAAGTCGTTACCCAACATATATGAGCCTCCGGTCGGTTAATAGGTATTAGCAAACTTTTGATCGCTTTTTCAAGATCAATCCAAGTCTCTGAGCTAAGTCGTCTACTTCGTCCGTCGTGTAGCCTTTAAGTCACCGCTCATAGGAAATACATAATGAGTCAACAAGAGCTGGATTTTCTTACATAATCCCGTGAGAGCCTATTGGTTCATCATCCATCGGTTAACTCAGCATTGGCGCTATTTCAGTATAAGGCTGGATGTATCCACCAGTTAATTTCAGGCTAGGTGCAGACGATTTATTGCAGAGTATTGATACACGCACATTTGGTGTACCAAACTAGTTAGAACAGTCAACTCTTGGCTTTATTCTGAGGTGCTGGGCTTATCTTGTGCGTATTTTACTCGAATTTTATTGGCACCTAGCATGGAGTCATTCAGGCTTTTAACAGCGGCTTTGGCATCGCCGGGTTTTGGCATTTCAACAAAGCCAAAGCCTTTGGATAGGCCACTGTTTTTGTCTGTTACTATGTCGCAAGACTGAATTTGGCCAAACGCTGCAAAAGCTTGGTGGAGTTCTTGTTCTGTGGTTTCTCGGTCTAAGTTTCTGATAAGAATTTTCATTTTTCTGTGTGTTTTCATTTATTGATTTGCCTTAGAGTGTACCAGTTTAGTGACGACAGATTTGATAAAACTGGTGTTCGGCGAAATTTTGCTTGCTACCTAATGAGAACTACTATTTGATCTGCTTATCTGTTTTTGATGCGATTAGTAGAGTTATGGGAAGTATGTTTTCGGTTAAACGGCCCTCGCTAAGATGGTTGGTGATACTTAGCACGTTGTCGGCACTATGCTTGATAGCGAGCGGATGTGATAAGCCAAATAGTGTGTCTAGCGCGACTAGGGGCGTTGAGATTTTGCCTTATCAATTTGTCATTCCAGAGTTAGAGCGAAATCGCACTGTACGTCTGTATTTACCTCCCTCTTATTACTTGTCTGAACAAGGTTACCCTGTGCTTTATTTGCATGATGGGCAAAATATGTTTGATCAGCAAACCGCAGAATTAGCGGAGTGGCAAGTTGACGAAACCCTTGAACAATTAGCAGCCACCAATGGGTTAGAAATTATAGTGGTGGCTGTGGATAGTGATCCCAGTACACGTTTTACTGAAATGTCTCCTTGGTTAAACGAGCGGTTTGATGAGCCAGAGGGCAGGCAGTATATGAGCTTTTTAGTTGAGGTTGTTAAGCCTTTTATTGATAACAATTACCGTACTCTAAAAGAACGAGAGCAGACGGCTATTATGGGGGCTGACATGGGAGGCTTAATTTCGCATTATGCATTGCATGAGTTTTCTCATGTCTTTGGTAAAGGTGGACTTATTTCGCCGGCTTATTGGTATTCGCAAGATGTGTTTGCTCACACGCGCTTTAAAAAAATGCCATTAAACACCCCTGTATATTTGGCGTTTAGTAATATTGATGGCGATGGCATGATAGCGGATACCGACAAAATGCATAGGCAACTGCGCATGCAAGGTCACCCCGCAGCCAGAGTCCGCCTAAGTCGTGAAACTTCGGGCTTGTCTCGTATCGATTTTACACGTAAGGCCTTTGCTGAAGGGGTTACTTGGTTGTTCTCTAAGCCTTAAGGCATATAGGTTTAGGTAGACTATTACAAAGCGTAACTGTATTTAAGCAGTGCCAACACTATGCTCGAGTAGCAAAGGGATATCGGTAAGCCAAATTTAATGAAATGGCTGAATTTATAGTTACTGGCACTGAACACCAAAAGGTTGGTTTGGTAGCCATAAGGCGATATAAAACTCGCGCTCGCAGCAAAGGCAACGGCTAACGCAAAGGGCATAAGTGGAACTCCTAAGGCCTCAACCATGCCGTAGGCAAAGGGAAACATCAGAGCTGCTGCTGCATTGTTGGTGACCAGCTCAGTGAGTATCAGGGTTAATAGATATACCGCGACTAATGCCCAAAATGGGCTCACAGTAGACGCCCAAGGATACAAGGCGTTCATGATCTCCCGAATTAGCCCTGATTTTTCGAGGGCAGTCGCTAAGCTAAGCGCACCCACTATCACTATGATTAAGTTAAGGGGAATATTGCGCTTAATTTCGTTGTTAGAGGTGACGCCATTCATCACCAATACTGCCATAAAGAATAGCAAGCCAGTTGCTAAGTTCAGGACTTCTGTGGCCGCCAGAGCGACCGTTAGTAAAAACCCACCAAAGGTTATCCATTCTTGACGCTTAGTTAACTTAGTGGCCATTTTTTTCTCAGACAAAATAAAGAAGTTTTTTGTCAAGTTGTGGCGTTGGGTAAAGTCAGGTCCGGTGGCAAGCAATAAGAAATCGCCTGCTTGCAGTTTTATTTCTCCGAGCTTGCCCGATAAAGATTCGCCGTCTCGGCGAATAGCCACCACAGCGGCATCGAATAAGGCACGAAACCCTAGGGCTTTGAGAGTTTGGCCAATAATAGGGGCTCGATTCGAAATAATCACTTCGGTTAAGTTTTCACGAAATAAGCCATCTGATTCGGCGAACAAATCTAATCCTTTGATATGGCTTAGGTTATCAACATTTTGTACATTGCCTGTGAAGATTAGCTTGTCACCGCCGCGGATCACAAAATCAGGATTGACAGGGCTAATAAGTTTGCCATCTCTAGAGACTTCTATTAAAAATAGCTCAGGTAAATTACGTAGATGATTTTGCTCAACAGTTTTCCCCACCAACTCTGAGTTAGGGGCCACATCGGCTTCGAGAAAGTAGCTGTTATATTGATTATTTTTATTTTCAATTAGAGGTAAAAATGGTGTCATTAAAAACATTAATAGACCACAGCTTAGGCCTGCAACTAACCCGTATAGGGTAAAGTCCCAAAAGTTAAACCCAGGGTGACCATGTTCGATTAAGAAACTGTCTACAATTAGATTGGTAGATGTACCAATGAGGGTAACTGTCCCGCCCAAAATTGCCGCATAAGATAAGGGGATCAGTAGTCTAGATGCATGGTGATACTGATTTTGTTTCACTGGCCCAATTAAACTGGCAACAATGGCTGTGTTATTGAGTAATGCAGAGGACGCAAAGGTAATGCTAAATAGTCGCCAAAAACTGGTTTTGAAATTGGCTGTGACTAAGGTGCGGCCTAATCGTTTAATTAATGAGGTTTTGTCTACTGCCGAGCTAACAAGCAGCAACAAAATCAAGGTGATTAATCCTTGGTTGGTGAAATTACGGATAATATCACTTATTACTAGTTGCTGACTGGCAAGTAAGGCGAGCAGTGAACTAGCAAAAATAAATGATGGGCGCTTGTCGGTAAAAACAAGCGCCGCAATAGTACTGGCAAAGATGGCTAATACCAGATACTGGTTAATGTCCATATTAGTGGATTCTATCCCTTAAAGTTTAGTGATATCGAGGGCATTCCAATGAGGGAAATGCTTTCTGACGAGTGCATTAAACTCTATTTCAAACTCTGAATGCTCACTTTGTGAGCCTTTATCATCGGTTGCGCCGATTACCATGCCAGCACCCACTGTACTGTTGGTTAAACGGTCGATAATGATAAACGCTCCCGTTGTGCGGTTTTGCGTATAAGGGTCGCACGCTACAGGTTGAGTTAGTTTGACGTTGCCTACGGCAATTTCATTAAGAGCAAGTCTGACTGCGTCTTTGTGTTCCATCGAGTTAACGTCTATCTGGTAATCGATGTCGGTCACACTCCCTGGCACAAATTTAGTCGCGAACTTAAAGCCGTATTGCTTATGGGGCATAAGTGGCTCTTCGTCCATCCATACTAAATTAGTTTTATATGTGGTGGACTGTAATGGAATATTGTCGCTTTTAACTATCATGTCGCCACGAGAGATATCGATTTCGTCTTCTAACGTTAGGGTAGTCGTTAAAGGTGCGTATGCAATCTCTTGCTCGCCTTCAAAATTAACGATTGATTTAACCTTTGACGTTTTGCCCGATGGCAAGGCCGTAATGGCATCACCTGGTTTGATTTGTCCTGATACGACTGTGCCTGCAAAACCACGGAAATTTAAATGAGGGCGATTCACATATTGAACTGGGAACCTGAAATCATCTAGGTTGAAGTCTTTATTCACTTCGATGTTTTCTAGCATTTTCATCATGGTTTGGCCTTGATACCAAGGCGTATTTTCACTCAGGTTTACAACGTTGTCGCCTTCTAGAGCAGACAATGGGATGAACTGAATGTCTGGAATATCAAGTTGCTTTGAGAACTCTAGATAATCGCGTTTGATATCTTCGTAAACTGTTTCGCTGTAGTCTTTTAAGTCCATTTTGTTAACCGCTACGATAACGTGCTTAATACCCAACAAAGACACTAAAAACGAGTGACGGCGGGTTTGAGTTTTAACCCCAGCTCTAGCATCAATTAGGATGATGGCTACATCACAGGTTGATGCGCCTGTTACCATGTTACGGGTGTATTGTTCGTGTCCAGGGGTATCAGCAATAATAAATTTGCGCTTATCCGTTGAGAAATAACGGTAGGCCACATCAATCGTAATACCTTGTTCACGTTCAGACTGTAAGCCGTCGACAAGTAATGCTAGGTCGACTTTTTCGCCTGTGGTGCCCATTTTTTTACTGTCTTTGGTGATCGCCGCAAGTTGATCTTCAAAGATCATCTTTGAATCGTGTAATAGACGGCCAATTAAGGTGCTTTTTCCATCATCTACACTGCCACAGGTTAAAAATCGTAGCAGGTCTTTCTTTTCGTGTTGGTCTAGGTAGCCCAAGATATCGGACTGTAATAAGGTGTTTTCGCTATTCATAATTAGCAGCTCACTAGAAAATAGGGGTTTAAAACGGAATCTTTTTGATTGTATCTCAAGTCAGGGGCATCGGCTTTAAGGGGATTGCTACTATCATCAATGATAGTGACTTTTCCACCTGCGGCTTCAACTACGGCTTGTGCCGCGCCTGTGTCCCATTCAGATGTTGGGCCTAACCTCGGGTATAGGTGTGCAGCGCCTTCGGCTACTAAGCACAGTTTTAAACTGCTGCCCATTGCCACTAGCTCAGTTTCACCCTCTAAAGAATCAAGTAATGCTTGAATCTCTGGGCTTTGATGAGAGCGGCTGCCTACCACTTTCCACGTTTCGCCAGTGTTGGCTTTTGGTTGAATGGTAACCTGCTCTCCTGAGGTGATTTTATATGCACCTTTACCCACTACGCCCACGTAGGTTTGTTCAAGGACTGGTGCGTACACCACGCCAAATACAGGCTTACCTTGGTCGATTAGGGCGATATTGACAGTAAATTCACCGTTTTTCTTGATGAATTCTTTGGTGCCATCTAAAGGATCTACTAGCCAGTACTGACTCCAACTACTGCGTTCTTCCCAGCTAATATCGGCTGACTCTTCAGATAGTATTGGCAGATCAGATACCGCTTCTAAACCAGCGACAATACATTTGTGCGCGGCTAAGTCGGCTTCTGTTAATGGGCTCTCATCAGACTTCTCGTAAATGGCGAAATCTTTTTGATAGATCTCCATTATTTTAGCGCCAGCTTGGTGACATACCTCGATGACACCATCAATGGTTTGGTCAGTTAACATTAGGCCAATAGTCCTTTTTGGTTTAGCAGTTCGAAAATCTGTTCTGCTGACTCTTCAGCAGTTTGCCCTGTGAAGCTTAGGGTGATTTCGGGATTTTCTGGGGCTTCGTATGGCGAGTCTATGCCTGTAAAGTGCTTTATGTCACCTTGTCTGGCTTTTTGGTACAAGCCTTTAGGGTCGCGCTTTTCACACTCTTCCAGCGGTGTATCTATAAACACTTCGATGAATTCGCCAGCCTCTAATAGGTTTCGGCAGTAATCTCTTTCACTTTTGAAGGGGGAAATAAAGGCGGTGATCGCGATCATACCTGAGTCGACGAACAACTTTGCTACTTCAGCGATTCGACGAATATTCTCGACTCTGTCTTTGTCACTAAACCCTAGATCGCCACATAGGCCGTGGCGAACATTGTCACCGTCGAGCAAATAGGTATGCTTGCCATGCTCAGCTAACTTTTTTTCAAGTAAGTTGGCAATGGTTGATTTACCTGAGCCACTCAGACCTGTTAGCCAAAGCACACAAGGCTTTTGACTTTTGGCTTGGGCGCGACGTGATTTATCCACCTCGTGCTTATGCCAAACGATATTGGCATCCATTAGAAGTATCCTTCCATCTTCTTCTTCTCCATAGAGCCAGAAGAGTCGTGGTCTATTACGCGTCCTTGACGTTCAGAGGTTTTGGTTAATAGCATTTCTTGAATGACTTCAGGTAAGGTGCTGGCAGTCGACTCAACGGCACCCGTTAACGGGTAGCAGCCTAGCGTACGGAAACGTACTGAGCGCATTTCTGGCGTTTCACCATCAAGCGGCATACGGTCGTCATCGACCATAATTAATACGCCGTCTCTTTCAACAACAGGGCGAGGTTTGGCTAAATACAAAGATGGGATTTCAATGTTTTCCATGTAGATATATTGCCAGATATCTAACTCTGTCCAGTTTGACATTGGGAATACGCGGATGCTTTCGCCTTTGTTAATTTGTGAGTTGTAGATATTCCACAATTCAGGGCGCTGGTTTTTAGGATCCCATCTGTGATTGCTGTCTCTAAATGAATAAACACGTTCTTTCGCGCGTGATTTTTCTTCATCACGACGAGCACCACCAAATGCTGCATCAAATTTGTAGTGATTTAAGGCTTGCTTAAGCGCCGAAGTTTTCATTATGTCTGTGTGTTTTGCACTACCGTGAGAGAAAGGACCCACGTTCATTTTGACCCCTTCTTCATTAATATGAACAAGTAGGTTTAGGTCGTGCTTCTTCGCCATTTGATCGCGAAACTCAATCATTTCACGAAACTTCCAGGTAGTGTCTACATGCAATAGTGGAAAAGGTATTTTTCCGGGTGCAAAAGCCTTGCGTGCTAAATGCAGTAATACTGATGAATCTTTACCCACAGAGTAGAGCATAACTGGGTTATCAAATTCTGCTGCTACTTCACGAAATATGTGAATACTTTCAGCTTCAAGTTGTTTTAGATGAGTCACCGTTGATATCGAATTAGGCATGTCTTTCTCGCGAGAAGGTTAAGGTTATATTAAAAAATTCTATCGATAGAACAGTAGCAAAAAGCAGAGGTGAGGGGTATACCTATTTGAAATAAAACCTTTAATAAAAGCCTATGTAAACTCAGGCCAAAGTGCAGGAAAAAGGAAATTTAACTAAGCGCTTGATATCTTTCGGTTGCCCAGGTGATTGATTGCTGGTAAATGTCGCCGATTTTATCTGGATCTACCGCAATTTTTTGGCAAAAATGGTCTAACTTGTCCCAGTCTGCATGCTCATAAAACTCACATAGTTTTAGTAGGTTGGCTGCATCACCTTTACGGTTGACTATGGCTTGTTTTATATCATCGCAAAGGGGCAATTTGTCCATTAACTCTTTAATGTCGGCATCGACTAGGGCATCAATTAACGACAGCAAGCCCACCAAAAAAGCGGATGCATGCTCGCCGCTAAACACACCTTCTTCTACAAGTTGTTCACAAAACTTCGCTCTAGCTAGGCTCATAATCGAAAGTTGTTCGCACTTTTCTTCAGAAAACTGCGCAGTAAATAACAAACAAACGAAGCGTTTTAACTCTTGGTGGCCTAAGGCAACTGCTGCTTGTTTAATGGTAACGATTTCAGAGCGGCGCTTAAAAATAGGCGATTGTAAGTAGCGAAGTAATTTAAATGATAAATTCACATCACCTTCAAAAGCGGTAACAACTTGGTTTAAGTTAGGTTCGGGGCGAGACATTTCGGTCATCAAATTGACGACTGCCAACTGAGACGGGCTGAATGCAACAGACTTAACCACTTCTGGTCGACTGAAAAAATAGCCTTGAAAATAAACACAGCCTAAATTTTTAGCGTGCTGAAACTGCTCATGGGTCTCGATTTTTTCTGCAAGTAGCTTTATTTGAGGGTAAGATCGCGTCGCGGCGACTATCTGTTTAAATTGGGTTTCGGACGTTAAGCTGTAATCTAATTTGATAATGTCTACGTGAGGAAAAAAGTGCATCCACACTTTACTGTGTTCATAATCGTCTAGGGCAATGATATATCCGCGTTTTTTTAACTCAATGCAGGCTTCGAGCAATCTTTTACCTGGGGTAGCCGTCTCGAGTATTTCTACCACTATTTTATCATTGGGGAGTAAATACGGGTAACCTGACAATAATGATTGATGGGTGAAGTTAATAAATGCGAGGGAATCTTTAGCAAGGGTTTCTAAGCCAAGATTAAACTGTAAGCCTTCTATTAATTTGGCTGTAGCTTGGTCGTCATTGATTTCGGGAAATATATTTTGAATACTGTCACGATAAAGCATCTCATAGGCGAACAAAGATTGGTCTGTGTTTAGTATGGGTTGCCGGGCTGCGTAAAAGTTCAAAATTAGCGTTTAACCTCGTGTAATTATCGGTTCTAACATTACCCCTAGAATCCATGCCTTGCAAATAAATTGGCGAGTTAATTCCCTCATTTGTATTATCAATTAGTATGTATAGATATTGAGCAAAATCATTTATTAACAATAGTTTAGAATAAAGCTTACACTATTTTAGTATGTTAAGTGTGATGTTAAAGTTTGAATGATTCGTCAATGATTTACGGGAGTACTCTTGCATGATTTCATGTAAAACCTATGAGCAGCTGAGTAAAGAGGAGTTGTACTCTTTATTAAAGCTTCGTCAAGACGTATTTATTATTGAGCAAGCTAGTATTTATGGGGACATAGACGACTTAGATGAACAGGCTTTACACTATCTGGTTTATCAGTCTACGCCGAACGACAGTCTAGGCCTACTAGGCTATGCCAGAAGTCGAAAAGTCCAAGCGAAAGATACGATTAAAATTGAACGTGTCGTCTTGCATCCCAGTGTCAGAAATGAGGGGCTAGGTAAAGTCCTTGTCAATAGAGTGTTGAAAGATGCTCTTAGGTTGTATCCTAGTGCAGAGCCAGTGTTGTCTGCGCAAACTTTGGCTACAGGGTTTTATCAGAAATTTGGGTTTGAAGAGTTTGGTCAGCCTTACGATGATTGCGGTATTGAGCATATTGATATGCGTTACCCATTACCCAACTTGAGTGTTTAGGCAGTGTATGAGTAACGTTTTAGTTCTAACTGTAAGTTTTTGGTGTTAAGCCTAGTCGTTGAGTATATAGGTAATGTTTTTAGTATGTCTTTGATTGTTAAATTGTGTGTGGTGACTACGTGGCTGGGGGTGGTTTGGATACAGCCAGATCCTTTGACTTTGATTCAAGATTACTTTGCGTTTACCTTTTTGGGTGTAGTGGGGGCTATTTTTGCTAATGCTACTGGAGCGGGCGGCGGTGTAGTGTTTATGCCCTTTTTTAATCAATTGGATTTTTCGGTTACAACCTCAGTAGCCACCAGTTTTGCTATTCAGTGCTGTGGCATGACAGCAGGTGCGATAACGTGGTTTAGCCACTACAGACAGTTGCAGAGTGATACTTCTAATTTAGGGAAAGTGCCAGGCGCAGGGTATTGGCAATCATTACTTAAGGTAGTGGCTATCACTGCCCCCTTTTCTCTGCTTGGTGTGTGGTCGGTGCAGTTTGCTCCCCAAGTTTTTGCCCACATTAGCGACCCTAATAGCTTACACACTGGCTTTGGTGTGTTTTCGATTTTTCTGGCCTTAGCTATCTTTGCGACGGTTTTGTTTAACAAGGTTAAGCCAATACGTTCACAGCTAACAGTTGCAGATATGATTGCCATTGGCTGTATTGGGTATTGTGGGGGCGGCATCACAGCTTGGTTATCTATTGGTGTAGGTGAGTTGTTAGCCGTGTATCTTATTGTTCGTGGGTTTAATGTTACTTTTTCTATCGCCGTAGCTGTAATTGTTAGTGCCTTTACTGTGTGGGGCGGCGTAATATTTCATCTGGTTGTGACTCAAGCTGTTTATTGGCCTGTGGTGATATTTGCCGGATTAGGAGCCGTATTAGGCGGAATTTTAGCAAGACGCTTGGTGCTACACTTTTCTGTTAAAAAGCTCAAATTGTTCTTTGCTGCTTGGGTATTAGTACTCGGGATTACGGCTTTGCCTGTTTAACCTGAACGCTAGCTGCCTAGAATTCAGGTTAAATAGTAAGTCATTTATCAGTCGGCACGACTGATAAATTTGCTTTCTGCCGTATTTACTTTAATTCTTTCACCGCTGGCTATGTACTCTGGCACTTGTACTACTAAGCCTGTGCTTAGAGTTGCGGGCTTGGTTCTTGCGCTCGCCGAAGCGCCCTTTATTGATGGGTCGGTTTCCGTAATTTCTAACTCAACCGCAGCGGGTAGTTCAATACCTACTGGCTCACCTTCAACCAATAAGGCTTGCAGGCCTTTGGTATCTTCCGCGATAAACATCAGTTCTTCACTTATGGTGTCTTTGTGTAAAAAGTACGAAGAGTAATCTTCGCTATCCATAAAAACATGCTCGTCGCCATCTAGATATGAATATGTCACTTTATTGCGAGTAAATTCGACCGTATTGAGTATTTCGTCGGCTTTGAAGCTCTCGTCGGCTTTCGCACCCGTGCCTACTTCGTAAAGTCGCATACGATATAAGCTGGCTCCGGCTCGGCCACTTGGGGTTAATTTATTGATATCTTTTACAAGATATACTTTGCCATTGTGCTCTACAGCGGCATTCTTTTTTATCTCACTTGCTTTTGGCATCAGGGCCTCCGGTAATTATTTGTCGACGAAAATACCATGCAATACAAAATAGGCAAGAATTGACGTATATCTTTGACCTTTACAGGAGGTTATTTCGCTGGATTACGCAGTTTGCCCTCGTTCCTTTTAGTAAATTTTGGCATAATCCGCAGCTGATTTTAGTTGCGTGTGATGCTGGCGAAATATGTCAAAAAGTGCAGTCTTGTTTTCAAACAGTGGAAAGTTGTCTCAAGCCATTGAGGGCTTTCGACCCCGTCAGGCGCAAACAGATATGGCGATTGCGGTAGAGCAAGCCATTGATAAAAAACATCCGCTGATTGTTGAGGCTGGTACAGGCACAGGTAAAACCTTTGCCTATTTGGTGCCAGCTATGCAATCAGACAAAAAAACAATTGTCTCTACAGGCACCAAAAATCTACAAGAGCAATTATTTCATCGAGATTTACCTGTAGTTAAGCGTGCCTTGGGTTCAAATCGAAAGACGGCATTGCTAAAAGGCCGAGCTAACTATTTATGCTTACATAGGCTCAGGCAGCATGGCGGTAATAATACCCTACTTGATAGAAGCACCTTGTCTGAATTTACTTCGGTTAGAGAATGGGCTTCGACGACCAAATCTGGTGATATGGGTGATATGAAAAGTTTGGCGGAAAATGCCAAAGTTTTGCCTTTTGTCACGTCTACGGCTGATAGCTGTTTAGGTAAAGATTGCCCCGATTACGAAGACTGCTACATGGTGAAAGCCAGACGTAAAGCCCTCGACGCCGATATAGTTGTAGTAAATCATCATTTATTCTTTGCCGACATGGCCCTTAAAGATACAGGCTTTGGCGAACTGATCCCCGAAGCGGACCTAGTGGTGTTCGATGAGGCTCATCAAATACCAGAGATCGCCAGTGAATATTTTGGTGAAAGTCTCTCGAGTCGACAAATTCATGATTTAAGTCGGGACATTGAAGTGGTGTACCGTACATCGCTTAAAGATGCTAAACAGCTGCATAGTGTGGCTGAAAAGTGCAAGTTGATCTCTGCTGATTTACGTATGCTGTTTCCCGAGCAGGTAGAAAAAGGAAACTGGCGTGAAAAGTTACACAGAGAAGAGGTTCAGAGTGAAATCGCAAAATTAACGGACGCTTTATCTGTTCTATACGAAGTCATTAAATTACACGTTGGCCGCGATAAGGACTTAGACAACATTTTTGAGCGGGTATGTGAGGCTAAAACTAAATTAAGCCGTTTAACCGACACCGAACTCAAAGGTGTAAGCTTATGGTACGAAACTACCCAGCGCCATATTGTGCTTCATCTTACCCCTTTGAGTATCGCAAAAAAGTTTGAGCGTTTTGTGTCTGAGCCTAAACGGGCTTGGGTATTTACTTCTGCAACCTTGATGGTTGACCACGGTTTTACCCATTTTCAGCGGCAAATGGGCTTAAATGATGCAAAAACCTTGCATTTAGACAGCCCTTTCGACTACCCCAACCAGGCGATTTTGTGCGTACCTCGTTTTTTACCTGAGCCTAACGCACGGAACATGCGTGATACTTTATTGGATATCTCGATCAAGTTAGTCAAAGCGAGTAAAGGACGATGTTTCTTATTATTTACCAGCCATGCAACTTTACGGGCAATTGCGGCCAAGCTGGAAGACAAGGTAGATAATCCAATACTCGTTCAAGGCACCACTACCAAGCGAGCCTTACTTGAACGCTATTTGAATGAAAAAGACGCAGTATTGCTTGGAACGGGCGCATTTTGGGAAGGGGTAGATGTAAGAGGGGAAGATTTGACCTGTGTGCTTATCGACAAATTACCTTTTGCCTCTCCTGATGACCCTTTATTGCAAGCTCGTATTGAAGATTGTCGCAAACACGGGGGCAATCCTTTTGCTCAGTTACAAATCCCGCAAGCTGCTATTGCGTTAAAGCAAGGAGCAGGGCGGTTAATTCGAGATGAGCAAGACAAAGGGGTGTTAGTCATTTGCGATAATCGTTTAGTGACGAAAGACTACGGAAAAATATTTATGGGGAGTTTACCCAATATGCACAGAACACGAAGCTTACAAAAAGTAACGGACTTTTTGGAGCAAATTCACGCTAAGGCTACCGAATCATGAATTTATTAGTAATTGATACCGCAACTGAAGCATGCTCTGTTGCACTTGAGGTTAACGGACAGATCTATAACCAGTTTGAAATATGTCCCCAGCAACATAGTCAACGCATACTGCCTATGATTGACCAAGTCCTTGGTCAATCGGGGATCCAACTCTCAGACTTGGACTACCTCGGATTTGGCCGCGGGCCGGGCAGCTTTACCGGAGTTCGAATAGCTACCGGCATTATTCAAGGGTTAGGTTTAGGCACTGACTTAAAAGTAGTTGGGGTATCGACCCTAGCAGCCATGGCTCAGCAGGTATTAACTCAACCTCAGTACGTAGCACTTACCTCTGCTGCTGTTGCTATTGATGCACGTATGGCTGAAGTTTATTTTGGACAGTATGCTTTAGAGGATGGCGTGGCGGTTTTATTAGGTGAAGAGCAGGTATTACCACCAGAAGATGCCTCTCAGTTGTTGCCTAAAACCACTGAATTTTGCACAGCAGGTACAGGTTGGGAAGCTTACCCACAAATGGCCAAAGTTCAAGGAACAGGCTTATCCAGCGAGATACGTTATCCAGACGCCAAATTCATGTTGCCCTTAGCTAAGCTCGCGATCAGCCACAATATGGCTACGTGTGTTGACGAAATTGAACCTGTCTATTTGCGAGATAAGGTTACATGGAAGAAGCTTCCCGGCCGTGAATAGCAAGCTTTGAAGAGTAAGGACTGATAGCCCTCAAGAGTGCGTTAAAAATAAGTGGAATAATTCTTGTATGAACTACTTTTTGTATTAATTGGTTCTGGTATTAAATGTGGGAATGGCTAACTATGGCTGACAAGTTAGTGTGGCCCCATTCACATGTAAGGATTGTTTAATTTGTCGTTCGATGCCCTCTCTTCAACACGCTTAAGAACACTTGATGTTAATCAAACATCTGGTGACAAGCCTAGTCGGGCAGTTGTTAACCTTGATCCACAAACGCGGTCTCCTTCCTCTGCGGTATCCGTGGTTCGCGCAGGTACAGAAGAATCTCTAAAAAAAGCTGAAACTTTTAGCCGAAAAGCCCAGTCTACTAATACAAGTAGTCTGCATGAGCTTCAGGCCATCGCCACTTATGAAAGTGTCGAAAAAGACCAACAGAGGCAAAATATCCAGCTACTTCTGGGTGTTGATACTTTTGCCTAAAGGTAGACGGATTAGCGCAATCTCTATTTTGTTCGGTTAGTATGGTCGTATATCTAAGCGTTGAGGTGAATTATGTTTTTACGTTCGAGTTTAATTGTAAGTGTGCTTTTTCTGGTGGGTTGTGCAAGTTTCCCTGATCCTTTAAAAGTAGCAGAGCCAGATGCTTTGGTCAGCTACCAAGATGCGGCATCTAAAGCAGATGCTGTGCAGGGCAAACAAGTTCGTTGGGGTGGTGCAATCGCCAAAATAGAAAACAAAAAAGATGGGACGCTGCTGGAGATGGTGCATTACCCTCTGGCGAATTACGGGCGCCCTCAAGTGTCTGATGAAAGTATGGGGCGTTTTCGTTTATACGTAAAAGGCTTCTTAGATCCTATGGTCTATCAACAGGGTCGTTTAGTTACCGTGACAGGTAACCTACAAGCATTAGAAAAAGGTTTGGTGGGTGAACATGAATATGTTTTTCCAAGTGTTGCGGTAACTAACCATTATTTATGGAAAAAACTAGATAGAGTGAATGTGAGTTCAGTTCACGTTTGGCCCCACGATTACTGGTTTAACCGTTATCCTTTCCCGTATCATAGACGGCTAATTATTCGCTCTAACCACTCTGTACATAGTGCTCACGGTAACCGCACACAGAACAGAGCAAATAATATGCAAAAAAAGGTTCAAACCGTTCGAGACGTAAAATAGTTGCGGTTGATATAGCTTTTAAAGAACGTTAGCGGCAATATGCTGCAGTAATGACAAGCTTTGGTTATTAAGGCGGCAGATTATTGCCGCTTTTTTGTGTCTATACTTGTCTATAGTGAACAAAGTGTTTGATGTGAATTGGTAAACTTGGTTTGGAGTAAGCATGGAAAAAATATGGTTGGAGCACTACCCGCCGAAAGTTGCAACAGAGATTGATCCTGATAGCTACAGTTCGTTAGTTGATGTATTTGAACAATCGGTTAGTCGGTTTGCCGACCAAACTTGTTACATCAATATGGGAAAATCAATTTCGTTTTCTGAGCTTGACCAACTAAGCCTACAATTTGCTAGCTATTTACAGTCACGTGGATTGGTTGCCGGAGATGCAGTCGCAGTCATGATGCCTAACCTGCTTCAATACCCTATTGCGTTATTTGGAATTTTGCGAGCAGGCTTAGTGGTAGTTAACGTCAATCCTTTATACACCCCAAGAGAACTCGCCCACCAACTGATTGATTCTCAAGCCAAAGGGATTGTTATTGTAGACAACTTTGCCCATGTATTGTCAGAGGTAATTGACAAAACTCAGGTTAAGCATGTGATCACTACATCTTTGGGGGATATGCTTAACCCAGTTAAACGAATATTGACGAATGCGGTAGTTAAATATGTAAAAAAAATGGTTCCCACATATCATTTACCGCAAGCGGTGCGTTTTAGCGATGCCTTGAAATTAGGTGCGTCTGGGCAATATGTCAGACCCGAGCTCGATAATAACCAAGTAGCCTTTTTGCAATACACAGGTGGCACTACAGGTGTTTCAAAAGGGGCAGTGCTTACCCACAGAAACATGCTAGCTAATTTGGAGCAGTGTTCTGAATGTCTGAGGCCAATTATTGATGACGGTAAAGACTTTGTGATCACAGCATTGCCGCTTTACCACATTTTCGCGCTAACGGTTAATTGCCTGACCTTTCTAAAATTAGGCTGCCAAAACTTGTTGATCACTAATCCCCGAGATTTACCTGGGTTTGTGTCTGAAATTGCCAAATACCCGTTCAATGTGTTGATTGGGGTTAATACCTTATTCAATGGTTTATTGAATACGCCAGGGTTCGAAAAGCTAAATTTTAAGGATATGAAATTCACGTTAGGCGGCGGCGCGGCGGTACAAAGAGGGGTAGCCGAAAGATGGAAAGCGGTAACGGGTCATGTTTTGCTTGAGGGCTATGGATTGACTGAATGTGCTCCTGTGGTCACAGTTAACCCAGTCAATACTGTGGAGTATAACGGCTCTATTGGGTTTCCTGTTCCTTCGGTAGATATTAAGTTAGTTGATGAACAGGGGGCCGAAGTCGCTGCCGGTCAGCCAGGTGAAATGTTAGTTAAAGGGCCAAACGTCATGCAAGGTTACTTTAATCGACCCGACGCCACGGCTGAGGTGATTAAAGATGGGTGGTTAGCTACTGGCGATATTGCCAAGTGCGACGAGCTCGGACGCTTTTACATTGTTGATAGAAAGAAAGATGTTATTTTAGTATCAGGTTTTAATGTGTTTCCTAATGAGATTGAAGAAGTAGTGGCTTTGCATCCAGACGTACTCGAAGCGGCAGCCATAGGTGTGCCTCACGAGGCAAGTGGAGAATTAGTTAAAGTTTTTGTTGTGAAAAAATCTCAAGGTTTAACCGAACAAGACCTTATTGAACATTGTCGCAAACACCTAACTGGATATAAGATACCTAAAAAAATTGAGTTTAGAGACGAGCTTCCTAAAAGTAATGTTGGTAAAATACTCAGAAGAGAGCTTAGAGAACACTAAACGCGCAGCAATTGGTGGTTTGTGTTTGTAATTGATTGAAAAGCCGGCCTCGCCGGTTTTTTATTGCACAGGAAAGACATGCAATATACCTACGTAAACAACCAACAAGCACTAGACGAATTTTGCCATCAAGCGTCGAGTGCACCAGCCATCGCAGTAGATACTGAATTTGTCAGAACACGTACCCTTTATCCCAAACTAGGGCTAATTCAAATTTACGATGGTAGAAGCCTAGTGTTGGTTGATCCTCTCGCTATTGATGATTGCTCAAGCCTAAAAGCCTTACTCACGAATCAAAAGGTCGTAAAAGTACTTCATTCTTGCTCTGAAGATTTGGAGACATTTTGGCATGCATATGGTTTGGTACCTAGCCCCGTATTTGATACTCAGTTTGCTGCGAGTTTAGTGGGTATGGGGACATCTCTAGGCTATGCAAAGTTAGTCGAAACTATGCTTGGCGAAGTGCTCGATAAAGGCGAGTCTCGTACTGATTGGTTGGCAAGGCCATTGAGTAGTCAGCAGCTAGAGTATGCGGCAAACGATGTGTGGTTTTTGTTTGACCTTTACCCGACGCTTTTAGGGCAGGTTAATGCACAAAATAAGTTGGACTGGGTGTATTCTGAAATGGCACTTTTGGCAACGAAAAAATGCACAGCCGCTTTGCCTGAATATGCTTATTTAGGGTTTAAAAATAATTGGAAGCTCAGTGGTCGGTCTTTGTATCTGTTACAAATGTTGGCTAAATGGCGACTTAACCGTGCCCGGGCTAAAGACATGGCGCTAAACTTTGTTGTGAAGGAGCAAAATTTGTGGAACATTGCCAAGCTGCAACCACAAACTAAGCAAGCCTTATCGAATATTCAAGGCATGGGCCATCATGAAGTGCGGATCCATGGTGACGAACTTTTGGAAATAGTGAACCAAGCTCAGCAGGCAGATCCTAGCCAATTTCCGCCTCGAGTTGAGCGCCTCACGGATTATGATGCCTATAAAAATACGGTGGCGAGTATTAAAACAATTTGTCAAAACATCGCTGATACTAAGCACATCCCCATCGAGTTAGTAGGCTCAAAAAAACAGGTTAATCAGTTAATTAAATGGTGTTGGTTTGACCAAGATGAAACGCGCTTACATGGCTTAGTCCCAGATTTAATTAATGGTTGGCGAGGGGCAATGTTCACTGAAAAACTGTTATCGAATCAAAATCTAAATCTGGCTTCAGCCATGACAGAGGAAGCTTAATTATGTTGTGTGCTGTATATAAAAGCGCAAAAAAACAAGAAACTTATTTATACGTACCTGGACGTGATGATTTTTCTCGTGTCCCCAAAGCCTTAATGGCTACGTTTGGTGCGCCCAGTTTTTTGATGATTATGCCTCTTAAAAAAGATCGTAAATTGCCTAGAGTTGACATAGATAAACTGCGAACTGAGCTCAACACGAATGGCTACTACTTGCAGTTGCCACCACCGCCAGAGAATTTATTGAAAGCTCACTTGGCGCAAACCCAACAAAATCAAGAGTGAAAGCCCTTTCGGATTGTCGTTAATTGACGCTAACCACCTAGGTAGGGATTAAAAAGGAAGCAAGTTTATGCAGGTTTATCAACATAGGGATCAGGCGCAAAATCTGATTGATTGTCCTGTAGGCAAGGTTATTTGCGTGGGGCGAAATTATTTAGACCATGTCAAAGAGTTGAATAATCCTGTGCCTAAGGAACCAATTTTGTTTATGAAGCCCAAAGAGGCCCTTGTTTCTTTACATCAACCTTTGAGTTTGCCTGAGGGCTTAGGGCCATGCCACAACGAAGTCGAAATTGCGATTTTAATGCAATCTAGCTTGACTAAGGCTAACCCAGAGCAGGTGTATGAGGCTATTGGTGGGGTAGGCATCGGCTTAGATTTAACCTTGAGAGAGGTTCAATCGCGATTAAAACAACAAGGCTTACCTTGGGAACGGGCTAAAAGTTTTGATGGCAGTTGTCCGGTTTCACACTTTGTGAGTAAAACTGAATTTGCCAACCTGAATGATATCGCATTTAGCCTAAAGGTTAATGGCGAAGTTCGTCAACAAGGCAATACTCAGCAGATGATGACAAACATGTTGACTTTGCTTGCTAATATTTCTCAATCTTTTACTTTGTCTGTTGGGGATATCGTCATGACTGGAACACCTAAAGGGGTGGGGCCGCTCCATTCTGGTGATACCGTATCTATTCAGGTAGAAAATGCCATAGCGATTGAGACAATAATACTTTGAGTATGACAATCACATTCAACCATCAGCTTGACCTAGCTAACAAAATTCTCATCTTTGAAGCGCAAGGAGAGGCGGAAAACCAATCTGATATAAGCTATTTACTCAAAACAATAGTGAAACTGGCGGGTAAAAGTCAATTAACCAGAGTAGTGTTTGACGTTACTCAGCTAACCTACAGCTGCAGTAGTCTTGACTTGTCTACAGTGTTCAATGAAGTTAAGCAGTACGGCCTACTAGGTGAATTGAAAATTGCAAGGGTGATTGACCCAGGTCAATTCAAACAAGAGTTAGTTGGCGATTTAGCCATTAGTTTATCATTACCCATTAAAAATTTTTGCACTCGCAGTGACGCATTAGTGTGGTTATTGTTTGATGTGAAGGAAAAGTCATGAAACCTTACTGGGAAACCAAAACCTTAGATCAGATGGATCAAGCAGAATGGGAATCAATTTGTGATGGCTGCGCTAAATGTTGTTTACACAAATTTATTGATGATCAAAGTGTCGATGAAGCTCAGACTACTGCGCATATTAATACTGGTGAAAAAATTCATTACACTAATATAGCCTGCAAATTACTCAATACTAAGACCTGTAGTTGTACGCAATATGCCAAGCGAACGAAATTGGTGCCTGAGTGTGTTCAACTCACTAAGCACAATCTGAACGATATTTTTTTCATGCCCAATAGTTGCTCTTACCGTCGTTTACATGAGGGAAGAGGTTTACCAAGTTGGCACCCTTTACTTAATAAAGGTAAAAAGTCTGCCATGCATAAGCTTGGTATGTCTGTACGGGGTAAAACTATTGCAGACAGTGATGTCGATTTAGAAAAGTTCGAAGATTATATTGCGTTATGGCCAGCTGAAGACCTGGACTAATACCATGTATAAAGCCGGCGCATAATACGAATAATGGAGCCTCACGCTGAGCAACACTACTATCTGCGTGTTACTGGTTCTTTTTCTTCATGAGTGCCGTAGCGGCTACAAATATTAGTACGCAGGTATAAGCAGCAAATATAACAATCATCCACTGAGGCATACTCATGCCCACGAAAGACCACTTTATATCTCCGCAGTCCCCTGTAGCCGCAAATATTTGAGGTAGCCATTCGTGTAAGGGTGCCCAACTGGGAAAATTGGGTACAATTTCGCAACTGGCAAAAAATGGATTGATTGCAGTTTGAATATCAACGTGCTCAATGGCAATCAATAGGCCCCAAACGCTTGATATCATTGCGCCAATGAGACCTAAAACTTGCGCGACCCAATGCTTTAAAATGGTAGGCAACAAACTCGAAAACATTAAACCCAGTACTGCTGTTCTTTGGTAAATGCACATAATGCACGGTGCAAGATCATCCAAGTATTGAAAGTATAGAGCCGCCAAGACTAGGCCAAAGGCTGAGCTAAATAGTAATGCCCAGACGCCTCTATGCTGGATAATGTTTGTGACTGTCATACTGTTCCCCTTAGTGAGAAGGTGCGGCGATCGCAGCGCTATGATGCTTAATCCAGTGGATATCGTACAACCAGCTGGTTAGGTCTTGAAGGCCAATGTAGGTCGCCAATAAGCCGACTAAGGTCAACACTACTGTATAAGGCAAAGCCATATATACCATAGTGCCATAAGACAAGCGCAACAGGGGGGCAATAGCCGAGGTCAGTAAAAATAGAAATGCAGCTTGTCCATTTGGAGTCGCGACACTGGGTAAGTTAGTACCTGTATTAATGGCTACCGCAAGCAGGTCGAACTGATCTCGGGTAATCGCGCCGCTTTGCAACGCGGCTGAAATTTCTGTGATATATACAGAACCCACAAATACATTGTCGCTCACCATAGATAGCAAACCATTCGCCAAATAAAACATAACTAATTGTGTTTTTCCTTCGAAGGTTAGTACCCAGTTTATTACTGGACTAAACAAGCCTTGATCTATTATGACGGCCACTATCCCAAAAAATACACATAGCAAAGCAGTAAAAGGCAAGGCTTCTTCAAAGGCTTTACCAATAGAATGTTCGTCGATAACCCCACTGACACTGGTGGCCAGCACGATAACAGACAGTCCAATTAACCCCACAGCTGCCAAGTGGCTGGCTAGTCCGACTATTAACCACACTGCGATAAGGCCTTGCATAACAAGACGAACCTTATCTTGAGTAGAGAGGTTGGCTGTTTTTTGTTTGTCATAGTCTGTGAGTATGTCTCGAACTATGCTGGGAAGCTGAGCGCCGTAGCTAAATAATTTATATTTTTCGACGATAAAGGTTGTTGCAAGCCCTGCAAACAAAACCGGTATGGTGATAGGAGACATACGAATGGCGAACTCTAAAAAATCCCAGCCTGCCTTGTTGGCAATAATTAAGTTTTGGGGTTCGCCGACCATAGTCATTACTCCCCCTAACGCAGTACCAACGCCAGCATGCATCATTAGATTGCGCAAAAAAGCACGGAAATTATCAAGATCTTCTCGACTAGGATGGGGGACGTCATGATCGTCTGAATGGTCATGTTCGGCGTGGAAGTCTTTACCAGAGGCGACCTTATGGTAAATCGAGTAAAACCCAAGGCCCACTGTTATGATTACAGCTACCACAGTTAATGCATCGAGAAACGCTGATAAGAAGGCTGACGCTGCGGCAAATCCAATAGATAGGGCAATTTTGTTTTTTAAGGTTAACAAGAGTTTTGTAAACAAAAATAGCAACAGTTCCTTCATGAAGTATATGCCCGCGACCATAAAGACCAAGAGCAAAATTACTTCTATATTGGTTACCATCTCATGTTTCATATGCTCTGGCGTAGTCATACCGACAAATAACGCTTCCATCAGTAATAAGCCGCCGGGTTGCAGTGGGTAGCATTTTAGTGCCATGGCGAGTGTGAAAATAAATTCTAAAACCAGTGCCCAACCTGCGATGTATGGATTAACCATAAATAGGATTGGGTTAATTAGTAGAAAAAAAACAATAGCTTGTTTGTACCAGTTTGGTGCTTTCCCCAAAAAATTGGTTGCAACAGCTTGAGGTATAGACATTTGCATTTATAGTGATCCCTAGAAATTTCGTTAATTGTGCTGAATGCAACGCTGACTATTTTAAACAAAATTCGAAGTAAAGTCCTGAATACACTGATAAATTAGATGATTATTGCTTCGAGATTGATATGTAACTAAAGATCCATTGTTACCTGCAAATAGGGTCTGGTACAATCAGTCAATCACACGCAGCCGACAGCTTCAAAAAGAGAGTTATTGATGATTTACAAGGCACAAAGTCCTGCGGGATTTGCAGAAGAATATATCGTTGAGTCTATCTGGAGTGGTCGGTTTCCGCCAGGCACTATTTTACCCGCTGAAAGAGAGTTGTCTGAGCTAATTGGGGTTACCCGTACTACCTTAAGAGAGGTATTACAGCGTTTAGCGAGAGATGGTTGGTTGACCATTCAGCATGGTAAACCCACTAAAGTTAACAATTTTTGGGAGACCTCAGGTCTTAATATACTTGAAACTTTAGCTCGGTTAGATGAAGACGGAATATCTGAGCTCGTTGATCATTTACTTGCCGCCAGAACCAATTTAAGTGCCGTCTTTATTCGAGGGGCATTCCGAAATAATCAACAAAAATCTGTAGAGATATTAAATAAATACAGCGATATCTCAGATGAACCTCAAGATTTTGCAAATAGTGATTATCAGTTAAATCACGACTTAGCATTTGCATCTGGTAATCCCGTATATGTACTTATGATGAACGGGTTTAAAGGCCTTTATTCGCGTATTGGCGGCTATTATTTTTCTTCTGCTAAGTCTCGAGAGTTAACTCGCCAGTACTACAGGGAATTACTCGCTTTAGCAGAAGCGGGCGATGCCGAGCAAGTTCCTATGGTGATCAGAAATTACGGGATTGAAAGCGGCAAGATATGGCAAGAAATGCGTGATGATATGCCAAAAGGCTTGGCCGACTAACTCGACTAAAGGCTTAGTTAACGCCTATTGGATGTCGTACTGATTACCTGTATTCTTTCGAAAAAAGTGTATTAAAACCTCCTTCTATAAATGCAAACTGGTATTGTCTGGTTTGCTTTTTTGACGTTTTTTATTTCTTTTGATTTAGATAAAGGGCGAGTAAAGTGAACCTTTATTTACCCACTCAATGTATAAATAAAAAATTATGCTTCCTTTCTGGATGAGTTTTCTCACAGGGCAAAATTTTGAAATGGAGTAAGTTTGATACATGCCGAATTTAAGCAGTAGTCGTTACACTGTGTTAGTTGAGCAGCTTGTTGCTTCTATTACCGGTAACCAAGGCAAAGAGCCTTCTTTATATCAAGATGCTGAGAACTATTTTAAACAAGCCCCGAACGACCAAGAAAAGCTAGGAGACCTGGAGCGAAAGGTTGATACGCTCTTCGCTGCCTTACAAGACTCACCTAAAAGTATATCTACTCGCAAGGCAGCGGCTTATGAACAGGCCAAGAAAAAATTGAAAATTGAGCGCGCGGTACAAAGAAACCAGCGCTTAGCTAGATTGAACCGTGCATTGTCAGTGTGTCGAAACTTGCTTGAATTGACCGAAGGCGAAAATTTCAATACTACCCAATTAAAATCCTCGAAATTTCTAGCGACCTTAGTGATGTTCTCTCCTGGTCAAGGGAAAAGGCTTGCTGAGCTCCACCAATCTTTAAAACCTGCATACAAAGCTGTGCTGAGTTTGCGTCTTTTAGACAAAATGTTAACAGACGGGTATGTGAAAAACCCTTATATTTTAGCTTATTACGACCAAAAGCATAGATACTCGTTGCAGCCAATGGACGAAATGAATTTTACTCAGTCGGTGATCATACCTGTGGTTCTGGCAGCTATGTTTCAAGATATAGGGTTATTACACCCAAGGCTGACTAAAATTCTTGAGGGTGAAGACGGGCAACTCGATAGATTTAGACTGCTCAGTAAAGACGAACGAGACCAAATGCTCAAGCTTAACTATCAGTACACCCTAGACTACTTGACCTTTGGGTTAGGGGAACAACATGCAGACTCAGTTGACGAAGCACAAGCCGAGGCGTTTAAACAGGCAGAGGATCGGCGGTTAAAGTGGCAATCTGGATTGATTGAAAATGCCAACTCAACCAAAATGGGCACCAGTGAAGTAATAAAAGTGCCTCAGATTTACGCCTCTGTGGTGTTTTCGACTAAACGAGATTTCAGCAAAGCCTCTTTACCCAACGGTGCTTTATTGATTAAACAACTCGCGGTGAAACACCAAATCAGTAAACTTATTGCGGATAGCTTTATTCGCATTGTCGGACACTTTCCTCTAGGTTATGGCGTGGTGTACATACCATCTGACATACGTGGTGGTGAAGTGGGTACCTATGAATACGCTATTGTTACGGCCTTAAATGCGCCTAACCCTGATGAACCTATTTGCCGATTGGTAAGTAAAAATCAGATATTTATGGATTATAGTACCTCGGAAATTATAGAAAAATCGAGGAACTTACATTTTCCTAGCTCACGCAAGAAGTTAGAAAAAATTGATCCAAAGCGATTACAGGAAATACTTGAAAAGCTCACCCATGGTTTTAAACCTGAACACATGGATGAGCTACTGCCAACGAGTTGGGACCCTTATGAGTACTTCTGCGTGAGCGGCAACCAAAACCTTTGGAGTAAAAGTACTTAAAACACACTAAGTCGATTAGGTTCATCTGAAAGGCGCTACTCTTTGCCCATGTTATGCAGGGCAAAGGCGAAGATATCTGCGTATTGTTCAATGGTTTTGCTAATAGGGGTGCCAGCGCCATGACCAGCATTAGTTTCGATTCTAATTAATGTTGGATTTTTACCCGTATGTAGCGCTTGTAAGGTGGCAGCAAATTTGAATGAATGAGCTGGTACTACTCTATCATCATGATCGCCTGTGGTGATTAAGGTTGCAGGGTAATCTACGTTAGGTTTGACATTATGCACAGGTGAATAATCGAGTAGATAGTTAAACATCTTTGCACTTTGTTCAGCGGTTCCATAATCATATGCCCAGCCTGCACCTGAGGTGAAAGTATGGTATCTAAGCATGTCCAACACTCCTACGGCGGGCAGGGCAACGCTAAACAGCTCTGGTCTTTGTAACATTACTGCGCCGACCAATAATCCTCCGTTTGAACCGCCACGAATAGCTAAGTACTGCTTAGACGTAAAGTTTTGTTCAATTAAATATTCGGCACCAGCGATAAAGTCATCAAACACGTTTTGTTTTTGAAGTTGCGTACCTTGCTTGTGCCAGGCTTTACCGTATTCTCCTCCACCGCGAAGATTGGCTACAGCATAAACGCCACCATGCTCAAGCCAAGCAGCGTTGGCCGGGCTAAAACTGGGTTGTAGGCTAACGTCAAAGCCGCCATAGCCATACAGAATAGTAGGGTTCTGGCCATTTAATTGGATGCCTTGTTTAAAGGTGATAATCATTGGGATACGTGTCCCGTCTTTCGATGAATAAAATACCTGCTTAGAGATATAGTCCGATGGTTCAAATGCTATGTCTGGCCGATTATGTAAGCGAGACTCCCCGCTGGTGGGGTCAAAACTATAAATACTAGTAGGGGTGCTGTAGTTGGTAAAACGATAAAAAAGTTCAGATTGAGATTTTTTGCCACTGAACCCAGATGCAGAGCCTTTGCTGGGTAATGAGATGTCTCGAATATGTTTGCCGGTTTGGTCAAATTGTTTGATTTGGGTAAGCGCGTCAACCATGTATTCTGCAAAGAAGAAGCCCGAACCACTTACTGTATTGAGTACCGCACTGGACTCTGGGATCACATCTTGCCAGTTGGCTTTATTGGCTGAACCCACGTTGACCTTTACTAAACGCTTGTTCGGGGCGAGATAATTGGTTTCTATAAACAAAGTGTCGCCATCAGAGTCGACTAAGTAGCTATCAGATTGATAGTCGTCATTCATGACATCTAAATTGGCGGTCGGTTCTATTAAGTCTTGTAAATATAATTTGTTACCTGAGGTTGAATTGGCAGCACTAATTAATAAGTAGCGACCGTCTTGTGTGACTTCTGCACTAACGTATCTGTGCTTTTGCCCTTGAGTGTGGCCAAATATCTTGCTGTCTTCGACTTGTTTGGTGCCAAGTTGATGAAAATAGACTTTGTGTTGGTCAGTTTTTGAGGAAAGTTCACTGCCATCGGGTTGGTCGTAACTCGAATAATAGAACCCCGTATTTTTGCGCCAAGCGATGGCCGAGAATTTAATGTTGTGTAGCCGAGCAGATACTTCTTGGTGTGTCTCAGTATTGATGGTGATCGCGGCACGCCAATCGCTTCCTCCTTTAGATATGAGATAGGTCAGTAGAGAACCATCATCCGAAAAGTATAAGCCAGATAGAGAGGTTGTGCCATCTTCGCTAAAGGTATTTGGATCTAAGAAAACTTCTGCTTGTTCATTTTTGCTTTGACGATATAAGACTGCTTGGTTTTGCAAACCATTATTTTTATAAAAATAAGTGTATTGCCCTTCTTGAAAAGGCAGAGAAATCCTTTGGTAATTATACAAGGAGGTCAATTTTTGGATGAAATGTTCTCTTGCTGGAAGTGCATCTAGGTACTCAAAGGTCACTGCATTTTGCGCTTTTACCCAAGCTGCGGTCTCTGGGCTTTTGTCATCCTCTAGCCATCGGTAAGGGTCGGTAATGGATGTGCCAAAGTATTCATCAACTACAGGCTTTTGGGGAGTTACAGGATAGGATATTGAATTAGATTGCATAGGGGGTATTATCTTTGAAGTTGAAGTGCTACTAAATTTGGGATCAGTGCTGCAGGCGAGTAATAGCAAGCCCCAAACACTTGTGTAACCTAGTTTGGTTATTTGGTGCATAAACCCATGTCCTTCTCGGGTGGAGTTTTCTCTTTGCGTCGTCAGATACCTATATTTAAAAGGTTCTTTACGTATACAGGTTAGTCAGGATTAACCTAACAGTTGGTGTGATTATTTTCCAGCGTTACCGATTAAATTATTAGGCTAATAATGCCATATTATTCCGTCTTACCCTGCGTTATTCTCTAATACTAAATGTAAAAAAACTGTATCAAGAGTAGAGAGTTAGCTATTGTATGACTCTGGCTACTCATTCTAAAGGCGACTTAATTATGAATTCTCATGCGTGTGCATCTGTTGCTCAAGCTCATCCTTACCCCCACATTTTTGCGCCTTTAGATCTTGGTTTTACCCAATTAAAAAACCGAATCATTATGGGCTCTATGCATACAGGGCTGGAAGAAGCTGAAAATGGCCACCTCAGAATGGCGGCCTATTTATCAGAGCGCGCAAAAGGGGGCGTTGGGCTTATTGTAACGGGTGGCATAGGGCCAAATGATGAAGGAGGAACGCATCAAAATACCCATCGCTTAACGTCACCAGAAGCAGTTGCCCAGCATAAGGTGGTCACGGATGCGGTGCATCAATTTGACTGTAAAATTTGTATGCAAATCTTGCACACGGGTAGATACGCCTATAATCCTAACTTAGTTGCACCATCGGCTATTCAAGCGCCAATTAACCCTTATGTACCTATAGCCCTTGATGAAGCGGGCATCCAGAAACAAATTCGAGACTTTGTCGATACTGCATTAATGGCGCAGCAAGCAGGCTACGATGGAGTCGAAATAATGGGCTCCGAAGGGTACTTTTTAAATCAATTTGTTGCTGCACGTACCAACCACAGAGACGATGAATGGGGGGGCGATTACACTAATCGCATGCGTCTACCTGTTGATGTAGTAAAAGCAGTAAGAGACGCGGTGGGTGACAAATTTATTATTATTTACCGCTTATCTATGCTCGACTTAGTTGAAGGAGGGTCGAGTTACAATGAGATTGTTCAATTAGGCCAAGCCGTTGCAAAAGCAGGTGCGACCCTTATAAATACAGGAATAGGTTGGCATGAAGCCAGAATTCCAACCGTAGCTACTAAAGTGCCTAGAGCCGCCTTTACTTGGGTAACTAAAGCGTTTAAACAGGCTTTACCTGTGCCTGTTATCACAACCAATCGTATCAACATGCCAGATATTGCAGAGCAAGTGTTAAGTAGAGGGGATGCCGATCTGGTTTCTATGGCAAGGCCATTTTTGGCTGATCCTGAGTTTGTTAACAAAGCTAAGGCCAATCAAGCTAAACACATTAATACCTGCATAGGGTGTAACCAAGCCTGCCTTGATCATGTATTTGTAGGAAAAATGACCAGTTGTTTGGTTAACCCTAGAGCATGTCATGAAACCGAGTTGTTAATTGAGCCTAGTCTCACTCCGTTAACCATTGCCGTAGTTGGCGCAGGGCCAGCCGGTTTAGCCGCTGCCACAACGGCCGCTAAGCGCGGCCATAAGGTGACCCTGTTTGACACTGCCAATGAGATTGGCGGGCAATTTAATATTGCCAAGCAAATTCCTGGCAAAGAAGAGTTTTATGAGACCCTTAGATATTTTGCCAATCAACTATCACTATATGGTGTCGAGGTTAAATTAGGTACAAAGGTGACTGCAAATGTTTTGAATCAAGCTGAATTTGACCAAGTATTAGTGGCAACAGGAATTAAACCGCGTCGTCCCGACATAGAAGGCATTGATGGCCCAAATGTCATGAATTATATAGATGTCATTGTGCATAAGAAGCAGGTAGGTCAAAAGGTAGCAATCATGGGAGCAGGAGGGATTGGTTTTGATGTTGCCGAATACCTCGCTCACAGTGGCGAAGGGAGTAGCCAAAATATCCCGCTCTTTATGCAGGAATGGGGCATCGATATGACATTCACAGCGCGAGGTGGCATTGAAGGTGTAAAAGCTAAGCCAATCATGTCTGCCCGTGAGATAGTGTTGCTGCAACGAAAAGCGAGCAAAGTGGGGGCTAACTTAGGTAAAACTACGGGTTGGGCCCACAGAGCTGGGTTAGTTAAAAAAGGAGTGAGTATGTTAGCGGGTGTAAGTTACGATAAAATAGATAACCAAGGCTTGCACATCTCTATTAATGGTAAGCCTCAACTACTAGCGGTAGACACTATTGTAGTGTGCGCGGGCCAAGAGCCTTTGCGTGATATTGTCCAAGGTCTTCGCCTGCCTTATCAACTCATCGGCGGCGCTGATTTAGCCAGTGAATTAGATGCTAAGCGCGCTATCGACCAAGGGACCCGAGTCGCTGCCAAGTTATAGCTACTCATCTGAGTTGTAATTACTTGTATGAGATAGATAAATGGCGAAGTGGAATTTACTTGGCTTTGCAAAGTCCAAGTTAGATAAGCGTTAGTCAATCAAAACTGAGGTTTGGGACCTTAACTCTGCAAGTAATTCTTGCCCGGTCAGCAAAGGAGAAAGCAAGCTTCCTTGTATATACTTAAATTCCTTTTTATGGAAAAACTGATAGTCTTCTTGGCTATCGATACTAGTGACTGTCACATCGAGTCCATAGTTTTTGGCAATACAAAAAAGGCTATCGGCAATTTTATTGTCTCTGTCGTCTTGGTTAATATGGGTAATTGGGCGTCTAATTTTAATCTTATGTACGGGGTAGTTTACCAGTTGATGCAAAATCGTATTTGACGTGCCAAAGTCGTCTAGGGCTATTCCCACACCCAATTGATTGAGTTTTCTTAAACAAGTTGAGCTGGCGTCTTGTTTACTATGCAAAGCAGATTCCGCTATTTCCAGCCCAATCCAATGGCTTGGAATATTGTATTCTTCTAACAGGCCTGTCAGGTATTCGTAAAAATCGCACTCAGTAAATACAAGGGTTGATACGTTGACATAAAACTTAAGGTTACTGGCTTCCAGTAGTTTGCGGTTTTTATTGATGTAAATACAGGTTTGGTTAATAAGCCAACGGTCTAAGGCGTGAATATGGTTAGATTCTTCAATAAGAGTGGCTAATTTCAACGCTGATAAATTGCATAGTTTAGAACGCCCTCTATTTAATACGACCTCAACATGATTAACTGAGTTAAATTGCCTATCAAATATAGGTGAAAAAAGTAAATCAAAGTCGCCTTGTTGCACCGCATCATTCAACTTATCCATCACTGATTTATAAATCATGGACGAAGAACTTAGGGTTTCATCATAAAATTTGTATTGGCTTTTACCGTTATTTTTTGCGGCATACATGGCAGCATCAGCTTTTTCGATCAAGCTCTGCAAATCTGTTGATTCTACTAATTCGCTGGCAACCCCCATACTGATTTTATTTTTAATGGTTGCGTCTTTAAGTTTTACGGACTTACAAATATCTGCAACCACACTTCGTGCAATATGGTGAGCTTGGTCATTATCTATCTTGGTCGCAATGATAAGGAATTCATCGCCAGATAAACGCACAAAGCGCCACGTTTTACGGGCGAGTTTTGACTGTTTTAAGCAAGCTACAATTTGGGAGCTAATAAAAATTAATAAATCATCACCCGTTTTATGTCCGTGTGTGTCGTTAACTTTTTTAAAGTCGTCGACATCGATAAAAAACAGGTGCATACGTATTGGCTTTTGACGAGAAGGGTGTAGGTGTTTTAACCAAGTTTGCATACCTTGGCGATTTATCAAGCCCGTAAGAGAATCTGTGCCTGCCATGGATTTATTGAGCCGAGCCTCACGAAACATCAGTGACGCCACAATTAAGGCACAAATAATGGTTATCCCCAATACCTCAGATTGACTCAGGTAAGTACCATGAATGGTTGCTTTAGTGATGCGAGTTTCGTAAAGGCCCACTGGCCCTCTTTGCATAGCAAGAATATCAATAGTCACAGTATTTGATATATCGGGTAAGCTATCTTCTAAAGGGATCATGAACATATTCAACCACCACTGCTGAACACGTAATAACCCTAGTGGCATTATTTGGGCGTGACTTACTAATTTTTGACTCAAAAAGGCGTTAACTTTATGGGTTAGGTCTTCGTCTAAGTAGGAATAGTTTTGGTGAAAGTTTTTAAAGGCAATTCTGAGCCTATCTTCTACTGCTGGAGACTCAGTGTGGGCTTGAATTTCTAAATAATCGTAGGAACTAAAATCGATACCTTTTTTGGGGCTCCCAGTTAATTTTAAAAGCGCCCCACAGACTATTTTCTTTTTTGCATCAGTGCGATGACAGGTGAAATTTATCTCGTTATTTGAATAGGTCAGTTCGCCTTCAACATCTTCTCCCAATTTAATACTGTATTCCGCTACTGAATCAGGATCGAGCAGGTCGTATTCTTTTTTGAGTAGACCAAATTTGAAGGCAAGCAACAGCAATATTGCGAATAGCAGTAGGGCGGTTTCAAATTTGTGTGTCAATATTTGGCGCAAATGCATTCGTTACGTCACTCTACTTATTACTTAAAGTTTTTTATCAATACTCTGATAAAAAAGAATAAACTCGGATTTCACTTGACAGGAAACCTTTAAAAACGAGCCGCTAACCAAAGATAGTGGGATAATTAAAAAACCACAATGTGTTAGCTAAGTGATTGTTAATTGTTAATGACAATTTTGCAACTTTTACGAAACTACCTGATTTTCTCTGAATAGTAAAAACTGAATAAAGATTAACAGCCCCTAGATTATTGAATTATTTTTAGGGCTGGTATTTGGAATATAGACAAAGTAAATAACTTAAACCCCAGACAAGCAAATCCCATCGATAACGCCACGCTTTTACGCGTAGCTCCATTGGGTTCTCTATTAATAAATAACCAGCTGTTACGTACGAAAATCCGCCTTTCGATACACAAACATTTCGTCACCGAGATAACATTAATATTAATTTTGCCCGATATACTAACGTTCTGAAATTTATGTATAAATTAAGTTTAAACGAGACTTCTTATCTGGGGTTCAGGTTAGATAACAACTAAATATGCAAGATGATGAACCACTAGATGGTCAACTTTGTCGGTATATTCATGTCAAATAACTGTTTTTACTAAAGATGAGCCGCTATACTATGCGCCGCACTAAAAAGCGATATATGAAAGCAAAATGAACAACACAATAGTGGTTGTTCGCGATTTAAAATATAAAGGAAAAAAATGACTCCTATTACTAAATCTTTTCAGTATGGTCAGCATACTGTTACTCTTGAAACAGGCGTAATTGCTCGCCAAGCTACAGCTGCTGTTATGGCTAGCATGGACGACACGACTGTATTAGTTTCTGTTGTTGGTAAAAAAGACACGAAAGAAGGTCAAGACTTCTTTCCTCTAACGGTTAACTACCAAGAAAGAACCTATGCTGCAGGTAAAATTCCTGGTGGATTCTTTAAGCGTGAAGGTCGTCCTTCTGAGTATGAAACACTCACGTCTCGCTTGATTGACCGTCCGATTCGTCCATTATTTCCTGATGGATTCATGAACGAAGTTCAAATTATTGTTACGGTTGTTTCTGCTAACCCAGAGATCCCTACAGATATTATTTCACTAATTGGTACATCTGCAGCCCTAGCTGTATCTGGTATGCCATTTAATGGGCCAGTTGGTGCAGCGCGCGTTGGCTACAAAGATGGCCAGTACATCTTAAATACGCGTACTTCTGAGCTAGCAGACAGCGATCTTGACCTAGTAGTAGCAGGTACTGAAAGTGCTGTACTTATGGTTGAATCTGAAGCTGATGTGTTGTCAGAAGAAATCATGTTAGGTGCCGTAATGTACGGCCATGAGCAAATGCAAACTGTGGTAACTGCGGTTAACGAATTTGCTGCTGAAGTGAATACACCTAAATGGGACTGGCAACCTGTTGCTGAAAACACAGCACTTAAAGACAAAATCAAAGCATTAGCTGAAGCCGGAATTACTGAAGCGTATCAAATTTCTGACAAAATGGAGCGTAAAGACGCCATAGTTGCAGTAACAGAGAAGACTGTTGCAGCGATTACCGAAGCTGACGAAGGGCAAAGCGCCAAAGAAGTTTCTGAGTTAGTTCACGAACTAGAAAGCGACGTTGTTCGTTCTCGTATCTTAGCGGGTCAGCCTCGTATTGATGGCCGTGATCCTGCGATGATCCGTGCGTTGGACGTAGCAACGGGTTTATTACCTCGTACTCACGGTTCTGCTTTGTTTACTCGTGGTGAAACCCAAGCAATTGTTGCTGCTACCTTAGGTACAGAGCGTGACGCTCAGATGATTGATGGCTTAAACGGTAAAGAAGACAGCCGTTTCATGCTTCACTATAACTTCCCTCCATACTGTGTTGGCGAAACGGGCTTTGTTGGCTCACCTAAGCGTCGCGAAATTGGTCACGGTCGTTTAGCTAAGCGTGGTATTCAAGCGGTTATGCCGTCTGAGAAAGATTTCCCATACGTTGTGCGTGTTGTGTCAGAAATCACTGAATCAAATGGTTCTTCTTCTATGGCATCTGTATGTGGTACCTCTTTGGCATTGATGGATGCAGGTGTACCGATTAAAGCATCGGTTGCTGGTATTGCCATGGGCTTAGTAAAGAACGACGAGAACTTCGTCGTACTTTCAGACATATTAGGTGATGAAGATCACTTAGGTGACATGGACTTTAAAGTTGCGGGCACCACTGGTGGTATCACTGCATTACAAATGGATATCAAGATTGAAGGTATCACCAAAGAAATCATGCAGGTTGCTCTTAAGCAGGCGAAAGAAGCACGTTTGCATATTTTGGGGGTAATGGATCAGGCAATCTCTGGTCATCGTGAAGAAATGTCTGAATTTGCTCCTCGTATTTACACAATGAAAGTTGATCAAGATAAGATCCGCGACGTTATTGGTAAAGGCGGCGCAATGATCCGTTCTATTACTGAAGAGTCTGAGTGTAATATCGAGATCGAAGACGATGGCACGATCAAAATCTTTGCAACTGAATTAGCCAAGGCCGAAATTGCTATTGGTAAGATTGAGCAAGTGACTGCTGAAGTAGAAGCAGGTAAAACCTATTCTGGTAAAGTAACGCGTATTGTTGATTTTGGTGCTTTTGTTGAAATTTTACCGGGCAAAGAAGGCCTAGTACACATTTCTCAGATTGCTCACGAACGTGTTAACAAGGTTTCGGACTTCTTGAAAGAAGGCCAAATCATAGACGTGAAAGTGGTTGAAATAGACCGCCAGAACCGTGTACGTTTGAGCATTAAAGATTTACTTGAAAAACCTGCACCAGCAGCACCTGCTGAAGGTAACGAATAACGCTATTGGCCTAACGTCGATAACGAGTATTTTTAGTTAGTATAGGAATGCCGCCCATCTTTGATGCGCGGCATTTTTTTGTTTGCCCAGCGAAGCTGGCAAACCCGTCAGGTTGAAAGAAACCTGAATCACCCCGACTAAGGGGAAGAT
>CANMKA010000035.1 GCA_947498355.1 uncultured Paraglaciecola sp. | reverse complement strand
ATACAAGAGCCGTATACGAGGTCCGTACGTACGGTTCTGTGAGAGGGATGAGGCGGCAACGCCTCACCCTACTCGATGGTTTAAGGCAAGCTGGGCGACTATATCTTTATTAAATTCAATGATGTATTTCCTAACTAAAACCTTCACTTAAGAGCTGCGCCAGCATATTTTTGGAAGAATAAGTTGCATGCTCACACTATGTCTTTTTGATAGCTTGGTATGAAAGATGACTGATATACTCATTTTTCAATTAGGAAATTAAAGGTTGGTTATGAATACACTTATCAAACTATTTTCGCTTGGGGCCTTGGTGGCATCTCAGTCTTTATTAGCTGATACATTCAGTTTATCGAGCAAGGACATTGCTCAAGGGCAGTTCATGAGTAAGCAGCAAGAGTTTCAAGGTTTTGGCTGCTCTGGTGATGATTTATCGCCACATCTTAAATGGAGCAATCCGCCAAAAGGAACCAAGAGCTTTGCGATTACAGTGCACGACCGTGATGCGCCAACAGGCAGTGGCTGGTGGCATTGGCAGGTGGTGAATATTCCTAGTGATGTGAGTGAACTAGGGACGGGAGCTGGTGCGATTGCAGGTAAAAACATGCCCAAAGGTGCGGTGCAAATTAAAAATGATTACGGCAACCCTAGTTTTGGCGGTGCTTGCCCACCCGCAGGTCATGGGGTTCATCATTACCGCTTTACTGTGCATGCCTTATCCGTTGAGTCTTTAGCCTTGCCAGATGATCCATCGGGGGCATTGGCTGGATACATGATCAATGCGAATACGATAGAGTCGAGTACCATAGAAGCCTTGTATCAGCGCGATTGATTGGGTCTGATTTTACCTTTTCAACAGTATTGAATGAAGACTCAGGCATTGTAAGCAGCCCAACCTAGAGGGCTGTTTATGTAGAAAATTTGGTACAATCAGAAATGCGAGGATTTCTTCAAATACTAGGGTTTCTAAAAATAATAGCGAGTTTTTGATTAGTGAGTAAGTTGCCGGCGATAGGCCTATGGCTCTCTCGTGATGTTTCGTGGAATTTGTCAGATTTAACCTGTGTAAAGGATTACTTTGTTGCTCACAGAGGTTACAATTCTTGTTAGTTTACGCCATGTAAACGTCTAGCTATAAAGGCTGTGCGTTATTCAACCTTTGCAATTCGGTACACGCTATTTACGAAAAGGCTATTTATGAAAACGATACTTTTGGCTGGCATCTTGATGTTGTTTGGTTGTGCTAATACCTCAACAGAATATCAGCAGCCTAATTTATTTGGGTTAGCAGCTGATACTAAAACTGATGTGATGGCCCTGATCGAGCAAGCTTCTGCTGTGGCTCCCCAGTCAGTAGAAGGGAGTTTTGTGTTTGATATTAAAGACGCAGAAACGACTTGGCCTTACACCTATTTAAATACCGAGGAAGATTATCGGGACCGCCGTAATATTACCGTTAGGGTATTTGCCGGCGTTGAAAAAGACGTGCGTCTGCGTTTTGGACAAACGCTTGAAGAGTATTTTTCCAATAGTCGTATTGCGGTAACGGGAGAAGCGAAAAGAGTCAAAATTATATTTCTCTCTAAAGGTAAGCCTACGGATAAGTATTACTACCAAATTCACCTAGACGTAACGTCAATCGAGCAAATTCAGCGCTTGTAAGCACGCACCTAGTAGCTTACCCCTAGATTGAGCAGTCCGTATCTTTGGTGAACGCTATTGGTAGTACCCGTGACCGTCGCAAGCATTGCACCAATTAGGTTACTCTTCGAGTAACCTAATTGAGATAGCTGCGGCAGAGGTGCGGTTATCTACGCCTAATTTCTTGTAAATTTGCTCCAAATGTTTGTTTACCGTACGTGGGCTCATGTCGAGTATTTGAGATATTTCCCAACTGGTTTTACCGTAAGATACCCAATACAAAACTTCTGATTCGCGTTTAGTGATCGGTAGGTTTTGCTTGAGGTATTCGGCGGTTTTTTGTGCTTTGGCTGCGGCGATCTTGACTAGGTGCTTGTCATCTTGAGCCCGCTCATAAACAATCTCTATGGGTTGGCTAAAACAGTTCAGCTTGAGAGGCTGTAAGGTATCGGTTTTCAGCCATTTAGCTAACTTGGTGGCTAATGTCGCCCAAGGGCTGTTATCTTGCCCGGCAATATCGTCAATCATTTTGTGGACATTAGGCGTGGCCCAAGACAATCGCCCTTGGTTGCTCACACAAAATACATTGCTACCGGTCAAATCTAGAGCATCTTGAGCACTGATTGCCAGTTTGGCAGTCTCGACATGGGTTTTGATACGAGCAATGACCTCGTCGGGGGAAATTGGCTTGGTTACGTAATCGATGGCTCCTGCCTCAAAGCCACGTACCACGTCCTCAGAATCACTTAGGCCGGTCATAAAAATGATAGGCACATTTGGCAACAACGCTTTTAATTTGATACAGGTTTCAAAGCCGTCCATTTCTGGCATTACTGCATCGAGTAAAATTACATCAGGTTGGACTTTGTCTATGATAGACAAAGCCTGCACTCCGCTTAACGCGACTAAGGCTGTGTAGCCATTGGTATTTAAGGCTATGTTGAGCATGCCTAATGACTCTGGAGAGTCATCTACTACCAATACAACTTCGCCCATTTTACTGTTCATCGCCTATCTCTTTTAACAATTGAATGATTTTAGGGAAATTACACAACTCCAAGTACTCACTAAGCTGAGATTCGATATCGGCTGGTATTGTGTAGCTTTGCTGGATCTCGTCTAAGGTATCTTTAAAACCAGATAAAAAGCCTATTTCTGCTAATGCCATAAGTGAGGCATATTGCGCTTTGCTTGCTTTAGGTTTGTTTGCCTGTTGTGGTGGCGGACTAGAGGTAACATTTGATGGCGGTTGATTTTGATACATCCACTTAATTGGAAGCACTTCGCCTATCTTACTAAGAAGTAACGGCAAGTTAATCGGTTTGGCGATATAGCCGCTATGATAGCCTTTAGCGGCAAGCCTAGAGTCTGCATCTCGAGCGTTAGCAGACACCATGAAAACTGGCATAGTGAATTTTCGTTTACGCATTTGCTGCACCATAGTCCAGCCATCGGTACCCGGCATACGTACATCTAAGAGTACAATATCAACTGGGTGATGTTGGAGTATGTCAAAGCCACTATTCACGTCATCTGCTTGCAACAAGCCAAACCCGAGTGGCTTGAGTATATCGGCCATTAGCTGTCTTTGATTGGGGTCGTCGTCTACCACCAGCACTTGCTGTTTAGTACCTGAATAGCCAATAGCTTTTTGCTGGGTAAAGGCGGGGGCGTTTTCGTTGTGCGTCAGTTGAACCAACATAAGTCGTAGGGTAAAGGTTGAGCCTTTGCCTACGTTACTTTTTACTGCGAGCTCGCCGCCCATCAAGTCTGTTAGGGCTTTAGAAATAGTCAAGCCTAAGCCAGTTCCGCCTATGGTTTTAGTGTGGTTATTCCGAATTTGTTCAAAGGGTTTAAAAATAAGTGCTTGGTTAGCCTCGGATATGCCCACGCCAGTGTCGGCTACGCTAAAGCTGGCGACTTGATTACGGTAAACAATTTTGAAGGTTACTGAGCCTTTTTCGGTGTATTTGATGGCATTAGACAACAAGTTAATTAAAATTTGTCTAAATCTTTGTTTATCTGTGGCGATTACTTGCGGCAAATTCGGACAGGGTTGGTAAATAAACTCGATTTGTTTTTTGGCTGCAACCATTTCAAACATTTCGACTAGCTGTCGCAAAATTGCGGGTAAATTGAACTCGTCTCTTTGTAAGGTGAGGCGGCCTGCTTCGATTTTTGATATTTCTAATAGGCCTTCTATTAAGTCGGTTAAGTGTTCGCCATTTCGTTTTACGATAGACAAACTATGGCGCTGAGCTTTGGGTATCTTATCGTCTTGGCTAAGTAATTGGGCATAGCCCAACATGACATTTAGCGGGGTGCGAAGCTCGTGGCTTAAACCTGCTAAATAGCGACTTTTAGCTTGGTTAGCCGATTCGGCCACAACTTTGGCATCTTTAAGGGCCAAGGTGGTTTGTTCGTGGGCTCCGACTTCTTTGGCTAAGGTTTGAGTAAGAGAACGTAATTCTTTTAAGGCCGAACGGTTGCTATTGCGGGCTAAAATAAATAACCAGCTGACGATACCAATGATGATTACCAGCAAAAAAAAGATTTTAATTAGGGTGACTGAAAATACTTGTTTGATTGCTCCATCTTCTACTGGCACTTGCAGGTAAATCAAAAATAAAATGGCGGCACCCATTAGACTCATCCCCGAAGTAACAGCGATGAATTGTGCAACTGGCGAGGTTAACCCCCGCAGTAAGTTGGTATTGAGAAAACGGGTAAAAAAGTGATGAGACTGAGCGTATAAGGTGGCGTCTGGTCTACATTGATCGCCACACCGCACATCTAATGAGCAGCACAAAGAACAAATAGGGTTTTGATAAGCCGGACAGTAGGTCATGTCTTCAGGCTCATATTCGTTTTCGCAGATGTAGCATTCGGTGATTTTTTTGATTGGCGCTTGCTGCTTGTCTACCAAATAAAATTTCCCCTTAGTCAGGTAGCCAATCAGAGGAACAGTAATAAAGGGCAGGGCGCACGCAATATATGAGGCAAGGGCTTTAATTGTTTCGCCGTACCAGCCAAAATGTCCGGTAAATCCAGCAAAGCTGGCAATCAGCATTGAGCCAACGCCAACTGGGTTGATGTCATGTAAATGCGAGCGTTTAAATTCTATATGTTTGGGGCTGATCCCTAAGGGTTTGTTAATGATAAGGTCGGCAACTACTGAGCTTAGCCATGCTAGCACCACCACAGAGTAAACCGTTAACATGCTTTCAATGGTTTGATAGATGCCTAGCTCCATTAAAAGTAGCGCTATCATCACGTTAAAAACCATCCACACCACGCGACCCGGGTGATTGCGAGTCACACGTGAGAAAAAATTAGACCAGGCAAGTGAACCTGCATAGGCATTGGCCACATTAATTTTTAACTGAGAGATCACCACAAAACTACAGGCTACCACTAGCACTAACGTAGGGCTGTCGAACACATAGCTAAAGGCGAGGTTATACATGTGTGCAGGGTCGTCGGCTAACTCCAAAGGCATACCTTGCTGTAATGCAAAATAGGCTAAAAATGACCCAAGAAACAACTTCAATGCGCCAAAAAGTATCCAACCAGGGCCTGCCGCAATAAGGGCTGCCCACCATTTCCACTGACTAGATTTTGGCTTTTCAGGCAAAAATCGCAAAAAATCAACTTGTTCGCCTATTTGGGCAACTAGGGACAAAAGTACGGCAGACGCTCCACCAAACAACAATAGATTAAATTGCCCGCCAGCTTCGCCACTGGCCCCTGTATAGGCCATCCATTCGCTTATTTGGCTGTCTGGATGACCAAACACAAAAAATAACGGGACCAGTTGTAAGACTAGCCAAATAGGTTGAGTCCACACTTGGAAGCGACTGATATAGGCAATGCCATGGGTAACCAGCGGCAGCACGACTATGGCACTGATGACATAGGCCAATCCCAAAGGTATATCGAATAGGAGTTGCAGGGCCATAGACATAATGGCGGCTTCTAAGGCAAAAAATATGAAGGTAAATGAAGCATAAATTAGCGAGGCTATGGTAGAGCCAATGTAGCCAAAACCACTGCCCCGGCTGAGAAGATCTATGTCTACGCCATACTTGGCCGCGTAGTAGCAAATAGGCAAACCGGTTAGAAAAATCACGCCAATGACCGCCAGAATGGCCCACGCTGAGTTCACAAAACCAAAGTTGAGCGTAATTGCCCCACCAATGGCTTCGAGCACCAGAAATGACACTATTCCTAACGCGGTATTGGCAATGCGATTCAAGGACCAAACCCTCGCCCGCTTTGGGGTAAAGCGTAGGGCAAAGTCTTCCATCATCTCGTTAGCCACGAGTTTATTGTAAGTGCGCCGAGTGGCGAGAATTTTTTCGTTTGAGTGCATGGCTAAAAAAGCATCAATGGATTTTAACTAAGATTTTGGTAGGCAAGATGGTACACAAATTTTTGAATAGGTTGTATGTGTAAAAATGCGTATAGCAGTGAAATGCAAGCTGAGGCAGAAGATAGGAGCAAGAAAGAGTAAAAAGCAGTAAAAAGCAGTAAAAAGTAGCTAGGAGATAGAAAAAGCAAAAGCGCCAAGGATTCCTTTCCCGTCATTCCAGAGGTCTTTTGATCTGGAATCCAATTTCAAGGGCAGTGAATAGTAGCTAGGAGATAGTGGATAGAAAAAGCAAAAGACTTTGCACCACAGGGGACGCAGAGCGCACAGAGGAAAAGCAGTTAAAAACAGTGGATAGTAGCTAGTAAATAGGAGCTAGGTAGAGCCAAACCAAGAAGAGCCGAGACAAGCAAACCTCCACCCTCGTCACTCCAGAAGTCTTTTGATCTGGAATCCAAGTTTAAGGGCAGTGGATAGTAGCTAGTAAATAGGAGCTAGGATGAGCCAAACCAAGAAGAGCCGAGACAAGCAAGCCTGCACCCTCGTCATTCCTGCAGTGAAAGACTAACTACCTCTATTCCCGTCATTCCAGAGGTCTGTAGTGGCATAGTTAATTTGGCCACCTAACTAGAGATGGTATGCTGTAAAGCATATCAGGATTAGGTAACTCTAATGTCAGTGGTAGTATTGAATACGATAGCATAGGCAATATCATCTATAAAAAAACAGGTGATTTGGCTCTGAATTATGTTTATGTGGATAACCAGCTAGATAGTGTTAAAGATACAGCTAAAAAGTTCCATCGAATTTTTGGTTATGATTCACAAGGAAGCGTAGAGTTAATCAAAAACTTGGATAGTAATGGTGCATTAAAAAATACCACAGTTATCCAAAATAACTTTGAAGGCCAAATAGTCTCCGTCGATAAATTTACTCCTACAACGGATCTATTTCTTAATGCATTTTTCTATGATGGTTTTGGTAAAAGAATAAAAACGGTAAATACTAAAGGTGCTGCAACCACTAACAGTTATTCATTTTATGGCCAAAACGGCAAATTGATGTATAGCTATAAAGATGGAAACCACACAGACTATATTTTCTTAGGAAGTAAGTTAGTTGCTCGCACAGAGACTAAGCCTGAATCAGTACCTAGAGTCAAGCACATGCATTACAAACCGTTCGGAGAGGTCGTTGAAGGAGATGAAGGGAAAATTGGTTATACCGGTCATAAGTTCGATACCGACCTCGGTTTAAATTATATGCAGGCACGATACTATGATCCAGTCATAGGTCGTTTTTACTCGAATGATCCGATTAGTGTAAGGGATGTGCATTCGTTTAATCGGTATGCCTACGCTAATAATAATCCGTATAAATATATTGACCCTACCGGTATGATAGTCGAGTGTACAAGTGGTGCAGAACAGTGCAGTAACCTAGCAAATGAAATTAACAAGCTAACTGATAAGGTTTACGAATTTGATAAGAATGGTAATCTAACCGACACTGGTAAATCTAATGAAAAAGGCTCAGAATATTATAGCTCTAAACTAGATGAGGCGATTAAAGGATCCAATACTATCTCTGTTTCTGTTGGCGACAAAATTAAAAATAGCCGAGGTGCAATGGATGATGTCAACAGTGCTCATGGGGGAGGAGCTACAGCTAAATTGACAAATGGGAATGCACAGATAGTTGTTAGCGGTAGCTCAAGTAGAACCAACAGTGGATTTAAACTCCCGTCTGAATGGATTTTGGCACATGAGTTTGTTGGGCACGCTATTCCTCATACAGTTAGCGGTGACACGGGGAACGCGGTTAAAAATACTAACAAAATAAGAAAACAGTTAGGTGTAAGGAAACGACGAAGAGAGGGGTGGCACGATGAATAATTTTGATAAATTGATTGCTATGTACAGGTATAGAACCGTTATGACCACATTAAAAGTAATCGTGACATTCGCGCTTGTTTTATTTAGCCTGAGTGCCAAAAGTTGTCCAGTGTCAATGCGTGGTGAAGATATTAACAAGCAGATCGACTATGTTTGGGATGAGGATGAGCAAGGTTATATTATTAAATTTCCTAAAAAAGTATTCTATAGAAAGGACTATCATAAATTCCATATGGCTGCTGTAGTCGTCAGAGAGTCTGCCCAAAGCACTCTCTCAAGGTTCTGGGCTGAGTTGAAAGTGCCAGAAACTGCAACTGATGAGCTTGTGGTAAGTGTTGTCTCGTATGAAAAAAGATCAAATAAAGACATATCAATAGAGGTTTACTGGAAATATAATTTGACAGGCTGCCCTATGATAGGGGAAATCAAGCTTGGTCAATAACGAATAAAAGGGGTCGGTGACATTTGAGAGTAATTCTCATTTGACAATTTTACAGTGACACCCATCGTTAACTTAAAAAACGCGCTACTTTTAGCGCGTTTTTTGTCGACATTATCGCCGTTTTTTACTGGAATAACCGCCGATTTTAATTGGACAGAGCGCTGTTTTTTGCTGGAAGTGGTGAAACCATTGAAGTAGACCATAACGCGTTTGGCCAACAAACTCGTGCTGGCAGGTATGCAGATAATGCAACTTATCACCCTAATGGGGTGTTATACCAGCATCGCTACGGCAACGGTGCAACTTATACGGTCACTCAAAACCCTCAAGGCTTACCAGAAAGCCAAATCGAAACATTAGCAAATTACGGAAGAGATATTGTTGATCAAACACTGCTGTACGATAACAGGAATAATCTAAAAACCTTAGATGACTGGGTAAACCCACAGTACAATTTATCACTTGAGTATGATGGGCTTGATCAGCTCACTACGATAAGAGGTAACTCTAATGTCAGTGGTAGTATTGAATACGATAGCATAGGCAATATCATCTATAAAAAAACAGGTGATTTGGCTCTGAATTATGTTTATGTGGATAACCAGCTAGATAGTGTTAAAGATACAGCTAAAAAGTTCCATCGAATTTTTGGTTATGATTCACAAGGAAGCGTAGAGTTAATCAAAAACTTGGATAGTAATGGTGCATTAAAAAATACCACAGTTATCCAAAATAACTTTGAAGGCCAAATAGTCTCCGTCGATAAATTTACTCCTACAACGGATCTATTTCTTAATGCATTTTTCTATGATGGTTTTGGTAAAAGAATAAAAGCGGTAAATACTAAAGGTACTGCAACCACTAACAGTTATTCATTTTATGGCCAAAACGGCAAATTGATGTATAGCTATAAAGATGGAAACCACACAGACTATATTTTCTTAGGGAGTAAGTTAGTTGCGCGCACAGAGACTAAGCCTGAATCAGTACCTAGAGTCAAGCACATGCATTACAAACCGTTCGGAGAGGTCGTTGAGGGAGATAAAGGGAAAATTGGTTATACCGGTCATAAGTTCGATACCGACCTCGGTTTAAATTATATGCAGGCACGATACTATGATCCAGTTATCGGGCGGTTTTACTCAAATGATCCTATTGGTTTTCGTGATATCCATAGCTTTAATCGATATGCATATGCAAACAATAATCCTTATAGATATGTTGATCCATTTGGCATGAGTGTTCATGATCCTTTTTCACCGCCAGAAAAAGAAGATTGTGGGTGTTCTCTCCCTAAAATTCCAAATATGTTTAAGGATTCAGAAGAATCAGATGATAGTGGTAGCGAAGATGGTGGTGACCCAGAAATAAAGAGGCAAAAACAAAACGAACATATTGAAGGTACACCTAATCATAAAAATAGATCTAAGCAAGCTGAGTCCCCTGAAGATTTACCTTCAACATGGGATAATCCAGAAGAGGCTGACTCATTAACAACTGAGGCGTGGAATCGAGGCGAGATTGTGAAAGGTAACCCAAATGTCAAAATCCTTGATTTTGGAAGAAGAGTAGGTACTAAAGGGGATAAAAGCTTCGGACAAAAAGCAGTTAAAGTAGTGCGGGATGGGAAAGGAAAAATACATGGAACTCCTACAGGCACCCTGAGACAATAATAAGGAAGTTTCATGGGGACTCTTAACTTTAGGTATACAACTTATTATGAATGAAGAAATCAGATTCGAGAGATATCAAAGTGCAATGGAAGCGATTAAAGATGCATTGTTTATGTACAAGACACTATTAGATTATCAATATTTTTTTGATGACTTGAGTTTCGAAGACGGGAATTTTTCACCTGATATTTTCATAGACTGTAGTGCTGAAGAATATAGCTTGGAAGAAAGTGATGCTCAATTTTTGCGAGAAGCAAGTGCTACTAAATTAATCTGTAGGTTAAATCAGAATTTAAGTGAAAATGGTTCTCTAATTAAATCATCAAAGTTTGTGATATTAGCAAAATCTATACTGGTAGAAAATCGTTGCCATTATGTACCTGAATTAGGACAAATAATTAGGAATATAATTGATTCTCAAGAGTACGGAGAGGCTATACCTGAAGGTTCATTTAAAACGTATGTAATTGAGCGTTTTAGAGATTATCTTGGGTTGGATGAAAAGTAGCAATGCTCTTTGAAATGAACCCGAGCCTAATTAGACAGTCGTCTTATTTTGAATCCAAAGCCTCGCCCTGTGCTTACCTGAAGGTTTACAGTGGCGGGGCGTTTTGTTGTTTTCAAAAAATCATCACAGAGTTGAAAGTTTAGTTAAGGAGTTATCGCAATGTCGTTAGGACAAACTATAAGAAATATTCTTGGTATCTTAATATCACAAAAATTTAACACCTTGGATAAACTTAACAGACTGAAATCAATGGGGTCGTAGACGTTGATTTAGTTAAATACTCTAAAAGCTCCGTCATTTGATAGAGCTTTTTTTATCTGTAATGGGCAATATAGTTTTTTACCATGACTGTCTTTTTAATTACAAATTGAGCAGCAAACTGGGCGGAGAGTTTCACCGATGCCACGTGGTGAGCTTAAATGAGGAGCTTAAATAGACACCCATTTTAGTATTTGTAGACCAAAGATTATAGTTCAACTGTTTATCAAAACTTCCTTGTGCATATTTGGGAACTCCGTTGGTGATACAAGTTTCTTTTGCATTATCGTCCCATGATTTATTTACCACATTTCCTCCAAGGGGTATAACAATTTATTAGACGACATTATGTCCAATATTATTCAGGCTGTTTTATTACTCGGCCTATACATTGTTCTTTTGTAAACGTTTTTTCATTATCTGGCAAAGGTTACGTGTGGAAATACCCCGTTGAACGGACCCGGTTCAACGTGATTAATTTGGTATAACTGATGCTAATGGAATTTGTATTTTTTAGGAAGTATTAATGGGTAACTTAATTCCTTTCCTCTGTGAACTCCGTGCACTCTGTGGTTCAAAGCTTTTGCTCTTAGTCTTTTTAACGTGCGCCAAGATTAGATTCCAGATCAAAAGACTTCTGGAATGACGAGAAGGTGGCTTGCTTGCCTTTGCTCTTCAGTGTCGCTATTTACTATATAAAGCAGACATCACAGCTCAACACCCAGGATAGGTTTCGGCTACGTGACACCTATCCTTATTTGTTATATGCAATTTTAATTGTGTAGTACCCAAGCAAAAAAACTTATTACTACCACACCAATTACAGATGTGATTTTTGATAAATATTGAGGAGCCTTATAAGAAATTACAAGCATTATCAGGGAAATGCTTGTAATAATAACGGCACTTTCAAATCGATTACCATATGAGTTATCTAGAGCGTACCTTACTGACGCCTGTCCCCAAAGGATGAGCGCTATAAAATACAGCACTTGCTGAAATTTAATTATCATTTGCATATAACGGTTAATATAACTGGAAAATACGAGCGTTTTTTTAGCGAGTAGTTTTCCAGTTGATGTTTTTGTATGGCAAACTTACTCACCAATAGCTGATTTTACTATACTCGCAGCAACTGTTTTGATTACCTCGAATGTCATTACGCCACCTTTACTACTAATTAGTGTCTTAGTTTTTGACCAAGTTGATTGTTCTCGAACAGAATCAAGGAATTCATGCCCGTGCCATGTCAATTCTTTTATGTTAAAGCCATTTGCTCCTTTACTTGTTGTTCGAGAAATCGATGCACGAATTAACCCAATTTCTTCGAGCATTTGAACATGATAAGAAATTTCATAATCTCTATTCTTTTCAAAGTCGCTCAGGCTTAACATTTGAGTTGGCTCTAGAGCCTCAACTCTAAGCATAATTTCACGAACTGTATCCCAATTTCTTTGCATAATTGTCCTTGTATGCCTAGCAATTTAGTATTTTAACAAGCGTGATGCTCAATGCGCGTTAAACACCCCGTTGAACGGACCCGGTTCAACGTGATTAATTTGGTATGACTGATGCTAATGGAATTTGTATTTTTTAGGGAGTATTAATGGGTAACTTAATTCCTTGCCTGTCACTCAATACTTGGAGGGTTTCTAGCCAGTTTCGCTCTACCCCCTACATCCTTATAGTCTCGTGCGGTGCTGCATGCAGGGTGTTGTGGGGGCTCAGGTCCGGTTCATGGCCAGTCAATGGCAGCGAACCATAAATTGGTTGGATGAATTGATAGGTAGTGCTTGGCTTGGAGGCACTAAATGTTAGATTCGTGGGGCTCCCTCAGGGTGAGAGTCCATAAGCCTTAGTGCTGAAATAATCTTTTAGCTTGTGTTAAAGTACTGCACTAAGGCCCTTTATTTTAGCCTTGCTTAAATAAAATAATTACCAAATGGGAACAACGTTCAATGAATAAATTGAAGTCTTTATGCCAGCTATCAATCTCGTCTTTGATAGTACTTGCCGTCTTTTCTGGGTGTAATAGTACGCCAAAACCCACTGACAACTCGTTGGTCTCTCTGGAGAGTCAGACTAAGATCTCCGATGGCGCCCTGCATTTCGATGGTAAAAAACTAAATAACAAAACTTTCAAAAATCCTTCAACGGGGCCGAAACACGATTTCTTTTTTGGCAGAAATATTTCTGCTCACGGCGACGCAGTAAAGCCATATAAACACTACGTGTTTATGACCTGGTATAAAGGCGGTAAGTTTAATCGCAATGTTATGTTGTCGCGTTTAAATACCAAAACGGGCAGTGTAAAAACTATAGAGTTTCCTCACCGACACACAGGCTTTCGCGGCGATCCATTAGTAGGTGAATCTCACAATACTATTGGGTTAGCGGTCAGTCCCATTAATGGCACTATCCATATGGTTTACGATATGCATGCCTATCGAGACGATGCTGTAACAGGGCGCTTTAAAGGCCGTTTCGTCAACGACTTCTTCCGCTACTCATATTCAGTAGCTGGCGCGGCCGAGGTCAGTGATGAACAATTCACTCTAGCGCAGTTTGTAAAAGACACCAGTGAAGTCAGTCAAGGCCCTGATGATTATAAACATCTTACTATGACTGGTAATTTAGCCGACAAAGCAAACTTTGCCGTATTGACTTATCCCAAGTTTTTTACCACCAGTGATGGCACATTATTGCTTTACATGCGTTGGGGCGGTAACAACAACGGCGCGTATTACTTCAACAAATACAATGCCGATGAGCAGCGCTGGACTCGTTTTGAACCGTTTAATCACAAAGACCAGAAAACTCATGGCCATCCATATAATTGGGGACTATACGGTAAAATGAAGTACTTGAATGGCAAGCTTAGAGTGGGCTTCCAGCAACGAAGTGCAGACAATAGCGACCGCTACAAGTATCAAAACGGTGTGTATTACGCGTATTCTGACCACCCTGATGGCATGGGACAGTGGAAAAACCATAGAGGTGAGGCAATGACTTGGCCCTTGGTTAACTCTGATGAAATCAAAGTACATGAACCAGGTGATTATATTAGCCATCAAGAGCCTAATTCAGTCTTTATTGTAGGCGGCTTTGATTGGACAGTGACGGAAAACGAAGATATTCACTTTATTAGTAAAGTGCGCTCAACAAACGGTAAAAGGCCTGACGCAGAGAATGTAGCAATCCATGCTTATAAGCCTGCAGGCGAAACGGAATTTAAGATTTCTACTGACTTTACGGGCGGAGATTCTATCTATACAGCGGGTGAAGATATTTTCATTATTGGCTTAAACAAAGGTTACCCCTATGTAGAAAAAGCCAAGGGCGGCACAAATAATTTTGTACCTATGTACAAACAAAAAGGCGGCACTCAATTTGACCATGGTACTATTCACATTCAAGATGGAAAAGCCTATTACTTTTTAATGGAGCGTGGCTCTGGTAATTCCCTGCCACTGCACCTGCAAATTATCGATTTAGGTGTTAACGACTAATCTAATGCTGCATCGGTAACCAGTAGCTTAATCGATGAAAAAAGAGCCTTATATCTCAGATATAAGGATCTTTTACTTTTTAAGGCGTTACAGATTACGGTTGTTTTAGCTGGTCTGATATAACAAGAAGGGGACTGTGTTTCTCTTAGCTCTTCTCGCTTTTGCTATTCACTATTTCCTAGCTACTATCGACTGCCCTTGAAATTGGATTCCAGATCAAAAGACCTCTGGAATGACGGGGCTGTGGGTTTGGTTGTCCCTGTTCTTCTTTGTTTGGCTCTTCCTAGCTTCTATTCACTGTTTTAACTGCTTTCCCTCTGTGCGCTCTGCGTCCTCTGTGGTGCAAAGTCTTTTGCTTTTTCTTGTCGCTATTTACTGCTTTGGGCCTTTGGATTCCAGATCAAAAGACTTCTGGAATGACGGGGCTGGGGGTTTGGTTGTCCCTGTTCTTCTTTGTTTGGCTCTTCCTAGCTTCTATTTACTAGCTACTATCGACTGCCCTTGAAATTGGATTCCAGATCAAAAGACTTCTGGAATGACGGGGCTGTGGGTTTGGTTGTCCCTGTTCTTCTTGGTTTGGCTCTTCTTAGCTCCTATTTCCTAGCTACTATCGACTGCCCTTGAAATTGGATTCCAGATCAAAAGACCTCTGGAATGACGGGGCTGGGGGGTTGGTTATCTTTGCTCTTCTTGCTTTTTCTATCTACTAGCCACTATTTCCTAGCTCCTATTTACTAGTTACTATCCACTGTTCTTAACTGCTTTCCCTCTGTGCGCTCTGCGTCCTCTGTGGTGCAAAGTCTTTTGCTTTTTCTTGTCGCTATTTACTATTTACTGCTTTAGGCCTTTGGATTCCAGATCAAAAGACCTCTGGAATGACGGGGCTGAGGGCTTGGTTGTCTTTGCTCTTCTTGCTTTTGCTTTTTCTATCTACTAGCCACTATTTCCTAGCTCCTATCGACTGCCCTTGAAATTGGATTCCAGATCAAAAGACCTCTGGAATGACGGGGCTGAGGGCTTGTTTGCTTTGCTCTTCTCGGTTTTACTTTTGCTGTTTCTAGCTACTAGCTACTAGCTACTATTTACTATCCCCTACTCTTAACCATTTTTAATTTCATATACGCAATTGTGCGTAGTGTTTTGCGCGCTTTTACGAATGTTTCTGGTGGCTGTATCTCTGCATACTGGATCCAGCTGTAAAAAGGCCTGTGAGAAGAGTTATCCAGTTGGAGATAGCCCCACAATTTAAGAACATTCATAAACTAATTAGGTAAACACCATGAAACAACTAGCAAAAATTACGCCTGTAGCAGCTGCATTAGCACTAACTTTAGGTGCATCTAGTGTGCAAGCCGAAAGCAAGCTCTCAGTGAGCGGCTTTATTGATATGTCTTACGTTACGGTAGACACAGACGGTGCAGGTTCTGAAACGTCTTCTGGTATCGACCAGATTGAGGTGAACTTAGGCTACGACTTAGGTAATAAATTATCTGCCAACGTGAGCGTTGAGTATCAAGACAATGGTACTGGTGAAGAAGTCGATGTTGAAGAAGCCTTTTTAAGTTATGCGGTATCTGACCAGCTTTCAGTAAAAGCTGGTCGTTTCTTGAGCTATACAGGTTGGGAAACTGAAGAGCCTACCGGCTTATTCCAATTCTCTGGTACAGGTTATGCTGCATTCTTCTATGGCGGTTACCAGCAAGGTGTGTCTGCTTATTATGACGGTAAAGGCTATGCATTGGCGGTTTCGATTGTAAATGATCTTGGTGACTTAGAAGGCGAAGCCCGCGATTCAAGTGAACCTGGCATCGAGACTATGTTGGCTCTGACGCCTACTGAAGATATCACCATTAAAGGTTTCTATTCACAAGATAAGTTGGCCGGTACCTCTGAAGATACGACGTTAGTGAATATTTGGGCAAGCTATGCACCCGGTCCTTTGACGTTAGCAGTTGAGTACAACACCTCAGAAAACGCTCCTGCAGCTGTGGGTATTGCTGGTTTGGATGCTGATGCTTCTGGTTTCTTGGTTATGGGTAACTATGCCTTTGATAAATTTGGCTTAACGCTTCGTTACCACGAATATGACATCGAGACCGCAGCGGGCGTAACGGTTGAAGACAATAGTGCAATTACGATTTCTCCTAGCTATACCGTTAGCGACAACGTACTTATGGTATTTGAATACCGCATGGATTCAAATGATATCACTGGCGTAGACAGCGACTTAATTGCTATCGAAGCATTGGTAACTTTCTAAGTCGTTATTGACTAATTTTACACCGAACAAGGACTTAATATGAAATTGAAAAAATTTATTGCTGCTAGCTCTATCATTGCTAGCAGCATGGTAGCTCAGTTTGCTATTGCAGCAGACACTATCAAAGTGGGCGTTTTACACTCATTATCGGGCACTATGGCTATCAGTGAAACCACACTGAAAGATACTGTTCTTATGATGATCGAAGAGCAAAACAAAGCCGGTGGTTTATTGGGTAAAAAGCTTGAGCCAGTTGTGGTTGACCCAGCGTCTAACTGGCCTTTATTTGCAGAAAAAACCCGTGAGCTATTAGCTAAAGAAAAAGTTGATGTAATTTTTGGTTGCTGGACATCGGTATCACGTAAGTCAGTCTTACCTGTTATCGAAGAGCTAAACGGCTTATTGTTCTACCCAGTTCAGTACGAAGGTGAAGAATCGTCTAAAAATGTATTCTACACAGGTGCTGCGCCTAACCAACAAGCGATTCCCGCGGTTGATTACCTAATGAACGACATAGGTGCAACACGTTGGGTACTGGCTGGAACAGATTATGTTTACCCACGTACAACCAACAAAATCCTAGAGGCTTACCTTAAAGCTAAAGGCGTTAAAGACGAAGACATCATGATTAACTATACACCTTTCGGTCACTCTGACTGGCAGGGTATTGTGTCTGATATCAAGAAGTTTGGTTCTGCTGGCAAGAAAACTGCCGTAGTGTCTACTATTAACGGTGACGCTAACATTCCTTTCTACAAGGAATTAGGTAACCAAGGTATTTCTGCTGAAGACATTCCAGTTGTTGCTTTCTCGGTAGGTGAAGAAGAGTTATCTGGTTTTGATACTAAGCCTCTTGTTGGTCACTTAGCGGCTTGGAACTACTTCCAAAGCGTTGAGTCTGACGAAAATGACGAGTTTATTGCAGCTTGGAAAAAATTCATCAAAGACGACAAGCGCGTAACTAACGACCCAATGGAAGCCACCTATATCGGTTTCAAAATGTGGGCAAAAGCTGTTGAGAAAGTGGGTACTACTGACGTAGACGCAGTAGAGCAAGCCATGATTGGCGTAGCTGTACCTAACCTGACTGGGGGTACTGCGGTAATGAACGCTAACCACCACTTGTCTAAGCCTGTGTTAATTGGTGAAATTCAAGAAGATGGTCAGTTTGAAGTGGTATGGGAAACGCCTGACACTGTGATTGGTGATGCTTGGTCTGACTTCTTACCTAGCTCTAAAAACCTAATCTCTGATTGGACGCCACCAGTGAGCTGCGGTAACTTCGACGTGAAGACAGCCAAATGCTCTGGTCAAAACTTCTAACAGACAGTTAGTTAATTTTCAGATAAATTATCTGTACGAGTGCCCCGTTATTTAACGGGGTACTCATGTTTTAGGCCTAGCAAAACTGGTCAACTAATAGACACAGGCTAGCCAGAAAATTGAGAAATTTTTGTTCACATGTTTAATAAGGAAGGCACAATGTTGAGAACGATCCTAGTGATGTTCGGTTTATTTGTGTGCACTCACATATTCGCGGAAGGCGGTAGTCAAGCCGAAAACGGCTCATCATTGTCTGCACTCACCACCCAATTACCCAAAGCTAAATTAAGTAAAATGGCGCCTTTGGTCGACCAAATCGCCGCTACTAAAACCCCTAGTACACGTCCTCTACTGCAATATTTACTCGATGGTGAGCTGTATTACGTTCGCGGCTCTAACATGATAGTGCGTGCTGTGGTAAATCAACAAAAACAGTACGAGTTGACCGATGTGCTTGGCGGCACAGAGTTAGCACCTGTAACGAAAAAACAAATAAAAAAAATTCGTACCAACAACCGATTACGAGGTCAAATCCGCAGCCTATTGGCCAAGTTAGACCTAACCGATGAGGATCCAGACAACCGAATAGCTGCTCTTAAACAACTCATCGACAAGCCTAATGACAGCGCCCTTGATTTAATTCAATCGTTGATCGAACAAGAAAAAGATTCAGACGTACAAGCCTTAATGCAGGTGTTGCTCGATGTACAACAACTTAAAAACGGTGATACAGCGCAAAAAGTGGCTGCAGTCGCCAGTTTAGGAGAAAGCCTAGAGCCTGCAGTGAAAAATGCCTTGGTCCAGCAATTAGAGCTGATTGATAAAAATAGCCAAGAACCAGAACACGTTGCCCTGCGCAGCGCTATACAAGATGCTCTTGATAGCATTGAAAGCAAGCGAGAGTTTTATGGCGTAGTCGAAAACATCTTTTTTGGTTTGAGTTTAGGTTCGGTTTTACTGCTTGCTGCCATTGGCCTTGCCATTACCTTTGGGGTCATGGGCGTAATTAATATGGCCCACGGCGAAATGATCATGCTAGGTGCTTACACCACTTACGTGGTACAGCTTATTTTTCCTCACCTTATTGAATATTCACTGTTTATTGCTATTCCGTTAGCATTTTTGGTTTCGGGTTCTGTGGGTATCATCATTGAGCGCTGTGTTATTCGTTTCTTAAAAGGTCGCCCCCTAGAAACCTTGTTAGCTACCTTTGGTATTAGCTTAATTTTACAACAACTAGTACGTACCATTTTCTCGCCTCTAAACCGTCAAGTTGCCTCACCAGAATGGATGAGCGGTTCGTTGCAAATTAACCCTGTGTTTTCCCTTACCTATAACCGCTTATACATCATTATTTTCTCGCTTATGGTGTTTTTTGCGTTGTTAATGATTTTGAAAAAATCTTCACTTGGCTTACATGTGCGGGCGGTATCGCAAAACCGTGATATGGCGCGAGCCTTAAGTATTAAGAGTGATTGGGTTGATGCCATCACCTTTGGCTTAGGTTCAGGTATAGCGGGTATAGCTGGGGTAGTACTAAGCCAGTTAACTAATGTTGGGCCTAACTTAGGACAAGCTTACATCATTGATTCTTTCTTGGTGGTTGTATTTGGTGGTGTGGGCAACTTATGGGGCACGCTAGTTGCGGCTATGTCCTTAGGTTCAATTAATAAATTCTTAGAGCCTATTACTGGCTCGGTCTTGGCAAACATTATCGTCTTAGTTGGATTGGTGCTGTTTATCCAAAAGCGTCCTAAAGGACTGTTTCCACAAAAAGGGAGGTCGGCTGACTAATGGCTACTTCATCATTAATATCTAAGTCGTCTGGACCGTTAGGCAAGCTTAGCAACCTGCATGTAGTGATCGCAGTATTACTATTGGCAACCACGTACGTCAGTATTTGCAACCTGATGTTTGCCGAAGGCTCACTGCTACATGTAAGCGATTACACTGTGAGCTTATTTGGTAAATACTTATGTTACGCCTTGTTGGCATTAGCTGTGGATTTGGTTTGGGGATATTGCGGTATTTTAAGCTTAGGGCATGGCGCATTTTTCACCCTAGGCGGTTATGCCATGGGTATGTACTTAATGCGTCAAATTGGGGACCGCGGAGTATATGGCAACCCCGAATTGCCAGATTTTATGGTGTTTTTGAATTGGACCGAACTGCCTTGGTACTGGATGGGATCCGACAGCGTCATTTGGATGGTAGTCATGGTGTTTTTGGGGCCTGGATTACTGGCTTACGTGTTTGGCATGTTGGCCTTTCGTTCTCGCGTCAGCGGCGTGTACTTGTCTATTATGACTCAAGCCGTGACCTACGCATTAATGCTGGCCTTTTTCCGTAACGAAATGGGCTTTGGGGGCAACAATGGCCTAACCGATTTTAAAGAAATCTTCGGCTTTTCGTTACAACAACCTAGTACTAAGTTAGGGTTGTTTATCGCCACTGCGGTGATCCTCGCCTTGGCTTATTGTGTGTGCCATTACATAGTGAATTCGAAAATGGGCCGAGTTGTAACCGCTATCCGCGACGCAGAAAATCGCGTGCGGTTCGTAGGGTACAAGCCCGAAGATTACAAAGTTTGGATTTATGTGGTATCTGCCCTCATTGCTGGACTAGCGGGGGCGTTATATGTGCCCCAAGTTGGCATAATTAATCCCGGTGAGTTCTCGCCTCTTAATTCTATTGAAATGGTTATTTGGGTTGCCGTGGGTGGGCGTAATTCTTTATATGGCGCATTAATTGGCGCCATAGTCGTGAGCTATGCAAAAACCCGTTTTACCGCCATCATGCCAGAAGCTTGGTTATATGCTTTGGGCGGCATGTTTGTGTTAGTCACCTTGTTGCTACCTAAAGGTATTGCTGGGTTTGTGCCTTCGATAATCGCCAAATTTAAAGGTGATGTGTCGCAAAATGACCAGCCAAACTCTAGCACTAAGAACAAAGCAGGGGAGGTGAAATCATGATTGTCGATAAATCAGGTTCGCCGATTACCGCTACCGAAAACATTCGCCCCGATACACGTCATGGGGTGATCCTGTATGTTGAAGATGTCAGCGTTAGTTTTGACGGGTTTAAAGCCCTAAATGACATGAATTTGTATATAAATGACGGAGAACTGCGTTGTTTAATTGGTGCTAATGGTGCCGGTAAAACCACCTTAATGGATGTGATTACGGGTAAAACCCGACCCGACACAGGCAAGATAAATTTTGGTCAGCAAGTCGATTTGTTACAGCTAGACGAGGCCGAAATTGCCAGAGCTGGGATCGGCCGTAAATTTCAAAAGCCAACGGTATTTGAGCAGCTTTCGGTGTTTGAAAATATTGAATTAAGCTTAAAAGGCGACAAAGGGATCTGGACCTCACTATTTCATAAATTAACGGGAGAGCAACAAGACCGTATTGCCGAAATTCTGCACACAATAGATCTTATCCAAGAGCGCAATTATCCTGCGGGGCGTTTGTCTCATGGACAAAAGCAATGGTTAGAAATTGGCATGTTACTCGCCGCTAATCCCAGAGTGCTGTTGGTTGATGAACCAGTGGCAGGTATGACAGGCCAAGAAACCGAACGCACAGCCGAGTTATTAACGTCCCTTGCCGGTGAGCACTCTGTAGTCGTAGTTGAACATGACATGGCGTTTGTGCGCTCTATTGCTCGCACAGTAACAGTATTGCATCAAGGCTCGGTGTTAGCCGAAGGCAGTATGTCTGATATTCAATCCAATCCAGAAGTCATCCAAGTGTATTTGGGTGAGGAGCAAGGCTAATGATCGAACTTAAATCCGTTGATCAGCGATACGGCGGCACCCAGATTTTATGGGACATGAACCTAGACATTAAAAAAGGTTCGAGAACCTGCATTATGGGCCGAAATGGTGTGGGGAAAACCACTTTATTAAAGGTTATCATGGGCTTATTGCCTATTAGTAGCGGCAGTTTACGTATCGCTGGAGAAGACGCAGCCAAGCGCAGCGTTGAATCTCGTCCCGAAATGGGCATAGGATATGTACCTCAAGGACGCCATATTTTTCCTCAGTTAACCGTCGAAGAAAATCTAAAAGTTAGCCTTAATTGTAAGCGCCAAACCAGTAAAACCATTCCAGAGCACGTGTATGAGTTGTTTCCTGTGCTAAAAGAAATGCTGCACAGGCGTGGTGGTGATTTGTCGGGTGGTCAGCAACAACAATTAGCCATTGGCCGCGCCTTGGTGCTTAATCCTGAAGTATTGATTCTGGATGAACCTAACGAAGGGATCCAGCCCAACATAGTTCAGTTAATTCGTGATGTATTACTCAAGCTAAACAAAGAGCAGGGCATGACTATCGTCTTAGTTGAGCAAAAACTGCCGTTTGCTCGCGCTATAGGCGAAGAATTTGTGTTGATGGAAAAAGGGCATGTTATGTCGACCGGTCCCATGGCACAATTAACCGATGAACTGGTTGGCCAATATTTGGCTGTGTAACCGTCGAAAGGCGATACTAATAAGAAAAAGCTAGCATTAGATGAGCGAAATCCAAGTTAAACCTAGGCAATGGCTGGCTAAATTAGGCCTAACCTTTAGCCACAATGAACATGGTACACAACTCGCCCGAACCCAAAGAGTCGGGCCTTTGTCTATTCAAAAGGCCTTGTATCCTGAAGGGCGACAATGTGCTCATGTTTACTTGCTACATCCTCCTGCTGGCATAGTGTCGGGTGACGTACTCCATGTGGATTTAGACTTGCCTCAAGGTGCCCATGTATTGCTGACGACCCCAGGTGCCAATCGCTTTTACCGAGCGAGACACGATGCCAGTATCGGCAATCCAGAGCAAAAACAAATCACCACAATTGATATAGCGTCCCAGGCAAAATGTGAGCACTTCCCCCTTGAAACCATAGTTTATGATGGTGCTGAAGGGATTAATCAGGTGATCGTTAAGCTGCAAAGCGACAGCGTATATTTAGGCTGGGATATCACATCTTTAGGTTTGCCGAGTTCGGGACAAACCTTTGAGCAAGGCAAGTTCAGCCAGTTAAACCAAGTATTTTGCGATGATAAACTCATATTTCACGACCGAATTGTCGTCGAGCCGCAACATACTCACAGTTTAGGTGGTTCGATTCAACAACATAGCGCAGGCTTAGCCAATAATCATGTGTTTGCTACCTTATTAGCTTATGCACCCAACGCGCAGGTTTGCCAAACTAAGCAGCAAGAAGTCATTAGAAAACTTCGTGGTTTAATTGAAGAGCAAAACGCCCAGACTTTGGTTAGCGTGACGCGTATAGGCCAACTGATTATTATTCGCTATTTGGGTAAGCAAGCCGAACAGTGCAAGCAAATTTTTGTGGCTTTGTGGAAAGTATTACGGCCTTTGTATTTAGAGCGAGATGGGAGTGTGCCGCGCATATGGTATACCTAAACGCGACACCTTTATAACAGATGATGAACATTCATTGCGCGGGTTGATTCCGCCTACTAAGTAACGAGTATCGAGCATATGGATTTATTACCAAGAGAAAAAGACAAGTTATTATTGTTCACTGCGGCCTTGCTAGCTGAGCGACGTTTAGGCCGTGGCGTGAAGCTTAATTATCCAGAAGCCATGGCATATATTTCGATGGAGATCATGGAGGGCGCCAGAGACGGTAAAACCGTAGCCGAAATGATGGACTATGGCCGCACCTTGTTGTCTCGCGATCAAGTAATGCAAGGCGTGCCCGAATTGCTTGCAGAAGTACAAGTAGAAGCGACCTTTCCTGATGGAACGAAACTCGTCACAGTGCATAACCCTATTGTTTAAGGATGATAACTCATGATCCCAGGCGAAATTAAAACTGATCACGGCGAACGTCAAATGAACCTTGGCCGTCCAACCATACAAGTCACAGTGGCTAACAGTGGCGACCGACCGATTCAAGTTGGCTCTCATTATCATTTTTATGAAGTGAATGCTGCCTTGGTTTTTGACCGAGAGGCCTGCAAAGGCTTTCGTTTAGATATTACTTCGGGTACGGCAGTGCGCTTTGAGCCGGGGCAAGAGCGAGAAGTGACCTTAGTTGCTTATGCAGGTAAGCGTCGCGTATTTGGTTTTCGTGGTTTAGTTCAAGGAGACGTGTAGTTATGGCAACAATTGATAAACACGCTTATGCACACATGTTCGGCCCAACTGTGGGAGACAGAGTACGTTTAGGTGACACGGATTTGTGGCTAGAAGTTGAAAAAGACTTTACCGAGTACGGCGAAGAAGTGAAATTTGGGGGTGGTAAGGTAATCCGCGATGGCATGGGCCAAAGCCAAGCCTCCTGTCACACAACCGTCGATCTAGTGATTACCAATGCGCTTATACTCGACCACTGGGGAATAGTGAAAGCCGACGTGGGCATTAAAGATGGCCGCATCGCGATTATCGGTAAAGCCGGCAACCCAGACGTGCAAGACAATATTGATATTGAAGTGGGGCCGGGCACCGAAGTCATAGCTGGTGAAGGACAAATTTTAACCGCGGGTGGCATAGATGCACATATTCACTTTATTTGCCCCCAGCAAATCGACGAAGCGTTAATGTCGGGTGTGACTACTATGATAGGCGGTGGCACTGGGCCAGCAACAGGCACTAATGCAACCACTTGTACGCCTGGGCCATGGAACATTTATAAAATGTTACAGGCGACGAACGACTTTCCAATGAACTTTGGCTTTTTAGGAAAAGGCAATGCGAGTTTACCTATTGCGATCGAAGAGCAAATTGAAGCTGGTGTATGTGGCTTAAAACTTCACGAAGATTGGGGGACGACACCGGCTTCTATCGACAACTGTTTATCCGTTGCCGAACGTTACGATGTACAAGTGGCGATCCATACCGACACCTTAAATGAATCTGGCTTTGTAGAAGACACGATAGGCGCATTTAAAGGCCGTACTATTCATACATACCATACCGAAGGTGCGGGTGGTGGGCACTCACCTGATATTATTCGCGCATGTGGCGAAAGCAATGTATTGCCTTCCTCTACTAATCCGACTCGCCCATACACCATCAACACCATAGACGAGCATTTGGATATGTTGATGGTATGCCATCACTTAGATCCCAGTATTCCAGAAGATGTTGCCTTTGCTGACTCACGTATTCGCAAAGAAAGCATTGCCGCAGAAGATATTATGCATGACATAGGTGCAATCAGTATGATTGCTTCTGACTCACAAGCTATGGGCCGAGTAGGGGAGATGATCACGCGAACCTGGCAAACTGCCCATAAAATGAAGCAGCAACGTGGCCCTTTGGCCCCAGACACTGAGCGAAACGACAATTTTAGGCTTAAGCGTTACGTAGCCAAGTACACAATTAATCCGGCAATTAGCCATGGTATTAGTCATGATGTTGGCTCAATAGAAGTAGGCAAGTTAGCCGATTTAGTTTTGTGGAAGCCAGCTTTCTTTGGCATTAAGCCTTCTATGATCATAAAAGGTGGTTTCATTGCTGCTGCGCCTATGGGAGATGCGAATGCGTCTATTCCTACCCCTCAGCCCGTTTATTATCGCCCTATGTTTGGTGCCCATGGTAGTGCCGCTGCGCAGACTGCTATGACCTTTATGTCTCAAGCCTCTATTGACAAAGGGGTGCCCGAAAAAATCGGTATGACGCGTTTGATTGGAGTGTGTAAGAACACTCGTAATATCGGTAAAGACGATATGATCCACAATAGCTTGCAGCCAAAAATGGAAGTCGACGCACAAACTTACGAAGTGCGAGCGGATGGTGAATTGCTTACCTGTGAGCCTGCCACCTCGTTACCATTAGCTCAGTTGTATTGCTTATTTTAAGGAACAGATTCAATTATGTTGAAAGCTTATGAGCGCTTACATCATACTCATGAACCCATCCATGGGTCGATTACCCTAGATCATGACACCCGCAAAAAAGCGCGAATTAAAGGCCAAACCGATCAAGGTTTAGATATTGGAATTTTTGTGGAGCGAGGTCACCCATTATTAGTAGGTGAAATACTTAAAACTGAGTGCGCAAAATTGATAGAGGTAAAAGGCCAAGCTGAGCCTGTGTCTACGGCAGTGGCAGATGACTGGTTAACCTTTAGTAAGGTTTGTTATCACTTAGGTAACCGCCATACTGTGCTGCAAGTGGGTGAGCTCTGGGTTAGGTATAAACCCGACCACGTGTTAGATGAGTTAGCCGAAAAGTTTGGTTTGAGTATTGATGTTAGCCCAGCAGTGTTTGAACCTGAAAACGGTGCCTATGGCGGACATGCCCACGGGCATTCTCACTCGTAATTTAGGCAGCTAGCAGGTTTAATCTATGGAACACAGTTTCACTCAGCCCAATCCCTTGCAGCTAAATCGGCTTTTGCAATTGTGTAGTGCGAACCTCCCTGTGGGCGGCTTTTCGTTCTCTCAAGGCCTTGAATATGCAGTTGAACAACAATGGGTGCACGACTCAAGCAGTACCCAAAAATGGATTGAATTAAACTTGTCTATCGCTCTGGCGAATACAGATATTGCCATATTACAGCGCCTGTATCAGGCACTCATTGACCGTCAACTCTCAGATTTTCGACAGTGGGATGAGATGCTAATTGCTAGCCGCGAGAGTTACGAACTGCACATGGCCGATCTGGCTATGGGTAAGGCCTTACTCAGGTTGTTAAATCAATTAGATGGCCTTAATGCAGAAGGCCTAGAAGATTTATTAGCCTCAACAGACATGAGTTTTGTCGGGGCATTTTCTATAGCAGCGTATAGTTTTGGCCTTGATTTAATTTCGGCCCAAAGTGGATATTGCTGGACCTATATTGATAATCAAGTCGCAGCGGCAACTAAGCTTGTGCCTTTAGGTCAAACCCAAGGGCAAAATTTGTTGTTTGCCCTATCAAAGCATATTCCAGATGTGGTTAAACAGGCCAACCTAGTCAGCGATGACAAGATCGGCGCGAGTTTACCTCATTTAGCCATGGCCAGTGCATGGCATGAAGATCAATATACACGACTCTTTCGCTCATAACTTTTGTGCTAGAGTGCAATCAAAAAATGTAACCATGTGAAAATTGGAAAACCATGAAGAAAAAGCAAATTTTAAGAATAGGCGTAGGCGGCCCTGTAGGCTCTGGTAAAACCGCTTTACTCAGAGAGTTATGCCTAGCATTGCGTAATAAATATAATATTGCGGTTGTGACCAATGATATTTACACCCGAGAAGATGCGGAGTTTTTAACGCGCCACCAAGCACTAGAGCAAGACCGTATTATGGGCGTAGAAACGGGGGGATGCCCGCATACCGCTATTCGCGAAGATGCATCTATGAACTTAGCCGCCATTGATGAGTTACAAGCTCGCCATACTGATTTAGACTTTGTTTTGGTAGAAAGTGGCGGGGATAACTTAAGCGCAACCTTTAGCCCAGAGTTGTCTGATTTGACCCTGTATGTGATTGATGTATCGGCTGGAGATAAAATTCCACGTAAAGGTGGCCCAGGTATTACTAAGTCCGATTTATTGATTATTAATAAGATTGATGTTGCTGAGTTAGTTGGCGCATCTTTAGATATAATGGACAGAGACAGTAAAAAAATGCGTGGTGATAAACCGTTTGTATTCAGTAATATGAAAACCAAACATGGTCTAGATGAGATCATCAAGTTTATCGAAACCGAAGGCATGCTAACCGTTTAAAACAACTTTTATAGAGGACTTAAAATGAAACTAATTACAGCTTTTTGTGCATTACTTATGAGTATGCAAGCCCTTGCTCACCAAGATCACGCCCTAGGCGATGACCACATGGCCTATCACATTGCATTATATGCATTGGCAGCTGTGGTTATTTTTAAGGGATACGCTTGGTTAAGAGCGAAAAAGCGCAACAACAAAAAAGACTAGTCTAATCAAATCAACTCATCTTGCCGCTTCGCAAACTGAGCATATATGTTTGGTTTAGTCAGCGGCTATGATTGTCTAAATCAGCTAGGCACCTAACTAAAGTGAGTTCACAAAGGATTGAGCACGTTAAGCGTAAAGTCTGTTTGTTTATGATTACTTTCCTTGGATTAGGTGTGTGTAGCTATACATGATAATTTTATCTTCAAAGGGTTTAAAACGCTTTTTCGGTGCATCGAGTTTAGTGCTGATGGGAGGCTGTGCTGATTTATCTCACGTCACTTTACCCTCTGAATTAACAGCGAAAAACTGGGCCGATACCTGCAATGACTGGGACGATTGGGATAAAGTCGGTCCAGCTTACCAAATTTATGGCAATAGCTACTATGTTGGAACATGCGGGATTTCGGCAATATTGATAACGGGAGACCAAGGTCACATCCTGATTGATGGCGCCACAGAAGCGGGCGCTGATATTATTGCTAATAATATCAAGAAATTGGGGTTTTCTTTGGCGGATGTAAAGTTACTTTTGCATAGTCATGAACACTTTGACAATGTGGCAGGTTTAGCCAAACTTCAAACGCTGAGCGGAGCTAAGCTATTGGCTTCGTCCGAAGCCGCTTCGGTGATCAGTACAGGCAACCTTAACAGTCTTGACCCTCAGTTTGGTTTACATGACACTTTTCCAGCAGCCCGTGTTGACGGACTAGTGACGGAGCAGACTCCTGTAACACTCGGTAATCTCGCTGCGTTACCCATATCTACCCCTGGGCATACCTATGGAGCACTGAGTTGGCAATGGCAGTCTTGCGAAAATGACCAGTGCCTGACTTTGGTTTACGCCGATAGTTTGTCACCTGTCAGCCGCGGTGATTACCACTTTAGCCACTACCCCGATTATATCAAAGCGTATTCTCAGGGACTGACAAAGATCAGTAGCCTCGATTGCGATATTCTGCTCACCCCCCATCCTTCTGCCAGCAAAATGCGGGATAGACTAGCCATGCCAAACGGATTGAACGATGCGAATGGCTGCAAAGACTACGCAACTAAGGTCTCGAAGCGACTTAATCGACGCTTACACAAAGAACAAATCATCAAGTAACCCCCATTCAGATTCGCCAAAGCAAGTTTTTGCTTTTGAGAGCGATAGCTATCTGCTTGTTTCTGAGGGCAGGTTAAGGCAAAAACATTTTGTTGCACTTTAAGTTGGCCCTAAAAACTACCGTTTCCGTTGCCATTAACTGGATTTAAGTGTTTGATTTTAAGTTATTTAATTCAGTTTTTGTTGCGCTCAAATTGTTCTGTAAGTTAGACCTCAAAAATGTGTACGCTTGACCCCAATTGATTCGCTGATTAGTTTAAAAAGATGATTTAAATGGATAATTGTGGAGCAAGCGTCGTTATGAATACCCATCTATTAAACTATATTTTAGCCTTTGCCTTGGGCGGTGGAGCAACCTATTTGCTGCCTAAACTGATCGGTCAAAGTGAACCCGAAGAAAATCTAGCGGTACAAATGGTTTCTATCCCAAAAGAGTCCATTGATAATGCCGAACTTGCTATTGAACGATTAGATACTCGGCAGGCTGACGAGGCTACTGAGCTTGAAACCTGCCAAGCCAAGGCTCAAGGTTTGGAGCAAAAAGTGGCCGCTTTTGCCAAAGAGGAGGGTCAAGATGACTATGCATACGATGACGATACATACAAAGAGCGTATTGCTGAGCCATACAAAAATTTTATTGTTAAACAATCGAGAGAAATTGCTACTCTAAAAAGTCGCCTACAAGAATTTGAACCAAAGGAAACGACTCAGCAATTTGAGAAGTTAGAAGAGCTTATCCCAGCAGATTTCAAATTGTCGGTTGCAAGGTTGAGTGATACCCAAAAAGACAATATTTTGGCGTTCCACCAAGAACAAGATGTATCTAATTGGGCGTATATTCACGAGACACAAATAAAAGATTACATTTTGTCTCACCCTATGAGCGAATGGGTGGAATTAACCTCTATTACATGCAAACAGGACCGTTGCGAGATTGTTCTTGACGAAAAAATTAATCGTGAGAGCTTAGTGGCGCAGGGATTAAGCAAGGAAGAAATCAACAAAATTATAGAAACTGAGCCGCCTAAATACCGTCAATTGGTAGATGATTTAAGGTCTGACCCAGGATTGAACTTGCGTAGGGTTGGAGTGGGATTGAGAAATCGATTCAGCACTTACTTTTTTGTGGGCGAGAGAAACAGGGAGTCTTGAATGTAGGTAACTTGCGTTATGGATAGCGACAAACCTACTTTACAAAGCAAGCTCGGACAACTGTGTATTAGCTAGTACAGCTCACTCTTTATCTGCATTAGTCTCAGCTTGTTTCTATCGATTGAGGTAACATTTTTTCTGCAAAAAAAAGCCCTAGGAAAATGAACTTCTAGGGCTCAGATTAACAAACTATTCGGCCCATTATTAGATTGAGCCGAACATATTACCCACTAAGGAGCTTGCTCGTTGGCTTGGATTGAATAGCCGCCGTTAAGTAGTCCTTGTAAACTGTTTACTTGTCCTGAAGTACTAAAAAAACCATTGTCTCTGTCGGCGAGTTCGGTAAAAACTCTGTTGGTATCTCCTGCGACATTGACTGAAACAAATGCTGGTGCTGGGTCGAAGTTTTCGACTTGTAGATTTGCATTGAACGTTTCGGTGTTTAGGTTAACGGTAATGTAGCTAATGCCTGTTGCTTGGCTAGGGTTAGCTTCTGGTAGTACTTGTGCGCCAGTTAGCTGGGTTTTAAATGCTACTAGGTCATTTGTAAGTATTTGTCCGCGTATTTCGCCAGCCGGATTGGCTGCTGAGTGAGCGTTAAAGTAATACACACCATTGAGTAACCCTTGTAAACTAAATATCTCACCGGCTGTTGCGCTAAAGACTGTGCCTGGGGCATCACTTGGGCTGACATCGGTTAAGGCAATTTGAACTGGGCCAGCTACACCTGCTACACCGCCACGATGAACATGTACTGCGCTTGATTCAAAGCCTGAAACCGTAACGTTTGCTACTGGCGTAAAGCTTGGATCTTGCTTGTCAAAAGTCAGATACCCTACACCGCCGACATTTTGTGAGCTGGGCGTGGTTACTGCAGGCACGGTTTGTTGAGTTTGTAACTCTGTACGCACTACTGCTACTTGATTGGTCAAGACTTGACCACGTACTTCTCCAGAACCATTTGCTGCTGAGTGAACATTGATGTATGTCCCACCTTTGGCAATTTGTTCAAAGTCGATGTCAGCGATTGCGTCAGCTTCTGTGCTACTAAAGCTAGTTTCTGAATCTCCTACAGGGAACAGTGGCAATAATACTGGGCCGTTTGTTCCAGCAAAACCACTATGTAAATGCACTGGACCGATAGGCGCGTCTAAAAACGGTACAAACCCTTCAACTGATACTTTGGCAACTAGTGTTTCGGCTGATGGATTGATGGTTAAATAACCGACGCCAGAAACGCCCGATGCATTAATAACCGCTGGGTTTTCTTGCTGACCTTGTAACTCAGTTCGTGCCACGGTTACGCCTTTAGGTACGATTTGACCACGTACTTCGCCAGAGCCGTTTTCGGCAGAATGAACATTGATATAGGTCCCACCTTGGGCGATTCGAGCAAAATCTATGCTATCGATAATATCAGTTTCTGTGCCTCGGAATGAGGTTTCAGAGCCATCAACAGGAAACAAAGGTAAGAACACGCTACCGTTTTGTCCGGCAAAGCCGTTATGCAAATGGACTGGGCCAATAGCTGCGTCTAAAAACGGCACAAACCCTTCTACTGATACGTTAGCAACGATTTCTGATTCATCTGGATTCACAGTCACGTAGCCTACCCCAGAAACGCCTTCGGCATTCGTAACGGCTGGATTTTCTTGCTGGCCTTGCAGTTTAGTGCGAGATACGCTGATCTCTTGAGTAAACACTTGGCCTCGTAGGTGACCACTTGGGTTAGAGTTAGTATGTAAGTTAATGTACCAGCCACCATCTAAAAAGGTTTCTAAGTCATTGCCCGGTAGGCTAGCGAGAGCATCGATTTCAGTATTGATCGCGAATACAGTAGGGTTTTCACTGATTTTGTTAAAGCCGGCCAATACTGGACCGTTTTCGCCTGCAAACCCCGAATGAATGTGGACCATAGTAACCTCATCATCGCTACTAATATTGTCAACGGTTACGGTTCCGTTGATTGCCCCAGTGAGTTCGTTAACTTTTAACACGGCCAATGCAGTAAGGGCTGGGTTTGTAGTAGTGGGTACATTACCTACTTGTTGTTGAGCTTCGAGTAATACGCTAAGCGTTCTTAGTTCGCTTACCGATGGCGTCTCATCAAGCTCTTCCGTTGGTAATGCCATAGCTGGCAAAGAAGAGGCTGGTAAGCTTGAAGAGGGAAGTTGCCCTGTTCTCAGAGCGCCAGTCGCACTTGGTGCAGCGTACACGCCTCTGATACTGGCTGGTTTAGGTTCTGCAATAGGAGCTTGAACTTGGCTGTCTGAATTGCTATCGCTACAGGCGTTCAATGCAATTGCGCCAGTCACTAAACCGGCTAGTTTTAAAGTCTTTCTGGTAGAAAAATGTTGCATACTGTCTTCCTAAAATTAAAGTGGTTAAAATTTATGCTTGCGTCGAGCGTATGATGAATTAATCTTTGGCTGACCTTGCTAACTTTGATAGGTAACAACTTGACCTACTGTTGACTAAGAGGCAGGTCATGCGTTGCAAGGTTCATTTTTTTTAAAAAATAACGTACAACCCCAAAATTCATCACCAAAATGGCGGTTAAAAATTTTGCAGAAGTTCAATGGAAATTTAAGCTGGTGGCAAGTCATCAAAGGTGTGATGGCGAGTATGTTAGGCGTGCAAAGTGATAAAAATCGTCAACAAGATTTCTCTCAGTCGTCTTTTATCCCTTTTGCTGTGGTAGGAGTAGGGTGCGTATTACTACTCATTTTGATTTTGTTGTTAATTGTAAATTGGCTGCTTGCAGGGCTAGGTTAACCTATACACATTTATTCTTGGCAACATTCGTTAGCGTTTCATAAGTTGAGTTTCCAAATCCAAGAGAAATTGGCATAAGTTATCTTGTATGGTTTTTTTCAGCCTGTGTTAGTCATGCAATACTTGCTAAAAATAAGATGAATAATAGTTAGCTAATGAAAATATTTTACGAAGATAGCATGCCTTATGCTGTAGATTTTTTAAGTGATTTTGGGCAGTGTATTAGTTTTTCTCATAAGACCATTACCCCAGAGTTAATCGCAGATGCTGATGTGCTGTTTACGCGTTCGACTACTCAAGTTAATGCTGATTTACTTAGGTTGGCCACTAAACTCAAATTGGTAGGCACTGCGACGGCTGGCACAGATCATGTAGATATTGATTACTTAGAGCAACGGGGTATTCCTTTTGTTTCAGCAGGGGGGTGTAATGCGGTTGCGGTAGCCGAATACGTATTGAGTGCCTTATTTGTGCTTCATCAAGATGCTCCTAATCAGCTTGCCAATAAAACCATTGGCATAGTGGGGGCGGGCCATGTGGGTACTGCTTTATCTAATGTGCTTACTGCCCTAAACATCTCTCACAAATTATGCGATCCGCCTTTACAGGACAGCGGCGATGCCAGAGCTCTGGTCTCGATGGAAGAAATCATGCAGTGCGACGTGATTAGCTTGCATGTCCCTTGGATAAAGTCGGGTCCGTACCCAACAGAGAACTTGTTTGATGCAAAGCGTCTAGGCCGTTTAACCAATGGGCAGATACTCATTAATGCCTGTCGAGGTGAGGTCCTAGATAATGACGCAGCCTTAGGGTTGCTAAAAAATGGCGGTGATTTTCAGCTAGTACTCGATGTGTGGGACAATGAACCTAATATCAATTTGTCTCTTATTCCTCATACAGCGCTAGCTACTGCTCACATTGCAGGCCATACCATAGAGGGTAAAGCAAGAGGCACCGAAATCTTGTATCAAGCTTTATGTAAGCTAGCGGGACAGTCGGAAAGCAAAAAATTGTCTGACTTTTTGCCCATCGCTCAACCGAGTTTGCTTACCGTAAAAGAGAAAACAAGCTTGTTTGAGGGTATTAGAGATTTAGTCCTAGCCGTTTATAACATTAGTGAAGATGACGAACGCTTTAAACAACAGGTAGATGGCCCTGAGCAGTTTAGATATATCCGAAAACACTATCCTATAAGAAGAGAGTTTTCTGCAATTACGGTTAATACTGGAAATTTTGCTCATTCAAAGGCAGTCTTCGACCTTGGATTTTTGTTGGCTAAATAGTCATGACATTCGAACGTATTTAAATCAATTAAACAGTTTTTAGGAGTAATATAGCCATGTCTCGGGCCTTTGATGTTGCAGTGTTGGGCGCTACTGGATTGGTAGGGCAACACATGATTGAAATTCTTGAACAAAGAGGATTTCCGGTCAACAAACTTTATCCATTAGCTAGTGAGCGTTCTGCCGGTGGTAAGGTAAGCTTCAAGGGTGAAGATGTGACTGTACTTAACGCTGATGAGTTTGATTGGAGCCAAGTGCAAATTGGCTTTTTCTCTGCTGGTGGAGATATTTCTGAAAAGTTTGCGCCGATTGCTGCTGAAGCAGGGTGTGTTGTTATCGACAATACTTCGCATTTCCGCTACGACGCTGATATCCCTCTTGTTGTGCCTGAAGTCAACCCTCATGCTTTAGCCGATTTTCGCAACCGCAACATTATTGCTAATCCGAACTGTTCAACCATTCAGATGCTAGTCGCCCTTAAGCCTATCCACGACGCCGTAGGTATCGAGCGTATTAACGTTGCTACATACCAAGGTGTATCGGGTGCAGGTAAATCTGCTATGGATGAGCTAGCTAAACAAACTGCCAACTTACTTAGCGGCAAAGAAGTAAAAGTGGAAGAGTTTAGTCGTCAAATTGCCTTTAATGTCATCCCACAAATCGACGTATTCCTTGATAATGATTACACCAAAGAAGAAATGAAAATGGTTTGGGAGACCAAGAAAATTTTAGGCGACGACAGTATTTTAGTTAACCCAACCGCTGTTCGTGTGCCTGTTTTCTTTGGTCATGGTGAAGCGATTCACATTGAAACCCGTGCACCTATCGATGCTGAAGAAGTCAAAACGTTACTGGCGAATACCCAAGGTATTACTTTAAAGGCCGACAGAGAAGAGTTCCCAACACAAGTTGGCGATGCGAGTGGCAAAGACGACGTATTTGTTGGACGTGTCAGAAACGACATTTCTCACCCTAACGGGATCAACATGTGGGTTGTGGCTGATAATGTCAGAAAAGGCGCAGCATTAAACAGTGTGCAAATTGCTGAAGTGTTAGTTAGAGATTACATGTAAGCGCTACTTTCACTAACTCGTCAGAAATGGCGTCAAAAAAAGGGCATTGAGTTAACACTTAGTGCCTTTTTTGGTTTTAAGGTGTAATTAAAAATATTTAAACGCACAGGTTTGTTTTGCGCAAAGAGACGCCCTTTACTAGAACCTCATCAAGATATTAAGCTTAGACGCTGTGGGCCAGCAAACTCCTCAACGATAGTTGAGGTGAGATAATGATTTCTTCTAAGCAGCCGATACAGTTCAATAATAAACAAGCACACCTGCCGATGGATGTTTTGTTTTAAGCTAAGTGCAACAAGCCATAACCTTAGTAGATTCGTTTTAGCATCTAGTTTATAGTGATATTAATCAATTCTGATTCTCGTTGTGTTGGAACAATTTTTGCTTTTTCTATTGTTTTGGCCTAGATAACTTTTATATAAGTCGATGATAGCGCTTAGGTTTGTTAATTAATGGCAGTGTTACAGTGGAACCAAGGAACTTTATGAATTTGCGAAAGATTGCCGTGCAATTAGTCATATTTTTGACTCTAACCTGTACTGCTGTTTATGCCGCTGATTTTAAGCAAGCCAAACTCAAAGGCCCTAAAAACTCAAATCCGCAATATTCTGGTGTGGCTTATGGTCCGATAAGGCCTCAAGACACCCTATGGAAAATATCTGAGCAGTACCGTCAATCTAAGCCTTTCTCTATTTATCAAGTGATGTTGGCAACCTATGAGTTAAACCCGGACGCATTTGAAAATAAAAATTTAAACCTAATGAAAGATGGCTCCATTTTGCGTTTGCCATCAGATAGTTATATTGCCCGTGTTGACCTAAACCAAGCTAAGCTTCGGGCGCAGAGAGACGAACAGGCGTGGAAAACCAATAATTTTAATTCTGCCAACCCAACCGGCACGGCTAATCCGCCCAAAGCGTCGGCCAGTAAAACTGATTTAGATCAAACTCGTGAACAATTAGAAGAAAAGTTAGGCGCGATAAACGAGGCGCAGAATCGCCAGTTTATGGCCATTAGGAAACAATTTGCCGAGTCTATTAACAGCGTTCAGGCAATCCTTGATGAAAACCGAAAATTATTTGAACGTTTAGATAAAGTCGATACTGAGCTGGCGAATATGCGTCAGCAAGGCACAGACAACCAAGAAAAAGTCGTACAAATTGACAAGAGTGTTGAGGCGCTTCTAGAGCAAGCTAGAAAAGAACAAGAACGACAACAAGCTGAGTTGGAAAAACAGCAACAATCACTATTAGCCAACCCATTAGTGATTATTGGATTATCTATTATCCCTGTTTTACTTGCTCTAGCTTTGCTGGCCATTTGGTTGGTTAGACGCAAGTCAGGTGCCAAACCTGAAGTAGATGAAGACACCCTAGTCCCAGATATCCCTCTTGACCCACATACTGCACAAATGGATGACTTATCTGATGCCCTTAGTGCTGAATTAGAGGGCGAGTTAGGGGATGAAGCCGATGAAGACAATTTGTTTGGTGATGATGATGTACTGGATGATGTGTTGTCTGACGAACTCGAAGAATCGCTAGATGAAATAGGCGATGGACAAGATCAATTACTTTCAGACGACCAAGAAATCTTTGATGAGCTAGATGACGATTTGCTGGGGGACGATTTTGAAGAGGGCGCCGAGGTTGTTGAACAAGACGACTTAGATAACTTGTTTGGTGAAGATGAAGAGGACCTACTGGCAGAAATCGATCAAGATATTAATGATAGCTCAGTGAATGACACGCCAGCAGAAGACGTGGCGAGTGATGATGAAATAGAGGCCGCTCTAGACGAATCAGACGATATGCTGATCGACACATCGAATACAGATACGCCCGAAGCAGAGCTTGAAGCAGAATTAATAGAAACGCCTGATGACAATGAACCCGCTGTAGCCGACCAAGTCGATGAGAGTGCAGAAATTGTTGAAGCGGATGACACGCCTGAAATCAACATAGATGAGTTACTTGAAACGCCCGTGGCAGAGCCAGAACCAGAGCAACAAGACGTGGTTGTTCCTGAAGTGGTTGCTGAGGCAGAAGAGTTAGATGAAGAGGTATTACAAAAGCTAGACGAAGAAATCTCTGCGCAAAACGAACAACTCGACAAAGTCACCAGTAATTTGCTTGACGAACTTGAGCAAGTCGAGCAAATGCGTGCCATGTTCCCTGACGAGTACGATGAAGATGAGGAAGAAGCCGAACCTGAGCAAAGTGAGCAGCAACATGCCATCCAAGAAATCGACTCTATTGCAGACGCTGTCGATGAAGATCTGTTAACTGATGTACTTGATGAAATTGCCGAGCCACACGAAGAACATGATGCAGAGCCTTCGCCTGAATTAGTTGGAGCAGGCCTTGACGTCGCACAAAGCATTCTTGACGATACTCTTGCAGAGCCAGAGCCAGAGCCAGAGCCAGAGCCAGAGCCAGAGCCAGAGCCAGAGCCAGAGCCAGAGCCAGAGCCAGAG
>CANMKA010000034.1 GCA_947498355.1 uncultured Paraglaciecola sp. | reverse complement strand
ACCGCTAACAACGATATGTCGCCAATTAACTATGAAAATTCCTTTAGAAAAGTGTCCTGATTTAGTTGTGCAGAACACCCTGAAGAATCATAATAGAACAGAGGGTTAGAATAAGCATATGCATAGGTATTTAAACCACCTTTTAACCCAATCGGATCAGTTTGAATATACCGCCCCGCCTTAGGGTCATAATCACGGTTAATATTGTAATACAATCCACTTTCAGCATCGTTATACTGCCCCGGAAAACCAATATTTAAATCACCTATTTGATTCACAGCAACAACTCTATCAAACGCCTTATCCACTGCACGCCAAACCACTTGCTTGCTATCGCTGGTTGCCGCTTGCGGACGACCTAAGTGAGCTGCCTAAACATAATACAGTGAGCTCAAAGACTCATTAGCATATTCGGCTAACCGTTTTTCACTATCACCTGAATATTATCATTCAATTTTATCTGGCCAATGTGGGTTCACATTAACCACACGGCTACGCTCTAGACTGAGGAAACGCCATTACATGATCAATCCGGTCTTGCTCGAAAGCCAGCATCAGCAAACGGTCGATCCCAAGTGCCACTCCAGCACATTCAGGCAAGCCCTGCTGCAATGCCTGAATCAAGTTTGTATCAAGGGGCATAATGGGTAACCCCTTAGCTTGGCGTTTGCTATTGTCGGCCTCAAAACGCTGGCGCTGCTCATTAGCATCTTGTAATTCATGAAAGCCATTTGCTAACTCAACCCCTTGGTAATACAGCTCAAACCGTTCGGCGACTCGATTATCTTGCGGGCTAATACGTGCCAACGAGGCTTGGCTTGCAGGAAAGTGATAGACCAAACAAGGAGCTTGGATACCAATTACTGGTTCAATCACTTGACTGAACAGCAACATGAGTAGGATATCTTTGTCCGTTTCGAGGCGGGCAATATCCGCAAAGCCATGTTCACTCGCTACCTGCTTTATCTGCTCAAGGCAACTTTCTAAAGGATCAATCTGCAACACCCGCAAGAACACTTCTTGATAACTTACCTGTTCAGCGGGCTGACTACCTAGTACCTGTTGAACCAGCTCATCGACCTCTGCCATTAGTTGGAAGTGGTCATATCCCACTTGATACCATTCGAGTATGGTGAATTCGGGGTTATGGTATCGCCCCGCTTCTTCATTTCTAAACGCCTTGCAAATTTGAAAGATACTACCACTGCCTGCACATAACAGGCGTTTCATAGCAAACTCGGGGGACGTTTGCAGATACAAAGGCACAAGGTCGTTCGCATAAGGACTTTGAAAAGCACACTGAAAAGAATGTAAGTGCTCGTCGGTAGACGCGTGGTGGCTGAGAGCCGGGGTATCCACCTCTAAGACTTGCCTATCTATAAAAAACTGTCGAATGCGCTGTATAACCAGCGCACGTTTCTTTAATGCTGCAATTTTCGTACTGGGCTGCCACTGCATATCTGACATTTACTTTTATCCTAAACACAAAAAAAGCCCATAAAGCGGGCTTTTTATAACCAATACGGTTTAATTAAGTCAGGTGCTATTACTTTTGCGCACGACCTACGTATTCTGCTTTGCGGGTATCCACTCTAACGATTTCGCCAGTTTGAATAAACAAAGGTACGCGCACTACAGCGCCCGTCGACAAAGTAGCAGGTTTACCACCCGTTCCAGCGGTATCGCCTTTCAATCCGGGATCAGTCTCTGTCACTTCTAGTTCAACAAAGTTAGCCGGCTGCACAGCGATAGGTGCGCCATTCCATAAGGTAATAGTGCACAGGTCATTTTCGACAAGCCACTTAACGTTCTCGCCAACTGCTTTTTCATCCGCAGCGATTTGTTCGAAGGTGTCATTGTTCATAAAATGCCAAAACTCGCCATCAGTATATAAATAAGCGAGGTCAGTATCCATGACATCCGCACCTTCTACTGAGTCACCAGATTTAAAGGTTTTTTCCAGAACCTTTCCAGATATTAACTTACGAATTTTAACTCGGCTAAAGGCTTGTCCTTTACCCGGTTTTACAAATTCATTTTCAAGAATGTTGCAAGGCTCGCCGTCGAGCATTATCTTTAAGCCCGATTTAAACTCATTTGTGCTGAAATTAGCCATGTGTCCCCGTAAATATAACTATGCTGAGTATGTAATTGTCGCAAATAATACTAAAAAATCACCTGACTGTAGAGAGTAACTGGCAAAAAGAAATTGCAGCCAGCTTTACAAGCCCAGAATCACTGCTCAAATATTTAGAATTGCCCCTAGAAGATTACGCCGAAGACGTTAAAGCACGGCAGCTATTCCCTATGCGAGTACCTAAACCCTTTGCCGCTCGAATGGCCAAAAAAAATCCAGCGGATCCCTTATTCTTACAAGTTTTTACTCAAAAAGATGAATTTAAATCGCCAAGTAATTATTCGGTCGACCCCTTAGATGAGCAACAAAACACTACGCCCGGTGTATTACACAAGTACCACAACCGTCTGCTTTTACTGATCCGAGGCGGTTGTGCAGTAAATTGCCGGTATTGCTTTCGCCGTCATTTCCCTTACTCAGACAATCAACTAAGCAAAAGCCAATGGCAGGGCCCTTTAGATTATATTCGAGCCAATCCACAGCTAGACGAGGTCATTTACTCTGGGGGCGATCCACTTATGGCCAAAGATGATTTTTTAGCATGGTTAACAGAGCAAATAGCAGCTATCCCCCATATTAAACGCATTAGGATCCATACACGATTACCTGTTGTCATCCCAAGCCGCATTACACCTGAGTTAATCAAGTGGTTTACTGCTACTCGTTTACAACCCGTAATGGTGCTGCATATTAATCACGCCAACGAGATAGACCAAGCGCTACAAACCCGCATACAAGCACTCAAACAAGCGGGTGTAACCTTGCTTAATCAAGGTGTGTTATTAAAAAATATTAATGATTCTGCAGATGCTCAAATAGCCCTAAACGAAAAGCTTTTTGAAAGTGGCGTATTGCCCTACTACTTGCATATGTTTGACAAAGTAAAAGGTGCTGCACATTTTGATATTAATGATGATGTAGCAACGGCAATTATGGCCGAAGTGATAAGGCGTCAGCCGGGTTATTTGGTTCCTAAACTCGTTCGAGAAATAGGAGGCCAACCCGGCAAAACACCGATTGACTTACAACTTCATCCGTAACCCTTTAAGCAAATGTATTCACATTTGAACCTAAAGCTGGGTTAGCTGATGAAGCTCTTGGCACGTCAGCGGCTGAATCCAGCAGCTGAAGCGTCGCCTTGCCCTCTGTTTCTTGCTGAGACTTAGCAAGTTGCAGAGATTTTATTTCAAGGGACGCACCGGATGCAGCAGAGTGACTAGCACTTTGAATATCCATACCATATTCCTTGTAGCAAATTACAAAAACAGGCAGAATTGCCCGCCTCGAAAGCTTATCGGCACTTATTCACAAAACTTTAGTTATGCAGACACTTATTAAAACTCTAGGCGAGAACATTCAGATTATTTATCGTAAAGCGATAGATGCAGACCAAATCATTACTCAGCTACAAAATAGCGGCAAAGGTAAATTCAGCGCAGTTTTTCCCGAAACAGCCGGTTTTGAAACAAAGAGTAAATTCTTTAAACCTTATGCTGAAGAACTAGCAAAAGAAGTGGTCGAATTAAACGAACAACCCGAGCAGGCACTACAAGCCGCATTACCAGCATTGGTAGCCAAAATAGAATTACTGCTAAAAACCTTAGCTAACTTTAATCAAGCGGCCAAGAAATAGCAGCAAGGTATTGCCGACATCAACGCCTTAGCTAACACAAGTCGTTGATGTCGAGGCGCTTTATAGACTCAACACCTTACCTATTATTGATAAATCGGTAATTTGTTGATTCGAGCGTGAATACGTTCAACCATTTGTACGTATTCGGGGCTGTCTACCTCTTTAAATCGTGCGGTAAACTCAGCTTTTCTCATACCTTCTGGTAAACCTTTAATAGATGGAAAGAATAAGTTCTCACTGGTTTTACCTGCCAATATGTTTTGTACTTTGACTGCCGAGTCGGGGTCTGTAGCCACTCTTGCAAACTCCACACCCGCAATATCTGCTGCTAAATCAACAAAACTGTAGCCGCTGCCATCTTTACTTCTGTCCATTAATTCTTTGAACTCACCAATGGCAATGCTTAAGCCTTGCTCAGACAGCAATTTAATCGCCGCAGAAAAAATAAAGTGCAAGTTTAAATCGTTTCGGTATCTCAACATGGGGCCCGCAGCGGGTAGCGCCAACCGCCCCTCTTCTGGTTGAACATCACCCACAAAGTTAGCAAAGCGATAATTTCCAGCAAAAATCGCTAATGCCATAATTGCCGCTTCATTTTCTGCTGCCGCAGTATTCGCGGTTGAGCGCGCCTTAGCGAGTTTAAATAGAGGTCCAATGTATTTAGCCAATGACTGGGGCGTGGTTTTCTTTGCCACATCTAGCATAGTCAAACGCTCAAGATAATAAGCAGTGCGTAAGCGTAGCTCTTCATCACCCACCCCTTTAACTGAGTCTTTGACTTGCTCTAAGTCTTTTAAAAACTGCTCGAGAGGACGAATCGTCAAGGTCACTTGCTGAGGCCCCATGGCCACAGATTCAACCTGTTCAACAAACTGCTTGGCAATATCACTCTGCGTATACCAATTAGCTAAGGCTACTAAGGTGGAAACAGCAAAATCCCCCGGAATAGAAAAAGGTCCAACTTTAACATGCTCAACCAAAATCCCAGGTCCCGGTAATATAGCCACATCAAGATTAAAGTATTTACCTAAAGGATTTTCGGGTAAGTGATAACTTACCAACACAGTAGAAACATCTGGTTTAATCTCGATTTTTCCGGTTAAAGGCTTGTGGGCTCGCTGCGCAAACCCAACTAAGCTATTCATTTGATCTTGAGTAATGGTAATCGATTGACGGTTGGCTCGATTTTTAACGCTCTCGCTCAATTGTTTCATGAGCTTTTTGACAGACTCAGCTTGATTCACCTGCTCAGCGCTGTCAGCAACAAACAAGGGCTCTGACTCAATAGTGGCAACAAATGCGCCAATAACGGTAAGCAAGAGTAGCAACACAATAATCAAAAAATACTTTATAACTTTGAACAAAAAAATCCCCTTTGAGCGAGCTAGTTCGATTAAACGATTGCCATATTGCCTTTAGACTCAAGCCATTGCTTACGATCTGATGCCCGTTTCTTAGCCAATAGCATATCCATGGTTTCTAACATCTGCTCAGGATCATCTATGGTTAATTGAACCAATCGTCGCGTATTGGGATCCATAGTAGTTTCGCGCAATTGCATGGGGTTCATTTCACCCAAGCCTTTAAAACGTTGAACATTAACTTTGCCACGCTTCTTTTCGGCCGCAATCCTGTCGAGAATGCCTTCTTTTTCGCCCTCATCAAGAGCGTAATAGACATCTTTACCAATATCGATTCTGAATAGAGGCGGCATAGCTACGTATACATGGCCAGTGCTGACTAGCGTTCTAAAGTGTTGAACAAACAAAGCGCACAACAAGGTTGCAATGTGCAGTCCATCAGAATCTGCATCAGCCAAAATACAAATTTTGTCGTAGCGCAGGCCCGACAAGTCATCGGAATCAGGGTCGATACCCAAGGCGACAGAAATGTCGTGGATTTCTTGAGAGGCAAGTACCTGAGAAGAGTCAACTTCCCAGCTATTTAAAATTTTGCCACGCAAGGGCATAATGGCCTGAAACTCACGCTCCCTAGCCTGTTTAGCTGAGCCACCCGCCGAGTCCCCTTCGACTAAAAATAGTTCTGAGCGAGATGTGTCTTGGGTCGAACAATCGGTTAACTTGCCCGGTAAGGCAGGTCCTTGTGTTACTTTTTTTCGTGCCACCTTTTTACTTTGACGCAAACGACTTTGGGCATTGTTGATACACATGTCAGCCAGCAACTCTGCCACATCTGTATGTTGATTTAGCCACAAACTAAAGGCGTCTTTGACTACTCCAGATACGAACACAGCGGCTTGACGGGAAGATAAACGCTCTTTGGTTTGGCCTGCAAATTGTGGATCTTGCATCTTAGTCGAAAGCACGTAACTGCATCTATCCCAAATATCTTCAGGCGTTAATTTTACGCCACGTGGCAATAGATTTCTGAACTCACAGAATTCGCGCATTGACTCTAGCAAGCCTTGGCGTAGCCCGTTTACGTGGGTGCCGCCTTGAGCAGTAGGGATCAAATTAACGTAACTTTCGGTGACCATTTCGCCACCTTCGGGTAACCACATAACAGCCCAATCTGCGGCCTCTAAGTTTCCGGCAAACTTACCCACAAACGGCACGTCGTCGGGTAAGGTAATATATTCCTTCACCGACTGGTGTAAGTAGTCTTTTAACCCATCTTCATAAAACCATTCTTGGCTTTCGTTATTAATTTTATTGGTAAACTTAATGCGTAGACCCGGACACAACACCGCTTTTGCCCGCAGCACATGCAATAGCTTAGTAACCGAGAATTTAGCCGAATCAAAATACTTAGGATCAGGCCAAAAATGCACTCTGGTACCTGTGTTACGCTTACCGCAGGTATCGACGACTTGTAACTCCTGGACTTTATCGCCATTTTCAAATGCAATTTGATGAACTTGCCCATCACGGCGAATATTCACTTCGACGCGGGTAGATAAGGCATTAACTACAGAGATCCCCACGCCATGCAAACCACCAGAAAATTGATAATTTTTGTTGGAGAATTTACCCCCAGCATGAAGTTTAGTCATTATCAGTTCTACCCCAGATATCCCTTCTTCTGGGTGAATGTCGACAGGCATACCTCGGCCATCATCGACTGCTTCAAGAGACTGGTCTGCGTGTAAAATCACTTTTATTGAACTTGCATGGCCAGCTAACGCTTCATCAACACTGTTATCTATGACTTCTTGGCTTAAGTGGTTGGGCCGTGTGGTATCTGTGTACATACCCGGACGGCGCTGAACGGGTTCAAGTCCGTTTAAAACCTCAATTGCATCTGCGTTGTATTGTTCTGACATAATTCACTTAATTCGAATTTAAGGGATAATAACTAGGGTTTTGATACCCGCAATTTATAGCATGTTATACCAAGCTTCATTTAGTCTTGCAGTAGAAACCGAAAAATATCTGGTAAGAATCGGTCAAAGCCCTTAAAACTGTGATCACCGCCTTGCTCAATCGTTAAGCGGCTTTGGGCATATTTTTCGGCGGCCAGTTTATAATCGAGTGTTTCGTCAGCGGTTTGCAACAAAACCCAGTAGTTTTCTGGCTTAGCCAGCTTAGGCTCATCTAAAGCAACTAACTCAGCAATATGCTTTTGTTCCAGCAAAAAAGGTTCTTGTGTATAAGGGTTAACGTGCTCACCTAAATAATCCATCAGCAATTCATAAGGCCTTACCGCAGGATTAATAAGCACCCCTTTGGCGCCATATCGCTCACACATGCGAGTCGACAAATATCCCCCTAACGAGCTACCAATAAACCTAAGCTTTTTATCAGTATGACGAGCAATCAAAGCTTCAATAATGGCCGCTGCCTCAGCGGGATAATTAGCCAGCTTGGGAACTTCGATTGCTAAATCTGGATAATTAGACTTAACAAACTCAAGGGTCTGGGTTGCCTTAATTGAATGAGGCGAGCTCATAAAACCATGCAAATAAATAACTAGATGAGCCACCTTTGCTCCTTAGTAAGGGTTGTAATAGCCATACTATTCAATACGATACACCTGAGTGCGTATTTTACCTTTTGCAGCTAATTCTATAATCCTAAAACCAGCAGCTTGCTGGCTTGCACTAAACTCTGGCGTCGCCGCCCATTGCCAACAAGTGGAGGGGCATCCCAAATAACTCACTTGCCCCCGCTGATGCACAACATCCATATGAATATGTCCGTAAACAACGCCAACGACTTGAGGTAACGCCTCAATTGCCTTGGTAAATTGTTCTCTGTTAAGCCATTCATGCGTGTCCATCCAACTCTCTGTGGGTATTGGATGATGATGGGTGGCAATCAGGTGACTGTAATCAGGATATTGCTTTATATCCTCTACTAAATCTGCCAAATCTGACGCATCGATCAAACCTAAGGCCTGTTGGTAATGGGTATTGACATAATGTATTACCCATTCGCCGTAAACATGAGGTGACGAAGTCCAAAGCTGACTCTCATCAAATTGGTTTTCCAGAGCTGTTAAACAATCATGATTACCAGGCACTATGGCATAGCCGCAGTTCAAGTTTGCCTGTTCCAACAAGGTTTTGAAGTGAAGGTAACTTTGCTCTGAAGCATCTCCACTTAAATCACCAGTAATTAGTAGAAAATCAGGTTTGTGAGCACTCACAACATCAAGCATTAATTGAAGTGATAAATAAGGATTAATATCTGCATAACCCAAAGTCTGGGTCTCTGCAAACAAATGGCAATCGGTAATCTGGGCAAGTTTCATTAAGAGTGAATGATTTGAGTTTGACTACTTTGGCTCAGGCAAAACTGTAACCACTCGGCCAAAAATACATTAACCATTTCTTTTTCGTTACGTTGATACATCTTAATATTGGGATACTGATAACTCGGCTTAAGTGAACCAATATTTTGTGCGCTTAATACTTCTGCCATTTTTGCATCATGATATAGGCGCACTAGCACTATAGGTCTTAAAAATTCAAAACCCGCCTGACTTTTTTGTGACATTTCTAAGGTGCTAGTGTAGCGACTGCACTCAACGATTTTAATGGTGTAGCGCAAAGCTTGACTGACGTTAAATTGATATTCTAATTCTTGGGTATCGCAATCAGGCAACAACCTGAGTAAGCGCCCATAGTTGTGCTCACACACTTGATGCATGTTAGCCAACTTAGGCACGTATTTGCGCTTTACCCCATTATTCATTGTTCCACGTTTCCAATATAGTCGTTTTGTTCATAGCAAACCATTGCAGGGCTATAAGTGTAGCCGCATTGTCAATTTTTTCTTGAGCTATCCAGCTCAATGCCAGATCGGTTTTGACTCTGTGCACCAAAATATCCTCGCCTTCATAGTCTAGGCCATGTACGCCTTCGGCTTGACTCGCATCTACTTGACCCACAAAAATATGTATACGTTCAGTCGTTCCGCCCGGACTTGATAAATAACTCAGCGCTTTAGTTAACTTAGTGATAGCTACTCCGGCTTCTTCTTCGGCTTCTCGGCGACAGACATTTTCTGGGGTTTCGCCCTCGTCTATCACACCCGCCACCACCTCGAGCAACCAGGGCGATTCAGTCGTGGGTAACGCACCAATACGAATTTGCTCAATCATAACAAATTCATCGAGCTTAGGATCAAATAACAAAACAGCGACGGCATGGCCGCGCTCGAATACCTCACGCTCTATGGTGTCACTCCAACCACCATTAAATAGCTTGTGCTTGAACGCATATTTAACCATTTTAAAAAAGCCATGATAGAGAGGCTGTTGCGTCAATATCTCGATATCGTTTTTATCAAATTGATGAATTTCGTTGGTACGTTTAGTCAATTTATTTCTCGACTCATGCTAGGTGTTTTAGGCTATTGTACCGGATTTTATTTTAAATTTTATTAGCATCAAACTTCAGGCCTTTTCGCCAACACACATTCTGTTACACTTCATCGACTGGCTTTGCATGTTTATGTTAGGGGTTGCCACTTGATTTGCTTAAACTTTGACCCATTGTTAAGAAACGATTGCAGTCTCAACTATTTGCCACATGTGTTTTAAACACCAAGCAATCAACACATATTATGTCATTAATTATTGGATTGGACTTCATACAGGACGCCACATGAGAAAGACACTTTTAACGCTATTAGTGGGTGCTCACCTAATTAGCTCTGTTTCTGCAGAATCATTATATCAAGTATATCAACAGGCCCTCGACAATGATCCTGCTACCCTACAGTCTAAAGCCGACCGGGATGCCGCCTTTATCGGAATCAAGAGAAGCAGGGCCGATTTATTTCCCCAGATTTCAGGTTCTTTATCTGCAAGTCGTATAGGTGGAGACAGAGACCGTACCTCTCAAAATGCAAACATTAGATTATCGCAAAGTATTTATGACCATTCGAATTGGGTCGCCCTAAATCGAGCGGAGTTGGTAGCGAGTCGAGCCGACACATTATATGCTCGCACTTTACAAGATCTCATCGTGCGGATCGTAAATAATTACTTTAATACCTTGCAAGCCCAAGACGATCTGGAATTTGCCAAAGCAGAAAAACGCGCTATCGAGCGTCAATTAGAGCAAACTAAACAAAGGTTTGAAGTCGGCTTAACCGCCATTACAGATGTTCACGAAGCCCAAGCTCAATTCGATACGGCCGTTGCCCGAGAAATTAGTGCCGAAAATAGTGTTGAAACCAACCTAGAGGCATTACGTGAAATTACTGGACGTTATTACCCAAGTTTACACGTACTAAATACCGAAACCTTTTCTGCTTCTATGCCCGCTCCAACCAGTGTCGAACAGTGGCTCAAAGATGCTGAGCAATTTAATTTGCAACTCGTTGCGGCCAACGCAGGGGTAGATATTGCAAAGTATGATATAAAGAATGCTCGAGCGAGCTTTTTACCAACGGTCAATTTTTCTGCAACTGTTGACTCTAGCGAGTTCGAAGATCAAACTCGTCTCCCGCAGAATGTAGAGCTCAACCCAGAAGATCCCAATAACGTAGACAATATCACCAATATCACACAAACCTTCGATACATATCAGCTTGGTGTCTCGGTATCGGTGCCAATTTTTGCCGGTGGTCGCCTCAGAGCCAATGTCGATTCAGCCAAGGCCAATTTCATTTCACAAAGCGAAGATCGTGAGCGGATTAAACGTCAAGTTATTCGTAGCGTGCGTTCTAACTTCAACGACGTCAAAGCGTCTATCGCTCGTATTCGAGCCTTTGAGCAAGCTGTACTGTCAGCAGAGAGTGCCCTAGAAGCAACCGAAGCCGGATTTGATGTAGGTACCCGCACTATAGTCGACGTACTTAACAGTACTCGTAATTTATTCGATGCCAGACGTAACCTAGCCAGCGTAAGATATGGTTATGTGACGAGTGTAATGAATTTAAAATTTGCGTCGGGCAAACTCTCAGAACAAGACATCCAAGACATTGACTCTGCCTTAGTCGCCCAAAAATAAACGCATCTGTCAGTATCGGTTTAGCCTTGCGGTCCAGCAAAATAAGCTTGGCTAAACCTATTCAATGATTGACAGCAGGTACGAAATCACTACCCTATCTGGGTTTATTGTCAATCAGCTAATCCCATGCAAGCATCAGCCCTAAAAAATACCTTCATTAAAATTCGCACCAACAAAATTTTCGAACTATTTGTGGTGTCTGTCATTATCTTTTCAGCCTTATTGGTTGGTGCAAAAACGTACGACATGTCGAGTACAGCCCTATTGCTCACCCAGTTCTTAGATTGGTTTATTAGTGCATTCTTTTTACTTGAGCTGACCATACGGTTTTTCGCCGAACACAAAAAACGTAATTTTTTTAAGAGCTTTTGGAATGTGTTCGATACCCTAATTGTACTTGTGAGTTTAATCCCAGCCGATGACGCTGAACTAGCGGTGATTGCGCGCTTAGTGCGAGTATTTAGGGTGCTCAGGATGATTTCGATTATTCCAGAGCTCAGAATTTTACTCGTATCTTTGGTCAAAGCTCTACCGCAATTAGGTTACGTTATGTTGCTGATGTTTATTATTTTTTACATCTATGCCGCAATTGGCAGTACCTTATTCGAACCTATTAATCCCGTTTTATGGGGCGACATTACCATTTCTTTACTCACTCTGTTTAGGGTGATGACGTTTGAGGATTGGACAGACGTCATGTACGAAACCATGGCGGTTTATCCAATGAGCTGGATTTTTTATCTAACTTTTATCTTTTTTACCGCCTTCGCGTTTTTGAATATGGTGATTGGAATAGTGGTAGGGGTAATGGAGCAAGAAAACGCCAAAGCCCGTGCAGAAAAAATGGAAGAACAAGGCGAACCCAGCTTAAAGGAAATATCAGAACAAATCAGTGCCCTGCAAGTTCAGCTTCAAGGCTTGTCCAAAAAATAAGCTGTTCAATCATTCAATTACCATAGGTGGCAGCAAGCTCTCAGCTGCCACTCAAACGCTGTAGACACGCACAGTGTCACGCTAAACCTTAAAATTACTCCCTAAAGCTCAACGCGGTTCAACACCTGTCCTCGCTTATAAGCTTGGATATTTTCGCCAATTAAACTAATCAACCTGTCTTGGGCCTGATCGCTGGCCCAAGCAATGTGTGCTGTTAACTTTAAATTAGACAATGGCTCACCGTCCCCTTGAGTGCCAGTTAATAAAATGTGGTCTTTAGGCGGCGGTTCTTGCTCAAGTACATCTAAAATAGCATAGCCAATTACGCGATGTACCAAGGCATAATGTAAGTCCTTACTATTGACTACTGGCCCACGAGACGTATTAATCAATACAGAATTTGGTTTCATTAAGCTTAAGCTAGTTTGATTAATCAGGTTTTTAGTTTCTGGGGTTTGTGGGCAATGTAAGGTTACTATATCGGCCCGCTGTAAAACTGTTTCAAAGGCTTCACGACCTGCCCGTATTTGGCTGGCGTTAGGACGCTCGGCAATTAGTACCTGCATACCAAAGGCATTGGCGATTTTGGCTACTGCTTTACCTAAATTTCCGTAGCCTACTATGCCCAGAGTCTTACCATTTAACTCAGAAAACCCTTGCCCTAAATGACAAAAAACTGGGCTTTGCTGCCAAATACCCTTCGCTGTATTCGAATTATGCTGGCTAGTGCGATTAAAATACTCCAACAATTGAGCAAACACATATTGGCTCACAGAGGGAGTTGAGTAGCCGCTAACATTGCAAACCCCTACGTTTACGGTCTTTGCCGCCGATAAGTCAACATTATTGGTTCCCGTAGCGGCAATACAAATCAGTTTAAGCTTGGGTAGTTGGCGCATAATATCCGCAGTAATCACAACCTTGTTGGTTATAATGACTTCCATATTTTGACAACGCTCTACCACTTGCTCGGCTTTGGTTATGTCAAAACAGGTCAGCTCATCAAGCTGTTGTTCAATTTTTTCAAGACACACTTGCTCTCGAAACGTTTTTAAATCTAAAAATACACCATGCATATATCAACCAAGGCCAAAAACAAAATGTGAGAATACGAATAACCAAACGCAAGCGCAAGGCTATGCGTCTGAAGACAACAAGAATTCACGCCTGTGAGCCATGGATTATGCGAAGCTCACGGAATAGGTTGTTAGCATGAGGAAGGAGCTTACAGTAGTCATTTATTACAAGATCAAAGAGCCCTTAACTCGGTTCCAATTCGTCGTTCCTTTTAAATGCACCTACAAAAATTTACACCTACAAACACAGTCTAAACCGAGGTTATCCCTTAGGTAGATCAAACCAGAGGGCTTCTGTCGACTCGACGGCGCTTACCTCTACACCACTCGTAGAATCAATACGAACCCCATCACCCGCTGCTAGGTTGGCGTCTGCTAATTTTAAATTGCCTTGAATAAGGTGCAAGTACCCTACCCCATATTCAAGGGGCAATTGATGAGATTCGCCAGCAGCCAATACCAAGCGTGAAATACTCGCATCTTGATGCATAGACACACTGTTATCCCTGCCATCTGGCGTAACAATAGGCGTTAACTTACCTTGTTGCGGCACGGCTTTTTGTTGGTAACTCGGATCTATGCCCTTACTTTTAGGCTCTATCCAAATTTGCAGAAGCTCGGCGCGTTCTTTACTAGAATGATTATATTCTGAATGTTGAACGCCCTTGCCGGCACTCATGCGTTGCACTTCTCCAGCAGGTACAAGGTAATGATTACCCTCGCTATCTCTATGCTCTAAGGTGCCTTGGGTCACATAGGTAATAATCTCCATGTCTCTGTGGCCGTGGGTATCAAATCCTCGCGATGGCATGATGCTATCGTCGTTAATTACCCTAAGCACAGATACCCCCATGTGATTAGGGTCGTAATAATGCCCAAACGAGAAACTGTGCCAACTGGTTAGCCAACCTAAATCTACTTTCCCTCTGTCTGCTGCTCTACGAATAATTTGCATAATAAATCCTCTGTTATCGCGCTGAAAACACTATAAATCAAGAGTAATTCACTGCTTAACGAAACGAAATTAGCAAATATAGAGGGTATTATTCTCTTTTATAGAATGATTCAACATTGGCTCTTAGCTCAGTCAAAAACTTTTGTGCCGCTGGGCCTAGGCTGTCTCTGTCCTTGTAAGCTAAAAATAAACGAGCGCGTTTACCACTTTGTGTGATTAAATTTAATGCTTTAAGCTGACCACTGTCTAATTCAGTTTGAATACTACTGACAGGCAACCACGCATAGCCCAAGCCATTACTGATCATATCGATAGAGGTTTTTAGATGACTAACAGTCCAACGTTGATCTGCGCCCAACCAACCTGAGTCACGCCTAGCTTTAATTGACGAATCCCGTATAACAATTTGCCGATGGCCTTTTAAGTCTTCAAGCTCTAGGACTCCAGATATTTTGTGTAAGGGATGGCTGGCGCTCGCGACGGCAACAAAATCTACGTCGCACAAAGGTTCAATAACGCCTTCTTTAACCGGAAACGCAGAAACCGCAATATCGACCTCCAGTTGATCAAATAATTCGGTTGAGCCACTGAGTACAGTTTCGATCAGTTCTATTTGCAAAAATGGAAAGTCCACAGATACAGTTTCCAACGTTTGATAAAGCACTTTTTGCGGGAAGACCTCATCAATTGCAATATTTAGCTGACTCTCGACTCCTTTACCAAGGGATTGCCCCACAGTTTCTATTTTTTCGGCTTCATCGAGTAAATAATTGGCTCGGCGTAACATAAGCTTGCCGTCTTGGGTGAGATGGGTTTTTCTACCCTCTACGTAAAACAGCTTCACCCCAAGGCTAACTTCAATTTTACTCACAGCATTGTGAATGCTCGATTGGCTTTTATATATGTGTTGAGACGCTTGGTTAAAGCCGCCGTATTCAACCACTGCCCGAAACATTCGCCATTGTTCAAGTGAGACCCGAATCATGTACTTTCTCCATATTAGCTGTCAGCCCAATAACGCCTGCTGGGATTTAAAATTCGTTTGAATAGAACGATTCATACGGATAATAGCAATTTTAATCTTTTGAATGTGAGCTAATATTGAATCATTCACTTACCCAGTAAAGGAAAACATGATGAAATCTATACTATTGGTTAATGCCTCTTTAAATGGCGACAAAGGTAACTCCCACAGCTTAAGCTCCCAATTCGTTGAGCAGCTTGCCTCCACACAACAAGTTAGCATCACCGACAGAGATCTAAACCAAACGCCTCTTGCTCATTTGAGTGAGTCAGAAATGGCAGCTTGGATGACCCCAGAAGCAGAGCGTACAGACAACCAAGTTGCCCTAGAGAAGGTTTCTTCGGAGCTAATCAAAGAAGTAACAGAAAGCGATATACTCGTAATCGGCATGCCTATGTATAATTTTGGTGTCCCTTCTACATTTAAGGCATGGATTGATAGAATTGCGAGGGCTGGCATCACCTTTAAGTACACGGAAACCGGCCCAGTAGGCCTACTAAAAGATAAAAAGGTGATCATTGTGGCAGCCCGAGGCGGGCTATATGAAGGCACAGACAAAGATACCCAGTCTAAGTATTTGACAGACGTATTGGGTTTTCTAGGGCTAACAGATGTCACCTTTGTATACGCCGAAGGCTTGGCCATGTCAGACAACCAAGAACAAAGTCTAGCCAAAGCCAAGCAGCAACTCACCGAACTTGCCAATCAGCTTTAAAATGAAATTAGCCCCAAAGCATTGCGGACGAACCAACAATGCTTTGGAGTAATACTAATCTGTATTAGGCTAAATCGAAACGAATGCCACTCAGCGCGGCATGAAAGTGGAGCAAAACTATTAAACTATTCGGCTGGATACTTGGTTTTTAATTGGGTAACCCGCTGGATTGACTCTGGTTGAGTATACTCTCTTTGGGCCAATTTTCGGTTCGCTAAGAAAGCCTGATCAGCCGCGAATAACGCCTCAACATAATTTAAGTAAATCTCTTCGTTTTGCATCTCATCTGTCACTGCTTTGTTATACAGCGCAACGGCATCTTCAAACTCTTCTTCGGCCATATACACTTGGGCCAAGGTATCTAACGTAGCAGGATTACTTGGCTGCAAAGCCACGGCTTTTTTACCATGGGCCTTAGCTTTACTGAGCTCACCATCTTGTAAATACAAGTAGGCCAAGTTGTTGTGTGCAACGTAGTTTTTATCGTTTTGTTCAACTGCTTGAGTATAAGATACAATAGCGGCTTGCGTATTTTGCACAATTTGTAAATCGGCCAACATCATTCTCGCTAATTGATCTTTGGGCTGGCTAGCCACGTGTTGCTCTAAAATTTGCATCCGCTTTTCAGGCATAGACAATTTACTATAAGCAGCCAATAACACTTTAAGATTTCGCGTGGTGGGCGATGCCTGATAAGCAATATTGGCATTCGCTAGGGCTTTCTTAGGTTGGTTGTCCGCTAACTGTAAGCGCGCAAGAAAGCCTTTTACAGAAGGTTGGTTTAGTACTGAATTTGGCAGCTCGCTATACGCCTTTCTGGCTTCTGTGTAGTCAGAGTTCATCAGCAAAAAGTGCAAATGTAATAAATTCATTTGCAGGTCGTCACGATGACTCAAAAACGTTGACGTCATGGCCAAGGCTTCTTCGTATTTAAAACGATTATCAAGCAGTAACAGCTTACCTATGTTAGCGTCTTTGTTGTTCGGCTCCGCGTTCAACCACGTATCATAATGCTTAGTGGCTTTTGATACCTGATTAGTGCGTAAGTAGCTTTGCCCTAAAATAGCCCAATAGTTTTGTGGTAAATCGGGCTGCTCACTGATGGCTTCGAGCAAGCTAATCGCATCAGAGTATTGCTTTTCGGCTGCATAAATTCTGGCCAATAATAATCGCACGGCAATATTTTGCTTGTCACTATTAAATGCTGCTTCAACCTTAGCTTGTATGTTCGCCTCTTCACCTTGTTGCTTGGCAATTAAATAGCGCGTAGCTAATGCGCTGACGTTAGTAGGAAACTCAATCAAGATATCGTCTAGTGCTTGAATAGCAGGTTGCAGCTTTTGCTGACTTAAATCTAGGCTGACTAAGGCTAAACGCGGTGTCACGCTATTGGGTTGCTTTTCCTGCGCGCCTTCAAACTCCAGTTTAGCTGCTAAAAAGTTCCGCTGCTTGCTGTATACCTCACCCGCCAGCATATAAGGTCTGATGTCATCGGGAGCATTGGCTTTCCAGTCTTTCGCTAGTTGCAAGGCCTTGTCGTATTGTTTGGTACCCAGGTAGGCTCGTCCCAAAGTCGTTTGCGCAACGTCTAACGTTGGCTCTTTTGCTACCGCTTCTTCAAGGCTAACAATCCCGTCTAAGTTGTCTAGGGATAGCTTAAGTAAACCTAAACGCGTCAAATCTTCAGCTGTCTTACTTATCTCAGAAGAGCGTTGCATCAGGTCTTTTGCATCATTCTCAAACCCATCTTTTAGCAACTCAAAACTTGCTTTGGAGAACAGCGGAGCATCTTGCTCAGATAAATCATCCAAGCGCTCAAGTACTTCACCGACTTCACTCGTTAAGCCCAGTTGTAATTGACTGGCAGCCAATAATTTGAGACCAGGATGATTGTCGGGCAATACCCCTGCCACAAATGACAAGTGTCGGTTAGCACTTTCGTAATCTTCTAGCTGATAAGCAGAGTATCCGGCAATGAGTCGTAGAGAAGGCTCGTTAACACCACCGTTTAACGCTACTTCTGCATGTTTTAATGCAGGAGCATGTTGTTTTAACGCCGCGCTTGTTGCTGCCTTGAGCTGATTTAATAAAGGATTTTTTTGATTAACTAATAATAGCCTATCAACATACGGTCCAGCAGCTTTGGCTTGTCCACTGTCTACCAGTAGTTTTGCCAATACGAATGTGGTTTGTATGTCTTCGGGAAACAGCTTGGCGTATTCGGTAAAAGTATCGATTGCGGGCTGCAATTGCTTAACAGATAATTGCAACTGAGCAACCAATTTTAAAACTTGGGCGTTTTGCGGAGCTTGCTCGCGCAATTCATTCACTTGCGCTAAAGCCGTTTCAAAGTCGCGCTGAATTACGTAAGTATAAGCACTGGTTAACCCTTTAAAAACTGATTGGGTTTCAATATTTCCCAGTTCATCAATTAATGTTTGAGCTTCTTCAAACTTGTTTAAGCGCACCAAAGACAACACTTTGAAATAACCGATTTCAGCTTGCTCTACTGGAGTTAAACCCGCTTCTTCGTGGGCTATTTTACTAATTGCCGAGTATGCACCGGTTTGGTGGTATGCCTGAGTCAATAGAGGCAGAACTTTAGACGCCGAATAGCCATTGTCTAAAGCTCGGTTAAATTCTTTCTCAGCACTCTCAAATTGCTTAAGCTGTAAGTAAATTTGACCTAACTCAAACCTTGCTTCCGCCGACTTAGGATCGGCCTGAATCGCACTTTTTAAAGACAAAACCGCTGCCGCTCGATTGTCTTCAGCCACATATTGCTGCGCTTCTTGGATATATTCATCGGTGGTTTTATCACCGCAAGCCGACATGCTGCCCAACATAGTTGCCAAAAGTAGACCTTTCATCCGCGTATTAAGTGGTCGTTTCATTCAATTTATTCCTCAAATATCTTGGGCATTATCATAACCTGATTCATCTAAAGCCTGCATCCGACTTTTCTACAAATTAATATAAAAAGAGCGTGCTCAGCACGAAGATTCAGAGATTAAAACTTACCGTTCTTATTTGAAACACCAAAACCACCTTATCCCTAACCAAATATGCGATTGTTGAGATTGGTCGTGATTCATTAATTCAATAAGTAGAATATAAACATTATTGCAACATGGTTAACATAAGTCGCGAGCAAAACCGAAGGCAAACAGACAAACCACAAAAATAATCGAATTAAACCTGTCATTACATAGAGAAAATGCTCGAAATCGCATATAATTTGACCTTTAAAGAAACCGTGCCGGCTTCGCCTTAGATAATTGTATTACCGATTTTCGAAATTGTGTTACCGATTCAAATAATGCTGTGCCTGCCCGTTCACCCTGGGAATTTTGATGACCACATCTGATTTAACATTTAGAGATTTAAACCTGCCTGAAGAACTGCTACAAGCACTCGAAAAAGTAGGCTACGAAAAACCAACCCCTATTCAAGCTGAAAGTATTCCAATTATTTTAGACGGACATGATTTACTGGGTACAGCTCAAACAGGAACCGGAAAAACCGCAGCATTTGCCCTGCCTATGCTGTCTAACCTAGATCCTGACGACAAATTTACACAATTACTTGTGCTTGCTCCAACTCGCGAACTAGCGATACAGGTAGCAGAAGCGTTTCAAGTTTACGCAAGCTTTTCTAAAAAGATCAACGTACTCCCTATTTATGGTGGTTCATCTTACGACAACCAAATTCGCCAACTAAGACGTGGCGCTCAAGTTGTGGTAGGGACACCTGGTCGAGTCATCGACCACATCAAAAAAGGGACCCTTAAACTAGACAAGCTTAAGTTCTTAGTACTAGACGAAGCCGATGAAATGCTCAGAATGGGCTTTATCGACGACGTAGAATGGATTTTGAGCCACGCCCCTGAACAGCGCCAAACCGCTTTATTCTCGGCCACCATGCCAGATCCAATTCGCAAAATTACTAAACGTTACTTGAACAATCCTAAGCAAGTTAAAATTGCGTCAAAAGCAGCGACAGCAAGCACTATTCGCCAGCGTTACTGCCAAATTGCTGGGCACCATAAAATGGAAGCCCTTACGCGTATCATGGAAGTTGAAGATTTTGATGCAGCCATTATTTTTGTGCGTACCAAAACAGCTACCATGGAGCTAGCCGAAAAGCTTTCAGCCCGTGGCTATGCGGTGGAGCCTTTAAACGGTGATATCCCGCAAAATTCTCGTGAGCGTACCGTTGATCGCTTGAAAAAAGGTAAAATCGATATCTTAGTTGCAACCGATGTTGTAGCGCGTGGTCTAGACGTGGAACGCGTAAGTCATGTTATTAACTTCGATGTGCCTTACGATACAGAGTCATACGTACACCGCATAGGACGTACAGGCCGTGCCGGAAGACAAGGTGACGCAATACTGTTTATTTCACACCGTGAAAAACGCATGTTGTTCTCTATTGAGCGCGCAACTAAGCAACCAATAGAAGCTATGGTTATTCCGTCTATCTCGCAACTAAACGAAACCCGTTTAAGCCGTTTTAAAAGTAGCGTTATAGAAGCCATGAGTGACTCTTCAATCGAGACCTTAATCCCAATTGTTGAATCGATTCAAGAAGAAACCGAAGCTGCACCAGAAGTCATCATGGCAGCCCTTGCTAAAATTGCACAAGGTGATGAGCCGCTTATTCTTAAAGAAGGCGATCGCCCTGATTTAAACGCACGTCCACCAAGAAACGACCGTAACGAAAGAGGCGATCGTGGTGACCGCAACCCAAGAGACAGAGGACGTGGTGGTGACAAACGCCGCGACCGTAAGTCCAGCCCTCCTAGCGAAGGCATGCAGCGTTATCGCATAGAAGTCGGCCATACCCATGGTGCTAAACCAGGCAACATAGTAGGTGCTATCGCGAACGAAGCGAACATCAGCAGCAAGAATATTGGTGCAATCGAAATCTACGACAATTTTAGTACAGTAGATTTGCCGAAAAACATGCCAAGATCGACCCAAGACGTGTTACAAAAAACGCGTGTTGCTGGACGTAACCTAGGCCTAAGAGAATGGTCAGATCAACCACCTAAAAAGCGTGGTAACCCAGGTAATCGTTAAGATTAGCTAGCGGTCAACCCATACTAAAACCAGATAAATGAAAATTTATCTGGTTTTTTTTTGCTTAAATTTTATTTCTAGCCATCAGAGCACAATTAAAACCGAGTTTGTACGCATTAAGTATTTATTCAAGGGCCTGAAACAGGCAAAATAGCGCTTTTCTTACATCCTTAGGCAGCTTATGCGTTATTTCCCCATTTTTCTTGATACCGAAAACTTAACTTGCTTAGTGGTAGGCGCTGGCGAAGTAGGCGCGCGTAAAATCGAACTTCTGATGAAAACGGCCGCCCATATTACAGTCGTCGCACCTTGGGCCTGTGATACTGTGCTAGGTTTTGCTGCCGAGAAAAAAATCACTCTACATCTACGAAAATACCAAGACTCAGACTTAGACAATCAAGAAGTCGTATTTGTCGCTACCGATGACGGTGATGTAAACGTCGAAATTCATGACCAAGCCCGAGCTCGCAAAATTTTGGTGAACGTAGTCGACAACACACCTCTTTGCCAGTTTATTACCCCATCTATCGTAGAGCGTGCACCTATCACCATAGCCATGAGCAGTGGTGGCGTAGCACCGGTATTATTGCGCTATCTTAGACAGAAACTAGAAACCGTGATCCCGCATAAAGTGAGCTTATTGGGTCAGTTTTCTGAAAAGTTTCGCGACTTGGTTAAGTCGCGTTTGCAATCTGTCACCGAGCGTCGTTATTTTTGGGAAGACGTACTCGACGGTGATATTGCAGAAGACATTTATCAAGGTAAAGAGGCACTGGCCGAACAAAAATTGTTAGACAGACTCAGCAGCGATGACGTTAGCAAGACCAAAGGCGAAGTATACTTAGTTGGGGCTGGCCCAGGTGATCCTGAATTGCTGACCTTTAGAGCCCTTCGACTCATGCAAAAAGCCGATATAGTCGTTTACGACAGGCTGGTATCACCCGAAATATTGGAGCTGGTTAGGCGCGACGCCGAAAAAATATATGTGGGCAAAGCCAAAAGCGACCATGCCGTTCCTCAAGAGCAAATTAACGACCTGCTAGCCCGTAAAGCCTTAGAAGGCAATCGAGTGGTTAGACTCAAAGGTGGCGATCCCTTTATCTTTGGTCGTGGTGGAGAAGAGATTGAAACCCTCATTGATCAAGGCGTTACGTTTCAGGTAGTGCCGGCCATTACCGCAGCCAGCGGTGCAGCCAGTTATTGTGGCATCCCGTTAACACACAGAGATCATTCAAAATCAGTGGTATTTGCAACGGGTCACTTAAAAGACAACAGCATAAACCTAAATTGGCAAGGCCTAGCACAACCCGACCAAACCATAGTCTTTTATATGGGATTAACAGGGCTGCCCATTATCTGCAAAAAATTGGTAGAGCATGGGTTACCTGCCGATACGCCAGCGGCTATGATCCAATCAGCTACCACCCCCAAACAAAAGATAGTGACTGGCACCTTGGCCAATATTCAACAAAAAGCTGAAGAAGCCGAGATTCGTCCACCGACTTTGATTATTGTTGGCTCAGTAGTGAGTTTGCATAAAAAATTGAATTGGTTCGACGAGTCGTCAGAGCAAGCTTAATTCTTATCTGAATTCCAAGGAACACTTGCTCTACCCAAGAGTAAGTGTCTACTATAGAAACGTTTATACCAACAAAAGGACTTTGCGCTATCTTACCTGTCGACCCAAACAAACGATTACTGGTTTTATATTTTGTTGTTGTGCTATTTGTGCTTGTTGGGGCTATAGCGGTTCAATATCAGCTCGGACAATCTTTGTCGGCCTACGAACAAGAAACCCATGATGCGTTTAATCAGATTCAAATCATTAAATGGTCGATTATGGCGTTGTTGTTTTTCGCGTTAAGTCTTCCTGCATTAATTGTATTCAAACCATTAATTAACCGTTTAAAGCTGGCTCACGAACAACTTGAATTCGATCATAATCACGACTATCTCACTGGGCTCAATAATAGGCGTTCATTCGACGTCCTTGCCAAACATTCCATTGCCCTAAGTCAACGCTATCAAGCGAATCTGTCCTTGCTGCATGTAGATATCGATTATTTTAAGTCTATTAATGACCAATATGGACTTGAGGTAGGTGACAGAGTGATTCAAGCCGTGGCCGATCAAATTACCCAACATTGCCGAAAGTCAGACCAAGTTTTTCGTTTTTCTAGCACAGAGTTTATCGTGTTGCTGCCTCAAACCGATTCACGACAAGCCTTAAAGGTAGGTAATAAAATTCGAGAAAAGGTTCTGAGCTCACCGATTCATACCAATAAACTGGTATTAGAAGTATCAATCAGTGGCGGCGTGACCCAATGGTCCTCGTCTGAATCCGACTTAAATCCCTCCCTCAAACGCGCAGATCACGCCTTGCAACACGCTAAAGGCCTAGGTCACAATCAAGTTCAGGTCGCTAATACGCAATATTAAACACTTAATTAAGTCAAAGATGTTGCCGTTTAGTGACTGGCTATTCAAGGTTATGGACTGAACTTGATCCTCACGAACTGCGTAAACTAAACTCTACTGTTAGTAAAGGTTAAGCCTTTAATACGCAAACATTTTGAATAGACGGAGCAAGCCAATAGTTATGCACTAAAATGGTATTAGATCGTCAGCCTAACCTAAGTTAAGATAAGTTTTTGGTTGCTTAACATCGACTCATGTTTACCACTACGGATTACTTTTTATGAACCACTTAGGGATGAAAATTTTCACACCCATCTTAGCCTTAACTATTGGTGGCGTTGGATTTTATGCCATTAATGCAAGTGCAGCTAAGGATGATGGCAAAAAGAATATCGATACTCGGCCTCTTGTCAAAGTAGAAGCCGCTCAAGCCCAAGATTACCAAGTTAGAATAAACAGTTTCGGAGAAGTCAGGCCCTTAGAACGCACTATGTTAGCCTCTCAACTGGCCGGCGAAGTCACGAGCTGGCACCCTAATTTTGTTGCTGGGGGGAAAGTTGCTCGTGGAGACGTGTTGTTCAGCATAGAAAAAGACACCTACCAAGCCGCTTTACTGCAAGCTCAAGCTGACGTATCCCTAGCCGAAGCGCAACTAATTGAAGAACAAGCTCGAGGCGAAGTGGCAAAACGCGAAGCCAAAAGCTTGCCTAAAAGCAAAGTTACCGATTTATATCTGCGTAAACCACAACTGTTAAGTGCACAAGCCGCACTAAAATCTGCCCAAGCTAGATTGCAAATCGCTCAACGCGACCTAGACAACTGTGAGGTAAAAGCCCCATACGATGCCCTAGTTGTCAGCCGTAATTTAGGGGTAGGCCAGTTTGTTAATCAAGGGGCCACAGTTGCCGAATTATTTAATATCGAAAGTGCCGAAATTACCCTTCCTATTGCAGGTTTTGACCGCACTTTTTTACCAGCAAATATCGCTCAGGTTGACGCCACAGTTAAAACTAAAGGCTTAAATGGCATAACACGAGCGGGCAAAATTAGCCGAGATCTGGGCGTCATCGACCAAGCCACCCGCATGAGTCAGCTTGTGGTACGAGTTGAGGATCCGTATAGCCTTAAGGCAAATTTACCCGTATTAAAATTTGGCAGCTATGTCGAAGTGAGCTTTGCTGGACAGACCCTAAATCAAGTCTACCGTCTCCCCCAAGAACTAGTAAATAAACGTACAGTGTGGATTGTTGATGCTGAACAAACTATGCAGCCCAAACAAGTTGAGGTGATACGCGAAGAAGGCGAATACTTTATCATCAGTAGCGGATTACAGAGCCAAGACCAGCTGATTACCACCTTACCTGAGTATCCTCAGCCAGGCCTTAAAGTAAAAATCGAGAATAACGACACGCGCTTAAGCACTGACTAAGTGCAAGGATCGAATATGAACGAGCAAAACCAGCCAAAACCTACCCCAAAGGCTAAGCAAACTGGACTCATCGCGTTTTATGCGAACAACCCTGTGGCTGCCAATTTGATGATGATTTTCTTCATTATTATGGGTGTGTATAGTTATTCTACGATCCAGCGGCAAATGTTCCCTAACATCGAGATTAACTTTATCGATGTAAGTGCGGTTTATCGCGGCGCTTCCCCTCAAGAAATAGAAGAAAGTATCTTAATTAAAATCGAAGAAGCCCTCAAAGATGTCACCGAAATTAAAAAAACCGTATCACGGGCCAATCGAGGTAGCGGTACAGTTAATCTAGAAATAGCCAAAGACCAAGAGCTCACAGATGTACTCGACAAGGTCAAGTCTAGAATAGACAGTATCGCGACCTTCCCTGCCGAAATGGAACCCCCTACCATTGGCCAACGAGAATTTAGGCAAGATGTAATAGAAATGTCTCTAGTGGGCGATTTGCCCATCACAGAACTCAAGCCTTTAGCCAAAGACATTGAAGATGATTTACTGCAACTAACTAATGTTAGTTTGGTTAATGTGGGTGTTCCTCTAGATGAAATCTCGATTGAAATTGAGCCAATCAACCTGCGCAAATATGGCCTGACTATCAATGACATCACCCAAGCGATTCGCCAACACTCGGCTAACCTTTCTGCAGGAGAGTTGCGCACTGAGTCAGGCATTATAGCCGTAAGGGTTGAAAATCAAGCCTATAAGGGTGATGAATTTCGCTCCATTCCAGTTAAAGTCGGCGCTAACGGCGCTAAAGTCTATTTAGAAGACGTCGCAAACATTCAAGATGGCTTTGTCGAAGGTAATCGCTACTTCAAATACTCAGGGAAAAATGCAATCAGCATTTCAGTCAAGGCCACCAAAGACCAAAATATGGTGGATGTCGCCAATACAGTTTTACAATATGTCGAAAACAAAAACGCCAGCCTACCCCAAGGCCTAGAGCTAAAAATACTGGTAGATATGACATTTTATCTAAATGCTCGCCTCGATATGATGCTCAGTAACCTGCTTGCTGGGGCCATATTGGTCGCAATTATGCTCTCGATATTCTTACAATTCAGATTAGCATTTTGGGTAATGGTCGGTTTACCCGTGTGTTTCTTGGGTGCGGTAATGATGATGCCGGTGTTTGGTATTACCATTAATATTATGTCCCTGTTCGCCTTTATTATGGTACTTGGTATCGTTGTTGACGATGCCATAGTCATAGGCGAAGCTGCCTATGACGAGGTCGAAAAAAACGGTGGAGGAGTCGAAAATGTCGTGCGTGGAGCTAAGCGGGTAGCGACCCCAGCCACATTTGGCGTATTAACAACCATCGCAGTTTTTGCGCCATTCTTGTTTTCTAAAGGCCCAGAAAGCGCCTTTTTTATTAACTTAGCCACAGTCGTTATTTTGTGTTTAATGTTCAGCCTAATAGAGTCCAAACTCATACTACCTGCTCACTTGGCCCACGTTAATTTTAAACCTATAAAATCCACTAGCTGGCGCGGTCGTTTTAATACGCGCTTTTTTGGTTTCGTTAACGGCCCCTACAAATCTTTTGTCACGCGCTGCATAGAATGGCGCTGGGCGGTATTTTGTGTCTTCATTGCTATTCTACTCATTAGTGTCAGCTTGGTTGCTGCCAACTATGTTAGATTTGTCGCTAATCCTAAGGTACCCCATGATTTCCCGAGTATTGGCATCGAAATGAATGACAATGTGTCTGATAGCGCCGTCATAGATGCACTTAAGGCCATCGAAAACATGGCACTTGAAGTAGATAATAAGGTCATTGAAGAGTTTGGTAGCACTATGATGCGAGACATAATGGTGTTCAATGAGAGCCGCACAACCGGCCGTATTTTGGTGCCTCTGGTTGACGAAGATAAACGCCACTTTGACGCCCTCGAATTGGCAAGGCGCTGGCGCGAGAATATACCTGTAATTGCGGGCCTCAAATCAATCAATATCGAAGACAGTATAAACAGTAATAATGGTGGCGATGGCGAATTTGGTTACATGTTATTTGGTGCAGACATCAACCAACTGAATGCAGCAGGACGTGAGCTTATTGCGATGTTGCAACAACAAAAAGGCCTATTCGATATTAGCTCATCCATCGATCCTGCGAGCAAAGAAATTCAGCTGTCTTTGTTGCCTGTAGCGTATGACCTAGGCTTAGATTTGGCAAACATAGCCAACCAAGTGGGCACTAGCTTCTTTGGGGGCGAGGCTCAGCGAGTGATACGCAAAGACGAAGAAGTCAGGGTCATGGTGCGCTATCCTAAACTCACGCGTGAGCGCATTGCCGAACTAAAATACACAGTAATTACTACTCCGAGCGGCCAAGAGGTCATGCTTGGAGACGTAGTGACTCTATCAGAAACACCGGGTATCAATAACATTAGACGCGAAGGTGGCTACCGAACTGTTTATGTCTATGGCTCAATCGACGAAGAGCAAGTCGAACCTAATCAAGTCATTGAAGACGTAAAAAATGATTTGTTACCCTTACTGAAATCCAAGTTTCCAGGCGTTAAAACCGAGCTAGGCGGCGGTATTGAAGAACAACAAGCCCAGCAACAAGAGCAACTCGGTTTTTTCATCGCGGGCATGTTCATCGTTTATGCACTTTTAAGTATTCCCTTAAAAAGTTATGGGCAACCACTAATCATTATGTCGGTTATTCCATTTAGTGTGATTGGTGCGATTTGGGGTCACTTCTTGTTTGGATTAGATTTAAGCATGATGTCAACTTTTGGACTCATTGCTGCCGCAGGTGTCGTAATTAACGACAGCTTAGTTATGACAGATTTTGTCAATCAGAGGCGCAAGCAAGGATATGGGGTAGTTGATGCGGTTGTAAGCGCCGGTTGTGCTAGATTCAGAGCGATTACCTTAACCTCTATTACAACCTTCGCAGGGGTGTTACCTATTATGTTTGAAACCAGCTTGCAGGCAAAATTCGTGATACCTATGGCCATTGCTCTGGGCTTTGCTGTTATGTTTGCGACCTTAGTGACCTTAATACTGGTACCTTGCCTGTATGTAATCTTAGAGGACCTCAAGCAAGGCGTAATCAATCTAATCAACTTCGTAGTCAAATTTGCTAGTAAAACAAAACGTTCGGAAACCATGACCAATGAAATAAGGCGCTCTTAGCCTGTATGGGTCTGATCTGTAAAAAGTATACGCCTAATAATTTTCATGTAGGTGTAGAGAATAATTAACCCAAACGTGGACTTTGGGGGAATTAGAGCTCTTTAATACGACATTGCCCCGCACAAAGATCCATCAATTGTGTTTGTACTTGTTGTTTTGCTTGGCTAGGCACTGCTATTTTTAGTTGCACATCGTTTGAGTAAGTATTTGCCAACTCGATAGCATCATAGCGTGCTAATAAACGAGATACAGCACCTTGTGCGCTATAATCAAAAGTGAGTGTAAGTATGTCTCTGGGCACCTTACGTTCTGTGGGTAAGGTCTGTAATACCAAATTTACGGCATCTGAATAGGCTCGCTGTAAGCCGCCCGTCCCTAATTTTGTTCCACCAAAATAACGTACTACAGCCACGACTACCTCACCTAAGCCACTGTGCTCTAGTACTTTTAACATGGGCATACCGGCAGTACCGCTAGGTTCTCCGTCGTCGCTCATTGAGCGAATGGTAGTGTTTGGGTCACCAGCAATATAAGCCCAACACACATGATTTGCTTGAGGGTGTTGCTGACGTAGATCTCGAATAAAACCATCGGCTTGCTCACGATTAGGCGCTTGATTGGCGAATGTAATAAACTTGCTTCGCTTTATCTCCAGCTCCACCTGCCAGAGCCCTTTAGGCACCTCGTAACCCTCACCACAGGTGTCTTTGCCTTCTGATGAAGACTTACTCATGCCCACATCACCATAACCGCAGCTGAAGCGATTAATAGCAAGCCTATGATTTCGTGCTTTTTAACTGGATTTTTTAACCAAAAAACTGCGATTAAAATAGTCAACAACACCTCAATCTGACCTAAGGTTTTAACGTACGCAACATGGTGTAAGGCCATAGCACTAAACCAACAAATAGATCCCAAACAGCTGGTTAAACTCGTAGCTAAGGTTGCCCGCCCATGTTGCTTTAAAAGCGTAAAAGTATGAGGGTTTTTAATCGCAATGTAAGCGAGCAATAAGCTAGCCTGAACACATAATACCCAAAGCAAAACCCAAGCTGCACTATGAGGGAAAGGCACGTCTAACATATGCGCAGCCTCGCGTACGTACAAAGAAGTTAAAGCAAAACAGCTACCACAGGCTAGGCCAATACCCACAGTTTTTAAGCTTAACTCACCCTTTTTGCCGCCGCCACTCAATACAAACACCGCTGCCGCCCCAACAAATATGCCTAGCCAGCCAATTAAACTCAACTGACTGCCAAAAAATAGCGTACCTACCACCCCAGCTACTAACGCCTCACTCTTTGCTAACCCTGCGCCTACCGCAAAGTTCTTTTGCTTGAACAAGACAACCATCAAAGCAGTAGCAGCAATTTGCAGCGTAGCAGCCAAAGCAATGACCCATAAAAATTGCTGACTAAAAGTCGGAACAGCTTGCCCAGAAAAATAATACAAGAGTCCTAAATATATCGCGGCAATAGGGGGAGCAAATAAAAACCTCGCGAGAGTCACACCCGACGTACTCACGTGGGCACTTAATTGGCTTTGCAATGCATTGCGAAGGGTCTGCATGACCACAGCGCCCAAGGTAAAAAGTATCCAACTCAACGTCTTGCCTTACACTAAATTTAATTTTCAAAGGCAGGATTTTACCTCGTTTATAGGTTAACCGTGATAAAAGTTTGAAAGAGAGGTAGTTGAATGTAATTTGAATCAAACATTGTTTAAGATTTAAGTTCACCCTCCCAAAAATAGGTATTTCTTAATAAACCATATAAATACTTGTATATACAAACTAAAGCATTGATATAAATATTATTTGTTAAAATAGTAGCAAACGTTTTCATTTTTGTATCTAATTTTACCCGTTAAAAAATAAGTTATTTAGTAGTACAAAAATTATCGTTTTATCCTCAATTTTTTCCTCTACAATCCGTTACATACCTGCCTCATTATTCGAAATTGTCTAAGGATCTTCAGCTACATGATTGCAATCAATCAATTAAAAATTAAAACTCGCATCATTCTCCTTATTTTAACCCCCCTTGTGGTAACACTATTTTTCGCATTTCATAAGTTTCAAGCTGCCAAATTAGACATGGATGAAGTAGGGCAATTCAACATATTGCACGAATACGTTACCAAGGCGACACCGGTTATTTCTGCAATCCAAAAAGAACACATGTACACAAAAATGTACCTTGGCCCAGCACCGACCAAACCAGATTTAGAATTTGAAAGGCGAATGCAACAGAGCCGTAGACCAGTTGATAATGCCCTCGCTGAATTTAACGCTTACATACAAGATTTACAGAAGTTTGCAGAATTCCCGTCTCTTCAACAAAATATTAATCATATTAAATCTACTATCAAAGCGTTACCCCTTGCCAGACAGAATGCCAATAAACGTATAAGAAGCTTTACCAACCCTGCGAAACCCGGCACTAAGCTTTACACCATCAATGTGATTAGAACCCTAGGGTTTGATTTAATAGCAAGTACCCATGAAGTAGTATTACTGGCTAGTGGTCATCGAGAGCTTTCTAGGCTGGCCAATGCTTTCGAAAATATTCTGCATGCTAAGCACTATGGTTTGACCCTTAACGGAGTACTTTATACTGCGGTTAAAGATCCCCTTAAAGTCAAAAACCTAGCCATAATTACTAAACTCATATTGATTGAAGAAACCTTTCAAGACCTATTTTTGGGCTTTGCGCCACCAGACATCATCAAAAGCTTTAAGCAAGATCTAGTCAATATTAGGGCCTACCAAGCCACACAGCCCTTGTACAAGACCTTAGTTCGAAAAGGCGACAAGATGATTGGCTCCCCTCTCCCTGTAGATAAAGACGAATGGTTAAATCGAGGACAAGCAATTAATCAAGCTTACGAAAAAATTATGGCTCAATTACTGTCGCAAATGAGTGAATCTAAAGAAGCATTATTAAACAATGCAAAAACAGAAGTCATGCACACCCTAATCGTCATAGTCATTCTTTTATTCATAGTATTGACCGTGTCATCTTTAATCGTCTCTAGTATCAACAAGCCCTTGTCTAAATTAATTAGGTTGCTAGGGCAACTCGAATCCTCAAAAGATATGTCGTTACGCAGTGACGTGCAGGGCAAAAATGAGTTAACGCTAGTAGGTAAAGCATTCAATTCTCTAATTTCGAGTTTTGAAAAAACCTTATCAAGGGTACGAAGCAAAATTGTAAGTATGGACTCCACCACCCAAAGTGTGGCCTCTGCGATGGAAAACTCAATGCAACTAATTGACCATCAAAGAGAAGCCACCGACTCTATCTCTGGTGCCATCAACGAGATGACCGCTACGATTTACCAAGTGTCTGAGATGTCGGCAAGCACCTCACAAATCGTTAAGCGCACGTACAATTTATCCAAAGAAAGCGAAGAAGATGCACAACGATCTAAAACGACTATGGATGAGCTGTTTGCAGAGCTAAGGGACACCAGTAAATTAATCGAAAAACTGAATGACGAAGCCAGCCAAATAAGCAGCATATTGCAAGTTATCAAAGGCATATCAGAACAAACTAATCTGCTCGCATTGAATGCTGCCATTGAAGCAGCAAGAGCAGGTGAAAAAGGCCGAGGGTTTGCTGTCGTTGCAGACGAAGTACGCGAGCTGTCAAAACGTACGCAAAATTCTACGGAACAAATTCAAGAGCAGATAGAGACTCTGACCAGCGGCGCTGCCGCCACTTCTAAAAAGATGGAAATGCTGCAAAACAATGGCGCTCAAGCTGCCGAAATTGTGCAAAAAAGTACAAACGCCTTTATAACAATCAAGTCTGAACTAGATAAGATTACGAATATGGCAGCACAAATTGCCGTCGCTGCTGAACAACAAACTCAGGTAGCTGACGAAATTAATCAGCGTATTCATGTAATTAAAGGCGACTCAGAATCTATGTACGAACAGGGCAACCAAATGTTATCTAGCACCCAAACCTTGCTCATCAGTGGCCGCGAATTAAAAGCCGATATTGAAACATTCCGTTTTAAATAACTTAAATGCCGAATAAGCATTATCGATTTATTATAGATAACAAACCTATGGCAATTTTAAGTCCTAACGTTAAAGGTCAAACGTTAACGCGTAAGACTTATTTGGTCATTGCTGCGTATATCAGACGTATGAATACCCAACAAGTATTGAGAATATGAGCCTAACCCACGCCGAAATCTTTGAGTGCCCGTATTGCATGACACCAAACGATATTGAAATTGACGAGCAGGCTGACGTCGGCCAACAACAAATCGTCGATTGCCAAATTTGCTGTAGTCCTATAGAGGTATTTGTTCGGTTAGACGAATGGGGCTTAGTAGTAGAGGCGAAAACCGACTCTCAGTAGCCTGAGGCAAGTCTCGGTCAGATTTTACCCAGGGTATAAGCTAATTAAGGGTATCCATACGACCTTTCAAGTGTTGCTTGTGCCAACTAGCTAACTCAGTTTTACGCATAGGCTTGGCAAAAAAGAAGCCCTGCAAGCTGTTTACGCCCATGGCCATCAACACCCTAGCTTGCTGCTCAGTTTCGACGCCTTCAACTACTATGCTGTAACCTAATTCTTTCGCTATGTACTGAGTCGCCTGAATAATGGCTTTGCCGCCCTTGTTTAAGCTAGCGACAAAAGAGCGATCAACTTTAACGACATCCGCCGACAAACGCTGCAACAAAGATAAAGACGAAAAACCAGTACCAAAATCATCTACCGATACTTTTACACCTAGCAATTGTAAGGTTTTTATCTGTTTGATTACCCGCTTTAAGTCTTCGGCAAAAATTGATTCAGTGATTTCTAAATGCAGGTTATGAGCAGCCAACCCTGATTGTTCCAAAGCGCTTTTTACAACAGCCACTATGTCGCTGTACACCAATTGCAAAACCGATACATTAACCGACAAACTTACTTTGTCGTCAAATTCCCATTGGCTTGCCTCTAAACAGGCTTGGCGCAATACCCAAGAGCCCATTTCGTACATCAAACCATTTTGCTCTGCAATGGGAATAAACTCAGCAGGAGATATCAATTCGCCGTCTAACTCCCAGCGCAATAAGGCCTCGCAAAAATTGACTTGTAAATTACGGCTATCAACAACCGGCTGATAGACCAAATAAAACTGCTCATGAGTCAAAGCTTCGCGCAAACCTTCTTTAAGCTTAGCCTCACGATTTAAAGCATCTCGCATGGTCGAATTAAATACACTCACGTCAGATTTTTTTGACTGCTTTTGCGCATACATGGCCGTATCAGCTAGCTCAATTAATTCGATTTCGTTAGCACTATGCTCTGGGTACATGGCGATACCGATAGTCGCACCGAGGTTTAAAAGCTTTTCTTCTAAGCGAATAGGCTGTGACAAGAATTTAATTAAAGAGGTCGAAAACTCTCGTGCTTCAACGGCGGTTCTGTTTTCAAGGGCAATCAAAAACTCGTCGCCACCCCAACGACATAGAGAGGCATGATTGTGTGCCTGACCGATTAAACGCTGAGAAATGGCAATTAACACTTTGTCGCCAATGGCATGGCCGTGCACGTCGTTTACGCCTTTAAATCCGTCTAAATCAATAAACAGCAGAGCCAGATCCTGCTGCTTTTCCTCAGCCTCATGCAATAAACCATGTAGATTTTTTAGAAACGCCTTACGGTTAAACAACTTAGTCAGAGGATCGATATTGGATAATTCGAATATTTTTTTAGCGCGCTGTTTTACTTTAGACTCAAGATTGGTATTCGCTTCAACCACTTCTTGGTTTTTTGCAGCCATTTGAATTAATAAATCGGCATGCTGATTTTTAACCAAAATAGACTCGGTAGTAAATTGGCACGCCCGCTTCGCTGATGAATACATCACAAACGTAAACACTAACCCCAATAAACCCAAGGTATTTTGATACTGCTCATCACCAAATAAGCTAATTGCTGACAAAGGTAACAACAAAACCCCAGCATAACTCATGGCTAACCATTTATTAGCAGCCAAGGTAGTCGATGCTCCTCCTGCCAAGGCCGACATAATAACAACAGTCGATGCCAACTCAATGACATCCATAGAATGAAAAAACCACACCGAATAAAGGCTTAAGCCAGCTGCGGTAAAATAGCGCCCAATTGCAAAGCGGCGCATAGGTTTAGCTGGCTCATATTTATGATCTTGCAGATTCAACTGCCAATGACGCATATCCAAATAGCGCATAATAAACACAAGGCTCATCCCAGCTAACCATATGTACTTGCTAAACTTTTCAGGGTTATCGACAAAGCCAAATACCAAAGCCAAGCTCACACAAAGATTAACCAGCAAGCTACCCGAGTTGTTTCTATACAACATATTTAGGGCATCGCGCTGAACCCGCTGCGCAGCATCGTGGGAGGAAGAGAACGTAGAGATACCCTTAAATCCTTCAAAAGTTAAATAATTGACCAGCAACAATTTTTTAACTACGAGTTTACCTGAACGTCAAACGAGTGCAAAGCAAACGTCATATTTTTGACTAAGAGAAAAGCAGGAAGCCACGACTAACAACAGAGAATACATTAGTAATTCGCGAACAATAGTATTCTCAAAACTACTCTATACCACTTTTATGACCAGAGTTATCAAGTAGTGGCGCTGGCACACATTGCTCAAGACGCTGGCAACACCCGACCTCCTTTACCGGAAATCCCTGAACACTGTGCTGGTGATTTTGCCCACCGTAGATACGAAAAAGCTCGACCAAATGATAGAGTTCTTAACTAAATCAACGTCTACGACCCTATCGATTTTGTCATTCCAGAAGTCTTTTGATCTGGAATCCAATCTTCTAAGGCCTTTAAAAGCAAAAGAATTTTCACCACAGAGAGCACTGAGTTCACAGAGGGAAAGCAGTTAAGAACAGTGGCTAGGAGATAGTAAATAGGAAGAACAAAAAAAAGACCTAAGAGCTCAGACTAACAAGTCCCCAGTTTCGTCATTCCAACAATGAAAAATTACCTACCTCTAATTCAGCCATTTCTTGTGGGTGCCGCTTGCCATTGAAAAAATAAACCGCCGTATCCAGAGCAAGTAAGTTTTTTCTGTTTTTAAACTATAGCGTTTGGTGCGCATGACTGTACGAATAGACTCAATAAAAGGAGATCTTTTCATCAATATTACTGAAATCAAAACGCTGTTTATTTATACAGCTTCAGTCTAATTCTATCCTAACAGCAAGTTTTTGGAAAAAATCCGTACTTCTGTTTTTGATGATACTTTGAAATGATTAAACTCTAAGCTATACAAGCAGTTAAATATTGTGTTAGAAAAGCTATATGTACAAACACGGAAAGATTAATTGGCGAAAGGCGGAATTTTTCCAGAGATTAATACTGTTATGTTTCAAAGGAGGCTTCTTGAGTACAAATAACTTTCAATATGCTTTCATTGGAGTGTTGTTCTGTATCATAGCTATATGGGCAACAATGTTTGTTGGTTCAAAACAAACATCTACAACTATCAACCGAGCTACAGAATTATCTGGAATTTCTTCTTGTTACAACTCAGATATGTTTTTAGATCTAGACGAATTTGGTGTAATTAGCCACCGTGGCACTCCCGTTTCTATTGAAGAAGTAATCTATACGTTGGATAAATTAAGAGGGGATAGTTGGGTCTACGGAGTCGTTATTAATGCTAATTCTAAGGCTAAGCACCAACAAGTAATATCATTAAGTACTTCGGTACAAAAAGAATTTGCAGATTTATATATCGTTTGGGAATCTAATGAAACATAACAAAAACATAATGTTGGGAATTTTACTCGCTGAAAAAACGCTCCTAAAATCCCCATATGTTAAGCGTTATAAGGCTCCCGTAGCTTATTAATAGGGACTTTTTGATCTATGAAAAAAATATATGTGGTGCTCACATTACTGTCTTGCCTTGCTGGGATTTTAGGCTTTTCTGGAGGTTTAATAGTTGCATCCATGGAACAGAAGGTTGCAAGGCAGTTAGCCTATGAAGTTCAAAAGACATGTACAAGCGAAGCTTTCCCCGACCTCAGTAGAAACAGTCATAATTATCAAGCTTTGTTGTTTCTTTCTGTTCTAAAGTCAAACGATGAAAAATTGATCGCCGAATTTGAAACAGCTCTTACCCCTTCGGTAATTCAGTATGCAGCAGAACTTAAGTTAATGATTGAAACAAACGAAAAATCCGGTGGTAACATGTTTTACAGTGAAACATTAAACAAAATAGAAAAAGTATTAGACTTAACTGCCTTATAACAAACCAATTATTCCGACCTCAACTCGCTGCGCTCTTTTCGTCGGCATATTGGGGCGCTAGCTTTATAGGGGAGATTTCCGCCTCCCCGGTAGTAAACTACGACAGTAATATTCGGCTAAATTCAGCAAGGAACTCTGAAGTATCGTTAATGTAGTTAGGGTAAGCCTTTTCTATAGATTTCAAGTCACTACCAGCAACCAAAAGAACGTTAACATTATTGTCTTGCTCTAGTTCAGCATAACGTTTAAGTGCAGCTTCTTTTTTGTTAGCAGAGTATAGAAAAGCGCTGCCTGTTTGAGCTTCGTTATCATAGACAAGTAAGGTGTAGCCAGAGCCTTTTGATTTGTCTTTTATCTCATCCATTTTAAATGCACTGTTGAAAGCATCTAATTTATGATAAGCAGATAGATGCGAGTTTAGCTTTGTTAGCTCGGCTTTATATTCTTGTTTTTGTTGTTCAGAAATATCCCAAGAACCATCTTTTACAGCTAGGAATTCACCCATAATAACAAATAAACGTTTCCAGCTAGAGCTAGCTGCTTGCGGGTTAGTCTTAAGGGTTTCCTTTTCTATGATATCGACGATTTCAACAGTTGTTGCCCACAAGTGTTGAAGTCTAGTCCTTAATTGGACTTCAATTTGAAAACCTTTCCACTCGTGTTTTTCTACATTCGCATAGCTCTTGTATACGCGATGGATTCCACGGTAACCAGTTGTCTTGGGCTGTTGAATATAATCGTAGACTTTAACTTCGTGAACGGTTCGGCTAGAGTCTAGACTCTTACCTAGTCGTTCAAGATCGTCTAGAGTGTCTACGATTACACGACATCCACCAATGTCGTGCATTCTTTTTAAACTAATAGCATTATCGCTTTTACCATCTAACGACTTTCTCTGAAGTTTATCGATAATTGTCGGAAGACGTTTCAAGCGTCTTACAACCGTTGCAGTTTCAAGTAGCCCAAGCTTACGGACATGTTTCCAAACCAAATTCTTTATGATTTGTAATGGGTATAGGTGAGCAGCACGATAATTTTGGATTACTTCAACGGCATGCTCGTAGTCACCTTCGTTTTTACGAATAACTCGACCAGCTTTTTCTACTTGCTTCTTAGAAAACGTCAAATGCTGCTTTGTTTTTTCGTAGCTTTCGTTAACCATTGAAATGCCTAAAACTAATGTATTTTGGAGTGCAACATGATACTACTTGAGGTGAAATAAAGCTAACAAGAGACTATGGCGTCAATAGTGACGTGGTTTAATGAATTCGACTACCCCAGTTAAGAGATAATTAACTTAATTGGAGAGCGAAATAACTAACCGTAAGAAAAAAAAGACAGCCATTATTAAATCTTTCGCAACAAAATACGGCAATAGCCTATCTAGCGCAATCTTTCGGCCCGTTTGAACTCAACCAACAGTAAATAAATTGCTTAAAACGCGGATCGCACTATTTTTTTCAGAGGTTTTCGTTACTTTCGGTGAATGCTGGGCAGCTTGAGTGGACTCAAGGTATTTGAGGTGTATTGCCTAGGTGGTTTATATGGTTATGCTGATTTGAAAAGTACTTTGGCTTTTGCCATCCCTCGTATTCGTCGATGGTCGGTGTGTTGCTTGAATTGCTGTAGCATGTGGTCACTACCTACAGCGGTTGAAAAGTGTTGTTCAAATTCTGTGGTGAGGGTCAGCCATTGGTCTGCGTCTAGGCTTAGTCGCTCTAATATTGGGCTTTGATTATCTTGGATATACCCTGCTCTGTCTGCCCTTATACATCTGCCTGTACAGTCCACAAGTTCGCAGTAATCCTTTAGGCTGTATGCTACGCCCTTTGGCATATCTTGTCTGAGGTTTCCAACAAAAGGCAGTAAACGTTTAGGTTGCTTTTGTTTGTTTTTAACTGCGTTAATGCGCTTTTGAATACTGGTGTGGTTTGAGGTTTCTGGGGTATTAGCCATCTTGGCTCTGATTGGGTTTAAATCCACATAAGCCATACAGGCGAGTACTGCTGCTTCATCCGCTCTTTACCTTAAAGAAATGCTTGAGATTTGAATCTGCCTTCCCACTCATTTTTAGGGAAAAATGAGAACAGCTTTAGCTGGCCCGAAGGGTGAGCGCCATGGATGGCAGCGAATATAATCGCCCTGTACATTTGTCTTCTTTATTGGCTTCGCGGGCAATATATTCATTAAGGTTACGCATGAACCAGCTGTTCTGCTTTAATTTAACCGGACACTTCAATAAAGGAATATAATCCTGAAATTGAGGTGTATATGACAAAACGAA
>CANMKA010000033.1 GCA_947498355.1 uncultured Paraglaciecola sp. | reverse complement strand
ATTTGCATGCGAGTGGCATATATTTTCATGACCCTGTTTGACGCAGTGTGTGTTTTATTCAAAGAGGTCGCAAGTAAATCAAAGGGGTCAGAGTTGTTGATTTTTAGTTTTACCTTGCTATATTAACGTAAGTCTTAAACTTTGGTGCTTTCTCTCAGAAAATGGCTCGTCTACCTCGGTTGAATCTTCCCGATATTCCTCAGCATGTTGTGCAGCGCGGTAACAACCGTCAGGTGTGCTTCTTTGCAGAGCAGGATTACTGCGTGTATTTGGATAAGCTAAAAGAATATGCGAAGCGCTATAAGGTGGATGTACATGCCTTTGTGCTGATGACCAATCATGTACATTTATTGCTTACGCCCTCCACTGCGTTATAGGAATCGAAAGAAACGATTTCACTCGGGGGTTTGCCCCTATTCGGTTTTCAATCAAACCGTGTAGTTTCCTAGCAACGGCATATAAACGGTATTAAGGCTTTATGTAGCCACTGATAAACGTATTATTGGGCTGAAGATACACCCATTCTACCAGTAAGGGGGCATGCGGTTCAGTTTAGTACTTTTTAACTAAAGCTATTCATAGATAAACGTCTTATACCTTTTTTTGATATTGGCTCGGGCTTGCTCCAAAGCGCTTAGAAAATGCGCGGGTGAACGCAGCAGGTGATTGGTAGCCAACCTGATTTGAAACTTGTTGTACACTGTTGCGCACATCATCTAATAGGGTGAGTGATATTTGGAGTCGCCATTCAGTTAAATAAGCCATGGGCGAAGTATTCATTAAACTGTTGAAGCGGTCGGAAAACCGAGAGCGCGACATACCTACTTCTCGCGCAAGTGATTCAACTGTCCATGGCTCGGAGGCCCGTTTATGAATAAGCTCCAAAGCAAGACCAATATATTTATCTCTAAACGCATTTATCATACTCGTTAGCTGTCCGTCTTTATCTATACCGGCGCGAATCAATTCGATGAAAACGATTTCTGACATACGGGTTAGTGATGCTTCAGACCCTAAGTTTTCAATAAAAATACGCCGAGCAATTAACCGCAACATTTCATCAAGTAAGGGTTCTCTCGCTCTATCTCCTGCTGTTGTATGAATATAATCAGGTAATGCATTTAATACAGGGTGATCTGCACCACGTCTAAATGTTAGGTGTCCGCACACCATTTTAGTAGAGGCTTGCTCTTCGCCGCTTCCTACTATCACGACGCCATTTCCATCATAATTTAAGTCATCTAAAACGGTTTCTAGGGACGGTGCATCGTATGTTACTTGGTCTGCGAGTATATGGGATTGACCTCTAGGGATTAAAATTAGATCACCAGCCTCTAACACAATAGTTTCCTCGGAAGGTAGTGTGACATAACAATTACCTTGTACTACCAAATGAAATCTGGCTGCATCTTTTAGATTAGGCACTTCAACTGCCCAAGGAGAAGAAAAGTCGGTACGAAAATATAACGCTCCTTTTAAACCGATTGTGTCAAATACATCTGTTAAAACGTCCAATATTAGGCCTCTAATTAGCGGCAGTGGCACTGCCAAAGCGTGAAATGGCGGATATGAATAGCACAATTTTTCAATTTATACCCCTTGTAATCCATATTGTGAGATTGTCTGCATAGCTTTTGGGATTATTTGTCGTTATTTCTCATTTAACTTTGCCAAAAAAAAAGACCACATTGCAACTCGTACTGAACTATTAACCCATGATCCCCGCCTCTAGCTACCATATTGACCCGTCGTAAGGCTTTCTAGAGTATTGTCTCGACTTAAGCAAATCCTGCTTGAGTGTTAACTTAATGTTTAGGGATAGATGATGAAAAAAGCAATTGCGATAGCGGTACTAATGATGGGAGTCGCTGGGACTCCAGCTTATGCTGTTGATGAGCATAATGTTGCAGCCGGATTAACTGCAGCTGGTGCACCACTGGGTTTGCATGGTGTTGATCCAGTCGCCTTTCTTGATATAGGTAATCGAGTTGAAGGTACTGCAAAATATACCTCAGTACACGACGGTGTCGCTTATTACTTTGCGAGTGAAGAAAACAAACAAATGTTTGAAAAAAACGCCAGTAAGTATACACCTCAAAACGGCGGTTTCTGTACTTTTGGTGTATCTGTAGGTAAAAAGTTTGACGGCGACCCGCAATATGCAAGTGTTGTTGATGGCAAACTTTATGTTTTTTTGAACGAAGACATTTACAGGGCTTATCAAAAAGAGCCTAAGAAGACGATCAAAACTGCTGCAAAACAATGGAAAAAAATAAAGCACAGCGCAGCAGCAAGCTTATAAATCAGCACAATGAGAGCGTGGTGATTCACATGCTCTCATTCATTAAAAAAGATAAAACGAGATAAATCGCGTTAGGCACTTGGATTTGGGTGACTCATATAGTCGGTAAACTATGGGCTTTTATGATGTCCCTGAGTAATGTAAGTTCGGCGATAACGTTGTTTTCTATTGGCTGCAACAAAGGTAACACTCTGGATAATTATTGGCCTTAAGCATTAATTATCACACTTTACGTGTTTAAAGTGTGCGCTTTTGCCAGCTGCGATCAATAAGACGGTCAGCTTATTTAACATACCCTCACAAGATTTAATCACGAACTATTTGGTCACAAATTAGAAACCGTTTTTTACGGCTTCAACACTAACAAATAAAGGACAAAATCATGGAAACAGCATATTACTATTTAGCGTTAAGTGGAGTTTTAACGTTATTATTGTGGACGCCTTACATACTCGCTCGCGTCTTTGTGTGGGGGTTACCCACTTTTTTAAACAACTACCCAGATAAATTCCCAGCAGAAAAACCGACTCCACCACTATGGGCAGTCAGGGCTGAGCGGGCGCATCTAAATATGGTTGAAACTATGCCAGCATTTATTGCCGTTATTGTTGCTGCTGGATTTATTGCTCCCGAAGCTGCTCACCTTGATATTGCTCTTTGGGCACAAGTGTTTTTCTTTGCTCGAGTTGCTCATGCCGTCGTCTACATAGCAGGCATTCCGTTTCTAAGAACACCTGTTTACCTTCTGTCTTGGGCTTCTATTTTAGTGATAGGCGCAAATATTTTACTGTAGTAAAGCTAGAGAGCTGTTCAGTTAATTTATTCCCCATTTGTGTTTTAACAAATGGGGATCTTAGAGTAGGGATGGCAGTCAAAAGCAGGAGCAAGTAGCTAGGAGATAGTGAATAGTAAATAGGGGCAAGAAAGAGCAAAAGCGAAAGACATTGCACCACAGAGGACACTGAGCACACAGAGCAAAGCAATTAAAAACAGCAAGGGTTCCATTCGCGTCATTCCAGAGGTTTTTTGATCTGGAATCCAAAGGCTCGAAGCAGTGAATAGGAGATAGTAAATAGTGGCAAGAAAGAGCAAAAGCTTTGAACCACAGAGGGCACGGAGGGCACAGAGCAAACCGAAAAAGAAGGGGATAGCAGATAGTGAATAGGGGCAAGTAAGAGTAAAAACGTGAAGAGTAGGGACAACCAAACCCACACCCTCATCACTTCCAGTAGTGAACAGTGTAGTGGCATAGTTTGTTTGGCCACCTAACTACCTCTAATTTTGTCATTCCAGAGGTTTTTTGATCTGGAATCCAAAGGCTCAAAGCAGTGAATAGGAGATAGTAAATAGTGGCAAGAAAAAGCAAAAGCTTTGAACCACAGAGGGCACTGAACGCACTGAGCAAACCGAAAAAGAAGGGGATAGCAGATAGTGAATAGGGGCAAGTAAGAGTAAAAACGAGAAGAGTAGGGACAACCAAACCCACACCCTCGTCATTCCAGAGGTCTTTTGATCTGGAATCTAATCTCGTAAGGCAGTTAACTTAACTTTCGTAGCAACTCAAGATAAAGGGGTTGATACAGGCTCGGCAAAGTTGACTTATCTATACAAAAAAATGTGATTGAAACGCGTTATTATGAGCAAGAACCTAGGTGACAACCTGCTCATTGGTATAAAAAATACCCAATTGTTGGGGGGCAAGGAATTAAGTTGCCCATTAGTGCTTTCTAAAAAATACAAATTCCATCAGCATCAGTCATGCCAAATTAATCACGTTGAACACCGCATTCGTTAAAATACTAAGTTGTTAGGCATCCAGCGTGCACTAGCTCAGGCTTTATTTGTGACGGCTACCCCCTTTTGAAGTGGAGTTATCAGTTTAGGCTTGAGCTAGTTTTTCGGCTTGTACAATTTATTTAAACGAGAATACATCAATATCTTGTTTTAATGTGCTTCCATTTTCTAGCATGTCATTGGTTGAGGCTAAGGTTTTTAGGCCTTGATGATGCATGTTATCTGCATCTGCTTTGATACTTAGGATCCGCTGGTTTATTTCATCTGCTGCATTGGTTTGTTCTTCTGAGGCTACAGCGATTTGATTGGCCATATCTGTGATTTGGTCAAGTTCTTGAATAATAGTTAGGAATGCATTGGTACTCTTTTGCACTGTATCTGCGGTTTCGTGGCCGCTTTCTTGCAACGTTTGCATTTTTCTCGACGCTTGGCTTGCACCGCTGGTCAGACTTTCAATTTGACTTTGTATTTGCTCGGTGGATTCGTGTGTTCTTTTTGATAACTCTCGTACTTCGTCTGCTACAACAGCAAAGCCACGGCCCGCTTCGCCAGCTCGCGCGGCTTCAATGGCAGCATTTAGGGCGAGTAAATTTGTTTGCTCTGAGATCCCTTTGATCACCTGCAAAATATTACTAATTTGCCCAGCTTCGTCATTTAGGTTTTCTACTAGTGTGCCAGTGTCACCCAACTCAGTGAAAAGGGCGTCCATACTATTTTTACTTAGTTGTGCATCTTTCTCACTTGAGATAGACAGATTATGGACTTTCTTTACTGTGTCTGACGTAGCAAGGGACATTTTAGATACTTCATGGATTGTTGTTGTCATTTGATTAATTGCTACTGAGATACTTTCCGTTGCGTCTTTTTGGCTTTCTATTAATCGCATTGACTCTTTCATCGAGTCAGACACTTCTTGGCTAGAGTCGGTCATTTCGACAATTCGATTTCGCACTTTTGACAAGGTAGATTCAAATGCTTCGATTAACGAGTTAAAGGCTTTGCCCACTAAAGTCAGCTCGTTATTGCCTTGCAAATTACTTCTTAAAGACATGTCTTTGCTCTGAGCAAGCTGGGTTAAGTCATTCATTAGCTGCTGAATAGGTTGGTTAATGCTGGATATAATTTTTAGGGAAACTAATGCCAATACAATCACCAGACCGACAATCAAAATTAAGGTGTTGCGAACTGCCCTTTGTGCGTTATCACCTAATGAATTTTTTGTTTGTTCTATGGTGTTAAGTGTTTCATCGATGACAACGTCATATGCATTGGTTAAATTATCGCCATCAGTTAGCCATTGTTCAGCATTTAGGTCGAGTTTTTCGCCAATAGAGTTGGTTGCTTTACGTCGAACGGATTCTTGAATATCGTTCATCAATTTGAATGTTGGGTGAGATTCTAATCGTTGTGAATAGAAGTCAACTAGTTGAGCGGGGGCATAGTTTGTATAATTGCTCAAAAACTCCTGCATTGCTGTTTGATATTTAACAATTTTTCCAAAATTGCTCACGTTCATGGGGGAGTCGATTGCCAAATAGATATTGCTGACCTGCAATATATTGGTATTTTTTGCGCTAATTAAATTTTGATAGGCATTTGAAAGTAAAGATAACTCGTCATTAGTACTAGATAGTATAACTACTGCTTTAGACGTTTCGATGAGATCGAGTACTGTGGTTCTCATGGTTCCTTGGGTCCACAGGTTTCCCACTTTTTTTAGCTTTTGATCAGCATTGACCCGTAATTCAGGTAGTAACCCAGTTTTGGTTTTTAAGCGGTCGAGGTTTTTAGAGAGTTTAGGAAATTGAGCCAAGCCTTGTTCAGAATTAATAAAATCAATATAGCTCTTCAATGCTTTATCTACTGGTCTACGGGCTTGCTGCATCTTTCTTCGTAAGAAAGCTATGGTAGTGGGATCGTTTTCATCTGCAATAATATATAAATGGCTGTATAAAAACTCATTTTGCAAGGCCGCAACAAGGGGAGACATATGTTTAATGTAAGCTTGGAGTACATCTAACTTTTCGATGTTTGTCTGAACTGTTTCAGCGTTCTTGTAACGCTCGATTGCCAGTGTCAAGGTCACAATTAAAGGAATGACAACCAAAGCGATTATTCTCGTTTTGATTTTCAATTCATTAATTCTTAACATTATGGTTCCTTAATTCTACTTTGTGTGTTTTTGGGAGTATTGTGATCCTGTTTTATTAGCTAGGTTATCTGCCTGAATCTTTTGTTCTTTAGCAGTAATCTACTGACGTTCCTTACGCGGCGGATAGTATTTTAGTTCAGAACAAAGTAAAAGAAGTAAAAGACAAAAATACGCTGGTCGGCTTAGTTGCTTATTACTGACAAATTCTGAGTTTCATTAAAAAGTGAGAGTGGTTAAGCTAGGTTAATTGATAGGTCAATCACGTGTAAGGCGTTAGACAATATCGGAATAATACGCTTTATAAAGTAAGACTAGGGGGGCCCAGCCTTACTTTAACAATTGCGCGCCCTTGTTTAAATTACCTCACTCGCGCGTCAGTTCTTAGGCGTTTAACGGGCCCGCTGTCTCCCCAAAGTATCAGGTCTGAGTAATCAGAGTGCTCTCCAGTTTTTCTGTCGACAAAAATGAATTGTGCATCTGGATGTGCATCCGTGATCCGGTCAGAAATATCCATACCACCAGAACGTCCGTTAAATACGGTAGAGCCTTTAGTAAAGGTTTTTCCACCATTGTTGGTCGTCCATCGAATGATCTTACCTTCGGTTACTCCAGCGTCATTTTTCTCTCTAAGAGCGATTAGTAAGTCTGCGTCCCTCGGGTCGTGGACTACTATTTGCGCGGTACCCACAGGAAGGCTAGTATCAGAATTGTCGCTCCACTTTTCAGTGTTACCATCCCAGCGATAATACCGAATCTTTTTTGGGCCGCCAGTTTTACTAACAGAGTCGTCATCGCTGCCTTCTCGCAACACAAAGTGGGGCCAGCCTTTACGGTCGATAACAACTTTTGGGCCTACTGCCCATTTGTCAGCGTCGGTTCTCACCACTAATGCTTGTCTATCTGCTTTACCTTTTCTTATTGGTAACGTGACTTCTTCGTTTTTTATATTAAAGAATTTTCTGCTGTCGGTATCCATATATACGTAGTGCCCATCTCTGCGCTCTAAGTCGTGCGGACGATTTTCTGCGTGGTAATTAAACGCAAGGCCTAATCGGTTATCACTAAATTTGGTTACTGATAAGTACCAAGCATGGATGCGGGTATTGTCGGTTATGTTAGCGACTTTCTCAGATTTAATTACAGATACTGGCTTGGCAAAGGTAATGCCATTGTCTGTAGAGCGTTGATAAACCCAATCACTTTGATGGGCGCCGTGTCGGTAGAATAAGTAGATATCGCCATTACCCATAGTCACAGCTTGGGTGTAAGTACCAAAATTAGAAATGTTGTCTAAGGTTCTCCAACTAGATATATCGTAAGGGTTACGACTGACGCGATGGCGTAGCTCTCCGCTATGGGTATTGCCGAGTGGGTTTTCTCCATGCAAAGTGGTATCTCCGCCATGGCCCCCATAGAAAACATGTATATAGCCCGCGCTATCGACCACGAGTGAAGGACGACCGTGATTATCAATTTTTATATTTGGATCTTTGCCAAGCAGGCTTACGCCAGCTTTGTAAGGGCCAGCCCAAGAATCTGTTTCATGGTTATATGATGCGACCCAAGGGTCTTCTAGTGGGCCTTGATAACTAATGTAGGTGACATCATCTTTATGGACGCCGGGTGAATACGCTACTGGGTTTCCATAAGCGTTGTTAGTGAAGAATCTGCCTTCTTGAGCATTTGCTAAATTTGCTCCAAAAGCCAAACAAACCGTGATACACACAGTAAGTACGAAGTTTCTGGTCATTGTAGGGTTACCTATATTTATTTTAATTATGATGTGTCGTCTTGTGTAGAAATAACGACAAAACGTTTTGTGTTTTCGATGAGACTAAATCCGGATAGACATGAAGGAAAACTGCAATTGATAATGGGTGAACAAACTTCTAATAATTATTTTTAAGGTTGTAACCCTTTCTTCCGTGAGTTCAAAAGCGGGCACAACTGTAACATAAAGTTATGATTTTTGTTAATTACATGTTTGTTTTTTGTTATTTTGAAGGGTGCTTCGATTGTTGCATTACTCGTCTGTATCGAGATCTACCGGCAAATCTTGGGGGACATAATCGCCTAGGCTTGTAAGTAAACTCGCTGCTGCCGTTCTAACGTTTGAGTTCGTTACCTGAGGGTCTGCATTTCGAATTTGTTTCAACTGCTGCATGGTTGCGTCATCGATCGCTGAATAATTGTGTAAGCCCTTTATTGCTGCCAACTGCATCACCTCAGACTGACTCGAGAGGTGATATTGCAATTGTTTGAGATTAGCTGAGTTGGGGAAAAGTCTAGCTTCGGCGACTATTGCTAAGCTTGAAGTAGATTCATCAGAACTATAGGTCATGTCGGCTATTCGAAGTTTTATTGCGTCGAGAACTTCAGAATTTTGTACGTCGTTTGAGAGATCGATGCTTAAAATTAGGTTAACTACTATTTCAGGATCTTCTTCTAATATAATGCCGTCCATCAAAAGCCCGTTGACCTTATCGGTGCTTTGTGAACTTTTATCAAGTAGCCAGTTATAGGCGCTTTGTCTCTCCTTCTTTGAGCGAGAATGAGTAAAAATTTCGGCTAGGGTTATTTTGTTTGGATGATCACTTAGGTTTAGCAGCTCAAGAACACGCTTTTTTTGCTGTTCATCAAATGATTTAAAATAAAAATGCTGGATATAACCAATGATTTTGGCAGATTTATCCAATAGCCGAAGCCCAAGTTGACGTTCTGAATCCGACCACTGTTTATGACTAATTAGACTAACAAACTTGTTTAGGTCTTTATCAGTATTAACGGTATTGCTGCTGATCTGTTGACTTAAAGGAGTACTTGACTCAGGGAGTAAAAAATCTTGCTCTTCAATAATAGAAGACGAATGTGATTTAAAATCAATTGGAGATGACGGCTTTTTTATTTGAGTGAAAACGAATAATCCCCCCAATATAACGCTGCAACATACAACCACAATTTTCCAAGGCACGAGTATCTGCTCACTGTATTAGCTATTGCTGCATTGTATGTTTAACGGCGAAAAATTGATATGGAATTGAGGCAAAGTCGACGATCAAGTATGTTGTTGTTTAATAGGCTGTGATTAGCGCTAAAGTGAGGCTCTGCGCGCAAGGTAATGAATTGTAGTGAAATTTTATACAAGAGAAAACATGGTCTATGATGAAGCCATAGATACGAGGTAATACGTTTTGTTACCTTCTAAGTATCAATTAAATGTTAACTAAAGCCAGCCAAATCAAGCTTAGCATTAGCGAGGTTATAAGAAGGACTGTTTGGGACTCGTGAGATGCGCTTTACGCTTCGCTGAATGGGGATAGTTGTGAATGCAAACGAGAGTCAGGTTAAGATTGAGGGAGTAAAATGCTTAAGTATCTATATAAATTTGCCGTATTGATCCTATTGCTGATTGTAGGAAGCGCTTTCCTTAATTTTTATAAAGTTAATCAATATGCAATGGCATTGGAGGGAGGTGAGAAATTAAGCTGTTCTGATTTTCAAAAAGGTGTGACTAAATATAAAGGGGCTTGTTGGTCATGTCCAACAGGGTATGAAAACTGGATCAATAAATCAGTGAGTAACCCCGAATCTCAAAAACATTGTAGGAAGCCAAATCAATATATCGATGCCATATATCACAGTAAGCCAACGGGACTACTGAAGCTCAAATGTGAAAGTAAGGAGGTTTGGTTTAAAAATAAGGCCTGTTGGACTTGCCCAAGTGATTATAAGCCTGCAAGAATTAAAGAAGAGAAAGGTACAGCCCAATGCAAGCCAGAAAATAAATATACTTACAGGCCAGCTTTAAAAACCGGAGACCTGGGTTGCCCTAGTGGCTCGTGGGCAGGGGCACTATCAAAAAGATGTTATCGGTGCCCAAAAGGGTTTAGCCGAAATATGCTGACTACTGCGCTCGACCACGACCCGTCTGACGATCCAAAAGCTTGCAAGGGCCAAGTATCTCTTATGGAACAAATCTTTAAAGGCTAGGCACAGCAGCTAACAGAGTTTGTGTGTACCCTTGTTGTGGCTGATTAAATAGGGTTTCGGTTTCTGCCAGTTCGACAATTTTTCCCTTTTGCATAACGGCTGTGCGGTCGCAAAGATAACGCACTACAGATAAGTCGTGGGAGATAAAAATCATAGATAATCTATGTCGTTTCACTAATTCTAGTAATAAATTAAGAACTTGGGCTTGAACGGTCACGTCTAAAGCCGAGACGGGTTCATCAGCAATGATCACTTTAGGCTCGACTGCCAAGGCTCGCGCAATGGCTATTCTTTGGCGCTGACCGCCAGAGAATTCGTGGGGATATTTACGAATATCCTGCGGACTCAATCCTACTTCTTTTACCAGTTGCAAAATCCGCGCATGGCGCTCTGCTTTAGGCACAATTTTGTGCAGTGTTAATGGCTCAAGAAGCGTATCGTACACAGACATTCTTGGATTGAGGGAGGTGTAGGGATCTTGAAAAATGATTTGCAGATCTTTACGGCTACTGCGAATAGTTTGCTTGTCTGCTTGGGTAAGGTTGACTTGATTGAGGCTAATACTGCCACTTTGGGTCTGTATTAGCTGCATTATTGCCCCCGACAAGGTCGATTTCCCACAACCCGATTCACCCACTAGGCCTAATATCTCCCCTTGCTGTAACGCAAAGTTAGCTTGATGCACAACAGTTTGAATACTGGGTTTTCGAAACAGGCTTAACAGCCATTCGGATATTTTTACTTTATCTGGCCCTTGCTTAGTTGCGGGGTAACCAATGGATACTTGCTTTACTTCTAAAACTGGGGGCTGATTGTTAGTAATAAACTTATGTTCACTGGGTTTGGCCGAAGTAGGAATAGCAGCGAGTAGCTTTTGCGTGTAAGGATGTTGAGGGTTGGCGAATAAGGCATTAATTTCGCCCTGTTCTACGATTTTTCCTTTTTGCATTACCAAGGCTCTATGTGCAAGTTGTTTGACTACGGCCAAATCATGACTAATGAACAATATTGCTATATTGCGTTTGGCTTGCAAGGCTTTAAGTAAGTCAAAAATTTGTGCCTGAATGGTCACATCTAAGGCAGTGGTAGGTTCGTCGGCTATTAATAAATCAGGTTCGTTTACCAGAGCCATCGCTATCATAACACGCTGTTTCATGCCTCCAGAGAACTCATGGGGGTATTGTTTTAAGCGTTGTTCTGGTTGGCTAATACCCACCTCTTGTAAGGCACTAATCGCTTTGTCTTTGGCTGCCTTTTTATCGAGTTTACTCTGGTGACTATTGATGGCCTCTAGTAATTGCGAGCCAATGCTTAAGTTTGGATTAAGGCTACTTAGGGGATCTTGGAAAATCATAGCAATGCGATTGCCGCGTATCTGCTGCATTTTGGCGCGGTTGCAGGCCAATAAATCAATGCCGTCGAAGACGATTCTGCCTTGTTCAATTTTAGCTGGAGGCCTGGGCAGTAAATCGAGAATAGAAAAACAAGAAACAGACTTTCCTGAGCCTGATTCGCCCACTATGGCCAGAATTTCGCCGCGATTAACCTGATACGATACCTTGTCAACGGCGGTGACTAAGCCGTCTCTAGTGTGAAAGGTAATCTGTAAGTCTTGAATATCAAGTAGCGGTTTAGGATCCGCTTGAGTCATTTGCGTCATAGATTAATCCTTAGAGGCTTTGGGGTCGAGGGCATCCCTAAGGCCATCCCCTAAAAAGTTGAGTGCGAATAAGGTCAAAGACAACACGGCTCCAGGAAATATAATCAACCAAGGGTACTCTTCCATGCTTTCTACGCCATAAGAGATCAATAAGCCCCAAGAGCTTTCTGGTGGTTGAACACCCAAACCTAAAAAGCTTAAAAAGGCTTCTAAAAGCATGACGCTTGGAATAGTCAGGGTAACGTAAACAATGATAGGCCCCAAAATATTAGGGATTACGTGGCGAGTAATAATATGCCAATGGGATAGCCCCATCGCAATGGCTGCATTGATGTACTCTTGTTTACGCACAACTCGCACTTGGCCTCTTACGATCCTCGCCATAGTCAACCATTCGACGCAGCCAATCGCCAAAAACAATAGCAGCATACTGCGACCAAATACCACCATAAGCAAAATGATAAATATCATGAAGGGTAGAGCGTACAATATGTCTACTGTTCGCATCATAATAGCATCGGTTTTGCCGCCAACGTAACCTGCAATCGCGCCCCATAACACTCCTATAACCAAAGCTACGGCAGTGGCTACAAAGCCCACCATAAGTGACACCCGGCCACCGTACATAATGCGCGTAAGTAAATCGCGACCAAAGGTATCTGTACCCAGCCAATGTGCCCAAGAGGGGCCAGTTGCACCCATATCTAAGTTTTGAGTTTCGTAAGAGTAGGGAGCAATCCAAGGCGTTAATAGGGCAATTAAGATCATGAAACTCAAAAAATATAGACCTGTCATCGCCAATTTGTTTTGTTTGAGTCGACTTAGGGCGTCTTGCCATAACGAGCGACCCTCGACAATGTCAATGCTAGAGGAGGCGGTTGGATTTTGGCGAGTACTAGGAATCGATGCCATTACATTTGCTCCTCGTTATAACTAAGCCTTGGGTTGAGCATTACGGCTATGATGTCTGACAATAAATTAAACGCCACGATCAACACAGAAAAGAAAATGGTGGTGCCCATGATCATGGTGTAGTCACGGTTAAATGCTGCGTCGACGTAAAAGCGGCCTAAGCCCGGAATTTGAAAAATGGTCTCGATAACAAACGAGCCCGACAACAAACCTGCTATGGCAGGCCCTAAAAACGACACAACAGGCAGTAACCCTGCTTTTAGCGTGTGCTTAAAAATGATGACGTGTTCAGCTAAGCCTTTTGCTCTGGCGGTACGCACATAGTCTTGGCCTAATACTTCGAGCATACCTCCTCGGGTGAGGCGTGCGATATAAGCAGCGTAAGCGGCACCCAAAGTAATAGATGGCAATATTTTATCACCGTCAGAGTAACCCCAGCCCGAAACTGGCAGCCATTCTAAGTAAATGCCAAATACTAGAATAAGAATAGGGCCAAGTAAAAACGAAGGCATACATATGCCTATCATAGCGGTACTCATAGACACATAATCGGCAGCCGTGTTTTTCTTGATTGCAGCAATGAGACCCGCAGCTATGCCAATGAGTAAAGCAACCAATAGGGCATTGATAGCTAATTCAAAGGTCACCGGAAGCCCAGTGAAAATCATTTCGCTTACTGAGCGGGTGGGATAAGTAAATGAAGGGCCAAAATCTCCCTGTATTATGTCTACTAGGTAGTTACCAAATTGTACATGCACCGGATCGTTTAGTTGATAACGCTCGTTTAATTTTTCAAGTACATAAGGTGACACAGCCTTTTCTGAATCAAACGGTCCACCAGGGGCTTGGCGGATAATAAAAAACGTCACTAGCACCACGGTAAATAAAACCGGTACAGCTTGTAGCAAGCGTATTAAAATAAACTTAATCATGAGTAGCCTCAGATGGAGTCGTGGCAGGAGTGGCTAAATAAACGTGCTTGTAGGGGTGGCGATCTAGGACGTTAGCATACCAGCCTTGCACGCTTGGGTGCTTAAGAAATACACGGGTATAGGTATAAATCGGTATAATCGGTACTTGGTCAACTAAGATTGCTTCAGCTTGTTGAAAATAGGCATAGCGTTCTGTTTGATTAGTGGCAGTGCTTGCCAGTTGAATGAACTTGTCGTATTCGGAGTTAGCAAACCCCGTACGATTATTGCCGCCACCGGTCAAAAAGACATTTAAAAACGTATTCGGATCGACATAATCGCCAATCCAACCTGCTCGGGCAATAGAGTAGTTGGCGTTATTGATTGTTGATAAATAAGATTTCCAGTCTTGGTTGAAGATAGCCACGTCTACACCTAAGTTTATCTTCCACATTTGCTGAATAGCCACAGCGACCTTGCGGTGACTTTCACTGGTGTTATATAAAATTTCAATCGGTGGCAGGCCCTCACCATTTGGATAACCAGCCTCAGTTAAAAGTTGCTTGGCTTTTTCTATATCGAATACCAGTTTGGCCTCTGGGGTGTAACCTAAAGTGTTAGGTGGTGTATAATTATAAGCCGGAATTTGCCCTCCTTTTAATACAGCTGTCACTAATTGTTGACGATCAATCGACATAGCTAGGGCTCGGCGCACTCGCACATCATCAAGAGGCTTTTTGTTCGTATTAAATCGGTAAAAATACGTGCCTAAGTAGGGGTCGATTCTTAATCTATCTGGCTGCTTAGTTTTATAAGGCGCTATCTTTTCTTTGGGCAGTTCATTTGTCACGTGTAACGTACCCGAGCGGAACATACGCTCCTCGGTGGTGATATTCGAAATGGGATAAAAGCGAATTTCGTTGAGTTTGACGGTTTTTGCATCCCAGTAATGAGCATTGGGTTCGACTCTGATAATCCGGTTTAACGCCCATTCGGTTAACACAAAAGGGCCGTTTCCTACGTAATTGCCTGCTCGGGTCCACAGGTTACCTCTGTCATCCATTTCACCAAATGTTTCTATGGTCCCTTGATGTACAGGGAAGGTACTGCTGTGGCTAAGCATAGACAAAAAGTATGGGGTGGGTGCACGAAGTGTTACCTGCAAGGTTAGGTCGTCTAAGGCTTTTACGCCTACTTTCGAAAAGTCGCTAATATCCCCTTTGTTAAAGGCTTCGGCATTTTTTAATACGTGTAATTGGTAGGAATATTCAGATGCGACACTGGGGGTGAGTAAGCGTCGCCAAGCGTAAACAAAGTCTTGTGCTCTAACCAAATCGCCATTTGACCATCGCCCATTAGGTTGTAAGTGAAAAGTATATTCAGTTAAATCAGCTGAGACGTCCCAAGATTTTGCTGCGCCGGGTACGGGTGCAAGGGTTTGCGGATGAACGCCGACTAGTCCTTCGAGTAGGGCTTGCAGAATATGTGACTCTGGTAATCCAGTGGCTAAATGGGGATCAAGGCTCTGGGGCTCGGCGCCATTACCAAAATGAAGTATTTGCTCGTCAATAGCCTTATCGACATTGCTGATCATAGGCTTACAGGCAGTGAAGAAAAGTAAGCATAAGCAAATTAACCAATCACCTCTACTTAGGATTTTATCACCACGTTCGCGTGGTTTAACGCATGTAATTCTAACGTTTGTTACCACAAATCATCCTCTTAAAAACCATAAATTCTTTTACATATAATAACTTACCAAGAAGTTTCTGTGTATGGAAGGTAAAACCTCGAGAAGCACTATAGATAGAGCAAACTGGATGCTAAATATACGCTAAAGGGTGGTTTAGGGAGCTGTGTTAAGGTTTATTCAGCTGACTCTGGCAGTGGACTCTGGTGATTTGATATGGCTTTATGTTCGGGCAGTCGCTTATAACAACAATTAAGACTTATTCGCGAAGTTCAGTCCCAAAACTCACGGATAGTAGGCCAAGTTCGCTAGATTCGCCTCGTTTGGCCTACTGGGTTGATGGCTCTCTCAGACCTAACTAAATCTTTGTCTTAGATATTTTATAATATCCGAAGACTCATAAAGCCACTCAACTTCACCTTGATTTTCGATTCGCAGACAAGGCGTTTGGATTTTGCCGCCTCCGTCTAATAACGCTTGGCGATGGGGCGAACCTTCTGATGCATCTCGAGTTTGAATTGGCACATTGAGTTTATAGATAACGCGGCGCGTTTTAATGCAAAACGGACAAGCAAAGAATTGATAAAGGGTGAGGGATTCGGCTTGTTTGTCGACCTCTTTTTGCACCTCAGAAGGGCGTTTTAATTTAGGTCCACGAGTAATTACATCGAAAAATGACATAATGAGGCCAACGAGATTGCGGATAAGTTTAATAATTAGTTTCATGTAATGGTTTCTGTTATTTGAGCTTATAGTTTTAAGCAAATTAAGATTGAGGTGCGTGCGCTGTCATAAACCTCAGGGCAGTACACAGTATTCTACTTCTTACTGCGGGGAAAATATACCGATCATCTTTTCTGCGTTATTTTTCTGTGATCCCAATGAGGAGCGAGTGCTTCTTTGTAAATAAGTTGACCTGTCTGCCACGGGGGTTGGCAGACAGGCAGTGTTTTACTCATGTGTTGCGTCAGGTTCAACGGGCCACTTGTGTCTCTCTAGCCTGACAATCATGCCGAACAAGGGATGGTCAAAATAATGTACTTGCTTGCTAACTATGCGTCTTAATTGCTCAAAATTAGCACTTTTTAGCTGCATTGAGCCAGCTGGGGTTTGTTCTGGCCAGCGGTAATCTAGCTCACTTTCAATATGTAAGTATGGAACGCGGTTGACATACTTTAGGTAAACCTTGAGATAGCCATCAAGCTGCCAAATCGGCTCGGGTATCAGGCCCTTATCTCCCTGTTCCACTAACTCTGAAGCCGCTTTAGGTAGGGTATTACTGGGCGTTTGTATGGCTAAATCTGTTTCCGCCTTGAGTATTTGGTCTAAGCGCTCGAATAAATTGTTTTGGGCGTTAATTAGTGGCGAATTAAGCGCTTGGTTTAGGCTATGGGAGGCTAACCAAGTTTGATATTGCTCAGTTGTCAGCTTGGCTTTTTCTTCTGCTGGCATGTAAGGAACATCTGACTCAAGAGCGACATGCCTTATGGCGGATTTGGGTTCACCGTTTTCGTCAAATCTATCCGCAAAGTTTTCTCCGGCAAATAGGCGATACGATGCAGCGTTTGCTTCTCCAAACTCAACTTGCTGCCGCCAAGCACTGTGCAGTATGGGTTGAATGGTTTTATCTTTACGTATTTCTGCGTAAAGCTTACTCATACGGTGTCGTTCGGTGGGTAATAAAAAGGTGGTGCGTTTTTGTTGCCATTCGACTCCCTCTATTTGAACCGGTGTTTTTTGCAAATGTGCGAGGGCTGGGGCGTTTTGTTGTTTGTCTGCCAACGAATTTGAATCTAGGGCAGGTAACGTTAATTTGGGCTCGGTTTGCTGTGCATAGGCACAAGGCAATACATTAGGGATTTGCCATTCTATCCAATCTATTTTGATGGGCTCAGGCGGCTCATCAAGGTTTATAGCGGTTTCATTATTAGTTGGTGCAGGTAACCCCTGTTCAGTTATTGGACCTGGTTGGGTTAGCGTCCTTTGTTCTTGGCCTGAAGGCTTTTGTGAGACAACAGCTTGCTGTGATGTTGGGTTAGGTGAATCGAATACATCTTCACTAACGACCTCATAGGCAAAGTCAGGTTCGTTCGATTGGGGTGGAGTGACGCCAGTATCTTTTGATACAGGCTGCTCTGAAGGAGCGTTTTTACTGGTATATGGAGCAATCAGTGCTTCAGAGGGTTGACTGTCAATACCAAGGGTTTGTCCAACCGCTTCCGATTGACTTGGCTCTTGTGGTTCAGGAAAGGCAAAGGCACGTTGTCTTTCTCGCTCTGCTTGTTCGATACGCGACGCTTCACAAAAATCTAATCCCGCCAATAGGTAACTATGATCTGGCGTGAGATAAGGGGTGAATAAATCTTGGTATTTATCGGCTGACGAGGTGAAATTCTTGTTTTCAAAGTTTTCACTAATACCTGCTTCAGGAAGAGTCCGCTCGAACAATATAACTTCAACATCAAACCACCACTGGCTATCTTGGGCATAAATGGGAGCGGCCCACATACTGGCACAGAAGGCTGAAATGGCACACATTCCTCTTTGTATCGAGGACGGGGCCGATGATTTTTTAACAGTCATATACAGAATAGTTTCCTTTCACTACGCAGCACGCAAGTTTTGTCCGAGTTGTTCAAGCATATCATTGAATAGGCTAAGTCTATCTGCTGCAGATTCTGTAGGCACGATAAATTTCAGTTTCTGTGGTCCATCGAGTTTATAGATACGTGGCTGAGACTGGATCAATTGAATGATAAAACCCGGATCAATCTCGGCGTTTTCGCTAAATTCGATAAAGCCACCCTTATTTGTTCCTTCTGCTTTACGTATGCCAATGTGCTTGGCTTTTACTTTGAGGCTTTGTAGGGCGATCATGTTTTTTGTGCTGACCGGCGGCAAACCGAAACGGTCGATTAATTCTATTTGAAATTCATTAATGGCGGCCTGATCCATACATCCCGCGAGTTTTTTATACAAAGACAAACGGGTATTGATGTCGTGAATATAATCGTCTGGGATCAAGGCTGGTATACGTAAATCAATTTCGGTTTGTTCTGATAACGCAGCTTGGTCTGAGGGCTCTTTACCCGATTTTAAAGCTTCAACTGCTTGGTCTAGCATGTCCATGTACAAGGTAAAACCGACACTAGAAATTTGTCCAGACTGACCATCACCAAGTAATTCTCCTGCACCTCTTATTTCTAAATCATGGGTCGCTAATGCAAAGCCGGCTCCCAAGTTTTCAAGAGACGATATGGCTTCTAACCGTTTGGCTGCGTCTTTAGTTAATCGTTTAGGATGAGGCGTCATTAGGTAGGCATAGGCCTGATGATGAGAGCGTCCAACTCGTCCTCTAAGCTGATGCAACTGAGCTAAGCCCAAGTGATCGGCTCGGTCCATCACGATAGTGTTGGCCGAAGGCACGTCAATACCCGTTTCAATTATGGTGGTACACAGGAGTACGTTTGACCGTTGATGATAGAAGTCTGACATCACGGTTTCTAGCTCCCGTTCGCGCATTTGACCATGGCCTATAGAAATACGTGCTTCGGGCACGATTTCTTTAATTTCTAAGGCTGTTTTTTCGATGGTATCGACTTCGTTGTGCAAAAAGTAAACCTGACCTCCGCGTAATATTTCGCGCATTATGGCTTCGCGAATCACTTCATCGCTGCGCTGTTGTACAAAAGTCTTGATGGGTAAGCGTTTAGCAGGTGGCGTAGCAATAATTGACAAGTCTCGCATTCCACTTAGGGCCATATTTAAGGTACGAGGTATGGGCGTAGCGGTAAGAGTAAGTATGTCTACGTCTGAGCGTAGGGCTTTGAATTTCTCTTTTTGCCTTACGCCAAACCTGTGCTCTTCGTCAATTATGACCAAGCCTAAGTCATTGAACTTCATTTTTTCTTGGAGCAGAGTATGGGTACCTACCACTATATCTACTTGACCACCTTCTATGTCGGCGATGATTCTTTTGGCGTCTTTGGCGCTAACAAATCGTGACAATACTTCGATTTTAAACGGGCACTGAACAAATCGCTCTTTGAAATTTTCAAAATGCTGATGGGCTAATAAGGTTGTCGGAACCAATATTGCCACTTGCTTACCTTGATTAGCCGCGATAAAGGCAGCACGCATGGCAACTTCCGTTTTCCCAAACCCAACGTCACCACAGACTAAGCGATCCATAGCATTGGATGACCCCATATCTTGGATAACGGCATTAATCGCTTTTTGTTGATCTAGGGTTTCTTCGTAAGGGAAACTATCGCTAAAGGTCTGGTATTCATCCCAAGCAATTTTAAAGGCGTAGCCTGGTTTAGCGGCCCGCCGAGCATATACATCGAGTAACTGTGCGGCTACATCTCTGACTTTCTCAGCTGCCTTTTTCTTAGCTTTTGCCCACGTATCGTTGCCAAGATGATGCAAGGGGGCGTGTTCAATGTCGCCACCACTGTAGCGGCTAATAAGGTGCAGGGATGCCACAGGCACATATAGCTTGGCTTGTTTGGCGTATTCGATATTGAGATACTCGGTGGTGATCCCCCCTGCATCTAAGGTTTGCAGACCAAGATAGCGCCCCACGCCATGGTCAAAATGGACCACAGGTTGGCCAATCGCAAGTTCGGCTAAATTGCGAATAATGGCGCTTTCGTCGGTGGCACGTTTATGATCGCGTTTGCGCCTATGACTAATTTTGTGGCCGAGCAGTTCGGTCTCGGTAATAAAGGCTACAGGCGTGGTTTCATCAATAAAAAAGCTAAATTCAGCGGGGCCAACTGTGATACCTATACTGTCTTTGCTCTGCAAAAAATCTTGTAAGCTAGTATGACTAGCGGGCTTTATATTGGCTTTTGTCAGTATTTCGAGCAAGCTTTCTCGGCGACCCGCAGACTCAGCACTAAAGAGCACGCGGGTTTTGTTTTGGGTCCACGTTTTGACTTGTTTTTGCATGCTTGCCCAAGGCAATTTAGCTTGAGGTTGCAGGGCAATATTGTCGAGCGTGTGAGTGTTAAAATTATGATGGCCTGCTTTTTTTGCTACAGGCTTAGTTTGGATTTGTACTCGCGACCAAGGCTTTAAGGCGGCAAACATTTCTTCGTGGCGTAAATATAGTTCTGCGGGGTCGAGTAGTGGCCGCTCAATGTTGTATCTAAGTTGGTCATACCTGTGGGAGATGTCGTCCCAGTGTTGCTTGTGAGCGTGTTGCAGATCGCCATGGGCCATCACTAACGAATCTGAATGCAGATAATCAAAAATACTCGCTGTTTGATTAAAAAACAGTGGCAAGTAGTACTCGATACCACCTGGCATTAGTCCTTTGCTCACCTGATTGAAAACTGAGCCTTTGCTATTGTTGGCATCGAATTTAGCTAAGTACTGTTGCCTAAACAGGGAGATTGCCTCTTTGTCCGTAGGAAACTCTCTAGCTGGGAGCAGTTTAATCTCATTTACTTTGTCGCCAGAGCGTTGCGTTTCTGGATCGAAATGACGAATTGTATCGATTTCGTCGTCAAATAAATCAATCCTGAAAGGATGCTCGCTGCCCATGGGGTATAAGTCTATTATGCTGCCACGAATCGAAAATTCACTGTGGCTCATCACTTGATTAACATGCAGGTAGCCCGCACGCTCAAGGCCTGTTCTGAAGGTGTCTATGTTCAGGGTTTGGTTGACTTTTAACAGCAGCAAATACTGGCCAATGTAATCGATAGGGGCCATGCGCATCATCAAGGTATTGATGGGAACAATAAAAATACGTCTTTCGTGTTGGGTGAGCTGATACAAGGCTTCTAAGCGCTGTGAAACGATATCTTGATGAGGTGAAAAATTGTCGTAGGGCAGGGTTTCCCAATCAGGAAACAACTGCACGTCTAGGCTGTTATCGTCGATAAAAAAGGCGAGCTCTTTTTCGAGCTTAATGGCGCTCGGCGAATCTGCTGTAATAAGCAAAACAGGTCCGTTCGCCTGTTTTGCGCCGTTGGCTATGGCAAGAGCGGTACTGCTGCCCTGAAGATTGCCCCAATGGCGGATATCGTGAGTGGTTTGTGTCGATTTCGGAAGAGGCGGAGAAAAAATGCTCAGGGTCATAGGGAAAGTTCGTTGCTCTGTTATTTGGCTTTACGGGCACGTAGTTGTAAAGCTTGCAGGTGCAAGCTGGCTTTGACGAGTAGATCTTGATCTTCTTCGCGTATGCGGGCAAAAATTAACGAGGTGTGGAATTTATCGTCTTGCTGTGTCGATTCAATCACTTCGCCGTAGCAAAATATTGCAGAAGCTTCTTCTCGTAAAAATATTTTAAGTTCAATCATTTTACCCGCTTGGTAAGCTTGATCGGTTAATAGGGTAATCCCTCCGCCGCCAAACTGCTCCGAATGATACTGCTCTTCGGGTGTGGATTGCTGCTGCAATATTAAAGACATCATTAGATCAATTTTACGTGACTGATGATTGAGAAAATCAGCTAGCTCAGTTGCGTGTTCGCCTAAATTCCGCAGGGGACGCAAGGCTTTACTTTCGAGTTCAGCAAGCTCACTGGCGACTTGAAAGGTATAAGGCATGGCATCTAGGAGCTTGTCGTTATCTGGGAGAGTAAAACCATCTTCTAAAAGGCGTATGTTGACGGGTAAATCATGTTTGATCATGAAGTACTCTTTAAACTGCTCATGCTTTTGTTCTAATGTCAGATTTTGCATTCACGCTCCTAGTGCTTTTAATGCTGTGCCAGTACGTAAATACGAACCAACCAGATTAGTTAAGCTGATTATTGTTTGTGGCTTGCTGTTATACAAAGAGCGGGTTTGACAGGAAAAAATTACGCTGGCCTTTGCTTGTTTGATAACCGCCAAGCCAGTATTATCCCTGTCAATTCTCCCTATTCCAACAGTTTCCCCTGTATTTTTGACTGTTCGTTGCAAATAAGAGCCTAGTGTTTATGTTTTACCCACTTTCTTTTTTTATTGGAATGCGATACGCCAAGGCGTCAAAGCGCAGCAGCTTTATTGCCTTTATCAACTTTTTTTCGGTTGCGGGTATTGCTCTGGGGCTGATGTCGCTGATTACTGTGCTCGGGGTGATGAACGGATTCGAAGGAGAGTTAAAACTCAGAAACTTAGGTATAACACCGCATATTTTGCTCGATGCCGACCAAGCTCGTGCTAGCCACAATGTAACTGAGTGGTTAGATAGCATAGATGAAGTCAAAGCTAAGTCTTTGCATATTCAGGGAGAAGGGTTAGTCCAGTCGGTCAAAGGAATTGAACCCATTATGTTTCATGGTATTGAACCAGACGTTTTTCAAACCACATCTGTTGTGGCGAATAACATGCTAACTGGCTCCCTCGATAATTTACAAGCAGGAAAATATACTGTGGTGATTGGTCGAGCCCTATCTATTAAATTGCAATTGGGCATGGGCGATAAGTTAAGAGTGATTACCTCCGATAGTAGCTATTTTGGACCTTTTGGCCGGATGTATAGCCAGCGGGTATACACAGTAGGGGGGATTTACGACATGGGCTCTGCATTAGATGGCAAAGTTTTGTTTATGCACATAGCTGACAGCGCCAAACTACTGCGTAGCCGCACAGAAGAGATTGCTCAAACACGGCTATTTTTGCACGATGCCTTTGATTATCAAAGGGTGACTGAACGTTTAGAACAAGCTCAGATACAGTCGAGTAATTGGCGCACCCAGCAAGGCGCATTATTTGATGCAGTGAAGATGGAAAAAAACATGATGTCTATGATGTTGTTGCTAATCATAGCAGTGGCAGCCTTTAACATAGTATCGGCTTTGGTCATGGTGGTCACTGAGAAGAAAGGTGATATTGCTATTTTGTTGACTCAAGGCATGAGTCGGAAGGCCGTGATGTCGATATTTTTGTTTAACGGCGCATATAATGGGCTAAAAGGCACAATTATCGGATTAGTACTGGGTTTGACTTTGGTTTTGCAAATGAATAACTTGCTGACATTTTTTAATGTACCAATTTTTTTAGGACCAAATGGTCAGAATTTGCCAATTGATATACAATGGCCGCAAATTATCCTGTTGGTTTTTGTTTCTTTGTTATTATGCTTCGTTGCTAGCCTATTTCCGGCGTATCAAGCCTTAAAAACCAACCCTGCTACTGCACTAAAATACGAATAACGATTTATTCCGTCTATAGTGTGGTTTCAAACTAATGATTAGGTAAGGTTTATGAAAAAAACATTCATCACCGCACAACAGTTACTTGAAGATTCATTCCGTTTGGCGTCAAAAGTCTATGAGAGTGGTTTCCGTCCTGAGTTTATTATTGGCATTTGGCGAGGTGGCGCGCCCATTGGTATTGCGGTGCAAGAATATTTTGATTTTAAAGGCGTCGAAACAGATCATATTTCTGTACGAACATCATCCTATTATGGAATAAATCAGCAATCTAAAACCATTAAAGTGCATGGTTTACACTATGTTATCGAAAATGCTAACGCAAAAGACAGCCTATTAATTGTTGATGATGTGTTTGACTCAGGCCGTAGTGTCAATGCGTTAATCGAGCAATTAAACACCTTGTCTCGGGCCAATATGCCTCAAGACGTTAGAGTTGCGTGTCCATATTACAAACCTAAGAATAATAAAACTGAAATTGTGCCTGACTATTATGTGTATGACTCTGATGAGTGGTTGGTGTTTCCACATGAATTATCTGGGCTGACGCCAGATGAACTTTTAAACGGAAAAACAGATTTGGCGAATGTTCAGGATTTACTCAAATAACCCTGATTTTAATAGAGTTTTAGGCACTAAAACCCAAGCGGTTACCAGCACGCAGATTGGGTAGGCTTAGACAAACTATTTTTCTCAAGCTAAAAGGCTCGCCAACAAAATCGTGGCGAGTCTTTTTTTGTATAAATAACACTCAAATCAGTGACCTGTTTGATCGATTTAACGGGGCATTGCGTAACTACCTACTCAATTGATAGGAGAAATGTGATGAGTGTTGATACAACAGAAGAACTTACCCCTACTATTATCGGCGTTGCCGATTCTACGCATTACTTAGTAGGTTGCTTAGACAAACAGCATAATTTGGTAGGACTGTCCCCAGAAAAAGACGTGACTGTACTCAACTCCTTAGTCGAGGCCAAAGATTTTTTACGCGACCACAACATTTCAAGTGCGTTACTCGAATTCCAAACTGCGTATGACGAGATGTGCGGTAACCCCTCGCCAAGCCGAGTAACAGAAAGGATCAGTTTGTAACCTACTTTTGTCAACATATTGCCCAGTAGTCACGCGTACAGACTCAGACTGTCAATAACAAGATATTTTGATGGTGTTGGCGAGTCAGTTATGCAAGCTTCAAGCAATTTTCAATATAAGCCCGCTAAAGTTTTAAAGAGCGCTCAAACCTCTTTTTATGCACTCATAATTCGACACTACCAAGGCGCTTTTGACTGGCAGGTTGTTAGTTGCTAGGCACCATGTGCCTCAGGTTGTCACCCAGCATTCAGGTCAGACCATGAATAGAATTCACCCGAAAAGCTTACTGCACAGTAAGTGGACGAAACGTAAAATTCAGAATAAAGAAAAGCACTTTGTTGTCACACAAGTGGAATTTGACGAAGATCAAAACGTAACCTTGTGTATTGTCCAGGCAGTTATCAACCATAATGAGTATTCGATAGACTGGCGAACTCTAAAAGCGCCTGAACAATGGCGTTGCGGCTGGCAATGAACAAGCAGTTTATTATCGACAATCCTTAGTTTACATTTTACTAAGGGCAGGCATCGAGTCATGGTGTACATCACACACTCGCATGGCAAAGAAATTGGCTTATAAAGTTACCTATCTATATTAGTGAAAATGCGATGATGTGCAGCGCAAAGACTATAGCTGTTAAATTTTTGCGCATGGTCAAATAGGCTTGATTACTCAATCGCGTATCGTCGTCTTGGTTAACCTCGACTACAAGACTTAAAAAGTAGCGCTCGTATACATACGCAGCAACGAAACTAACCCCCAACACAATTATGGCTATATGCTGGTCGATTAGCAGGCAAACAAAGGCGACTAGGCTGATAAGATTGCTGATTATACGAGGAGTTTGTTGGACAGAAGCGTTGGCTTGCCAAAACGTTCCACCAATGAAACTTAATATAATCGCACTGTAACCAATAAATACTATGTCAGGGTTTATATTACCTATAGCCTTCGGTTGAACCAAGGCCAATATTCCAAGTAAAAATGGGACCAATCCCAAATAACCTAAATTCTTCCATGTATTCATTTTGAGCCTTTAGTGGAGGGTTGAGCAATAGGCGTTCCGTTGAGGCCTAGCTGAGTAAGGTTTTCATCTGGCTTTGCGTAAGACAATCGAGATAAACGCTGGGTGGTGTGGTAGCTATCTAGGCCTGTGATAGTGACGCTTTCGAGTTGCTCTAGATCTAGGTAACCATCATCTTGGATAGCATTGGCGTCCACAAAAATATCAGTAATTCGGCCGATCACTAGTTCTGTACCGTTAGCTGGTATGGGTATGATGTCTTCAAGGGTTAAGGCATATTTGACTTTGCTTTGTTTGACGAAAGGTATCTTTAGATCATCAATAAACTCTGGGGTAAGGCCAACTGCTTCAAATTCACTTTGTTGCTTATCGTATCTGGCTGATGTTTGATGAGCCTGCTGCCAAATATCCTGATTAATATGATTGATTGAATACTGCTTGGTTTGCCTAATGTTTTCTAAAGTATGCCTAGCTACAGTATTAGGGCGAGTGATAAAGCCCATTAGTGCCGGATCTGATCCTAAGTGGATTACCGAGCTAAACACGGCTAGATTCGTTAAACCACTATTGTCTATGCTGCCAATCAAATTTGCGCTTTTAAACCCTGATAATGAGTTTATTAAATGGGCGCGAAATCTTAAGGGCATGTCAGCTATTTGCTGGTGGGTTAGGCGTGACAAAGTTAACTCTTACTAAAAAATTAGAATGCACAAAATACGAATTAAGCGCTCTAGTCGATCATAGTTAATTGGAACCATTATTTTTAGGGTGCTTTATTGAGATAGTTATGGTTAGAATTGTTTGAGCTGACTATCGGTCGGTATCAATATAGATAGGCATTCATTAAAGGAGTACTCGATTGGATAATAAAGTTTTGAGCGGTGCATTACTGGGGCTTGTTAGCCTAGCTGCATGTACACAGATTAATTTTGGTGGTACGTCCACGTCAGATATCTCAGTAAATCCTGATGGCACGTCCGAAGTTACTCCGCCGAATGTTATCGTGATTGTTGCCGATCAGATGCGCCGAGCGTCTATGGGTTTTTGGGCCCAAGAAAAATACCAAGGCCTACTCAATGGCAACAGCGATTATGTCGTTACCCCAACCTTAGATCAGCTTGCCGACCAGAGTGCTGTGTTTACACAAGCCATCGCCAATTTCCCTTTGTGTAGCCCGTTTCGCGGAATGCTAATGTCAGGCAAATATCCTAATAACAATGGTGTGACCAATAACACTCGGGCAGGTCGGCCTGAAGTAGGATTACGAGAAGACATCACTACCTTGACTGAGTCTTTGTATGAGGCTGGATACAATACGGCTTTGGTGGGTAAAGGACATTGGAAAGTCAATTTGCCTTTGTTTGATAAAAACAGTGTGTATGTAGGCAGTGAGCGCCCGCCTGGTGGACACTATATGCGAGGTACTAAATTCGATACCTATATTCCACCGGGGCCATCTCGAAATAGCATTGAGTATTGGTACCAAACCCTAGGCCACAATCACGACAGCCCAACTGTCTACACTAATGATATATTTATCAGTAACAAGCCAGAAGGTCACCCGTTTTATCCAAAAGTCTATTCGGCGGTCGACCAAGCCAATGTGATTATTGATTACATAGAGAATAATCGAAATCAGCGCAATGGTAACAAGCCGTTTAGTTTGTTATGGACTATGGATCCGCCCCATAGTCCTTATCAAGAAATAGAAGATACTGATGAGGCTATATACAAGGCTTATTACGAAGACGTACCCATGGAGACCATACTCAATCGTCCCAATGTAAATATGGAAAAAGGTCAGCTATACGCAAAATATCATTTTTCTATGGTGACCTTGTTAGATAGAGAAATTGGTCGGGTGGTCGATACTCTAAAAGCGCAAGGTATCTTAGATAACACCCTGATTGTATTTACCGCTGATCACGGTGAAATGATGGCGAGCCATGACAAAATGGCAAAAAATACTTATTTTGAAGAATCACTCAGTATTCCTTTAATGGTGTATTACCCAGGCAAAGTCGAACATTATATTGATGATTTGCTTATCAGTGTGCCTGACTTCATGCCAACTATTTTGGGTCTATTAGGTTTAGAGCAATATATTCCAGAAGATTTAGATGGCACAGATTTTAGTCAGCATATCGTTGGAGCAGGGCAGTCGGGCGTGGCTAAGCCTAAGTCTGGTTTATACTATGGTAAGTCGGGTGAACTTGGATTGCGCACCCATACTTACACGTTTTCGTTGAACAAGGATGCAGACTTGATCGCTCTTTACAACAACATAAACGACCCTTATCAAATGGATATGCTGTCTTTTGACGATATTCCAGCAGAAGATGTTGCTATGTTGAAATCTGAACTGGGTTATTGGCTAGCGCGGATTAATCATCCTTGGTATCAACAAAAAAGTCATGCACATGCTATTAATTATCCGTTGTGAGTGAAATTTTGTTATTCGGCAGTGAATGCTAAATACTGTTAAGTGACATTGACAGTCTGCTGCAGGTGTAACATTAATTTTTATGCGGCTAAGTAAGCCGCATAAAACCAAACCTGATATGAGGAAACTATGACTAAGTTGCTGGACGATGCAAGCCTACAAAGCGCTCTCACCGAACTCAATAGTTTACCCGATAAAACCCCATGGCAAGTTAAAGATGGCATGTTAAGCAAAACCTTTAAATTTGATGATTTCGCTGCAGCTTTTGGGTGGATGACGCAAATGGCCATATTTGCAGAGAAAATGAATCATCATCCAAATTGGTCAAATGTGTATAACCGAGTAAACGTGCAACTTATTACTCATGATGTAGGAGGGCTAACGGATCTCGATATAAAACTCGCAACCTATATGCAAAAGAATAGTTGGGGTTTTTAGGTGAAATTTGTTGGATTGACTATTAAAAACACAGCTTTCGCGTGAAAAACATACATAAGATACTTTTTTTCATAAAAACCTACTTTTTTATCGACATAATGTTGCGTCCTTACAATGGCTATGTATAATACGCCCTCCTTTGAGAGAGACCTTGTTTAAACAAGCTCTGCCAAAGAAAAATTCAGGCGCGGGATGGAGCAGTCTGGTAGCTCGTCGGGCTCATAACCCGAAGGTCGTAGGTTCAAATCCTGCTCCCGCAACCACTTGAATTTTTCACCACTCAAAGTGAATTTCGGACGCGGGATGGAGCAGTCTGGTAGCTCGTCGGGCTCATAACCCGAAGGTCGTAGGTTCAAATCCTGCTCCCGCAACCAACCGAAATTATCATTTTTCATTTCTAAATAGTACTCAACAAAAATCCCTTTATTCACATATGCCAACGCTATTATTCTTTGTTATGAAGAGTTTATATTACGTGTTTTTAACCAAAAATTTTCGTCTGTTCATCCATTTGTTATTATTGTCTGACAACAGCCATAAATAATAAAGGTGAGTAAGACCAAGCGTTGCAAATAAGCGAGCCAAAAGTATAAGGCTATTTGTGGGTCTGCTGAGACCAAATGGATAGAGAATTGTAAGACTTAACCATTTGTTATCTTGCAATGAAAAACACGGGTACGTATACTACGTGCCATTATTCAAGGCGAACTCCCTCTTAGACGACAGTAACGCCTGATTAAAGTGATAAGCTATGACCATCATAGGCTTTTCACTAGGTACCTAGCAGGTCCTTCATTTTATTATCTTGTGAAGCTTTTAGGTATCACGAGTCCAGAATTTTTAAAGCCTCGCATGTACGGGGCTTTTTATTATCTTTTTTGCAATATCATGTGATTTATTCTGGGCATTTGGCCCTTTTTTTGTTTGTGGAGCAAAGATTTGTCGCAACTTGAAACAAAACTAACCGAAATGCTTGTTTCTCCGGTCGAGGCCTTAGGCTTTGAAATGGTCGGTGTTGAGTTTATCCGAGCAGGGAAACATTCGACTTTGCGTGTTTATATCGACCACCCTGATGGCATCAGTGTAGATCACTGTGCTGAAGTCAGTCATCAAGTGAGTGCGATTATGGATGTAGAAGACCCGATTAGTACTGAGTACAACCTCGAGGTATCTTCGCCAGGAATGGATCGACCATTATTTAAAGAAGCACATTATTTAGCATGTTTGGGCGAGGTGGTTTCACTTCGCACCAAGATGCCAATTGAAGATAGACGTAACTTCAAGGGTAAAGTACTGGCTTGTGAAGACGGTAATTTAACCTTAGAAATCGATAACCAAACCCATGTGTTAGCTATTGCCAACATAGAGAAAGGTAATTTAGTCCCGTCTTTTGACTAAGACAGTGACCTAAAAGGACTTTCGCAAGAAAGTAACCAGTGAGGCAGCAATGAGTAAAGAAATTTTGTTAGTGGCTGAGGCCGTATCAAACGAAAAACAAGTTCCTAGAGAGAAAATCTTTGAGGCATTAGAATTCGCACTTGCCAGTGCAACTAAAAAGAAAAGCGAAAGCGAAATTGAAGTACGTGTATCGATTCATCGTGATACCGGTGACTTTGATACCTTTCGCCGTTGGTTAGTAGTAGCCGACGATCACGAGCAAGAAAATCCAGTGGCGCAAATTTCTTTGTCTGCTGCCCAGCTTGATGAACCAGATATTCAACTTGGTGACTATGTAGAAGACCAAATTGAATCTATCGCATTTGATAGAATTACTACGCAAACCGCTAAGCAAGTTATTGTACAAAAAGTACGTGAAGCCGAGCGAGATCAAGTGATTGCCGAATATCAAGATAAAGTCGGTGAGTTGGTAACCGGAACGGTTAAAAAAGTGAATCGCGACAATGTCATTATTGACTTAGGTAATAATGCTGAAGGGGTAATTTATCGCGACGATATGTTACCACGCGAAACTTTCCGCCCGGGAGACCGAGTGCGTGGTTTACTTTACGTGATTCGACCAGAAGCGCGAGGCGCACAGCTTTTCATCAGTCGTACACATCCTGATATGTTGGTTGAGTTATTCAGAATTGAAGTGCCAGAAATTGCCGAAGAAACCCTAGAAATCAAGGGTGCTGCTCGCGATCCTGGTTCACGCGCAAAAATTGCTGTTAAAACTAACGATAAGCGCTTAGATCCTGTTGGTGCCTGTGTGGGTATGCGTGGCTCTCGAGTACAAGCTGTATCTAGTGAACTCAGCGGTGAGCGTGTTGATATCGTATTGTGGGATGATAACCCTGCTCAGTTCGTTATTAATGCAATGGCACCTGCTGAAGTTTCGTCAATTGTTGTTGACGAAGACAGACAAGCCATGGATGTTGCCGTTGAATCAGATAACTTAGCCCAAGCCATTGGTCGAAGTGGTCAAAACGTGCGCCTAGCCAGTCAGTTAACAGGCTGGGAACTGAACGTTATGACAACCGATGACTTAGCATCTAAGCATGAAGAAGAAAACGCTAAAGTGTTATCTGTGTTTACGGCTGGATTGGACATTGACGAAGATTTTGCATCGGTATTAGTCGATGAGGGTTTCAGTACCTTAGAAGAAATCGCTTATGTACCTATCAACGAGTTACTCGATATTGAAGGGTTAGAAGAAGAAATGGTCGAAGAGTTGCGTAACCGAGCGCGCGCGACTCTAACCACACGTGCCTTGGCTGACGAAGAAACCTTAGAAGCCGCTGAGCCAAAAGAAGAATTACTAAATTTAGCCGGTATGGATAAGCATGTCGCTTATTTATTGGCGAGTCGTGGAATTACTGATCTTGAAGGCTTAGCAGAACAAGGTACAGATGAGATTTCGGATATAGATGAGCTAGACGAAGAAAAAGCGGGAGAGCTAATTATGGCTGCTCGTAACATCGTTTGGTTTAATGAAGAATAGATAGAACACCAGGAGGAATACCAATATGGCAGAAGTATCCATAGAAAAACTCGCCACTGATATTGGCACTAGCGTTGAGCGTTTAGTTCAACAATTTAAAAGTGCAGGTATTACTAAAGTTGCTGGTGCTAGCGTAACTGAAGAAGAAAAACGTAAACTGTTGGATTTTTTGAGTAAGCAGCATGGTGGTAGCGGTGCAGAAGCACCTAAGCGTATGACGTTACAACGCAAAACCACAAGCACACTCAGTGTCGGCAAGTCTAAAGCCGTTACTGTAGAAGTACGTAAAAAACGTACATACGTTAAGCGTAGCGACGTTGAAGAAGCCAAAATGGCTGAAGAAGAAGCGCAGCGTATAGCAAAAGAGCAGCAAGAAAAGTTAGAAGCTGAACAAAAAGCAGCGGAAATTGCTAAGAAAGCAGCTGAAGAAAAAGCTAAAAAAGCAGCAGAGGCAAAAGCCAAAGCTGATGCAGAGCGTGCAGCGAGAGCCGAAGAAGCCAAAAAGGCCGCAGAAGCTCGTAAGGAAGAAGAAACCCTTTCACCCGAAGAAAAAGCTGCCCAAGAAAAAGCACGAGCTGAAGCAGAAAAAATTCAAAAAGCGCAAGAAGAAGAAACTCAGCGTAAGCTAGAAGAAGAGGCCAAAAAAGCGGCTGAAGACGCTAAAAAGCTTGCCGAAGAGAATTCTAGACGCTGGAAAGAAGAAGAAGAGCGTCGTAAAAAAGAAGAAGCAAAAGAAGTACACGTTCACTCGAATCGTTATGCGCAAGAAGCGGAAGACGTTGAAGACATGCAGTCTGAACGCGGTGGACGAAGACGTAAAAAGTCTAAGAAGAACGCAGGGTCAGATCTTAAACACAAATTTAATAGACCAGCCCAACCTGTTGAGCGTGTTGTTAAGCTAGGTGAAACCATTTCTGTAGGTGAGCTAGGCAGCAAACTTGCTATTAAAGCGACTGAAGTCATCAAAACCTTGATGAAAATGGGTGAGATGGTCACCATCAACCATGTTCTTGACCAAGAAACTGCCGTATTGGTTGTCGAAGAAATGGGTCATAAATACGAACTGGTTAATGACAATGCCCTTGAAGATGAATTGATTGCGGATGCAAGTGGCGGTGAAAAAACCGGTCGCGCTCCTGTTGTAACCATCATGGGTCACGTTGACCATGGTAAAACGTCTTTGCTTGACTACATTCGCCGAGCGAAAGTGGCAGATGGCGAAGCGGGTGGTATTACCCAGCACATAGGTGCTTACAGCGTTGAAACTGATAATGGCCGTATCGCATTCTTAGATACTCCAGGACACGCGGCATTTACCGCAATGCGAGCTCGTGGTGCAAACGCGACGGATATAGTTGTGCTGGTTGTTGCTGCTGACGATGGCGTTATGCCGCAAACCAAAGAAGCGGTTCAGCACTCTAAAGCTGCCGGTGTACCTTTGATTGTTGCCGTTAACAAAATGGACAAAGAAACGGCTGATCCAGACCGTGTTAAAACTGAGTTGTCTCAACTCGAGGTTATTTCAGAAGAGTGGGGCGGTGAGCACCAATTTGTCAGCGTATCTGCAAAAACAGGCTTAGGTATAGATGAGTTGCTTGAAGCCATTACTTTGCAAGCTGAAGTATTGGATTTACAAGCGGTACCTACAGGTTCTGCTAAGGGTATCGTAATTGAATCGCGCCTTGATAAAGGCCGTGGTCCTGTTGCGTCTGTGCTTATTCAAGAAGGTGAGCTGAAAGCCGGCGACATTATGTTATGTGGTGTTGAATATGGCCGTATCAGAGCGATGCGTGACGAGCACGGTAAGAGCGTAAAAGTGGCTGGACCGTCAACACCTGTCGAAATTCTAGGCTTGTCTGGGGTGCCGATTGCAGGTGAAGATGCGTTAGTTGTACAAGACGAGCGTAAAGCCCGTGAAGTCGCAACTAAACGCCACACTAAGCAGCGCGAGCTTAAACTTGCCAAACAGCAAAAAGCTAAGCTTGAAAATATGTTTGCCAATATGGAAGCGGGTGATGTTAGCGAGCTTAACGTAGTCCTTAAGGCTGACGTGCAAGGCTCTGTTGAAGCTATCTCTGAATCGCTAACTAAGCTTTCTACCGCTGAAGTAAAAGTGAATATAGTGGGTAGCGGAGTAGGTGGTATCACCGAAACTGACGCTAGCTTAGCTGCTGCATCAAGCGCTATCGTTGTTGGTTTTAACGTCCGTGCTGATGCATCGGCGCGTAAGGTAATTGAAGCCGAAGAAATCGACTTGCGTTATTACAGTGTTATTTACCAGCTCATTGATGAAGTCAAAGCTGCTATGAGCGGTATGTTGGCACCAGAATTTAAGCAAGAAATTATCGGTCTAGCCGAAGTGCGTGATGTATTTAAGTCACCGAAATTGGGTGCAATTGCCGGTTGTATGGTAACCGAAGGTGTAGTGAAGCGTAGTAATCCAATTCGTGTACTGCGTGAAAACGTGGTTATTTACGAAGGTGAACTCGAATCACTACGTCGCTTCAAAGACGACGTACAAGAAGTTCGTAACGGGACTGAGTGTGGTATCGGCGTTAAAAACTACAATGATGTTAAGTCTGGCGACCAGATTGAAGTCTTTGAAATTGTTGAAGTTAAGCGCGAGCTTTAATTAATATCGGTACGAGTAATTTATCGTACTTATGATAAAAGACGGGGGCTTAGGCCTCCGTTTTGTTTGAAAAGCACTTTAGGTGTTAGGAGAAATTAAATGGCTAGAGAATTTTCTCGGACCGATCGAGTCGGTCAGCAAATTCACAAAGAGATCGCCAGTATTCTGCAAAATGAATTTAAAAACCGTGATCCTCGCTTGGGTATGGTGACTGTGGCGAGCGTCGAAATTTCGCGAGATTTGGCATATGCCAAGATATTCGTGACCTTTTTTGAAAACGACGAAGAAAAAATTAAAGAGGACTTGGCAATCCTCAAAGACAACAAAGGTTTTGTTCGTAGTGCCCTCGCAAGTAAAATGCGCATGCGGGCTGTTCCTGCCCTGACATTCGTACGAGATGGCTCCTTGGCTGAAGGGATACGCATTTCTAATCTAGTGGATGAAACCATCAGTAAAGATGCTGAGCGCGCTAAAAAAGCAGGCCGTTCAGATAACGCCTCTGATAATAGCGAAGAGTCTAAGTAGTCCACCTATGCCAAGAAAAAGAAAAGGCCGTCTAATTAACGGAATTGTATTACTTGATAAGCCTTTAGGCCTATCGTCTAACCATGCCTTGCAACGGGTTAAACGAATTTTTAATGCGGCTAAAGCGGGCCATACGGGTGCCCTTGACCCACTAGCTACAGGTATGTTGCCGATTTGTTTGGGTGAGGGAACGAAGTTTTCGCAGTTCTTACTCGATGCAGATAAAACGTACTCGGTTACGGCTAAACTTGGTGTTAGAACGACGACCTCAGATGCAGATGGTGAGGTGGTTGAAACGAAAAGTGTACAAGTATCTGAGCAGCAATTAAAAGATGTGTGTGCACAGTTTACCGGGCCAATTAAGCAAGTACCGTCTATGTTTTCGGCATTGAAGCATCAAGGTAAACCTCTGTATTTCTACGCGAGGCAAGGAATTGACATACCCAGAGAAGCGAGAGATATTGAAATTTATCGATTGACAATAGATAGATTCGAGCAAGATGAAGTTGATATGACAGTGCACTGCAGTAAAGGCACTTACATTCGCTCTTTGGTTGATGATATTGGTCAGTTACTGGGTTGCGGTGCGTTTGTTAGCCGTTTAGATCGAAGCCAAGTGACGGATTATCCGGTTGACAAAATGCTGACCTTAGAAGCTTTGCAAGCAATGCGTGACAAAATAGATGAAGCGGGTCGTGACTTAATGGATGACGAAAGCTTTGTTGAGTTAGATCAGCATTTACTGCCCATGGACTCAGCGGTTAAAACGCTAGCAGGTGTGACGCTTGAGCTAGTTGCTGAGGGCTATTTCAGGAATGGAAATCCAGTAAATTATAGCCAAGACGAGTCGTCGATAGATCCACAAGAAAATGCCTTAGTACGGGTTTATAGCCAACAAAGCGGCCGCTTTTTGGGGGTAGGCTTTATTGACTCAGATAATAAGGTGGCACCTAAGCGTTCGGTAGTATGGCCTGATTAATTAAGTGAGGTGGTGCCGACCTACTCAGAGTCGTGGTCGGCATCTGGCTTTTCAAAGGCGATATCTGATCTTCTAGTAATCGGTTTAACCGCCTAACCAAGTATTGCAGAGTGCTTGATCGTTAACCTGTAAACTTATACTGTCTTTAGGTGCCAGGCGCGGAGTAAATGATAGTGTCAACAGACGCTTGTCGCGTAGTATGGTCATATCAACCCTTTGGCCTTCAACTAGGTTGTTTAACCGCAACTTTAAATTCGCATGAGTGAGCTGCCAACCTTCAAGTGCAATAATATGGTCTTTTGCCATTAATCCAGCATCAAATGCGGCACTGCCTTCACTCACAGTTTGTACCAGTAAACCCGTGTCTTTGGCGCTACACTGCGCACCAAAATCAAATATAAAATTATCTTCTGTTTGGCTACCGCCTTTGTCATCAAGGCCATGTCTGGCACTGTAAGTTACGGTAATGCCAACTTGGTTTAAGAGGGCTGCAAAGGGCAATTCGTCTGTGGTATACAAAGCGCTATGCAAAAATTCATCTAGGTTAATACCAAATTGAGAGGTCAATGCATTGTGAATAACTTGATTGTCGGTTCCTATACCGGTTTTTCCGTGAGCTTGCCAAAGGAATCGCATGACATTATCTAAGCTGTATTTATTTTGGCTATGTTGTTTTATTAGTAAGTCTAGACATAAAGCTAACACTGCACCTTTATTGTAATAGCTCACAATATTATTTACCGCGCCTTCATCTTGTTTGTAGAACTTGGTCCATGCATCAAAACTAGAATCTGTAATACTCTGTTTAAATCGACCTTGATTTCGGACCAGGCGAGTAAGATTCTTACTCATGGTTTTTAGGTAGTCATCTTGGCTCACTAAGCCACAACGAAGTAAGGAAATATCATCGTAATAACTGGTAAATCCTTCATAAATCCACAATTGCTCTGTGTAATTTTCTCTATCAAGCTTGGCATCGACTAAGGGCAAGGGTTTTATTCGTTTTACGTGCCATGTATGAAAAAATTCGTGGCTGCATAGGCTTAAGAATGTTTGATAGCCCTCTTCCATACGCGTATTTTGGTGGGGACTGGGTAAATCATTACGGCTATACATTAACGCAGTAGAGCTAATATGCTCCAATCCGCCAAAGGCACTGTCAGTCAGTAAAGTAATGAACTGATAGTGAGAAATGGGTGGGGTATCACCAAAGAATTCGAGTTGATGTTCACAAACTGTTTTAAGGTCGCGAACCATACGTTCAGTGTCAGCTTGATGACCACCTGCTAATATCAGCTCAAAGTCTACGCCAGACGTCGAAAAAGGTAGAATATCGAACTCACCTAATAGCACTGGGTGGTCAATTAGCTCCGCGTAGTCACCTGCCCAGTATTCCCCAAATTGATGTGATAGAGGTTGAGACGAAGGCAATGTTGTTGCGACTTGCCAGTGAGCGGTATTCTCTAGTTCAGGTTGAACTAGACTTACAGCATGGGTTTGCTGCTGCTGACCTTCAACACACAAAAACATATTCGTACCATTGAAAAAAGCGTACAAGTCATTGATGTATGCTCCCCTAACCGACAAATCATAGGCGTATATTTGGTAGCTTACTGTGATTGGGCCATTCGAGTGAGTTAGTTGCCACTGTTGTTTATCAAGCTTGATAACTGGCACTTGCTGGCCAGATTGGTTTGTGGCACACAAGCTAATAACATTTTTAGCAAAGTCACGGATCATGTAGCTGCCGGGGATCCAAGCTGGCATAGACAGTATTTGGTTTTCGGTGGGATGAGCGATAGTTAGTTCCACTGAAAAAGTATGCGCAGCGAGTGACTCGACAGAAACGCGGTAATGAATAGTTGGTTTGGGCGATTGCATAGTGTAATTTAGCGTCCGAAGTGAAGGAGAGTGAATTCTTGGTTGTTGTTGTTATAATCTTTAATTAACATCGACTAAAGCATGATAATGGAATCAGGAAGATAAGTGTATGGCGATTTTGCGTGAAAAAGTAGGGATAACAAACGAGGACATTCGGAAAATTCGTTCCATGCGTCCTGGGCGTATTCTTGATTTACAAGTCTCTACTAATGCGGGGATCAAAAGGGTAAAAACTGAATTTATCGGTTTAGATAATCGCAAATGTCTGATAATTAAATTCCCCGATGAATCTAAATGGGGAGGGTTAAGAGATGCTATTTATAAAAATGCATCATTGGTTATGCGGTACATACTCGAAGACGAAACTGGCGAGATTATAGCCTTTAAAGTGAAGGTTTTACTTGTTGCCACCACACCTAGTGACCTTATTTTTACGTCTTTCCCCCTTGCTTTGCAGAGTATTGGGCTTAGAGCAGAAGAGCGCACACAAACCAATATTTCAATCAGTATCAGCAATGAGTCAGGAGCAAGGTTAGTCTCTGCTGCTCGAATTGTTGATATTTCTACCCAAGGTTGTCGTATTAAAATTGAAAAAGTTGATGTAAGTGAAAAAATTCCCCTTGGGAGTACCTTAACACTAGGTTTTTCACACAACGCACTGTCGAGCAAAGTATTAGTGGGTAAGATTATGAGTTTAAAAAGTGATGAGGTGTCTTGGTTTTTTGGAATGAAATTTGACACGCCCGAGTCACAGGTGACTCAGCTACTCAAAGATATAATGGTATTAGGGGAATAGAAAGAGTAGAGAATTGATCCTACTTATCGACTTTGTTAATATTATGTAAATTTAAAGGAGCAAGTTATGCGTCATATTGAATCACTGTTAGAAGAGTATGGCGAAAGTCACCGAAACCGAGTGAATGTTTACATTCATGCATTAGCAGTACCTGCCATTTATTTTTCAGCTATTACCTTATTGTGGTCTATCCCTCCTTTATTTTTAGCCGATTTTGGCGTGACTTGGGCCCATGTTTTAGCTCTGCCTGTACTCTATTATTATTTTAAACTCTCTGGCCCTATTGGTGCGGCAATGACACTGGTTACCATTGGCTGTTTTGCCTTTATTAACCTCTTAATTGCTTACGGAATATCTGTTTGGCAATTCGGATTAGCTGTTTTTGTTCTTATGTGGATACTTCAGTTTCTGGGGCATCATATCGAGGGGCGTAAACCGAGCTTTTTAAAAGATATTGAATTTCTGTTAGTGGGCCCTGCTTGGTGGTGTTGTCACTGGCTTAGACGATTTCAAATTAATTATTAGCAAGGTGCGAAACCTGTACATATTTTGGTTAAAGCGCTCGGTTTAGCAAAGTCGCTTTTTTAACACCTGATTGAAAAACTGTACTCCTCACTTTAGGCTCTAAGTAACATTCAACTTATCTCGCTTTAAAAGGGCAGAGGAGGGCTAAAGCAATTTCATATTCTGCTACCCAATCTATTTTTATCTTGTGAGCATGTTAGTCATTTTGCCAAGAGGATAAAAACGGCTTTTGCTTTCAGGGTTATTCTCGGTATCCTTGGTTCAACACAACAAAATTATGCAGCACATTGAGTTCATCTACTTCTTCTATTCACTGGCAAGGTTTCGGTTTATCTCTATTGACGGCTGTTTTATGGGGCATTTTACCGCTCTTTTTAAAGCTTTGCGTTGAGGTCATCGATCCCATTACGATAACTGTGGTGCGCTTTTTTACTGCTGGCCTGTTTGTGTATATGGTTTTACTTAAAACAAAAGCTGTACCCAGACTGAGTGGGGCCTCGACTAAAACGAAATATTTGGTTTTAGTCGCCAGTTTATTGCTGGCAGTTAACTATGTAGCAAATGTCCAAGGACTGGGCTACCTCAATCCAGAAACGGCTCAAGTCGTAATGCAACTCGCACCCCTTATGTTGATGTTGGGAGGGGTGGTGTTTTATTCAGAAGCACTCAATCGCGTTGAGATTCTTGGGGCCTGTTTATTAGTGTTTGGTCTTTTATTATTTTTTAACACTAAACTTCCAGATTTATGGGCAGCAACCGGCTCCTTAACCTTTGGGGTACTGCTCATTGGTTTTGCTGCGGTGACTTGGGCGGCTTACGCTTTGGTGCAAAAGCAAATTCTCGGGGTGTTATCCGCGAAACAGTTAACCTTGTACATATATATAACTGGCGTTTTAGTACTGTTGCCTTTTGTCACACCTTTGGAGCTTGATGAGATACAGGGTATTCATTGGTTCGCGCTGGCCTTTTGCTGTTTCAATACCATAGTTGGATATGGTGCATTTACCGAGGCTTTAGCCATCTGGCAAGCTGCAAAGGTGGGGGCTGTTATTTCTCTGGCCCCCGTTTTTACCTTTTTATCTATGTATTTAGCTGTTGAGTGGTATCCAGAATATTTCTCTATGAGTAACATCAATACTGCTGGTTATATCGGCGCAGGAATTGTGGTTTTGGGTTCAGTTATGGCTTCTCTCGGCAAAGCGAGACAAGGTAAGTCTAATCGTTAACGTGCCTGTTTTACGCGCTACCTTAACTGCAGCTGTTGCCTTGCTAGAGGCTTCATGTCCTCAAACGCTAAGGCATGATTAACTAGCTTAGGCATATTGGCTATTTGTTGGTAGTTATTACGACAGGCTTGTAATAACGGTTGATTAGGCGCATTGCTCAGCTCGATAAGTTTGAGTTGGCATTTTAATAAGTTTAAAGCAATGGCTGAATTGTGAGGTGCCACCTGTTGAGCCTGTTCAAATGCTACTAAGGCGCTTTTAAATTGTCCCTTATCAAATAGTTGAATACCTTTGGTATTGTACTGAATGTACTGATTTTTTGTTTCAAGAATATCGGTACTAAACCGTTTCAGCGACGCTTCTGTATTGGGATCACGATTAGTACAGGCATCTTGATATTTTTCTAGTAACTGTTGGGCTTCGTCAAACTCTTGGTGATCGTACATGGCTTTCACTGAGTCTGGGATCATAGACATTGGGCAGTCGCCGTATTTTTCGCTTAAGCGTTGCTGTACTCGCCCTAGCTTTTGTTTTGAGGTAAGCCATTGTTGGTTTTGAAAATCGACTCTCGATTCGACTAGTTCTGCGTAAATACTCGGGTCAAAATCAACTTGTTTTAATTTAGTATTAGATTGCTGAGCCAAACTATTGAGGCTTTTTAATGCGTTTTGTTGGATCCGAGTTTTGGACTCTTTGTTGTGCACATGCTCCGCATAGTCTAAATGGCTGCGAATATGACTGCACAAGTGAGCTATATCAAAATTACTCGTGTGTTTAGTTAAATCCCATATTTGTTTGGTGTAGTTAACTAGGTTGCTTTGTTCGGCGTTTTCTCTGGCGATTTCACAGGCCAGTAGATTACGTTTTAGCGAGTGAGGTGACACAGATAAGGCGTTTTCTATGGCATAAAACGCTTCACGTTTTTTGCCTGAGGCAAGGTACGCTGAAGAGATAATGTCATGGGCATCAACAAATAGGGTATTTCTGACTATGACACTTTTAGCAATGCTAATCGCTTCTTGATAGTTGCCCAAGAGTAATTCTGTTTGGGCTCGAGAGACGTTTAACCAATGGTTAGTTGATGATTGCGGCAAAGCGTTCAGGAGCTGATGTGCCTCACGATATTGGTGAGTTTGCCAGAGCAACTTAATCAATATTTTTAGGCAAACATCTCGATAACGACTTACTTGTTGCATCATTAATTTACAGGCAAGAATAGCATTTTCTAGGTCTGCTTGGTGAATATGGGTGTAGACTTCTAATAGGGCCTGTTTTTGTTTATGTTGACGGTTGATTCGGCTATCCAATAGAGCCCGAGAAAACGGTTTGACTATGTATTCGTCTGGAAATTTTTCAATGGAGCCTAACACCATAGGCCGTTGCGCATCAGCGCTCATTAACATAAAAATAGTATGGGGGGCGATAAAGCGTTTTTGTTTAACTTCTTCTAAAAACTCAAATCCATTCTTGCGATTTTCACCAAAGTGCAGATCACAAATGATAATGTCAAAGGTATTTTCAGCACACAAAGTGAGGGCGGCTTCGCAATTGTGGCAAGCCGTCACGTGTTTTGCACCAAGTGATACCAGCATACTTTTTAACACGGCTAAAAAAGACTTCTGGTCATCCAGTACCAAAATAGTTTTATTCGAATAATCTAAGGTCATTGTTTTCATTCCTTGTAGGCCAATAATCCTAGTTGATCCGTAAACAAAACTACATCTAGCAAGTTATCTTTTGGTATTCAAACTTATACCTATTTGTGTGCGCTAAATATAGCAGGCTAGGACTTGAGACTGAGATTGCACATTACTTTAAGGCGTTGTTAGATTAAAGTAGCCATTAGAGTGCAAATTGGTATCAAGAATCTAGGGTATTTAGGCAAACCAGAGTTTATTGCTTTTGTCGGGGTGATACACTGTTAACTAGTAGCGAAATATAGAGAGTATGGTGTGTTCGATTTTTGTATTGTAGGCGGGTCGATGATAGGGGCATCCTTGGCAGTTGGCTTAGCTGATTTAGGTTTTAGCGTAGCCATTGTTGAACGAACTGAGCCTGAAAAGTTTGACCCCAAGCAGCCGCCAGATATGCGAGTGTCAGCGGTCAACATTGCCACTGAACAGTTGCTAGAAGGACTTGGAGCGTGGCGATTCATCAAGGCAATGCGTACATGTCAGTACAATCGACTGTCAGTTTGGGAGCGATCAGATTGTCGAACTGATTTTTCTGCACAACAATTGGCCGCAAGTCATTTAGGTCACATTATTGAAAACCGAGTTATCCAACTGGGTTTGCACCAGCGTTTAGGCGAATGCACCACAGTCAGCTGTTTTTACGGACACACAATTCATACAATCGATATCAAGGCAAACAGTGGGGCAATTACCCTAGCTAGTGGAGAAAGCATAGAAGCAGAGATCATAGTTGGCGCTGATGGTGCGCAATCTATGGTTAGACAGGTTGCTGGGATAGGCACGACGGGTTGGCAGTATAGCCAGCAAGCTTTAGGGATCTCCATACGTACTATGTCGCTTCAGCAGGATATTACGTGGCAGCAATTCACGCCCCATGGCCCTTTAGCCTATCTTCCATTATATGATGGATTTGGTTCTTTGGTTTGGTATAACAGTCCCAAACAAATCAAGGCACTAATGTCTTTGCCTCATAGCCAGTTAAAAGCACAGATTTTGTCGACATTCCCAAAAGATTTGGTTGATTTTGAAATACTCGAGATGGCTAACTTCCCTTTAACTCGCATGCATGCCAATCAATACGTCAGGGATCGTACTGTATTACTAGGAGATGCTGCGCATACTATTAATCCATTGGCAGGGCAGGGAATGAATTTAGGGTTTAAAGATGTGAATGTTTTCTTACAAGCCCTGAATAGCGAACTCGATGCTAAAGGCAAGCAGCAAACTTTAGCTAAGCCTGCAGATTGGCTAGCAAGATACGAAAAAGCGCGAAGAGCGGATAATTTGTTAATGATGTCGGCAATGGATGGCTTGTATTTAGCCTTTGGGAATGACAATTTGCCTTTATCATTTATGCGAAACCTTGGGCTGCGACTGGCCAATTCAGCTGGGCCGTTAAAACATCAAGCGCTAAAATATGCAATGGGGATCAAGTCATGACTGTGCTATATATTTTGGGTCTATTATTTATCGCTTTAGTGGTTTTGGTACCCCTGATTGAACACTCTAACTTTAGAATGGACGCAAAACAAATGGGAAAATTTGGTCGATGGATTTTACCTCTACTTGTGATTTCCATTGTTATTCAAATTATTATGTATTATTCGCGATAACCTCGCAGGTATAATACCGACAATTTCATTCGTTATTCTGGTGTTTCATGGCGGTTCATTGGTACCCAGGGCATATGCACAAAGCCCAAAAAGAAATAAAAGATGTTTTACCTCAAGTCGATTTGATCATAGAAGTATTAGACGCACGTATTCCTTATTCTAGCGAAAACCCTGCAATCGCAAAGCTACGTGGCGATAAACCTTGCATTAAGGTGTTGAGTAAAACGGATCTAGCTGACCCAATTTTGACCGAACAATGGCAACGCCATTTAGAATTAGAGCGCTCGGTTAAGACCTTCGCATCGACTACAACAGAGCCAAATAAAATTAAGCAACTGCTAGCCTTGGCCAGAAAAATGTTGCCAGAAAGAGATGCTAGCGTTAAAGCTATTAATACTATGATAGTGGGGATCCCTAACGTGGGTAAATCCACATTAATCAATATCTTAGCCGACCGAATTATTGCTAAAACGGGCAACGAAGCGGCTGTGACCAAGAATCAGCAGCGTATTAACTTAGGTAATGGTATTAGCCTTTTAGATACACCTGGTATTTTGTGGCCCAAAGTTGAGAACCCAAACAGTGGTTATCGATTAGCTGCAACAGGTGCGATTAAAGATACCGCTATGGAATACGATGATGTGGGATTTTATGCCGCAGATTATTTAATTAAAGCCTATCCAGAATTACTGCAAGACAGATACAAGCTAAAACACATACCGTCCACCGAAATAGAATTTTTAGAATTGGCTGCTGCTAAACGAGGTGCGCTGATGGCCGGTGGTAAAGTCAATTTACATAAAATTTGTGAGGTGCTAATTAACGAACTAAGGGCAGGGCAACTTGGTAGAATTACCCTCGAAACACCGCAAATGGTCGAACAAGAAGAACAAGAAATTGCCTTAGCGATTAAAAAGAAAGAAGAAGCCAAGGTAGCAAAAAAACAAAAGTTTAAAACAGGCTCTTTGACGCCTGACAAGAAAGATCGTAAAGAAAAACGTGACGCAGAGCGGGCTGCCCAATCCGCACGAATGAAGAAACAACATAAAGGTCGTTAAAATTAGTACATTACGTCTAGCGCTTTGTGATAACACATGAAGCCCTGTAATCAGTGCGGAAAATGCTGCGTTAAGTATAGCAATGGTGACATTAACGCATCTGAACAAGATCTTGAGATGTGGCGCTACTTTAAACCTGAGATTGCCGAATATGTGAAAGGGGGCTTAATTTGGTTCTCACCATCGACAGGCAAGCCTCTATCCTTATGTCCATTTTTGCGTGAAGAAAAACAAGCAGATTTGTCACCTTCAATTTATACCTGTGATATTTATTTTGATCGCCCAGAGGATTGTCGACTCTACCCTGTAACCTTGCAGCAAATGGAAAATGATAACTGCGAGATGCTAGAAGCCGATGACTTACGTAATCCAGCCGCAGCCAAGAGAGCGTTAGATAAATTTCATGCCCAATGAAGGAGTTGTTGGAAACTTATATAGAACGGTATTATTGTAGAGAAAACAGATTATCGTAAGACTAAAACCAAAAATGCCGAGCATACGCTCGGCATCTAAAAAATGGCTGGGGTAGCTGGACTTGAACCAACGAATGGCGGGATCAAAACCCGCTGCCTTACCACTTGGCTATA
>CANMKA010000032.1 GCA_947498355.1 uncultured Paraglaciecola sp. | reverse complement strand
ATTGCTTAATGCTACGCTTTACCATGCCAAAATCTCCTAAGTGTTGAAATCAAGATTCTGACGGTGCTAATTTTGAATGGCTAGACGGTGATCGCCGGACGGATACGCTTTAGCTACTGTTTTATCACTTTCATTTGAGATTGTGCCATTTGCAAGCTTAGTATTTGAAGTTTTAGCAACAGCAGAGAACGAGCCTTGCCCGCTAGTAATTCCCGCAACTTTTAGATATCGTGGATTTCCATTTATTTCCTCAAAAGAAATGAGCACAACGCCATAGCTGGAGTTACCACATATATATCTGTTAGCCGTCCTTACTTATTTTTTTCACTGATCCCAAATAAACCTAGCCATAAGAATAATGCAGAAATAGCAAAGTGTTTAAATAAATACGAATAGTACCCCCAATGTTCTCCTTGGATGTAATCATATCTACGACCTTCTGCCACACCAGTGATTAAGGTTTCATAAACAATAAGAATAAACGGTAAAGAAATTAATATCATTACGCCTCGTATCGGCCACAAGTATTTTTTTTCAAATTGCATTTGAATTAGCTTCGATTTTTTCATGTATTCTGTCACTTATTTTTAATTAGATTTTTGTACCCATTTTCGAGAACCTGTCCAGTAGCATCTATTCCATTGCGGATATGACCTTCATAAGTTGAAGCCGCTCCTTTCGATATTATACCAATTGGTTTTGCGGTGAAATTTACGATAGTTTCGACTGCTACAGCTTGAAGAGGGTTATCTTCTTGCACAGCTGCTGCGTAGCCCAAGGTTGTAGAAATTATAGCTGACGGCCCTGCTATATAAAGTTGACCTGTCAAAGTTGTTGCTACGGCAACACCAGCTGCTAAGTCTGAAGCTGCACTTAAATTTTTAGGCTCTGTCGCAGCGACAACAGTATCCTTTGCTATTTCAATTTCTTGCTCAGCTTGTCGCCCAACAGATTTTGCAAAATTTGTCCATATTATTATTTCTTCTTCCGAAGGATCCATTTCATCCTCAGAAGTCATACCTGTGGGATCAGTATATTTATACGGATTATTATTCCCATAAGCATACCTATTAAACCCGTGTATTCCGTTACTTGTACCTAAATGCTCAATAACACCCACCGGATCATTCGAATAAAAACGACCGATAACTGGATCATAGTATCGTGCCTGCATATAACTTAGCCCTAAGTCGGCATCGAATTTGTGTCCTGTATAACCTACATCGTCTTTATTTTGATTTACACTTTCGCCAAATGGCTTGTAGCGAACGGGCGAGCCGATCACCCCATTCGAAGTAGTCTCTCTGGCAACAGAGCCAAGATAATCGGTGTGCAGGTAGGTGGGTGTACCGCCAATCGATTTAGCAACAAGCTTGCCACCCATGTAGATATAATTCGTTTCACCGTTTGGCCCATTGCGATACATCAACTTGCCATTTACGCTGTATAAAGAATACTCATTAGTGCTTTCTCCATCTTTTGTACTGGCTATTTTTACCCGTTTACTCCAACCATCGTATACATATTCTTTTAAAAACAAAGTGTCTGAATTAGTGTATCTTTCAGCATAAATCATTTGACCATCTAGGTTGTTGAAAAAGTCTGTACTATGTATTCTTCTACCGGTATCTGCATCAATAATATCAATGCCTTGCATACTCCCTTGCTCGTCATAATAATAGTTTCGGCGGTAATTATTACTCTCATCTAGTACTGAGGATAATAGGTTCGAGTCATAACTGTAGTTTAGTTCTAAATTACCGGTTTTCTTATAAACAATGTTACCTATTGTATCGTACTTGATCACTCCCGCAGCGTTTGGTGAACCTGCAATCGACGTTAATTGACCGAGGTCATCGTACCCGAGGGTCAAGCTGTGGCTTGAATTTATACCATCTATTAAGTTAGTGATATTATTATGTTGATCATATTCCAATGTCTGGTCGAATATAGAAACATTATTGATTTCTTCGTATTGATTGTAAGGCAACCCTTTAGTGTTTTGCGTCGCTGTATAGGTAGCGCCATTACCATAAGAATGTTGATGAATAGCACCATTAGGGTGATAAACTGTATCATACGTGTAGCTTCCGGCTGCGGTTTGTTGACCTAAAGCGTTGTGATCTATGTTAACAATTTCGCCATTCGGATAAACAATACGTTTAGGTAGCTGATACTCGTCATATTTATAGTCTAGTGAGTAAGAACGCCCGTCTATCGATAGCGTCTCTCTTTCAAGCAGGTTGCGCAGATAAGTGTATTGATTGCTAACTACAATATTATTCTCCGACGCAACATTAGTTTTATTGCCAATATCTAATTGAACAACGCGATTGTTGTTATTGTAGATGTAATGCTTGTTATCACCTGAGTAAAAATATGCTTTTTTTATTAAATTTCCTCGCTCATCATACGCATAACGTATATCGCCGTATGATCCTTGAGGGGCGGATAAGCACCCAGAGTTGCCAAACTCATTTATATCATCAAAAGTGGCGGCAACTTCCCACGTAAGATCACCTAATACATTGTGGCCATACCATTTGATGCCCACATCAGGCCTTGAGGTTTTACATAAGTTAGGGCCGTCATAAGCGCGCTTTTCAGTTACACTGGCTTTGTAAGGGTTAATAAAATAGTTGTTGTTTGCTTGGTGATAAATAGTCTGAGGCTGAAGCAAGTGCGTGAAGTCATCGAAGCCAATATGGGCGATGTCCCACCCGTCATAGTCCCACACTTCTATTTGACGTGGAATTTCATTATCTGGGCTCCCAAACCCTAAATAATAGGTATCTACCGTTTTTCCACTGGGATGAAACTCTTGAACCAAATTATCGTGGTGATACTCATATCTGCGGAAATAATTATTGTTGGGATCATCAAGTTCACTATCATCAATAGTTTGTACTCTACCCAAAGCATCATAAGTGGTTGTAAACCCGTTTGAAGAGTTCGCGATGATGCTTGGCCTTGATTGAAACGTCACAGCATTATTAGCATTGTATTTGAAATTTATATAAGTTGGTGGTGTAGTATCGCTTGTATCCCATGTTTTTGTAAGCATGGGCCGGTACATTGCGTCGTATAATACCTCTTCTATGAGCTCAGCCTTAGTGGTACGCTTTTTTAACGCGTAACCTAGCGACGTACTGCCTTTTTCGTACATAATTTCTGTACTTGCCCAATTGCTATGCCTGTCTCGACCAGCACCGGCACTGCGAAAGTCGCAGGGGTTTGTCGTTTTTAACCGAAATGCCGAATCGTATTCATATTCAGTACATTCAGATTGAACGGAGTCAATACTGGGTAACGTAGTGAAATCCGTTGTTTTTTCAATTTGACCAAAATCATTTACTTTTTTATACAAGTACGAAACGGGGTTATTACTGGTTGCAGGTTGCGTGGTTTTTTGAGCTATACCGCCCTTGTAGTCACTAAACGCAAATTTACGATTAGGGTTAGCGTGATATGTCACGTCTTTTACTAAACCATCGTTAAAGTAGTTGTAGCTTTCAGCCAATGTGCCAAAAGAATAAGCCTTTTCAACCAGTGGGGAGTTGTATTTGTATTGCTTTTTACTTACCACTTCAATTTTTTGTGGGTTTCCTTCTGACGTTTCCTCTACAAGCCCAATTATCCATGGGCGTTTCCAGTGTTTATATTGGGTTTCAGTTATGCGTCTATTTTCCATACCACTTAACGGAACATCTGAATAGCGCTCTATTTTAACTGGCTGCTGAAAGCTGTATGTTGATGAACTCGGGTCGTCATTATAGTAGTAAAACGTATTGTATTTATTGCCCCTCTGGACAATTTCTGTTTTAAATAACATCGGCTTATATTGAGATAAATCAACATTAATATGAGGCCTTAACCATTGCCGTGGATTTTCTCTATATGCTTTAAGCCAATGGGTTCCCAGTTTGGTGCTCACTCCCCATGTGTTTGTTACAACCCTATCCGCGTAATCAAGTATCCGGCTAGGGAATGGCGTAGTATCAGAATAGCTAGAGTATAGTTTTTTATAAGTGGTTTTTTCAATACTGCCATACAGTGCATTGTGCTGACGGTTAATATATAAAACCGTCATATTACCATCTGGATCAATAATGCTTCGGCGCGTTGTGGGGGAATCCAAATCGTTTGTGAATCGCTGCACTCTGTTTGCTACCGGAACCACACTGGAATAAGACGAGTTGTCGGGCGTTACTTTTAACCCGACCTTGTTAGAAATTGACTCACCCTCTTCATAGCCGTAATACCATGTCATTGGTTCCAGTCCCGGACCTGTAATTATTTTTTTTGCAACAGGTGCGGTGTATCTTGCCGAATTGTAGTGTCGGGGGTCCGAGGAGGTAGCGTCAATAACGCCTTCGCAATAGGGAATGTTTTTGTATCTGTCTAGAAGTTTGTGATGGGTAATTGCAGAGGTCGTCGTTTTGAGCAGTGCTTTCTCAACTAAACCAAACGGTGAATAGGTGCCTTTCTGCCGCAAGAAAAAGGTTGCGGTCAAACCTGATGGAGCTGTAACTTTGGCATGATGTAATCGACGGGGCCCAAAATTACCACACGGGCTTCGCTGTAATCGGCCGTCTTCGAAATAGTAGCCTTCTATTGGGACACCTTTGTCAGAAAAATGATACGCCCACTTTCGTTCACCCTCACTTGCAGGAGGCAAGAAAACCGTAAAATTGCCATGCGCTCCCTGAATATAACGCCACGTTTTTCCATGTGCGGTTATCGCCACGTCATCAACGTTGTCGCCATACCTACTAGGTGTATAGTTAAAACGTATTTCCCTTTCGTCATTTGACTTAATCGTTTTTATGCGCCCTTTTGAGTCGTAATCATAATCCACGAAGTTACCATGCACATCCTCAACTCGAGATGCAAATAACATCGCTTTGTAATTGGGGCCATCAAGCCAATACCAATTAAACTTACCTACTGTATTATGAGGTCGGCCACCTCCCGTGTATATAAGTGTATCAAAATAGTAGACATCACCATTTGGCGCTATTCCTCGAAAACCCTGCCCCCCATCTGATGCACTAATACATTCAAATTTCCAATTCGACTTGGTCACGTATTTTGGGGTGGGACCATAATCAATGGCTTCGCTAGGATACATAAGTTGCTCTCCCCAGCTGCCTGGAGCAAAAAGTGTCACGCCATGAAAAAAGTCTGCATAAAAATGCCAATCCCATGATATTGTTGAATAAAACTGTTCATTAAATTCAACGCTTTTAGATTCAAAACTAGGTAGCGATAACTGATCACATCGATTTGCATGCCACCCTAGTTTTACTCCTGGGCTACCATCTGCCGTTAAACTGGTTGCGGCTGGATTAAAAACTTGTGTCGTAACGTATGGGACTTCAATAGAGAAAGGCCCCAAATTTGGCCCTCTTCCTGGATTCCCTTTAGCTGCTGCTGCGATATCACTAAGGCGGCGGGTAACACTTACGGGCAAATGACTATTACCCGGTAGAGATATATCTGTAACACGAAAAGCCAGCTCCCCAGAGAGCGGGTTAATAGAGTCTCCAAATTCGTCGACGCTGATGGATGAATCGACATGAGACTCAAAACGAGTTGTATGCACATTTTGCTGATCAAACCCCTCGTTTGCTTGCACACTTAGAGATAGAAAAACACAAAATAAACTACATAATTTTATAGATGTCCAACGGCCAACGATCCCTTTCATTCAAACTGCTCCTCTTATGTTGTAAATAAATTTGTATGTGTTTACGTATTTCACATCTACATGTACTTTTAACGCAGTACTAGTTTACAAGAAAACGTTAAACTTCCCTTCATTTCTACATTTAGGGTTGCTAATTCTGTTTTCATACATAGCGATACAAATCAGGTTTAATTGATATTTTTTGTAAAAGCTCTTATGACAAATTTTTAGCTTCTATTTTGAACACTCAGTAGATTAATGTTTCTTTCTTTAGAGCTATACGTTTTTCTTTGCGCTCCGCACTCTTTGATACTAACCTGTGTTTCTTTGTGCATGCTTTAAGAGTATTTTGCAGAGCATCATTACTGGGTAAATTTTATTATGATTTGGAATGTATTCCAATAATGCATACATTTTTAGAAACGGATAGAAATGTTTGTGATGTGTTCATGCTGTCCTTTTCTTCAATATGTCATCCCATTCTTAGCTGATATATTAGAGTTTTTTTTTACTCAAATACAGATAAAAAGAACAATATTCTCTATTTGTCTAACGGGCTAACTAGATAGCAGAAAAGTTTCTATGGCCGCCGAGTATTCTTATTGCTTATCAATTCTGAACTCAGAGTCAGATAAATCAATGAATTAAGGTGCTTGGTGCGTTGTGTTATTTTGCACATTCTACCTTCCATATTAGTGGCAAATAACGTAGTCTCGGTTTGGTAACTTATCAACGCTAAATAGGATTATATACATCATGGAACTAGATACCTCGGCACAAACACCAGAAGATAAAAACGCAGTCAATCGTACTGCACAGGTTAACTTTTACGGCCACACCTCTGAGTTTTTTTCAATCTGGATCGTTAACTTGTTACTTACCATAGTCACCTTAGGTATTTATTCTGCCTGGGCAACAGTAAGAACCAACCGATACTTTTATTCTAATACTGAGATAGATGGCCATCGATTGTCCTATCTAGCCGAACCCCTGCAAATATTAAAAGGCCGACTCATCGCCTTTGGACTGCTCATTCTCTATTACGTCACGAATATGATTAGCCCAGCAGCGGCAATTGCAGTGGTGCTTTTGTTGGTTATTGCTTCGCCTTTACTGATCTGTTTGAGCGTAAGATTTAAAATGCGCATGACGGCTTATAGAAATGTACGATTCAATTTTACTGGTAGTTATGGCCAAGCTTTCGTTACCTTTTTGTTGCTACCACTAGTGGGTGTTTTTACTTTGTATCTCGCCATGCCTTGGGTATTAAAGAAAATGGACGAATTTGTTCACTCCCACATTACGTTTGGTGATAAATCAGTTAATACCGAATTAGAAACGAGTGCCTATTACATCGCAGCCTTAGGCTCAGCAGCCATTGGAACCGTCGTCATAGTGGTGCTAGTGCTGATATTTGAATTATTCTCCGGCGTTTCAGTCGACGAGTTAGCCAACCCAGAATCCGCCGCTTTAGTGTCATTTTTGGGGATATTCATGATTATTGCGTATCTACTCATGTTTAGCCTGGCATCCAGTTTTTACACTGCCTATATTCGCAATCACTTATTTAACACCTCGACGGTTGAGCACGTCGCCGCATTTACCTCTAAAGTTAGTTTTGTTCAGCTTTGCCTTTTACAAGTAACCAATTTACTCGCACTGGTTTTCTCTGTTGGTTTTGCTATGCCTTGGGTTAAAATACGCATGGCTAGATTTTATGCCGATGCCACTCAAGTTAAGGTATTGAACGGCGCAGACAGTGTAGTAGCAGATACCTCTCAGTCAGCTAGCTCTATCGCCGACGAAGTATCGGGCGCCTTCGATATTGACGTGGCAATAGGTTAATGCTCAAGGTAAAAGGTACCTTTTACCCAGAAGGTACCTCACAAAGTTATAGCTGCGATATACACTTGCATGTAGGTGGCTTAATGTCTTTTAAGCTACCAAATAGCGACCAAAATAAGCAGATAAACCGCAAGGATTTATCGATTAAGCCAAAACTCGGGCGTATTCCAAGAGAGCTAAGTGTTTCGGGCTTGGGCTTGTTTTCAATTGAAAGCGATGACAAAGTCGATACGTGGCTATTGGGCGACAAACAAACTGATACTGTGGTTAAAATGGAAGGTAACCTACCAATCATTTTCGCCAGTATACTGTTGGTGCCTGTACTCTTGTTCAGTATTTTTAAGTATGGCATCCCTGGTTTCGCAATCTATTTTGCCGAACTCGTACCAGACCCAATGATTAACATCACCTCTCAACATACCTTGATTGGCATGGACAAAACCCTACTTTCTCCATCTAAACTCGACGAGCAAACGCGTCTGGAATTAATCGAAAAGTGGCAAGACACCCTAAACCAATTAACGTTACGAGACCGAAACTATAATTTGAATTTCCGCTACTCTAAACAATTCGGAGCGAATGCCTTTGCGTTACCCGATGGTACAGTGGTGGTAACCGATGGGTTAGTTGAGTTAGTCGAAAACGACTGGCCTATGCTACAAGCCATACTTTTGCACGAAATTGGCCATGTTGAGCACAATCATTCAATGCGCCTAATCGCCGAGTTGATGGCCACATCTATTGCTATCAATTATTTCTTTGGGGATTTAGAAGGCATGATTGAGGTGGTTGCTGGCTTTACCAGTACAGTAGTGCAAAACCAATATTCCCAAAAGTTAGAATGGGAAGCTGATAATTTTGCCATCAGCCAATTGCAAAATTTGAATCTCGATCCAGAGAGTTTCGCTTTAGCTATGGAAAAACTCGCCACCACTGGCCCCGAGCACTCGGAGTTAGACGAATTTTTTCATTCTCACCCATTGACTCAAGAACGGATCCAAAATGCACGTAACGCAGCCAAATAAGCACATACAGGCGCTGTGCTCAGTTTAAGTACACAGTGCTTTGTGTTTCAATAACGATAAAGCTGATGCCTAGCCCAATCTAAATATCACAGCTAACTGACATCTCAAGGATTAGTTACCTGGCCTGACTTGATACCAATACATGGGTTCATACCAATAAGTATAACGCCCCCTACTGGTATGACTTAAAGATAAATTATGATAGCGTTCACTATGATCATTCCATTAACAATAGTGAGCCATTTCAATGCTAAGCAGACGTCACTTTCTAAAAGCAGGGGCCGGGCTAACCGCGGCAACCGCCTTTCCTAAAACCGCATGGTTAGCAGAGCTTAAAAAACACTATCCTAATGTGCTCATGTTAATTGTCGACGATCTCAACGATTGGGTAGGTGCAATGAAGGGGCACCCCAATGCTAAAACACCAAACATCGACCGCTTAGCCGATCAAGGTACTTTATTTACTAACGCTCATGCCTCGGCACCTTTATGCGGGCCGTCTAGAGCCAGCATTATGACGGGCCTTGCTCCATCAACTACCGGCATCTATGGACATATAAATGATAAAAATATTCGAGCCGCCAGTGACAAAACAGCTCACTCGGTATTTTTGAGCGAATACTTTAAAAAACATGGGTACTACACCTCGGCGATTGGTAAGGTCTTCCATCAAAAGGTCGTCGAAGGCAGCTTTGATGTATATGGCGGCCGAGATAGAGGATTTGGGCCCTACCCCGATAAAAACATGGTTTGGGATGACGAGCGTACAAGTACCGACTGGGGACCTTTTCCTGATCGCGATGAGCAAATGCCCGACTATGATTCAGCTCACTGGGTGGCTAACGAATTAAACAAAGATCACGACAAACCCTTTTTTACCGTGTGCGGCTTTATTCGTCCTCATGTACCTTGGCATGTCCCCCAAAAGTGGTTTGACTTACATCCAACCGAAAACATTGTGTTGCCTCCTTATTTGCGTAACGATTTAGACGATGTACCAGAAATCAGCAAAAAAATAGCTGACCATCCTATGATGCCCACTACTGAATGGGCGATAAAAAATGGTGAATTTCGCAACGCAGTGCAAGGTTACTTAGCCAGTGTATCTTTTGTCGATTCGTGCATAGGTATTGTGCTCGACGCCCTTGAAAACAGTCAATATGCTGATAACACAGCTGTAGTGCTTTGGGGTGACCACGGCTATTCGGTGGGCGAAAAAGACAAGTTTGCCAAAATGGCGCTTTGGGATCGTGCCACCCGCACACCTCTCATTATTAAACCGCCTAAATCTAAGGGCAAACAAGTCACGAATAAGCCAGTTAGCTTACTCGACTTATACCCTACCTTGATAAAGATATGTGGCTTACCGGAAAACCCAGAAAACGAAGGGCGAGATTTAACGCCATTACTTACCAACCCTAATGCACCTTGGGAGCATGTTGCCGTCACTACCTATGGTGAAAATAACCATGCCATTAAAACCGAGCGTTATCGTTACATTCGCTATGAGGATGGCACTGAAGAATTGTATGATCACAAAATTGACCGAGACGAATGGAACAACCTTGCTGACAGCCCAGCTTACGTTAAAGTAAAACAGCGCTTAGCTGAGTACTTACCTAAGGTAAACGCACCTTGGTCGAGTCAGTCTTATTATAATGGCAATGAATACTTCACAGAAAAAACGATTGCAGCAGGTGCTAAAGATAGAATGTAGCATCTAGCTGTTTTGGCTCAAGGCATAGCAAACACATGCCTTGAGTCATTAGCTTGTTCAGCGTTCAAATTAACGCATAATAAGAACTAATCTTTGAGCAATCTGGGTGATATTAAGCTTCTTAGGGAGAGCTTGTACCGATTTTTATTGAATCCAACGCTTTTACTTTTTAACGCCCGACACTCTTGCCCATTCGCCATCGATTTCGATAGGCTCCATATCAAAGATATCGCTGTATAAATCGTTAATATCTTGAGCCTGATTGTCTAAAATCCCTGACAAAACCAATTTTCCACCTGGCTTGCAATAGGCCGAAATAACGGCTTTTAGGTCCCGCAAAGGACCAGCAAGAATATTCGCTAATACCACATCGGCTTCTAGCTCTGGTTGATCCTGAGGTAAATACAATTCAATTTGTTCGCCTACCGCATTACGATTGGCGTTGTCTTGGCTCGCCAGTAAAGCTTGAGGGTCAATATCTATACCCACTACCCGCTTTGCACCCAATTTAAGGGCCGCAATACCTAAAATACCTGACCCGCAACCAAAATCGACCACCAAAGAATCAGACAAAGACAAACCGTCTAACCAACGCAGACACAAACTGGTTGTAGGGTGGGTGCCTGTGCCAAAAGCTAAACCGGGATCTAACATAACATTCACTGCATTCGGATCGGGCACGTCGCGCCAACTTGGGCAAATCCAAAGCCTTTCGCCAAATTGCATAGGATGAAAATTCTCCATCCATTCTCGTTCCCAATCTTTGTCTTCCAGTTGATCTAATTTGTAGTTGAAATCTGGCCCTAGCACCTTGGACTTAGCTAAGCGTTGAATCACGCCTTGCATATTGTGATTAGCATCGTAAAGACCCACAGTTTGGGTGTCTGGCCACAGCATCACTTCACCGGGCTTAGGCTCGTACATAGGGGTGTCTTTAGCATCGACAAAGGTCACTGCTTGGGCGCCGTTGGCCGACAACATTTCGCCAATTTGTTCAGCATGCTCAGCTTGACTGTTAATTTTTAATTGGATCCAAGGCATCAAGTTTCTTCTCAACGTAAACGAATAGCTAAAGTGTACCAAATCGCGCATGGCTATGACGGATTTATCCAACAACAAATATGAACAACTGTGGCTAACGATAATGACTTAACCAACGACACAACTCATCTGCTTTTTATTGGTATATTAAATTATTGCTCGAGAAAATCGTTTTTTTATCGATAACGTACTACGAACTTGTTCGCTGTGAAAAAGCGTAGTGCTAATCAAAGTAAACACGACTAGACTCAAACAATATACATTTTCCCACGAAAAATATGGACGCTCCTAAATGGCATTTTTTAACAATAATAGCGCGCTAAAAAACGAACTTGCTGAGATAACTACTAAGTACCAACTAAACGAGGCATTGCTCAACGCATTATCCACCTCTGTGGCCATGATAGAGTTTACTGCCGATGGAACGATTATATCGGCCAACCAAAATTTTCTGGCTGCCACAGGCTATGAAGCAACAGAAGTGGTAGGCAAACATCACAGTATGTTCTGTCAACCCGAGTTAGTGAGCAGCAATGAATACCGCAACTTGTGGCAACAGCTTGCCAGTGGCCAAGCCATGAAAGGCGAGTTCCCTCGCATCACCAAATCGGGGGATAAAATATGGTTGTCAGCTAGCTATTGCCCCGTGTTTAATCAAGATAAGCGGGTTGAGAAAATCATCAAAATTGCGTCAGACGTCACAACGACGGTTGAAACTATGCACGAATTAAAGTCTCAAAGTAACGCAATATCGCGCTCAATGGCGGTCATACATTTTGATTTAAACGGCAAAATCCTGGAAGCGAATGATAATTTTTATCAAACCATGGGATACACACCACAAGACGTGGTAGGGCAACTGCATAGCATGTTTTGTAGCCAAGAGATTGCCCAGTCTGTCGAGTACAAAGATTTCTGGCGAAAACTCAATAAGGGTGAATACGTATCTGGTACGTTCCAACGAGTGGGAAATAACAACAAAACTATCTGGTTAGACGCGTCCTATAACCCAATATTTGACGCTGAAGGCAAGCTTTATAAAGTCATTAAGTTTGCTACTGACATCACGCAAAGTATCGAAGCAAAGCGTGTAACAAGCGAACTCGCACAGCAATCATCAGACAAAACCGGTGACATATCTAAAACCGGTAACGAAATCGTACACAATACGATAAACGCAATTCGAAACGTGTCTTCTAGCTTATCGGAAGCTGCCGAGCGTATAGATTCTCTAAGCAAGCAATCTGAGCAAATCAGTAACATTGTAAGTACTATTACCTCAATTGCTGATCAAACTAACTTGCTCGCTCTAAATGCCGCCATTGAAGCAGCACGAGCCGGTGATCAAGGCCGAGGGTTTGCAGTGGTAGCCGACGAAGTTAGGCAGCTCGCAGCCAGAACTAGCCAATCTACAGCAGAAATAGATGAGGTAGTAAAAGAAAACCAGCATCTGTCAGCCGATGCAGTCAAGTCTGTGCAACGCATTGTAGGTCTTGCAGAAGAAGGCGTACAATTGGTCGAGAAAACTGGCGAAACCATTGCTTTATTCAGTGGATGTAGTGAAGAAATTATCGAAGTGGTGAACCAAATGACTCGCACCGAAGGAGCCTAAATATTTAGGGTGTAGCAGGCCTTACACTGCATAAAATTTAAAGCGTAGCCATGTTTGACTAATACATATAGGGTTTGAGCATGCTAGTTCAAACTAGTACACATAAAAAAAGAGCAATAATTTGCTCTTTTTTGGTTATAACTCTAGCTTAGTGTTGCATGCCGAGCTTTTTCTCTAGGTAGTGAATATTGGCACCACCTGCGGCAAAACTTTCGTCTGCCATGATACTTTTTTGCAACTCGATATTGGTTTTAATTCCGCCTATGACTAGCTCATCAAGGGCATGACGCATACGCACAATAGCGATTTCGCGCGTTTCGCCATAAGTAATCAACTTACCTATCATAGAGTCATAGTAAGGTGGAACTGAGTAGTCTGTGTAAATATGTGAATCCCAACGCACACCTAACCCACCAGGTGCGTGGAACTTAGTAATTTTACCCGGACTAGGGATAAAGGTTTTCGAATCTTCAGCATTAATTCGGCATTCAATCGCCCAACCACTAATATTGATGTCTTCTTGGCTGATGGTTAGTTTTTGACCAGAAGCAATGCGTAGTTGCTCTTTAATTAAGTCGACGCCAGTGATCATCTCAGAAACAGGATGCTCTACCTGAATACGGGTGTTCATTTCAATGAAATAAAACTCGCCGTTCTCGAACAAAAACTCAAAGGTACCCGCACCGCGATAACCAATTTCGATACAAGCTTGGCAACATCTTTCGCCAATTTTAGCGCGCATTTCAGGGGTAATACCTGGTGCTGGGGCTTCTTCTACCACTTTTTGATGGCGTCGCTGCATCGAGCAGTCGCGCTCACCTAAGTGAATCGCATTGCCTTGACCATCGGCCAATACTTGAATTTCAACGTGACGAGGATTTTCTAGGAATTTTTCCATGTAGACCACGTCGTTATTAAACGCAGCGCCTGCTTCGCTCTTAGTCATGGCGATTGATGAAATGAGTTCATCTTCACTACGCACGACACGCATTCCTCGTCCACCGCCGCCACCAGCTGCTTTAACTATAATCGGATAACCAATTTCACTGGCTAAACGCTTGTTACGGGCTTCGTTGTCATCGAGAGGGCCATCTGAGCCAGGTACACAAGGTACACCTGCACTTTTCATTGATTTAATCGCCGATACTTTGTCGCCCATTAAATTGATGGTATCTGCAGTTGGGCCAATAAATTTAAACCCACTCTTTTCCACAGCTTCGGCAAAGTCAGCATTTTCTGCTAGAAAACCGTAACCAGGGTGAATGCCTTCGGCATCGGTCACTTCTGCAGCCGCAATAATACGTGGAATATTGAGGTAACTTTCGGTCGCTGAGGCTTTACCTATACAGATAGTCTCGTCGGCTAATAAAACATGCTTAAGGGACTCGTCGGCAGTTGAGTGCACTGCCACGGTTTTAATGCCTAGCTCTTTACATGCGCGCAAGATACGCAGTGCAATCTCGCCACGGTTTGCAATAAGGACTTTTGATAGCATTGTCATTAACCTTTATTCAATCACAAACATAGGTTGATCGAACTCAACAGGCTCTTGGTTGTCGACAAGGATTTGTTTCACGACACCAGCCTTGTCTGATTCAATTTGATTCATCATTTTCATTGCTTCGATGATACATAAGGTATCACCTACATTAACCTTTTGACCTTCTTCAACAAACGATTTTGCACCAGGCGAAGATGAACGATAGAAAGTTCCAACCATAGGCGATTTTACTACATGTCCAGAAATAGCAGCCGGTGCAGCTGGCGCTTCTGAGGCCGCTACTGGAGCGGGAGCTGGTGCAGCAACTGCTTGAGGCGCAGCGTATTGAATAGGAGCAGCAACTTGTGCAGCAGAACCACCACGGTGGATACGCACAGACTCTTCACCTTCAGTAATTTCCAATTCCGATATGCCAGACTCTTCTACTAGCTCTATCAATTTTTTTATTTTACGTATATCCATTATTCTCTCTCTGAAAAGTTGAGCGGTACCTAACGTACCGAACCTGATTTATCTAAAAATTCTTTCGCGTAACGTATTGCAAACTCGTACCCTTTGGCACCGAGTCCGCATATTACCCCTTGGGCCACATCAGAAAAGTACGAATGCTGCCTAAATGGCTCTCTCGCATGCACATTCGACAAATGCACTTCAACAAAGGGTACAGCTATACTTAACAAGGCATCACGCAATGCCACGCTAGTATGGGTGAATGCGCCAGGGTTAATTACAATAAAGTCTAGCTTGCCAAACCCTTGGTGTATGGCGTCAATCAATTCATGCTCAGCGTTCGATTGAACATGACTAAAGGTAAAACCTAAGCTTTGAGCATATTCTTCTAACTTGGTATTTATTTGCGCTAAGGTGTCGGCGCCATAGGTTTGCGGCTCTCGCTTACCTAGCATATTGAGGTTAGGGCCATTAATGATTAATAAGTTCACATGATTACCATTTCAATTATATCAATTCGATTCAATTGCTTAGGGTTCAATTCAAGCTACAAAGTATGTAACCCGTACAAAATCGAACATTTATTAAACAATAACCCGTATAATTTGCATATTATAATCAGATGTAAGAATTTAGCAGCAAATTACTGGTCTTATCTGCGAAGATTAACGCAAAGTTTATACATTTAACAGAGTTTGATCAAAAATATATGTATGAGCTTTCATACCCTGAAACGCACATTGCATCCAATACTGATGCAGCCTTCGCATACCAAAGCACCGCCCCTTGTTGTGTTCAAATTGATAGATTATGCACAATTTGACCGAAACTAAACGAGCCGAATTACTGATAAATAGGCAATTTACAAGATCACTTGTTATCATGCCACGAGCCCTCAGTTTTATTGCCCATCTAATGAGAGATATGTATGACAGTCAAAGCAATTCAACACCCACTAATTCAACACAAATTAGGACTTATGCGCCAACAAGGCATAAGCAGTAAAGACTTTCGTGAATTAGCCAGTGAAGTAGGTAACTTGCTCACTTACGAAGCAACGCGTGACCTCGCGACAGAAACCTGCAAAATAAAAAGCTGGGACAATCAATCTCTTAATATTCAGAAAATTAAAGGTAAAAAAATCACTGTCGTTCCCATCTTAAGAGCAGGCCTTGGCATGCTAGACGGCGTATTAAAGCTAATACCCAATGCAAAAATTAGTGTAGTGGGGTTATATCGAAACGAAGAAACCTTAGAGCCGGTTGCTTATTTTGACAAGGTCGTCAAAGATGCTTCTAAGCGCACAGCGTTAATTGTCGATCCTATGTTAGCAACAGGTGGCACTTTGATTGCAACTATAGATTTGCTTAAACAAAAGGGCTGTACCGATATCAAAGGCTTGTTTTTGGTAGCGGCGCCTGAAGGGTTGCAAACCGTACAAGACGCTCACCCAGACGTAGACATATACGTAGCTGCAATTGACGACAGGCTTAACGAGCACGGGTATATTTTGCCCGGCTTAGGCGACGCTGGCGATAAAATATTCGGCACACGCTAATACCCAGGTAATACTGACAACTATTAGGGCGAACCTCAGTATTACCTAAGGTTTGCTTATCTTTGCAGTACCCGTTCTAGGTGTTGTGCGAAGGTATTTCCGTCCATAAAGCCAGTGACACGGGCATCTCGAATTTCTTTACCGTCAGGACCAAAAAACATTATGGTGGGCAACCCTAGCACATCAAAATGTTGTTGAAATTCCTGATTTTTGTCACTTACGTCGGTTAAATCAATTTGCATCAGCTCAGTGCCAGCTAGTGCTTGTGTCACACTGGGGTGTGGAAAAGTATATTTTTCAAAATGCTTACACGCCACGCACCAATCAGCATAAAGGTCGATCATCACAAACTTACCTTGTGCATTGGCAGCAGTCAGCTTTTGTTCAAAGTCGTCTAAGTCTTCAACTGACACGAAGGCCGTATGTTCTGCCTTAAACTCAGCCCCACTTTGCCAGTTGAACATTGAGCTTAAGGTTGAATAGCCATATCCAACAGAGACAAATAAACCAACAAAAATAATACCTATTCTAAGTCCTTTGAAAAACGACTTAGCCGAGTCTTGGTTCATCACATAAAAGTAACTAAACGCGCTTAAACCAAGGAGACTCCAAGCTATGTCGGTAGCTGGATGAACCCACATGCGCTCAATAAACATGATAGCCACTGCCAGCATCATAAAACCAAACGCGACCTTAACGACATTCATCCAGTGCCCAGCTTTAGGTAATAGTTTTCCGCCGGTAATACCAAATAAGACCAAAGGCACACCCATACCTAAACTCAATGCATACAATGCACTGAAACCAAGTAGCAAATCGCCACTTTGGGCTATGTATAACAAAATTCCGGTCAAGGGAGCTGTGGTACAAGGTGAGGCGACTAAACCCGATATCGCCCCCATAGCAAACACCCCAAAATAACTGCCACTGGTTTGCTTATTGCTTAAGTCGTTTAGCTTTTGCTGCCAGCTGGATGGCAGTTGTAATTCGTAGGCACCAAACATCACCAACGCAAGGGCAACAAAGACCAAGATTAACGTGCCTAAAATAATCGGATGTTGCAAGGCTGCTTGAAACTGTACACCAGCAGAGGCAACGATTAGCCCCAACAAAGAATAGGTAATTGCCATACCTTGCACGTAAATAAACGACAACGAGAACGCCCGAGAGGTACTAATTTGTTTGCCTTGGCCAATGACAATCCCAGACAAAATCGGATACATGGGGAATACGCAAGGCGTAAACGCTAAGCCAACACCTAATGCCAAAAATAAAGCTAGGGTCAGCAATAACCCCTGTTCACCCGACAGTAAGCTGGCCAATTCAAATTGCTCTGAAACAGGATTGGATGGGTTAGTTTGAGTGGTGTCATCAACCAATGTCGGCCCTTGAGCCGGCTCATCTACAAATGGAACTGGGGTAATTGCCTTACTCGTGACCTCAGCGTATTCATTCAAATACACTTGCTTAACGTCTGGCAAATAACAAAAACCTTTATCAGCACAACCCTGATAGCGAATTTTGACTAAACCATTGTCTTCGGAGGAAATAATCGGATAGCGCACCACAATGGAGTGCCGGAAGGCATCAGAAATGCCGTAGTATTCATCTTCTACCTGAACATGGGCTGGATATTCAGGCTCTCCTAACTCAGCGCCCTTAGTGACGACTTTAAATTGCTTTTTATACAAATAATAACCGGGTGCAATATCCCATTTAACCAATAGCTGGCCATCTTGTTGTTCAAAATCAAATTGAAAGGCTTGCTCAACAGGCAAAAAAGATGGCTGATCCGAAAACAAATTACTTAAGGGCGAAAGGCCGTTAGCGGCACTTTGGCTCACTGCCCCAGTGATTAGAAGTAATCCTAAAAAAAATTGTCGAAACAGTCTCATACAAAAACACGCCTATTTTAAAATTAGATAATGGTTCTTTGTTAATGACTGCCAACCGCGCAGACAAAAGCCAGTGCAAATATACAAGGTCGGGCAGAACAAAGCATTAAAACTAAAGTTTGTTGATCTTTGCTGTAGGTTTATTCTGCAAATTGTATGATATTCATACAATAGCGTTCTAATGTGATCTAGTTTTTTCTAGATGAATACTGAAACAGCAAAAACACCACACTAACCCAACCTAAAGGGCTCACCATTTACCAAAAAAATTTTACAGCAAAGACCCGCAAACCCCGTTAACAAGACCGTCATTAACTGGGATTTATTCACCCAGTTTCAATTTTTCCCATAGAAACAGAACAACAATGATAAACTTAGGTCTTACATAATAATCAGCTCATTCAAACACAATTTTCTGAGGTTCTTTTGGCTAAGTTATTTTTATTATTTGCTCTATTCCCTATCTTGGAAATCGCAATACTACTCAATGTTAGTGAGCAAATTGGCGGCTGGTATACGGTAGCAATTGTGATTTTAACGGCTTTTTTAGGTGCTCGCTTAGTCAAACAAGAAGGCTTGAGTACGCTGACTCAAGCACAAACCAAAATGCAGCAAGGGCAAGTGCCCGGACAAGAAATGGCCGAGGGCTTGTTACTGGTTATTGCCGGCGTGCTGCTCATTACACCAGGCTTTGTTACTGACGGCATAGGCTTTATATTAAGCCTTCCCATCACTCGCCCCCTTATTGCTAAAGGCCTGCTCAAACATATTAAAGTACAACCTATGCAAGGCCCCCTTGGTGGTCAATTCAATCACGACTTTAGTCAACAACAGTCTGGACCTTTTGGGCATAACTCAACCAATCACTCGAAATCTCAGGCAGGTGAAATCATTGAAGGGGAATTTGTCGAGAAAGGCGATGCTTCAGAACAACTCGGTAAACCTAAGGAACCACTATGAAAGCCTGCGCATGCCATATTTTAGTCAAACAAAAAGACTTAGCTGAAAAGCTAAAAAAGCAACTAGAACAAGGCGCAGATTTTCATACCTTAGCCAAGAAGCATTCACTTTGTCCGTCAGGTAAAAAAGGCGGGGATCTTGGTGAGTTTAGCCCAGGTCAGATGGTTAGGGCCTTTGATAATGTCGTATTTAAACAAGCCGTGCTTGAAGTACATGGCCCTGTTAAAACCAAATTCGGATTTCATCTAATTAAAACCCTTTATCGACACTAATTAAACTGTCTGAGTAACGCAGCCTTTAGACTAAAGGTTGAATAGGTACAGTTAATTTAATGAACAGTTGCTCGAGTGGCACTCCTCAAAAGAAGCGCACGACAGACAAGTCTCCAAAAGAGGTTTCCACGTGGCGTCCCTTTTGCCTCCAACCTCGCAGCAGCACCAAGGTCTTTTTCGAAGCCGATGTCCAAGAGAGTCCAGCCCCGATAGCGCTGGCTTTTTCATTACCAGAATCCTTCAAGCCAGCATTTTTATTGGCATTTTTGATGTGCCCTTTGCCGACTTTAAACTCAGCAAACATATGAAAATTTCGGGGTAAGTCTATCGATAACAAAGGACCTATATTCGCGTTAATTGAGGTGGAATTAAGTTCAGTAACACTAGGAATATCTTGGCTAGCGAACTCGGGAGTAAACAAAATAGAGTTCGGATTTTTAAGAGACAAGCGCTTTAACGACCAACCGCCAACGATACTGAGCGCCCAATCAAACTGATTGCTTAATTTTGGTCGATTGAGAAAGAAGTGACCAAACAATGATTCCTTATCATTAAAGGTATGCAGGTTGTGTAAACCAAACAACTCTATTTTTGTTGATTCAGTGAAAGGCGAAAACTGTTCTTGAAAACCCACCCCCGAAAGATTTTCAGCCTCTATATCTAGCCCCTCTAGGGTTTGATAATTAAAGGTAATTATGGAGTGTTTCCATTTTCGATAAGAGACTAAAAAATTTTGGGTTTTGGTTTCTACTGTATTGTCGAATACATCAACGGCATAACCGATTTCGACTCCATTAATATCTAAAAACAACCCTAGGCGTTCATTATTCTGTGGAGTGAGATTAAATACTGATTTTTCTTCTGGAGTCGTTTGCGAACGAGAAATCAAGGTGTGACTTGTGTCTGGTTTAGATAAAGTCAAACGTGCAGAACGAATGTCCCACTCCACTGCCAAACTTTGACTCGAAACCGTTAACAGTGAAATAGCAGTAACAAAAGTTTTTAACATGATGACGCGCTCAAATAGACAAGTTGCAGAAAAGTATAAAAGAGGTTGTGCGAAATATGTTCACAAGTTTCAAACAATCTGGATGAAAAGTCATCACAAGATAGCAATAAGACCCGTGATTCATGTCTAATCCGCATCTGGATAAAAATTTATGCTGGTTGGCATAACACAGATAGCAGGTTAATTATCCTAAGCGAACAAACAAAAAAGCTCCAATAAGGAGCTTTTGTTAATTTTACATATAACTAACGGTTAGACGTCAACGCTACCACAAAATCTGTAACCTTCTCCGTGAATAGTTACAATCAAGTCGTCTGCATTCGACTCTGATTCGAAATGCTTACGGATACGACGAATAGTAACATCTACCGTTCTATCGTTAGGGCGTAACTCTCTACCTGTCATTTCCATGATCAGTTGTTCACGGGTCAGGATTTTTCCGGGGTTATTCAAGAATAAGTGGAGTGCTCTGAACTCACTGCGCGGTAGTCTAAACTCTTTCTCGCTGGGAGAAATTAGGCTACGGCTGTCGCCATCCAAGGTCCAACCATTAAAACTAACTCGACTAGGAAGGTCATCGTCTTCACTTGCGTTAGTAGTACGCGTCAACAAGTTACGCGCACGAATTGTTAATTCTCTTGGGTTAAATGGCTTGGTTAAATAGTCATCTGCGCCAATTTCCAATCCTAGAATACGGTCTACGTCATTGTCTCTACCCGTAAGGAAGATTAGACCTATGTTCTTACGGCCACGTACTTCGCGGGCCAAGATAAGACCATTTTTACCGGGCAAGTTAATATCCATGATAACCAAGTTAATACTATTGTTTTCAAAGACTTCATTCATTTGTTCGCCGTTTTCAGCTTCAAATACACTGTAACCTTCAGCTTCAAATAAGCTTTTTAAGGTAGTACGTGTTACGACTTCATCTTCAACAATCAATACATTTGGGGTCTGCATGTTTCACGCCTAGTTTAAAATTTGTTAGATATCTTATCAGAAAATATCTAATTATCAGGGTTTTATCTAGCAAAATTTCAAGATATAAATGAATTTATATCATTTTATTTACTATTTTTGCAAAAAGGTAAATAAACCACACCTACAGGGTCCCTTGATAGTCTTGGCTATCCACCACTTTTACTGGAAATAAGATGTTAAATTTAACACCTTGTTGCATGCCATTCGAAATAGAAATAGAGCCGTTTAAGGCTTGCGTTACTAGGTTATAAACTAAGTGCATGCCTAAACCGCTACCTCCTTGGCCACGCTTGGTAGTAACGAAAGGGTCAAAAATACGCTGGCGCATTTGCTCTGGAATGCCTTTACCATTATCAGAAAATTCAATACAAATTTTCACACTATCTACGAGGTAAATTCTGATTGTAATTTCTCCTTGGTCAATATGCTCAAAGCCATGGATAATTGAATTCATAATCAGGTTAATGAAGATCTGATTAATTGGCCCAGCCTTAGACTGAATATATAAATCTTCAGGACACGTAATCGTAATTTTATGATTAACTTTTTTAAGCTTAGGACGCATGGATAATAAAATTTCATCCATTAGTTTGCTGAACGAGAACACTCGATCGTTTTCAGACGACTGATCGACCGCCACTTGTTTGAAGCTAGAAATTAACTCAGCAGCTCGATTTAAATTTCGGTAGATAATATTAAGATTTTCTTCGCCCTCTGTTAAAAATTTGCTTAAGGCACTGGCTTTTAGCGTCTTTTCTTCAAATGACTGACGAAGAACAATTAAGCGGTCTAACATCATAGTTGATGCCGTCACCCCCAAGCCAATAGGCGTATTGACCTCATGGGCAACCCCAGCCACCATGTCCCCCAAAGAGGCCATTTTTTCGTTCTGAACCATTTGTCGCTGAAATTGATGTAACTTTTCTAACGTTTCAATTAGCTCGTTGTTCGCTTCTTTTAAAGCTTGGGTACGCTGCTGAACTTTTTCTTCAAGGCTAACGTTAAGTCTAGCTTGCTCTCGCTCAGCTTTGGTTTGCCGATCTAAATGGTCTTGGGTACGCTGCAACATGCCATTAAACGCTTCGCTAAGTAAATCTAACTCTTTAATGCCATTCATTTCTGCGCGACTTGAGTAGTCCTTTTGCCGAGAAATACGTTGAACAAGGCGCACCATAGACTCTACTGGTCGAGTGATAGTCCGTTGTAACTTTATCGTAAACACCAAACAAAAAGCCAAGCAAAACAAAGACGTTACTGAAGTCACCACAATAGAGCGCCAAATCAACTCATCTAATTCTGCCGATGACGTACGTAAATAGGTGTAACCCAAAAGCTTGCCTTCAAATTCGATAGGCCGGATTACTTCAACTACGCCTGAAGAAATTTTAGGCTGGGCCAGAGTATCAGTTTGGTCGAGTTTTTCTTTTACTGGCGCTATTCCTTGCTTGTTATAGCTAGAAAAGAACTTTAGCTCACCTTCTGTTGATAATCGGTAAATATGTACGTTTTCAATTACCTCTGACACAGTTAACGCAGTTAAGTTTTGCTCCTCGGTATAAATATCGTCGTCTAAAATCGCATTGATAGCACTACGACTAATTAAATCAGCAAATACGACTACATTATCTTTCAGAGACTGTTTATAAGAGGTAATTTGGTTATAAAGGTTAGCGCCAGACGCTACCAGCAGAGACAAGGTAGTAATCAAAATCACTACCAAGATAATTAATCGTTTAATCGACAGTCTTTTGAGGAATCTCGCCATATTGGGGGTTTACTGCTCCGTTATCAGTCAATATTTATGACTCAATAATCTAAGGCCTCTCGGCTACCAAGCGCACTTCTAAGAATAGTCTAAATGTGACAACTCACCACAAACTACAAGACACTAGCCCTAATACTTAACCAATAAGACTAAGTCTTCAACCGTTAGATCATATTTTTGCGCAATCCGTTGTAGCGTCACTTGGTGATCGATTTTGTCTAACTGACTGGCATTTTTGGCATCAGCTAAGGTCAAATCTGATAAACACAAACAGACAATTTTATTCTTGGTTATCGACAAAGCGGGAATATCCATGGCCGCACGCTTATAAGCCAAATGAGGGCAGCTAAGCGTCCGTTCTTGGCGCTGAATACACTGTTCTGGAACCTGACTAAAAACGGGAAGCGTGACTCCCAGCATAGCCAAAAAAAACAATGCTTTACCCATACATAGCACTTTCATACAAAGACAAATACTCTTGGGCAGCCTTGTCCCAAGTGAAATAGGTATTCATGGCCCGCTTAACCACTACCTCAAACTCTTCGGGCATTTCGTGATAGAACAATAACGCGCGTTGAATACAGGCCAGCAAGGCGTCGGCACTTGGTTCAATAAATACAAACCCTGTGGCTTGATGTGGATGTTCAGCTAAATCAACGACTGTGTCTTTCAGCCCGCCCACACCGCGAACGATAGGCAAGGTACCGTAAGCCAAGCTATACATTTGATTAAGCCCACAGGGTTCGAACAAAGACGGCATTAAGAAAAAGTCACTGCCTGCTTCAATTTTGTGGGCCTTAGTCACGCTAAAGTCTTCGATAAACGCGCATTTATCACTGTGAGTTGTGGCAACGTCACGTAAAATTCGACTAATTTCAGGATCACCTGTGCCAACTATGGCTAATTGCACTTTGTGCTGCATCAAACGTAATATAATTGGCAAAATAAAGCCAAAGCCCTTTTGATCCGTTAGTCGACAAACCATGCCAATTAACGGCACCCTAGGCTCTTGCGGTAAGCCCATTTGCAGTTGCAAATCGGCTTTACACACAGCCTTTCCTTCTAGGCTTTGATGATCATAGGTTTGTGCAATGTGACTATCTGTTTTTGGATCCCACTGGCTGTAATCACAACCGTTTAGCACACCGCTGACATCGTGATAACGTCGCTGAAATTCTTCGTGTAAATGATGGGAGCCTAAATGGCTGAGTAACTCGTGAGCATAATTAGGACTAACCGCATTAATCTTACTCGCATAACGAATACCCATGCGCACATAATTTAACGCGTCGCCGTCTAGCTGACTATGTAACTGGTAATGCGAGTGTAAAAAAGGAATATCGCTCAATCGGCTAGTACCTTGGTAAGCACCATTATGAATAGTAAACACAGTCTTGGTTTGGCTATAAAAACCAGAATGATCAACACTCATAAAATAAGGAGTAAGAGCGGTATGCCAATCGTTACAATGAACTATATCGGGTTTAAAATCGGCTCGTTGGGCTGTGCGTAGGGCTGCACATGCAAAAAAGGCAAAGCGCTCGGCATTGTCGGGATAGGCATGGTAACTATCAGTATATAAGCCTTTGCGATCAAAATACTTAGGGTAATCCACCGCCAACACTCGGACGTTTTCTAAGTTGCACTGCTTAATCCCAAATTCGTAAATCAACTCTCCAGATTGCAGCACTTGCTTTTCGCACATATCTTCGGCAGCAAACTTCTCAGCTAATTGCCGGTAATAGGGCATCACAATCACAACCTCGTGACCCATTTGATTTAAAGCCAATGGTAATGCTTTTCCCACATCAGCTAACCCACCAGTTTTAACTAGATCCTCAACTTCTGAAACAACAAAAAGCACCTTCATGAAAACCCTTAGCTTGCGCGATTACAATGATAAAGACTAAATTTGCTGGTCTGCTCGACCAATTCAACAACCTTGAAACGTTTTTCTAATAAATCAGAGTATCGTAAAAAACGGTTGGCGACCAAGAATAAACTACCCGGCCGACCAAGATATTGATTAACGCCTTGAATAAAACTCTCTGTTACCGAGTAATCGGTTTGGATCCCAGTATGAAAGGGTGGATTAGTCACTACGCTACTAAACTTACCTGTGACCTTGTCTAATCCATTGGAAGCGACCACCTCAGTATTCACCTGATTCAAGTCACTACTGCGTTTTGCGCAGTGCACGGCAAGGGCGCTTACATCTGTCATCACTACAGTATTTGACGGATTTTTTAGTGCCAAATAACAACCAATAACACCTGCTCCACAGCCAAAATCGAGTACTCTGCCGTTGGCTAAGTCTGGTAAGTTTTCAAGCAACAAGCGCGTACCGACATCTACCGCTCCGTGGTTAAACACGCCAGGCAGTGAGCAAATTTTGTAGGTTAAACCCGCAACCTCAACATCTAGGTATTTTTCCCAGTTTGTCACATCAAAAGCTGTCACCTTTTTCTCTAGCTGTGCAACAAACAAAGCGCAATGCCGCGCTGAGTCGACCTTATTGACTGTCTCACCTACAGCAGTCAAAAGCTTTGCGCCCCCTTTGATCCCCCCCTTGTTCTCGCCCACCAGCATTAAATGGCCACTGGGCTTTAAACAAGACACCATATTTGCGATCAACATTTTTAACTGTTCTTTCGACTTTGGCATATAAATAACCACACCATCAAATTCACAATCTGACGAAAAATAAGCCGAGAATGTATGCTTATCGGGGTTACTGCTGTGAAGGGATTGTTGATAGACGTCAAAGTACTGGTGAAAAACCTGTATGTCGGCTGAGGCCAATTCACTGGCAATGTGGCTGTCAGTAGGGTTTACCAGCAACCAGCGGCCGCTATTAAATACTTCTTGATTACGCAATAAGAGTTGACTGGGAGCAGATAACATTAAGATACTCTCTCAAACATTAAATCCCACACACCATGACCTAATCTATGGCCGCGTTGCTCAAATTTAGTGAGTGGGCGTTGCTCAGGGCGAGGCACGTAATCATTCGATTCTGATTGGTTACGATACCCTTCAGCATGGGTCATCACTTCAAGCATATGCTCTGCATAATTTTCCCAATCGGTGGCCATGTGAAACACCCCACCAATAGCTAGCTTGGATCGCAATTTTTGCACAAATTCAGGCTGCACAATACGGCGTTTGTGATGACGTGTTTTGTGCCAAGGATCTGGGAAAAAAAGTTGCATACGCGCCAAACTACCATCGGCAATACAATCTGCTAAGATCTCGACAGCATCATGCTCGTACACACGTAAATTGTCCACACCTTGCTCTGCGGCCTCACCTAAACAAGCACCAACACCAGGGCGATGAACTTCAATGCCAATAAAATCTTTATCTGGTTCATTTTTTGCCATTTCGACCAAAGACTTACCCATGCCAAAGCCAATTTCTAAAACAACTGGGGCGACACGGCCAAAGGTTTCACTAAAATCTTGCATTCCATCTTTATGCGTAAGGCCCATAGTTGGCCAATACTTGTCGATTGACTTAGCTTGCCCTGTGGTTAAGCGGCCTTCGCGCTTAACAAAACTTTGAATTTTGCGAACATATACACCTGCAGCTGCGGCTTCTTGTTCATTTTTGAATTGGCTCATATTGACGTCTCGTGTATTACTTAAGTGACCTAAAGTCAGCGAATGATGGGCATTATCCTAAGACAATCCATGATTGCAAGTTGAACAATTAGACCGAATTATTCCCTCTTAAAATTAACCCTAACTGTTTAGCCAGTGACTGAGGTTGCTCTAACGGTAAGTATGCCCCGCCCTGTTTAATTAAGGTAGAATTTGCGGCACTTCCCAAACTAGCAAACTGCTCTCGGCGCTCTGCTTGCAACGGATCCTGTTGACCATTAATCGAATACACAGGAAAACGTTGCTTGGCCAATTGTGGCAGTAAGTTTTTTCGGCTTTTAGTTGCGCCATATTGCCCCGCTAATGTAGCCAAGCCTATGTCTTGCTCCATCTGAGATAACCATTGCGGTATATCGCTAGAAAGCTCATCTGTTGCTAGTATCTTCGCTGAATTTCCAGACGTTAAATTCGCCACCTTCTGCTTTCTAAACGCCATTTCGGCTTGAGTAACTTTACCCACACTTGCATTAATAAGCGTCAAAGACGCCACTCTAGCCGGATGTAGAATCGCAGTTTGGGCGGCAACATACCCACCTAGGGCAAACCCCACTAGATGCACTTTGTCCGTGAAATAATGTAGACGGTCTTCACATAACATACTCATTTGGGCACTATCCGTTGCCCACTGCAGAGGCACAAAAGCACTATTTTCTGCTGTCAATAATTGGCGTAAAAAATGAAAAATTCGCTCATCGCAGGCTTCTCCAGGAACAAAAATCACGGGGGCTTTAACAACAAAATCAGCTAAACAGGGATCAGACAAAGGGTTTTGCTCTCAGGGCTAGGACAAATAAGGTATTATCCCTATAACCTAACGCATAGCAAAGTAAACTATTTTAGTGACCACGCCAGCATTCTCAGACTTTAGTGAAAAAATCCTACAATGGTACGACCTACACGGTAGAAAGAACCTACCTTGGCAGCAAGATAAAACGCCTTACTCAGTATGGGTATCGGAGATTATGCTGCAACAAACCCAAGTTAAAACGGTTATTCCCTATTACCAAAAGTTTATGGCACGCTTTCCCACTATTACTGACCTAGCCAATGCCGAACAAGATGATGTATTGCACCATTGGACGGGGTTAGGTTACTACGCCCGAGCCCGCAACCTGCATAAAGCTGCGGAGGTAATACGCGATGAATACCAAGGGCAGTTCCCTACACAAATTGAACAAGTCGTCGCTCTTTCTGGAATCGGCCGCTCAACGGCTGGTGCGGTATTATCTCTAGCCTGTGGACAAAGCCATAGTATTTTAGATGGTAATGTAAAACGCGTACTCGCTCGGTATTTTGCTGTAGAAGGATGGCCTGGCAATAAAAAAGTAGAAACTGAGTTGTGGCAGTATGCAGACCAACTCACACCCAAACTTCGTACCGACCATTATACCCAAGCTATGATGGATATGGGCGCAACGCTTTGCACCCGTAGTCAACCTAAGTGCGACGCTTGCCCAGTTGCAAGTCAATGCTTGGCTTTTGCTCAAGGCCGTCAACAAGTGCTTCCCGGCAAAAAGCCCAAAAAAGTCCTTCCAGTCAAATCAACAGTAATGTTGATCCCCATGTGGCAACAACAGGTACTGATTTATAAACGTCCATCAGTTGGGCTATGGGGTGGGCTATGGGGATTTTATGAAGCCGAAACACTTGATTTAATAGGCAGCCAAGCGGCCAGCCTTGGTTTGCCAGATAATTATACTTTGTCTGCCCTAGAGCCCTTTAGGCACACCTTTAGCCATTTTCATCTAGACATTACTCCAGTCATACTCGAACTAGCGGCACCACCAGCCCATCAAGTAACAGAAGATAAGGTGATGTGGTTCGACTTATTGTCGCCACAAAATGTTGGATTAGCCGCGCCAACCAAGAAACTATTTAGTACAATCAAACGCAATTATTAACAGGAATATAAATACCATCATGAGTAGAACGATATTTTGCCAGCGCTTAAAAAAAGACGCTGACGGCCTAGACTTTCAACTGTACCCTGGGGATCTTGGTAAAAAGATTTTCGATAACATCAGTAAAGAAGCATGGGCAGAATGGCAGTCTAAGCAAACAATGTTGATCAACGAAAATAAATTAAACATGATGGAACCTAACGCGCGCAAATTTTTAGAAGAGCAAATGCAGGCTTTTCTGTTTGAAGGAAAAGAGCCAGATATCGAAGGATATGTGCCACCTAGCTCCTACTAGCTCCTAGAAGGGCCACAGAGCAACCAAATATACACGGAATTGCTTAAACTATAAGCGATCAAACAAAATTCCAAAAAAATAGGTTGACTTGAATCCCGTAAATCCGTTTAATACGCACCCACAACGAAGCAGGCACAGCTTGTAACGTTAAAGCCTCGATAGCTCAGTTGGTAGAGCAGCGGATTGAAAATCCGCGTGTCCCTGGTTCGATCCCGGGTCGAGGCACCATTATTCTAGAAACCCTGAACAGAAATGTTCGGGGTTTTGTCGTTTTAAACCATATAAAAAAGTGTTAATTGCCGACTCAATCCTTGAATGACAAGCCACATCAAGCTTTTCAATACATTGAAAATCCGCATACCCTGCCGGTAACCGTGAGTCACGATCCCCGGTCGAGGCACCATTATTCTAAAAGCCCTGAACAGAAATGTTCGGGGTTTTGTCGTTTTAAACCATATAAAAAAGTGTTAATTGCCGAATCAACCCTTGAATGACAAGCCACATCAAGCTTTTCAATACATTGAAAATCCGCATACCCTGCCGGTAACCGTGAGTCACGATCCCGGGTCGAGGCACCATTATTATAGAAACCCTGAACAGAAATGTTCGGGGTTTTGTCGTTTTAAAGCCTTGCGCATTAACTTCTGAAATTCACTCCCAATAAGCTCGACAGGCATTTAAAAGTCTTTCTATTCGAATTTTATGGCTACCCTAGCACCTAAATCCCACTATTATGGATTGCTAGGTATTGATTCGATCCGGCATTCGCTTAAATAAATCGGTATGTGAAGGATCCTAAATTCACCTTTTGCACGTTAATAAACTATCGCAATTTTTGCTGTTCGTAACGATTTAAGGAATAACCTCATGCTAAATTTTGAATATAAAAACCAAACAGAAATTTTGTTTGGTAAAGGGCAAGCCTCACAAATTACCAGCCGCCTGCCAAAAGATGCCAAAGTGCTTCTTGCATACGGTGGAGGTTCGATTAAAAAAAATGGGGTCTATAACGATGTAATGGCATCGTTAGAAGGCATGACAGTTGTCGAATTCTCTGGTATCGAGCCGAACCCTAGCTTCGAAACACTCATTCAGGCTTTGCCGTTAATCAAAGCCCACAATATCGATTTTATCTTGGCAGTGGGTGGCGGTAGCGTCATAGATGGCGCAAAATTCATCGCAGCCGCTGCTTTATTTGAAGGTGACCCTTGGGACATTTTAGCTAAAGGCGCTCCTTTCGATAAGGCTTTGCCCTTAGGTGCTGTATTAACCCTTCCTGCAACTGGGTCTGAAAGTAACGGCAATTCAGTAGTAACCAAACGCGCAACTCAACAAAAGTTAGCGTTTGGCAACCCTGTAGTGCAACCTAAGTTTGCGGTACTTGATCCTGTGTACACCTTTACCCTACCAGAAAAACAAATTAGTAATGGCGTGGTAGATGCCTTTGTTCACGTGATTGAGCAATACCTGACTTATCCAGTCAACGCCCCTATTCAAGATGGGTTTGCAGAAACCATTATGCGCACTTTAATTGACCAAGGCCCCAAAGCTTTATCGCAACCAGACGATTACGATACTCGAGCTAACGTAATGTGGTCGGCGACTATGGCGTTAAATGGCTTGATAGGGCAAGGCGTTCCCCAAGACTGGGCTACCCATATGATAGGCCATGAACTCACTGCGCTTTACGGACTCGACCATGCACAAACTTTGGCGATAGTTTTGCCGTCTTTGATGCAAATACAGGCTGCCCAAAAACACCAAAAGATATTACAACTAGGTCGCCAAGTGTTCGGCTTAACCGCTGATTCTGATGAGCAACTGGTCACTCAAACGATAGCTGCTACTCGCCAATTCTTTGAGAAAATGGGCATCAAGACTCGGATATCTGAATATGATTTACCCCAACAAAGCGTTGATGAAATTATGCAAAAACTACAAGAGAATGGTAGAGACAGCTTAGGTGAGCACGGTGACATTAGCTTAGATGTATCGAAAAAAATCTTAGAGCATGCATATTAATTACTTTGAAGGCTCAATAAAAATTAGCTAATACCTCTTAAACCAAAAGCCCAAGTACTTGGACTTGGGCTTTTTATACTACACCTTGCAGTTGTTAGTTAATCACTAACCTATGATTAATAATAAAAATCGAACGAAATATACAAAGATTCAAAATCTCCCTCGCCCACATCACCAAAGCGATTGATAAAACCGTCTTGCCATAAATATTCGAGGTAAATCCATCCTGGTCCATAGTGATATGACGCCCCCGGAGCAAACGCCTTAACTGATTGACTGGTGTTCCCAATTGTATCCGTCGCTGCAAAGGTAGCTTCTAGATAATAGTTCCACTTGTCTTGGGCATACCCTATATGTAACGCATTTCTCTGATTTTTAACCTCTAAATCTGGGCATCGGCCTGAAGCCACACAAGCCTGCACTTCTCTAAAATCTCGGCTTAAATCGATATATCTGTATTTAAACGTAATATCGCCACGATTATAGTAATAATGCAAATCAAGCGCTTGATGATCTCCATCTTCCGATACGTCGCCCGTTGCATTAAATGCCACTCAGTCGCGTAAAGCCCCCCCGCTGATAAGACACACCAAAAGTATGGTGCTGTAAAGGAGACCAATCAAGATTAAGCACATAAGTGACGCCTTTATGGTAGGTTTCTGCACCTTCAGCAGCACTGCCCCAATGTCCATTATCATCAGACGTATCCGTACTGGTGCTTCCCCAATCATCTTGCAGATAAAGCGCTAGATCGTAGGTAAACACATCGCGTTTACCAGAGTATTTTAGCCCTACATCCATTTGGTCTCCGTAGCCGCCTTGAAGCATATCACCGGGCCAAAAATTGGCAGTTTTCCAACCAAAAGGGACTTGGCTTTTACCTACAATAAGTTGGTCATTTTCGCTAAAGGCATAAGAAATCCAGGCTTTGTGGACAGTAAAATTATCGCCACTGTTATTATTTTCGGGGTCGGTAAAAGCCCCTCGTCCAAACCTTACTTCACTGCTAAATGTCCATGGCCCGTAGCTGCCATCATCATCACCGTAGATAATTAAGGCAGGATCTAAAAACTCTCCAGAGGCATCGTTAGCACCGTTTTGGTAGCCCCACCAAACGCCAGCACTCAACTGGGGACCTGCAAAGGCACCAGCAGAGCAAAAGAATGTACATATAGAAAAGAGAAAACAAGTTCACAATTTTTTAATCATTAAGTTGCCTAGTAAGTGGATAAGCCCAATGGACTCTATATTGATGGTGCAAAATACCGCCTCTGAGAACAAAAAATGTCGCTTCTTAAATTTAGTGACAGATTTTTTTGGGCTCTATTTTTGAACTCTAATTAAACCTTGGCGGCTATTTTTAGGTATCTGGGACTATTTATTATCTATACCCGGCAATATATTTACGGTTTGGTCCAAAGATGGCACCAAAACCGCAGACGCATTAGCAACTTGGCAAGGCGGATGGACAATATTTTACTGGGCTTGGTGGATTGCCTTTGCCCCCTTTGTTGGCGTATTTTTAGCCCGTATATCAAAAGGCCGCACAATACGTGAATACACCTTTGGGGCCATGATTATTCCTGCTGTAATGTGTTTTGTGTGGTTCTCTCTAGTGGGCGGAACCGCTATCGATTTAGAGCTCTCAGGCGAAGCAAATGGAGCCATCGCTGATGCGGGACAAGCTAATCAGCTATTTGCCATGTTAGGGGTTATGCTCAGCGAAAATTTGGCTTACTTTATGTCGGTAATAGTGGTGATTTTGCTACTAACCTATTTGATTACCTCGGCCGACAGTGCGGTACTTATCATTAATACTATTAACGCGGCAGGTGACGAAGGCCCCAAAGCTCGCCCTCATATTTTGTTTTGGGGTGCAGCTTTGTCTTTGGTAGTAGGTGGACTAATTATTGCCGGTGGCCTAAGTGCCATTCAAACCGCTATGGTTATTGGCGCCTTGCCCTTTAGTTTAGTTATGGTGCTCATGGGAGTGTCGCTGGTCATTGCCATATACAACGACTTGCAAAGAAAAAAAGAAGGGCTTACCACTATATATGTTGAAAAACCCACTGACACCGAACAAAACTAGTATTCCACACTGCCACTTATGTGCTCTGAATGGCCTATTTTTATAGGCGATTCAGAGCCACCAGCCACGCCTTTTTCCACAGTAATTGGAGAAAATTGCTTCGAAAACGCAAGTTGTCATCCAGAATTCAGGTTAATTATTAAGTCGATTAGGATAAATGGTTGTTCACAACGCGTTAGCGGTTATAATCTGCTCTATGAGAAAATCCCTTGCTGGGAAAAATAGCAGTAATCTGATTTGGAGAGTTACGTGAAATTTAAGTCTTTTTTAACTTTGTGCCTTGGTGTGGTTTTGAGCTTTACTGCTCAGACTAAAGATATGACGGAAGACGAGATAAAAGCTCGCATCAAACCTATTGGCCAAGTGCATGTTGCGGGTGCAGTGGCCGCATCTGACTCTGCTGGGCCTCGTTCTGGCGCAGAGATATATAACAAAGCCTGTGTGGCATGTCATAGTGTTGGCGTATTGGGTGCACCTAAGTTCCAAGATTCGGGTGATTGGTCTCCCAGACTAGAAAAGGGCTTTGATGTAGTGTGGAAAAACGCCATCAATGGCGTTGGTGCTATGCCTCCTATGGGTACCTGCGGCGATTGTTCAGATGACGACATTAAAGCAGCTATCGAGCATATGATTGAAGGAATATAATTCCTACAAGCTGTCACAATTTGCTAAAAGGCCGCTTTACGTGGCCTTTTTTTGGTTTTAGGAAGCGACATTTCATTAATAAAAATAAGTAATAAAATCAATGAATTCGAACAATGATGCTAATCAACTATCTCTGGAAGAGCTGAGAGAGCTAGTTCCACAACTACAAAAAATCACCAAAAAGTATCAACACTCAGAGGCGATGCAAAAGTCTTTGTTCGAAATATCTGAGCTCGCCAGCTCCATCAATGAGCTTTCTAATCTTTATCCTGCCATTCAAGAAATCATTAATAACTTTTTATCTGCCAGTAATTTTTTTGTCGCCTTTTACGAAGAAGAAACCCAAGTTATTGACTTTGCATACTTCGTCGATGAATGCGCGGATCCTAACTTACCGTCTCTGCCTGCCGAGCAACTCAAAGAGTCGGCGGTTGGCTATATCACGCGCACTGGGAATCCGTTATTTTTAACCAAAGAAAACCTAGCCCAGCGTGTGGCCGAATTATCGATTAAACACTTTAACCCCATGCCTACAGACTGGATTGGGGTGCCCCTGTTAAGAGGTTCGCAAATTATAGGGGTGATTGCAGTACAGAATTATCAAGACAAGATCCGTTATACTCTTGAAGACCTCGAGGTATTGCTGTTTGCGTCACAGCATATTGTGAACTGTGTAGACCGAGTGAAAAATCGAGAACTAAACGAAAAAACCATTCGCCAACGTACAAAACAGCTGCGCCAAATAAACGAAGAGCTGCAAGAAGAAATTAGCGAACGGCAAAAAGTAGAATCTTTACAACAAGCCCTATTCGAAATATCTGAGTTATCCGCCTCTGCCTCAGCTAATGAAGACACTAGCAACTTTTACGCAACTATCCATGATATTCTGGCACGTCTAATCGAAGCTCCAAACTGCTATGTCGCAACAGTCAATACAGACACTGACTACTTAGACTTTCCCTATTACAAAGACGAAGCACACCATAACTTCACGTCACGGCCAATGGGGTTGGGCTTAACCGAGTACATTATTCGTCACGGCAGCGCTAGCCTGATTGACCCTAGCAACGTTAGAGAACTAGTTAAGGGAGGCGAAGTATCAGAGACGGCAGCTGATGCCCTTTGCCAAGAAATGAGTTCTTGGTTAGGTGCACCGCTCATTGTAGACGGCAATATCTCGGGCGTGATCGCCGTGCAAAGCTATGGTGAGACCACTAAATATACCTTAAAAGATCTCGAATTTTTACGCTTTGTATCTCATCACATTGCTGTGGCCCTAAGCCGTAAACAAGCCGCCGAAGCCTTGCAAGCCTATAACATCAAACTAGAAGCTGAAGTTAAACAGCGCACTGAAGAGCTACGAACCGCCAACGACTCTCTGCAACAGCAAATTGAAGAGCGCAAGTTAGCTCAGCGCCAACTAGAGTACGACGCCCAGCACGATGCCCTGACAGGCTTAGCTAATCGTGTATTGTTCAATAGTCGTCTAGAATTGGCCTTAGCAAATAAAGGTCGCTATCAAGAAAACAATTTTGCGGTGATCTTTATTGATTTAGATCGCTTCAAACAAATTAACGACTCGTTAGGCCATTTAGCAGGCGACAAATTTTTAAAAGAAGTCGCCAATAGAATTAATGCATGTATCCGTGCCCATGACCTTTTAGCGCGCTTGGGTGGTGACGAATTTGTGGTCTTGTTCGATAACTTTGAATCAGCTAAAGACATAGAAGAAATAGCCGCCCGTATTATCAGTTCAATCGCTAAGCCCTTTAATCTTGATAACAAAGATATGTATTCTGGTGCCAGTATTGGCATTACCTACTTAGAGAGTGGCTACCAAAAAGCCGATGAAGTGCTGCGCGACGCCGATGCTGCTATGTACCAAGCAAAATCTCAAGGCAGAGGTCAATACGTAGTATTTGATAGCACTATGCGCGAAAAACTACTGATTGAACTAGAAATCGAAACTGAATTCCGCCAAGCGCTTTCTAATCAAGCCTTCGAAACTCACTTGCAATCTGTAACTAATTTGACCAATCAGCAAGTACTGTATGATGAGTGCTTGGTACGTTGGCAACATAAAAAAACAGCTGCAGCTAATGCTGCGCAATATTGGCAAATTGCTGAGCAATGCGGATTGGCCGTTGAGATGGACAAATACCTACTCAGTAAAGCTTGTGATGTACTACACAAGTACAAAGATGGCTCAGCCGATCAGCAAGTGCGTAAAGTCGCTATCAATCTATCGATTCACCACCTGACACAAACCTCATTAGCCCAACAGTTGGTTGAACAACTGATTGAATGCGATGTTGATCCAACTAAGTTGGTTATAGAGTTTGACGAGAACTCGTTAAACAAACGTTCGCAGTTTATTTTGCCTGCTATAAAAACCTTAAAGCGCGCTGGCATTACCTTAGTATTAGACAACTTTGGCAGCGGCCTAGCATCACTCAGTTACTTGTATTCGTACCCCTTTGACTATGTGAAAGTCGATAACCACTTTGTTAAAACCTTACCTAGGTCCGAGCGCAATCTGAAACTCATTCAGTCTGTATTATCTATCTCAAGCCACCTAAAATTTAAGTTAATTGCAGAAGGCATAGCTAAGCAAGACCAACTAAGCATATTACGTGAGTCCGGTTGCGAATATGGGCAAGGTACATTTTTAGCTGCACCCACAAAAATAGACTAACCAAGTTTTACATATTGTATGAATGCAACATCAAAGAAAGTACGATTAAGTAAGTACCTACTTATGCCAATTGATGTTACTTCTTCATTAAATTACGTAGAGCAGCAATCCCTTGTTCAGATTTCTTTTTTCGTTCTTCCGCTGAAGGTTTAACTTTTTTATGCTGCCAAACGAGATCATCTTGTGGCAGCTCATACAAAAATCGACTGGGTTCAGGATTAATTACCTCACCGTATTGGCGACGTTCTTTCGCGAGCGTCATAAATAAGGTTTGCTGAGCGCGAGTAATGCCTACGTACGCTAAACGACGTTCCTCATCGATATTCTCTTCATCGATACTGGTTTGATGAGGGAGTAAACCTTCTTCCATTCCCACCATAAACACATGGGGGAACTCCAACCCTTTTGAGGCATGTAAGGTCATAAGCTGCACTTGATCATCGTCGTTTTCATCTTCTCCACGTTCCATCATGTCACGCAGAATTAAACGATTAACTACCTCTTGCAAGGTCATAGGCGGATCTAACTCGTTACCTTCAAGCATATCGGTGATCCAACCAAACAAAGTGCTAATATTTGCCATCGCCATTTCTGCGGCTTTAGGGCTGGTACTCGACTCATACAGCCACTCTTCGTAACCAATCACTTTAATCATCTCGCGGATAGCGGCAGTAGAATCTCCCCGAACCGCTCGGTCAGACAATTCAACTATCCATCGCGAAAATTGTTCAATCGAAGCTAGGGCTTTACCGCTGAGTATCTCGGGAAGTTGCGGTGCAAAGGTTGCTGCAAATATAGAGGTTCCCAATTGATTGGCCAAATTCCCAAGCTTCTCTAAGCTGACTCGACCGATACCACGAGTTGGAGTATTAATCACTCGTAGCAACGCATTGTCGTCGTCTTGATTCACCAATAAACGCAAGTAAGCCATAATATCTTTGACTTCTGCTCGGCCGAAAAATGACATCCCACCGTTGATTTTATAAGGGATCTTGTTGTTCATCAGCAATTTTTCGAAAATACGAGATTGAAAGTTACCTCGATACAAAATCGCATAGTCTTTATATTGAGTGCCCTGCATAAACTTATGGGCCATTAATTCTGCAACGACTCTTTCGCCTTCGTGCTCCTCATTTTTAGTGACAATGACTTGCAAGGCATCACCGTAGCCTAATTCTGAAAATAGCCGTTTTTCGAACACATGAGGGTTATTTTGAATAAGGATATTGGCACAGTGTAATATCCGCCCAGACGAACGATAATTCTGTTCTAGCTTGATCACCCGTAGTTGCGGAAAATCTTTTTGCAGAAGCACCAAGTTTTGTGGTCGTGCCCCCCGCCACGAATAAATAGACTGATCGTCGTCGCCTACCACAGTGAATCTGGCGCGCTCACCCACGAGCAGCCTTACCAATTCGTACTGACTGGTATTGGTATCTTGATACTCATCAACTAAAAGATAACGAATTCGGTTTTGCCACTTTTGCCTAATACTCTCGTTAGAGCGCAACAGCAAAGTAGGCAAGCAAATTAAGTCATCAAAATCTAACGCATTGTATGCCCGCAAATGGTTGTAATAACGCTGATAGAACTCGGCAAACTCAGCATCAGACGCAGATAGCGATTGCCCTTTTAGATGTTCAGGCAAGATAAGGTCATTTTTCCAATTTGAAATCCGACTTTGCAATAAACTCAGTAGCTCTTTATCACCATCCAGTTCGACGTCTGTTAAGTCTTTTAACAAAGCCATGCTGTCTTTGTCGTCGAATAACGAAAAACCGGGTTTTAAGCCAAGGGCTTTAACCTCAGATTTAATGATATTCAGCCCCATAGTATGAAAGGTCGAAACCTTTAGGCCTCTTGCTTCTTTTTTACCTAAGGTCTGCCCTACTCGCTCTTTCATTTCACGGGCAGCTTTGTTGGTAAAAGTTACGGCCGTAATATATCGAGCGGGCATGTCACACTGCCTAACGAGATAGGCAATTTTATTGGTAATTACTCGTGTTTTGCCACTTCCAGCACCCGCCAAAACCAAGCACGGGCCTGAAATAAAATTTACTGCTTCGTTCTGACCTGAGTTGAGTTTCATGCTAAATTATTTAGACGAGAGTTAGGGGGCAAGGATTGTAAGAAATTCTGCCTTTTAAGCCAACTAAATAAACGGAGTAATTGCCCCATGATAAATCCTAAAAAATTGGAAGAAATAGCTAAGCAAATCACTGACTCGGTTCCTCCCGAGCTTAAAAGCATGGCAGAAGGCGCGGAAACTAAGGTAAAACAGGTGCTGCAAGCGCAATTGAGCCGTCTCGACTTTGTTAGCCGCGAAGAATTTGATATCCAAAGTCAGGTGTTAATACGCACCAGAGAAAAACTCGAAGCTATGGAAGCCAGGCTGGCCGAACTAGAAAAGCAAACAGAACAAGACTAAAACCCACTCTACACATTCATTTTACGGTGCGCGGTGCAAAAAAAAGAGCAATGTCATATTGCTCTTTTCTGTTAACACACCCAAAACTCAGAACAGCGAATAGCCTTTTAATTCGCCAACAAAAGGTCAAAGTCAGCACGCCTAACGGTTAACCAAGCCTGCTTTTGCTCTGCTAAGTTGGTTTTTAATTCTTGGTATTTTTGATAAATTTCCATGCTTTTGTAACTGCGTTGTAACGATTGCTTTTTAAGCTCCATCAACTGCTTTTTCGCAGAATAATACTCGGTCATTTTTTGTGCTAGTAACTCATACTCGGCTTGGATTTTCACTAATAGCTCATCAGCATTATGTAAAGATGAAGCGCGCTCTTGCGCTTGCTTAAGCTGCATGGCAACTTTAGCTTTTTCGATGCGCTCCTCTGGGCAGCGCCTAAGGTTTTTGGTCCATCCTAAAAACGCCAATCCTCTGATTAACCATTTAGTTGGATCAAACTGCCACCATTTAATTCCGTTTCTGTAGTCATACTCGAAGATATGGTGAAAATTATGGTAACCCTCGCCAAAGGTAAAAAAGGCGATTAAGTCATTGTCTTTTGCTGTATTCGAATCTGTATAAGGCTGCCTACCCCAAATATGGGCTAAAGAATTGATTAAAAAGGTAACATGGTGCACCACTACTAATCTAAACACACCAGCAAGCAGCAACATGCCCCAGATATCGCCATTTAACCAGCCCAATAGAATCGGTATACCAAAATTTGCGGTTAACATAATGGCCAGATAGTGGTTGTGTTGCCACATAACGATTTTATCTTTTTGCAGATCTCGGCAATTACTGTAATCAGAATAGCGTTCGCGCTGATAGTCACGCAGCATCCAACCAATGTGTGAGTACCAAAAACCTTTTTTTGCTGAGTAAGGGTCGCGCTCATTGTCATCAACATGTCTGTGATGGATACGGTGATCAGAACACCAATGCAAAATACTATTTTGTAATGCCATAGCGCCGCCAACGGCTAACACTGCTCGCACTAGACCGTTAGCTTCGTAGGCTTTATGCGACCACAAACGGTGATATCCAGCGGTAATTGACATACCTGAAAAATAAATCAGAAAAACACAGGCAATAATCTCTGCACGATCAAAACCATGGACTATGGCCTCAAAGGGCACTAGCACTAGAGCAATCAGTCCTGTGATAACAAACACTGAGATATTGACGAATAATAAACTGGGTTTTTTCATTAATAAGTACATTTGAGCTTACAGGTGTACGCAATTTTACGACCAAGGCAAATTTACGCAAGTCAAACTTGGTATATCATCTACCCAGATTGAAGGTTTACGTCACGCCTTTGGGCGTAAGGAGTTGCCAGCAGGCGTTCTTTAGGTTTTTAAAATAGCAGCCCATAACTGTGGTAATAACAAATAGCCCCAGAGTGCTAGTTATTATCCAGATTACATATCAAGGCAGATTGGTATTATACTAGGGCCTCGACTAAGGGAGGGATCAATGACTAAGTGCTATAAGGTTAATCGGGTAAACTGCAAAAATTTGTTATCTGAGAGTAGATTGTGAGCCGCCAAGAACAAAAATTACGCACCCGTCGTACAATAATCGAAGCCGCTTTCTCACTGCTCGACGAAGAGCGCAGCTTATCGAGTATCAGCCTTCGCGAAGTCGCTAGAGCCGCAGGCATTGCTCCGACCTCATTTTATCGCCACTTCAAAGACATAGACGAATTAGGTCTGACATTAGTAGATGAAGCAGGCTTAGCACTGCGTCAACTAATGCGCCAAGCTCGCTTGCGGATAGCCTCAGGCGGCGGTGTGATCAGCACCTCAGTTGATACCTTCATGGAGTTTATCACTGCCAACAACAACGTTTTTCGTTTGTTGCTCCGAGAGCATACTGGAACATCTATGGCTTTTAGGGCCGCTGTTTTGCGTGAAATTCAACACTTTAATGTAGAACTCACCGATTACACAATTGCCACCACCGGCTTACCAGATAAAATCGCAAACCTACAAGCCGAAGCTATGGTTAAACTAGTGTTTAGTGCTGGAGCAGAAGCCCTAGATGCATCCGATGAACAAAAAAAGCGGGTTGCTCAACGTGTTAAGCTTCAACTTAGATTTGTAGCCAATGGGGCACATCAGGCTAGTCAGTCTAAGGTCTAATACTGGCTTGAAAGTCCCTATGCTGACCAGTTTTTCCTGAGTAACCCAAACATTTGCATGTCATGAAATGCTCCATTCCAATAACACTTTTCTTTTAGCGTCCCTTCATACTCGAAATGATGCTTCATGACTAAGTCTTTTGATGCTTGGTTTGAAGGTAAAATCAAAGCTTCGATGCGGTGTACATAGAATTGGAAGTCAGAATTAAATACGTAATTAATAATACGACTCAAGGCTTCACTTGCATAACCTTTGCCCCAATAAGCAGGCCCTAGCTCATAGCTGATTACCGCTGAGTGGTCGAAGGGGTTCCAATTACTGTATCCACAAGAGCCAATAAACTCACCGGACTCAATATGCCGTATGGCCCATCGAATCCCCCCATTACGCGAATGCAATTGAGCAAAGTAATCAATTAACTCTTTGGCTTCACGCTTATCTCTGAATTTTTCCACATCATAGTGTTCAATCACCCTAGGATCAGAAAAGATGGCAAATACATCATCAATATCAAGCTCAGTTAAGGAGTCGAGTTTAAGGCGCTGACTAGTTAAAATAGGAAATTCGATAGGATCCACTAGGCTAAATCATTCATTAATAAGCATAAAGCTACTATAGAATGTACTTTAAGGCTTGTACACAAAGATTGAGGTCTGTCGATCTAGGCTTAGGCTATACGTTTACAAAAAGGATAAACAAGCCCTAGATATAACTTACTATTATGCCTACCGCTACTATTAACCCAGCCCAGTTATTATTCAAAAAGGCGTGAAAACACCTTTCTCGTAAACGACCATGGGTAATGACTCTCTGATATATAAAGAGTAACGTACAACCAACCAAGCCCAAAAAGTAAACAAAAGGTAAGCCTAGATCGACACCAACCAGCCCTAGTAAAAGTAAGGTGACTGCTTGTAATAATCCAATAATGAGAAAGTCGTGACGACCAAAAAGAATCGCCGTCGACTTAATGCCAATTTTTAAATCATCTTCTTTGTCGACCATAGCGTAATAAGTATCGTATGCCACTGTCCAAGTTAAATTAGCCAGATATAAGGCCCAGACATGCCACGATAGTGGTTTACCCAAAGCAACGAATGCCATAGGGATAGACCAACTAAACGCGGCACCCAACACCAATTGAGGCAAATGGGTGTAACGTTTCATAAACGGATATAGGGTGGCTAGACCCAGAGCACCAAACGACATTAAAACGGTTTGCCAATTGAGGGTTAACACTAATACAAATGCGATCAATATTAGGCTAATAAACAAAACCAATGCCTGTTTACTGCTAACTTCCTTAGTCACTAAAGGCCGAGTAGACGTTCTTGTCACAGCACCATCAACTTTTCTGTCAGCAAAGTCATTAATTACGCACCCAGCCGAGCGCATTAGTACCACTCCAGCCACAAACACGCTAAGTACATGCAAGTTTGGTATGCCTTCGGCAGCTATCCATAAGGCCCATAAACAGGGCCACAGGAGTAAGTAAATGCCAACGGGTTTGTCCAAACGCATCAAACGCCAATATGCAGAATTTGGTTGAATCATTTGATATAGACCTATATTACTTTTCAATCATTGGAGAGAAGATAGGAGAGTCAGGCAAGAAAACCTCACACACCAACATCTTGTATTGATTAAATAAGAAGATTGAACGACGGGCCCACAATTCTGAATCAGTCCCTAAGCTTAGTTTTTCAAAAATAGGATTGGGCACAAGTAAATGGCTCACTTCGAATGGCTGTCGCTGAAATCTCGGATCAGTAAAAAGCCGTTGACCCAGTGGCTGAGTGTGTAAGTCGTTAAATGAATCCTGCCAAAGCTCTGCTGGAATAATTGACCGAGCAAATACCCAAGGCTGGTTATCACCGAGTAATAATACCTCTCTGCATATCCAAGATTGAGGATCCAGTTCTTGTGGGTCATCGCTCAACAATGCCATTTCATGAAGCTGAGCAAAGCCCGACTGCTCGCCAATTAACTGTAATGTAAAACGCTTGGTATGCGCTACTAACCTTTCCGTTAACGACTCTGTATGAAATAACCAATCACTGATATTAGGATCGGCAATCGACAATTCAGACGGTTTAAGCCACTGGGCTTCTAAATCAATGGGAAAGGGTAGATTAAAGTTCAAGGCAATGCGCTAATTCGTTAAAAACCAGAGAATAGTAACAAGATAGGTTGAAAGACTAAAGGAAGGAGGTATATTTTAAAAGGACAAGCATGTTTCACTTCTTTGACTTCATTAAATAAGGTTTAACTTATGAATAGATATAGGCAATGGCTCGCTGGCGTTATACTGATATTTGGCTATCAAGCGATTGCTATTGGCCAAGAAGGAGAGCGAAAAAATTATGCGTACTTTAGTATTGAGCCAGAGGTAGTCACTAACTTCCTCGGTCCTTCGGCTCGGAAGCTAGGCTTTGTTCGTGTATCAATGGAACTCATGCTCGAAGACGCGGATTATCTAGAGGCTGCAGAACATCATTCTGCCTTAATCCGTGCTGCAGCCATCGAAGTATTAGGTCGTCAGCCAGAAAGCAAAATTATATCACTAACTGGCAGAGAAGATATTCGTCGCAGCTGCTTAGATCGATTCAAAGAACTCATGAAAAGAGAAACAGGCAACCCTATGATACGAGACGTAATCTTTACGAGTTACCTTTATCATCAGAGCTAAAAGTACTTAATAGCCAAGCAAATATACAGCCTGATACTAAGCCTAACGCGTGGGCTGTATTTGCCATATTGACTGGCAATACGTCCATATACCCAATTAGCAACCAAACAAGCATAAAACCAATGATGGGTTTAGGTAACCCCAAGCCCCATTTAGGCTTCAGCCAGCCAAACCACCATACGCTGCCTACTAGCGCATAGACTACACCAGACAAACCACCAAAATTAGGCCCACTGACTAAAAGCTGCCCTAAGTTGGAAAGCGCTGCTGAAAAGACTAATAAACCTATCAAGCCAAGTCGACCAAATCGGGCTTCTATTTGCTGTCCAAGGGACCACCACCAAAGTAAATTAAATACGATATGCAGTAAGGAATAGTGGATAAAGGCAGGGCCAATTAATCGCCACCACTCTCCATTTTCAGATAGCTCTGACAAAGGCTCAATGTGTAACCAGTCGTAAGGCGTAGAAATACCAAGATTCCCAAGAACGAAAGCCATCAAACAGACAACCAATACTGCACCAGTCACAGGTGCATGTCTTAACTGGTGTGCAATGCCAGCAAACGACACACCTTCCATAGGCCTCAAATTGACTACGTCTGCGGAGTCCCATGCACTGACCTGATATTTGGTGTCGTTAGGATTAAGAATAAATTCTTCAGTGATTTCTTTCGCTAGACACTCATCTTTGGCACTAACTAAAACGACATGGGGATAATCATTGTCGTTAAACTGATAATTAGCTGTAATGCCTTGCGTGGAAAGATAATGAACCAGTAATCTGGCAGGCTGCTCTTTAGTAAAACCCACCAACTTTACGGAGTCAGACAAGTGCTAACTCCCCCTCGAGTCAGAAACAAATGGCTGAACTTTACGCCACTCTTCGAATCCACCATCCATGCTGTATACCTCCTCAAAGCCTTGATGAATCAAAAACTGCGCCGCCTGTTGGCTACTATGCCCGTGATAACAGACCACCACCACAGGAGTGTCAAAATCGTTATCAGAAACAAATTGGTTCAAGGTGCCATTGGTCAAATGTGTCGAATTCTCTATATGGGCACTTTGATAAGATGCATCGTCTCGAATATCTACAATTTTCACACCACCATGCTCAATCTTCGCTTTGGTATCACTTACTGAAATATGGGCAAACTGCTCCATAATTACTCCTGATGTATTTCAAATCATTGAATAATATCAAAATATACGAAGATTTGAGGAATTGGAATCAAATAAACACAGCATTCATTTAGCTAGGCTGATTTTCATTAAAATATCGTTATCTAGCGTACAAAACGGTGAACTTGTTTACGAGCGACTCCGGCATTTCCAAGATAAGTGAATGCAGTTGCGTTAGACGCAAGGTCTTCGCCCTCCGAGCCGACCCAACTATCGAGATGAAGGCTCTCCAAGCTTATACCAATAAGTAGTGACTTATGATCTAATACTGTCATGGATTGCTCACTATTATTGTTCATATGAAACTTGATAACTCACAAGATCTTTTAGCT